>JAHFTB010000011.1 GCA_023269545.1 Verrucomicrobiota bacterium | reverse complement strand
TTCCGTATTCTGCAAAATCACACGAATGATTTCGCCAAACCCGAGAGTCACCAACGCCAAATAGTCTCCTCGCAAACGTAAAGAAGGAACTCCTACAATGAAACCCGCAAGACCAGCTGCCAATCCCCCTGCAATGAGAACCGGAAGAAACGTCACTTGCGACCAGAAGGAATCGCCCGTGAATTGTAAATGCGGAAACCACGTGGGCAATCCATAGGACGTGATACAAGCGGAGGCATAGGCACCCACAGCCATGAAGGCTGCATGACAAAGAGAAAACTGCCCCGTTTCACCCATGACCAAATTAAGACTGACAGCCAGAGTCACATAAATGGCTGACAATGTCAGTACTTGCACGTAATAGGGATCCAGCTGGTTCGTAAAGCACGAGAAAATTCCGGCTGCGATCAGCACCAGTAATAACGTGAAACGTGCACGACGTTGAAAAAAAACCAAAAGCATTATTTTAAAATGGGATTACAATTGGCCATTAGGAAAACAATAAGCAATTTAGCACGTTTATTGGGTCATAGGTATTCACATGAAATTTTTTTGAAATTTTTCCTGATCCTGAATGATAAATTCAGGAAAAGGGGGAGATCTTGAAACCATGCTTTGGGGGCTTTCCGCAAGTTAATTTATTACTTTTCATTACAAAGAGTGGATTTGGCTGTGATATTCTTGAAGACTTCGCAGAGAAATCGGGCGACTGCGCATCGCTCGAATGGCATCCAAGCTCGCCTGAGCGGCACGCAAAGTGGTGATCACTGGGATTCGAGCTGCCACAGCCGCACTGCGGATCACCACCTCGTCTTTCCTTGGTTGTTGGCCGCTAGGGGTGTTGATAATGAGATCCATCTTCGCTTCCTGAATTTTATCCAACACATTAGGATGGCCCTCAGCGAGTTTTAAGAGACGTTGGGTCTGAATTTGATGCGTTTCCAAACAAGCGGCCGTGCCGCTGGTCGCAAAAATATCAAATCCAAGTTCCGAAAATGCCCGTGCGATCCATGCGACCTCATCTTTATCCGCGTCTTTAACGCTAATAAAGATGCTGCCTTGTAAAGGAAGTGCTGGTTGGGCGGACATTTGAGCTTTCGCATAAGCCATACCAAAATCTTGATCTATCCCCATGACTTCACCGGTGGATTTCATTTCAGGCCCGAGCAAGATGTCCACACCAGGAAACTTAATGAAAGGAAATACGGCTTCTTTCACGGAATAATGACTGGGGACAATTTCTTGTGTGAAGCCCAGTTCCGGAAGTGTCCGTCCAATCATAATTTTCGTAGCAAGTTGAGCTAAAGGTACCCCGATCACCTTACTGACAAAGGGAATTGTTCGGGAAGCTCGTGGATTTACTTCAAGGACATAGACTTCGTCGTCTTTAACTGCAAACTGCACATTCATTAATCCCTTCACTTCCAATTCCTTAGCCATAGTTTTTGTGGCTTCTTTAATTCGATGAAGAACTTCCGGGGAAAGTGAATAAGAAGGAATCACACATGCGCTATCCCCGCTATGGATACCCGCTTGCTCAATATGTTCCATGACTCCGCCAATTACGCAGAGCGTCCCATCGCTAATACAATCCACATCCACTTCAATAGCATCTTCCAGAAAACGATCGACGAGGACTGGACGCTCAGGACTGGCATTTACAGCGGTACGAATATACCGGCGAAGATCTTCTGGGGAATAAACGATTTCCATGGCACGGCCGCCCAAAACAAAGGAAGGACGCAGCAATACGGGATAACCTATGCGAGCAGCTACAGTCAGCGCTTCCGCTTCATTGACGGCAGTACTCCCCGCCGTCTGGCGCAAGCCCAATCGATTCATCATTGCGGAAAAATGTTTGCGATCCTCCGCCATCTCGATACTATGCGGCTGCGTTCCAATGATAGGAACTCCCACCGCTTGTAAAGAAGCAGCGAGATTCAGTGGAGTTTGTCCCCCGAATTGGACAATCACTCCATCACATTTCTCTCGCTCATAAATATTCATTACATCCTCAAAAACAAGCGGTTCAAAATAGAGTTTGTCGCTAGTATCATAATCGGTGGATACTGTTTCCGGATTAGAATTCACCATGATAGCCTCGAATCCTTCTTCCTTAAGGGCGAAAGCGGCATGGACACAGCAATAATCAAACTCGATGCCTTGCCCGATTCGGTTAGGTCCTCCGCCTAGAATCATGACTTTCTTTTGAGAAGTGCGACGAGTTTCATCTTCGTCCCCGTATGTGGAATAGTAATAAGGCGTGTAAGCCTCAAACTCCGCAGCGCAGGTATCTACTAATCGGTAAGTGGGAATTACTCCTTCGGCTTTGCGCCGATCCCTAATTTCCAGTTCGGACACACCGGAAAGCACAGCAAGCTGATAGTCTGAGAAACCCATTTTTTTTGCACGTCGCAAGGGAATCTGCGTGGGATTCCGACGATAAGATGCTTCTTCATCTACGATTTGACGGATATTTCGAATAAACCACGGATCAATTCCGGAGAGTTCCGCAATCCGGTCTTCACTTAATCCGGCACATAGGGCATATCGCAAAAAGAAAATGCGTTCTGAGTTTGGAACTCGTAATCGTTGCTCGATTACCTCGAGATCCGGCGCTCCATCCACTCGAAGAGGCATATGATCCTTCCCGTCCCCACCCAATCCAAACCTCCCAATTTCCAAAGAACGGATCGCTTTTTGCAAAGATTCTTTGAAAGTTCGACCAATAGCCATGGCTTCGCCCACACTCTTCATTTGAGTGGTCAACGTGGCATCCGCCATGGGAAATTTCTCAAATGTGAATCGCGGAATCTTAGTGACCACATAATCAATCGTCGGTTCAAAGCATGCGGGCGTTTCCCGGGTGATGTCGTTCTTTAGTTCATCGAGAGTATAGCCTACGGCAAGCTTCGCAGCGATTTTGGCGATCGGAAAACCAGTGGCTTTTGAAGCCAGGGCGGACGAACGAGAAACACGAGGGTTCATCTCGATCACTACCATCCGTCCCGTTTTAGGATCGACTCCAAACTGAATGTTGGATCCTCCGGTTTCTACGCCAATGGCTCGAATGACAGCAAACGACGCGTCCCGCATCGCCTGATACTCCTTGTCCGTAAGTGTTTGAATAGGAGCTACAGTAATGGAATCGCCGGTATGCACACCCATGGGATCCATATTTTCAATGGAGCAGATGATGACACAATTGTCCGCAGAGTCGCGCATCACCTCCATTTCAAATTCCTTCCAACCAAGGAGAGATTCTTCAATCAGTACTTCAGAAACCGGTGAGAGTAAGAGTCCTCGCCGGATGATTTCTGCGAACTGCTCACGATTATAGGCGATTCCTCCACCAGCACCTCCAAGAGTAAAGGCCGGACGGATAATCAGCGGAAATTTTCCGATGGATTTGGCTACCTCATCCGCCTCTTCCCTATTGTGAGCTATGCCCGAAATTGGGACATCTAATCCGATGGAAAGCATGGTCTCTTTGAAAATTTGACGATCTTCACCTCGTTGAATCGCATCGGCATTGGCCCCAATTAAGCGCACTCCCAAGCGGTCTAACGTCCCATCATGGACTAACCTCATGGCAGTATTCAAGGCGGTTTGGCCCCCTACGGTGGGCAGAACCGCATCTACTTTTTCATCTTCAATAATCTTCGTGACTACTTCGGGCGTAATAGGTTCAATATATGTACGCAAAGCAAACTCCGGGTCAGTCATGATGGTAGCTGGATTTGAATTCACCAGAATCACCTCATATCCCTCTTCTGCCAATGCTTTACAGGCTTGCACCCCGGAATAATCAAATTCACATCCTTGTCCAATTACAATGGGACCGGAACCAATCAGAAGAATCTTTTTCAGGGCGGTATTTTTAGGCATCAGAGGAATGGCGCTGTGCAGATAATCAGAGCGGCGAGTTCTTCGCAACCGAATCGTCCCATTGATTCAGGAATATTTACCCGAGTAGGGACCTCCGGAAAATTAAGAAGGCGCCGACCCCAAATGTCAAAAAAACAACATGCTCTTCTTAATCCGGCGATAAAAGCTCTTTTTTGAAAAAAGAATGAGCGGATCCTCCCATTTTATAGAGGTTTTGCCATATAGCGAAACCGGTATAAAAAAAAAGAAAAGAGCAGACAACACAGAGCGATTTATTCTTTACTGGCAATGCCGCTTTATGGAGGTAGACATCTTCCATTGAACTATGCCTTTTGCCACGTTCCTAGGAGGGACTCTCCTCAATTTCCTAAACTATCTCGGAGAAATAGCTCTCTTAGCATACGAGACCCTATTGTCGATTTTCTCCGGGCGGATTCGCCCTAAATTAGTCATTCACCAAATTTGTGAAATCGGATTCGGTTCACAATTGGTAGTCCTTGTGACAGGCGCCTTTACAGGAGCGGTATTCACCGCCCAAACTTTCTTCCAATTCAGTAACTTAAACATGGAATCCGCAGTCGGCCCTGTGGTCTCGGTATCGATGTGTCGGGAACTCGGACCCGTCCTAGTAGGCCTCATGGTGGCAGGCCGAGTAGGAGCCGCCATGAGCGCGGAACTGGGCACCATGAAAGTCACCCAACAAATTGATGCCCTCCGGGCCTTGGCAGTTCATCCCGTCGATTACCTGGTGGTGTCTCGCACCCTCGCCATGCTCATTTCCATGCCGCTCTTGATTGCTGAATGTATTTTCATCGGAATCCTGGCAGGTTATTATATGGCAGTCCGCATATTGGATGTTTCCAGCGTCTATTATCTATCAAACATGTACCGTTTTACCCACGGCAGTGACATATTCATGTCGATGATCAAAGGACTCATCTTTGGCGTCATCATTGTGTTTATTAGCTGCCGACAAGGCTTGAACGCCAAAGGCGGAGCAGTAGGCGTCGGCCGGGCTACGACAGAAGCAGTCGTCATGAGCTCCCTCTCCATCTTAATTGCCAACTTTTTCCTCACCATGGGGTTAAATATGATTTTCCCGGCGGGACAATAATGAGCAATCTTCCCCTTATAGAAGTCCAAAACCTGACTCAAACAATCGGAGCACAAGAAATTTTGCGGGGGGTGGATCTTTCCATCTATGCCGGGGAAACCCTCGTTCTGCTAGGAAAAAGCGGAAGCGGTAAAAGCGTTTTCCTTCGTCATTTGATCGGCCTCATGAAGCCCCTTCAAGGAAAAATTCTTTTTGAAAATACAGACATCACTCAGCTCACCGAACGCCAGTTAGAACCCGTCCGCCGAAAAATCGGCATGCTCTTCCAGGATGGCGCCCTCTTTGACTCCCTCAATGTTTTTGATAACGTTGCATTTCCCTTGCGGGAGCACGATAAGCGCGAGAAGAAAATTCAAGATAAGGTTTATGAAGCCTTAACGATGGTCAATATGACGGGTCACGAAAAAAAAATGCCCGTGAATCTCAGCGGCGGCATGCGCAAACGCGTCGCTCTTGCCCGGGCCATTATTTTTCCTCCTTCCGTCATTTTGTACGACGAGCCCACAGCCGGTTTGGACCCGATTATTTCCGATAGTATCAATCGGCTCATTCGGCGCTTGCAAAAACAACTTCAGGTCACTTCGATCGTCGTCACCCACGATCTGGTAAGTGCCAATCACGTGGGAGATCGTATCGCACTGTTAGACCGTGGAAAAATTCATTTCTGGGGTTCGCTTGAGGAATTGAAATCTTCCAGCGATCCTGTAGTACGCAATTTTGTGGAAGGACGATCGGATGAAACTAATGAAGTCGAATAGGAGCAAAAATGACCTCGAATGAGAAAAAGATTCAAACGCGCGTAGGCCTTTTCATGCTGCTGGGCCTTGCTGCAGCCGGCACCCTGATTGTATATTTTGGTCGCATGGGCGAAGGAATGCGCCGCTACTATCACCTGGACATCAATTACTCAAATGCTAGCGGTCTAAAAAAAGGAGCTGATGTTTTGCTGAGTGGAGCACGTGTGGGACGTGTAGCCAGCGCACCTTCCATCTTACCTGATATGCAGGGAGTCAATGTTCCATTAATGATTTACGATCATGTCAAAATTCCCAAAGGCTCTCGCTTCACCATCGGCAGTTCCGGCCTCTTAGGCGATCGATTTGTAGATATCCTTGTCGGGAAAGATATTGCTAAAGCACCTCCGATTCCGCCGGACTCCACCCTCCACGGAGAACGTGAGACAGCCATCGCTGATATCATCTCCACCGTAAATCGGGTCGCTGAACAAGCATCCGACCTCATGACTCATCTGGACACGGCTGTTAAAGACATCGATTTGGTTGCAAAAAAAATTCATACGGACCTCCTCCAGCCCGATAACCTGAAAAATCTGGCAACCACATTTGCCAACCTGAAAAGCACCAGTGAAAATTTTAATCAAGCATCCAAGCGAATGGATGGGATCCTAAACTCAACTGATGCTACCCTCGCCGAAAGCAAGAAAACTTTCTCCGATATTCGCTGTCTGATAGGGCCCACAAAAGAAGGACAAGGCGCCCTGGGCATTCTTCTAAACAATAAAGAAATGGCCTATAATCTACGAGCCCTCATCTTCAATCTGCGAACACACGGGATCCTCTGGTATAAGAATTCGGCTCCCATGCCTTAGGCGCTATAGCTCATCCCTGATAAGAGGCTGTACTATGACCGCTGTTCCATAGGCAATGACCTCGGTTACACCCGGCAAAAACTCCGTAGCATCATATCGAACTGCCAAGAGGGCATTGGCTCCACCTTCTTCAGCGTGTGCAATCACCGCATGGAGTGCCTCTTCACGAGCCTTTTCGCATACCCGAGTATATGCTTGATTGCGCCCCCCAACGATCATTTTTAGACTGCCCAAAAAACCTTGGGCGATGTTGGGGGAACGTACCAAGATACCCTGCACAATTCCCAGTTGTTGTATGACTCTATACCCAACCAGCTCATTGCAGGTAGTAGTCAAAACTTTTGTTTTGTTGGTATTCATCAGTGAGTTTTTATGCCTTCATGGCCAGGGTGCTCAGTTTTGTAAAAATTTAATGGTCCCATTATCTTAAGGAGATGGCATGACGCAAAAACAGGGGGAAAACGAGCGAGCGTTTCTCCAGAGTTTGCGTAATTTGAAAGTGGACTATTTCCGAACTCCTACTGATCGCCCGGGGAATCCGCCAGCATCGAAATAACGATGTTTCCCCACATCTTGATAGATCAGTCGCATAGTCAGTCCCGAAGAAGTAGGCTGAGATTCCAATGTTCCGGAGGTTACTGTCATCGCTTCCGGTCCTCCCACTAACGCTTCTTCGATCACTCTTCCCCGTAGCTTCCCTACAGAGGGAAGATCTAAGCCAAGGATCCGAGCACAGGTGATCGGGATATCCACGTTACTGACGGGCGCCAGATCCGTATATTGCGTTTTGAAATTGGGTCCCATTGCAGCCATGAAATTAAAGGTATCTCCCCGTCCCATGCTCCCGTGCGTTCCCATACCCTCCTGGCCAGAGGTGTCAGCAATCGATACCTGGCTTTGTAAGGGATGCGCCGCATCTAACGCAAAATTGAGAAAAGGAACCACTATCGCCGGGGTGGGTAACTTTGCCGTCCCTTCCAGGTGAATTGAGTCGAGCCCCAAAGTCCCGGGTAATTCACCACACTGCTTCTTGTTGACGAAGATTCCTCCCACATAGTCCTGGGTCAAAAAAAATGAAACCATGCGAGAAGCTAATTTCGGATTATGTTTGACGAGATAAATGAGGACGCATCCCCCACTACTTGCTATTGCAATATCAGCTCCCGAATCTTTAGCAACCACCGCACGGCTTCCAATCAATCCATTGCCGCGGCTGGGATATTGACGTAACCCAGCTCTCCCTCGAGGATCCACCTCAGGATAAACTGGAACACCGTTCTGCTGATCAGGCACTCCATCAGGATCAAAAAGGCGCATTCTCAAAGCATGTGCAAGATCAATGGCAAGAAAACCAAGTGGTAACGAACCGTCTTGAGTCACTACCTCCCCCTTCTGATTTCGGTAAGTGAACCCTGCGGCATAACTGGAAGTAGCCAGGGTTCGATCGGCATTCAACCACTTTTTACTGATTGTCGAAAACCCATGATCGGACACTACTATGATATTTGTAGACTTGGCCAATTCGGCATGAGCATCCACATAAGAGAGAATTTTACCCAAATTTGCATCGGCATTCTTTATACCCGCGAGCGAACTAGGTCCATTGATTCCCGGCACAAATTGATTCAAGCTATCCACCTGATTGTGTTGGGTGGCATCAGGATCAGCACACCAATATACAGCAATGAAAGGTTTTTTTGCTCTTTCAAATTCTGGTAATATCACTTTTAGGAAAACATTTGTGAAATATCGCTGTGATATGGCCTGAGTCCCTTTAGGATTCCGTGGAACACTTATAGGTAATCCGGCACGACGCATCGCTTCCACAATCGAGTCTGAAACAGGAACTCCATGGGGAAGTCCAGTGGCATCATCTACCACAATGGTGGCAACAGCCGAAGCACTTCCTGCGCTTACAAGATTTGCTAACCGAATATCCTGAATCACCGTGGGACCCAGTTTTCCGATTGCTGCTGTAGAAAACCCATGTTCGCGCGCCCATGCTAATAAGGAAACTTCGCCAAGATAGTTTCCCCCATAATGGGCGTTCAGATCCTTTAAAACAGCATTGTTCTTAACCGACGGCACCAAAGTGGCGGATTCTTCAAGTCGCCGGCCATCAAACAAGGGATATCCTACAAAAACATGATTGGAAAAATTTCCAGTGTCTCCCAGAGCATGACCGGTTGCCAGAACCGAGGCATTCACGGTGGTCACCGTGGGAAAGACCGAATGGCTATTGTCGAACCTGACTCCTTGGGTCCGTATTCGTTCAAAAGAGGGGGTGTCCCGAGCATTCACCGAACTGCCACGCAATCCGTCCGCTACAAAAATAATGACATTCTTGCGTTCCAGACTATGTGCCGAAAACGCGAAACTCATTACTATTAAAACTGATAAAATAAATTTTTTCATGCGCATTTTATACGGTTTTCGCTATATGCATTACTTCAAGCCTATTGCGAAGCGCACACGCTCCATAACTGACTGAGCAATGGTATTGGCGCGAACCGTACCCTCCTTAAGAATTTGATTCACTTGCTCCGGATCCGCTAACAACTCGTTCCGCCGATTGCGCATGGGCTCAAAAAACAACCATGCCGCTTCAAATAAGCGCTTTTTAAAATCCCCATACCCTACTCCTCCCCTGCGATGGTCTGCCCTCATTTGTTCATAATCCACGGGATTCGCAAATAATTTGTAAAGCATCAGAATGGTAGAGCTTCCGATAGGCTTGGGAGCATGCACCGGTGTGGAATCTGTTTGAATACCCATGATTTTTTTTCGGAGTACTTTTTCTGTTGCAAAAATTTCCACAGTATTAGCATAGCTTTTACTCATCTTTGCTCCATCCAGACCCGGCACAGTCTCCGTTGCTTCAGGAATGCTGGGTTCAGGCAGCTTAAAAATGATCCCATATCTTTCATTGAACTTTATGGCAATATCACGCACCACCTCCAAATGCTGCTTTTGGTCCTTACCCACCGGTACGAGATCGCTGTCATAAAGAAGGATATCCGCCGCCATGAGGACAGGATAAGAGAACAAACCGTGAGTAGCCGGAAGGTTGCGAGCCACCTTATCCTTATAAGAATGACAGCGTTCCAACAGCCCCATGGGCGTTAGAGTGCTCAGGATCCAGGCGAGTTCAGCAACTGCCGGCACTGAGGACTGTAAAAAAAAACAGGTTTTCGCCGGATCCAGACCGCAGGCCAAGAAATCCAATGCCACCCCATGTGTATATTCTCGCAAAACAGCAGGATCTCTTATGCTCGTAAGAGCATGGTAGTCTGCGATGAAATAAAATGCTTCCCCTTGTTCTTGCAGCCGGATCGCCGGTTGCATCATTCCAAAATAATTCCCCCAATGGAGAATGCCAGAAGGCTGAATGCCAGAAAGTATACGCATAAGCACCGAAAATCAGAAGAATAAGGGAGATCACATTGCCTTGCAATGATTCAAGATTCCTCACGACCTCTCTCTCTAAGGAATCCATGAAGCAAACATTATCTCAAAAAAATGATATGCTCATCGCGAGAGATAACCCGACAGGCGGCGCAGCCACCCAAAGAAATACCAAGATCGGTGAAGAGGCGGCACGAGAGGTTCGAGACGGTTTTGGTATAAGATTTGCCAAGTGAAATTTAGAAATATCCGGCTCTGACTCTGCTCAACTCCAAATAATTGCATTTCCTTTCTTTTGCGCTGAACAATGGATTCATTATACGTGAGATCACGCACCAGCGAGTGGTAGGAATGATCACGATCCACGACGCGATGAAAGCAATGATATTTCTCTGGCAAGCACCGTATCTTGGTACCGTGATATTTATGATGCCTTAAAAATTGATACTCTTCGTGACCATAATGACCCGCAAATTCTTCATCATACCCATAATGCCGCATAAAGCGGGCACGCGACATAAAAAAAGTATTAGCATGACTTATTATTTTCTCGTAATTTTTAGCATCTCTTCGTGGAAACTTATAAATATACCGACCCGGATGAGGCCCATCCACCAGATATTGAAGCGTCTCAGGTGGAAAATCATGATCAATATCCGTAATAATAATTTTGTCTGATTTAGCGTATACGACTCCCAGGTTTTTTGCACCCGCGTGATTCCATTTAATATCTTCATTAATACACAACCAGGTGACATTAAGAGAAAACTGAGGAATCTTATATTTAAGTGGAGACCCATCATCCACAATAATAAATTCCACATGGTTTAAGAGATCCCTAGGATAACCCTCATATTTTCTTAACAGATCAGTCACCATATCTATTGACAACTGGTTACAATAAAAATTAGCCACACATGTTAATTTTATATGCGACTTATCTAAAGGGTTTCTACTCTGAACCAGAGACTGTAAATCAGTGAATAGAGCCATGAGAGGTGGTAGTCATTGCACATTAGCATACGGGAGCGAGCTGCAGAAAGCAAGAATGCAGGGAGGGACGAAGATTGTAGCACTAAAAAACCGGTAAAGCAAAACAGACATCATAATGGGTGGATAGGGGCGGGAACAGGAAAAGCATCTCTGATGTGGCGTATCTCCAGGGAGGCGCCTTCCCCTACGAGTTCCACTATATCAAAGCGACAGACAATTTCCGGGTCATTGAGAAGTCGCAGCCATGCGAAAGCTCCACGAATGAGGAGATGCTGTTTGGTGCTTTGTACAGCTAATGAGGGTTCCCCAAAGCGGCTGGAACGTCGTCTTTTGACTTCTACAAACACCAGACAGGCTTCTCGTCGGTCTCGGCAAACCAGATCAATTTCGCCTCCATAGGGAGATCGAAAATTTCGATAAAGAATACGAAAACCATGTCGGCGCAGGTATCGCTCCGCCATTCTCTCTCCCTCCGCTCCAAAACGTTGCTGATCAGTCTTCCAAAGGGAGTTCTCTTTGCGCCAAAGGCGCAAATGTGAGGCGATGGAGTGAACAAGGCCCATATTGTTTCAATTTTCTAATGTGCTGTGGCGTGCCATACCCTTTGTGCTCCCGAAAGCCATACTGAGGATACTGTACATCTGCTTCTCTCATAAAACGATCGCGAGTCACTTTTGCGATCACACTCGCTGCAGCAATGCTCAGGGAAATTCCATCTCCTCCCACGACGGCTGTATGAGGAATGGGAAACCGCGGAACCGGTCGGCCATCCACAAGGGCATGAGAGGGTAACGTGGGTAATAAAGAGATCGCTTCCCGCATCGCTTCATAGGTAGCTTGCAGGATATTTAAACGATCTACAGCACGATTATCCCGCCAAGCAACAGCCCAGCTGATTTTCGGGGATGCAATGAGCATACTGTAAAATCGCTCGCGCTGAAGAGGGGTAAGCTTCTTGGAATCCGTTAACCCTTGCATGCAAAAGTGAATAGGCAAGATGACGGCACATGCCACTACGGGACCGGCAAGAGGTCCTCTACCCACTTCATCCACTCCGGCAATCTCCCCTCCTCCTACTTTTCGCTCTAACTCCAATGTACAAGGCATCTCTGTATCTACACAGCCCCTCAGCAGCGAGAAGGCGGATCAGTTAAAATAGAGATGAAGGGCGAAGAAGGTTTTAGCGACTTCGATGAGATGGGCCCCTTGTGGATACATAGTGGCCAGGTAGGAACGGCAAAAATCTGCATGGGCTGAGAGTAGATACAAATCTCTTCAGAATGATGCTATGAAGAAGCCTAACAAATACCTTTAAGAGAGTTTCTCTTTCACCGTAGTAGCGGACTTACCTTTACGCTTACGGAGGTAATGAAGTTTGGCACGGCGAACAGATCCTTTTCGCTCCACTTCAATTTTTGCGATTCGAGGAGAATGCAGAGGAAAATTCCGCTCCACTCCTTCGCCAAAAGAAACCCTTCGCACGGTGAAACTTGCGTTGATCCTGGTACCTTTACGCGCAATCACAATGCCAGAAAAAATCTGAATTCGTTCTTTATCGCCTTCAATGACACGAGTGTGTACCTTGATCGTATCACCCACCTCGAAAGAGGTGACATGAGGCTTAAGCTGTTCTTTTTCAATCTCGTCAACAATAGTCATGGCAGACACACAAAATTAGAAGTTAACATTCTAAATGCCATAGAGAATCTGTAAATGGGAAAATTCGGAATATTCGTTGAACTCATTCCGGAACTTGGCCACGATGATCCTATTCCCGGAATTTCGGAGCACCTTTTAATTGCATCAATGCACTTCCGAATCATGGTGAATCCTGTATTTCACAATTGACCTCATTAAGACCAAATACTTCTCTTCCTTCGTGCAGCGCTTTGATGAATCCGCTGGAAGTGCGAATTGGCTATAAATTCCGCAATTCACTTCTCCTTGCAGAGGCGCTCACGCATCCGAGCATCTCTCTGGAACGCAAAAATTTTCCATTCGACAACCAGCGCCTGGAATTTTTAGGCGATTCCGTATTGCAACTTGTTGTTACAGAACATCTTTACATTCTTTTTCCTGATTTTAGCGAAGGCCGACTCACCAAACTGCGAGCGCGGATCGTTTCGCGCACGGGGCTAAAAAGTCACGCAACGACCATTGGCTTAGGGAATTATTTAATGATGGGGCGCGGGGAAGAAGCCAGCGGAGGCCGAAATCGGCCATCCACTCTTGCTGATGCTTTTGAGTCACTTGTGGGAGCAATTTATCTGGACGGAGGCTTCGAAAAAGCGCGTGACTTTATCTTGCATCAGACCGAGACCGCCTTTACCCATTTATTACAATCTCCTGAGGAATTTAATCCCAAAGGAAAACTCCAGGAAATCTTACAAGCCATCGCTCCCACAGCTCCTAAATATGTCCTTCTTAACCAACAAGGGCCCGAACATCAGAAATATTTTGAATGTAGTGTCATTTGGGAAAAATACGAACTTGCTCGTGGCAGCGGAAACAGTAAAAAAATGGCCGAAGTAGCTGCCGCAACCGCAGCCTTAACCGCGCGGGCTTGGGAGACTCTCAAAAAATGATCTACACCCTTTCGCTCAAAACTGTTGGAATTGCCACGGGAATATTTCTTCTCCTGCTTCATATCCCCGCTCTTTTACAAAGAGATACCACTCGGGCCTGGCTTCGGCAATTTCCTCGATCGAAAACATGGGGAGCCATTTTATTAGCTTTTGCCACCGTGTGGGTTTTTCTATTAGCAATGAAAATGGATTTGGGCGAATTTGCCCGACTCCGCTTGCCAATAATGGGCTTTGTAGTAATTTCCGCGATACTTAGCTGGAAATTCCTCGATGAGTTTCTCGCTGTCCGAAGCCTGGGGGTTCTTGCTCTGTTGGCAGCTAATCCTATCCTGGATGCTTGTTATCTCCAACCACCTGCTTGGCGACTTCTTCTCGTTGTCCTTGCCTATATCTGGATCCTCTGCGGTCTCTTCTGGGTAGGAATGCCTTATCTGCTACGAGATCAGATTGCCTGGATTTCTGCCTCTACTCAACGCTGGAATATTGCCGCACTCGCTGGCGCACTGGTCGGACTGGCCATTTTGGGATGTTCTGTAATTTACGATTTTTGACGCACCTCGAATATAGCGAAATTCCTTTAAAATGAAAAACGCTCTAACTTCCAAACGCTAAGAACGGCGATATGATCAGCAATAAGCCCGTAAGAATAATGATGATCAACGTCACATTACGATAATGAGCAAGAGAGGGGACCCGGAGGACGAGCCACGCAGGAATCAAGCATCCTACCAATCCGAAAATCGGACTCGAGATGGATGTGAAGTACAGAATAGGGATGTTCAAAGTAACGACACCCCACCCTAGCACAACAACAAACCATTGAATACTTCGATTGAGCCACGCCTGATTTAATTCCCCTGCGGGGCAAAATCGATGAAAGATATTCAGCGTTAATCCGCGACATGCTTCATGAAAGCCTAAATAAACGCCGAAAAATGCTGTCACCACAGCAAATATATTCAAAGCAATCCCTAGGACTATTGCCAGACTAGGAGGAAAAAATTTCGCGGCTATCGCCACTGCCGATATATTATGTTGAAAAGCAAGTTCAGCTTCATGATGTCCCAATGCCAAAGTAAAAGATATCGCGTAGAAAAAGACTGTTACGAATAAGATCAGAAAGGCGACATTCATCGCACGGAGCGCCTTATAACGCGCCACTTGGGGGTATTTTTCGCGCATTCGATAGAAAATTACCATCGGACTCAAGGTCTGAATAAACAATATTGACGTGAGAGTAAAAGGCAGCGTGATGATGCTTTGCTTGATAAGGACTCCGGAAGAATCCAGCGCACCGATATTATCAGGATTCCAAAGTCGAATCATCACTATACCTAAAAAAGCCACGATTCCTAGCTTCGCAAGCACCATGAATGTCGATATCTTGAAAACGAATTTTTCCCCTCCGGATGCGATCCATACCAGGCCGCTGATTAAAATCAGCGAATAAAGAGGATTTTTAGAAAGCAAATTTTTAGTCACTCCAAATGTTTGGAGATACGAAGCACTATCATTAGTAATGGCAGTCAAATAAACGCAGATCCAGATAACCAGCATACAAAAATAAAGAATGCCAAGCGCCACACCCCAATTCTTGCCAAGATATCCTGAAATGACGCCAGGATAGTCGCTGCACACTTTTGACTCCGCCACGGTATTGATAAAAAGTCTTTGGAACAGATACAGAGCAGGATATGCGACTGCAGCAGAAACAAGAAAACTCCACAAACCCACTATTCCCACTTGGACTGGTAGAAAAACGATTCCGGCACCTATCGCCATCCCAATACTGAGAATAATCCAGCCCATATCGATCCTATCAAACCGTGTCTCTTCCCTCCAAACCTCCAAAGAGATCTCCCCTCCCTGCACGGTCCCAGTCTCATGCGATTCTAAAACGCTCCCGTCTGCTGGAAATTGTGACTCGCTCATGCGTGAAGGATATACGAAATGTTCTCCAGGTAATACCTCCCCTTTCAGGCAAGCTATTCACCTTGAATGGATTGAATGGCTATTCTTGAGACCATTAATACCTTAATTCATATATGAAATATGTGTTTTTGGAAGAAAAAAACTTCGGCAGCTTGGCGACTCATATCCGGAAGATTGCAGACCATGCCTGTCCTCTCGAAAAAATTTGAGTTTTTACACTCCACGCATCCGCAAATACCACATGTCCGCCTTCTCTTCGAAATAGGGGGCATTTTCCGGCCGCCATGGATTATATTGATAGCCACTGGCAGCAATTTTCCCTTCCAGAAACTCACAAACCTTCAATGCTACAGCAACATCCAGCCCCATATGTTTGGGGAAGTACGGATGCAAATTTTTGGAAGCAACCCAGAACAACCGCTTGGCCGGCCTCAAACGCCCTCCAAACTTGTAATGGTAGGGACGCAAATATTGTTTTTGAAGATGAACAAATGCTCCTGCCAATTGAATGAGTCCTTTAAAAAACATGCCTTCCGCTGGCGAAAGCTTCAGCCAAGCATATTCCAGTACATCATGAGCCTCATAGTACCTGGCATCATTAAAACAGAGAAAATAAGCATGGTAACAAGCCTTGGCATCCGTACCACCGCAGCCTTCCATCAGCGTTTCCAAACGCAAGGACTTGCTCATTCAGAAAACGTTACCAACCAAAATACGCAAAGTCACGATTCCTCTCTCCCTTGAAATCCTGGTCATGTCAGGACAAAGTATTCAAACTATGTTTCCATGCTCCGGTTGACGACAAGCTCTTTGAGTGTTCGTATTTATAAGAAATGAACGAAATTACCCACCTGTTGCTTCTTCCCCTGGGTATTTTCTTGGTCATCACCTCGGCACTTCTTTCCATGGTAGAAACCTCCTTTTCCGCTTTGACCGAGACTATGAGGCAGGTGGCTCGCCAAAAGAATAAAATACTCGGGGAAAAGCTCGAAGAACTGCTACGCTCTCGCCGAGAAGTTCTGAGTGCCATTCATATTGCGGATAACTTGGTAACGCTTCCACTTATTTTCGTTTGTCTGTGGTGGATGGACACACGAATATTGGACGCTTATTTTCCGGGTTGGATCGCAGCCGTATTACTTTTCGCCGGAGTGATCCTCTTCTGTGAACTCCTTCCCAAATTGATCGGGCTGGCCCAGCCTACTAAGATTTTATCGATCTCTTGGCCCCTCGTATGTATGCTTCATCAATTACTCGGACCCATCGTTCGTATCATGCTGACATGGCATGATCATTGGATGACCCGTTTAAGCGGCCACCCAGTTCTTCCTGCCGAAGCTTTGTCGCTCGACGAAATGCAATCATTGCTTGAGATGGCCAAAGAGGAAGGAGGCCTGCGAGGAGAAGAAGCCGCGATACTTCGAAAAATTATCAGACTCTCCTTTGAAACAGCGAATCATTGTATGGTTCCGCGGGTAGACGCCTTCATCCTATCCGATAATTTGTCAAACTCCGATGCCGCTTCCTTCCTCCGAACAGGCAGACACCGTCGAGTTCCCGTACGAGGAGAAACACCGGATGAGATCCTCGGCATTCTGGATGTGCAAGAATTCCTTCTTGCCCCTCAGGGCCACTATACCGAAATGCTCAAGCCCCCGTCCTTTGTTCCCGAAACGATTCCTTTGCTTAATCTCCTCATTGCCTTCCAAACTCATCGTCAAAGCATGGCTCTTCTTCTTGACGAATACGGAGGTCTGGAGGGACTTGTCACCCAGGTGGATATTCTTGAGGAAATTCTGGGAGAAGAAGGCTCCACTCTTTCCATCGAAAAAATGAGAAACGGAAATGTCTTGGCAAGCGGCAGCGCTCGTCTTGATGATCTGGGAGAAGTACTTGGCCTGGATACCTCCACGTTCTCTCCTCATACGATAGGAGGATTGCTCATTGAACATTTTGGACAGCTCCCAAAATCCGGCTCCTCGATGCTTCTGAAAAACTGGGAAGTGAAAGTCCAGCGAGTTTCTCGCAAACGTATCTTGGAAGTTCTTATTTCTCCTCTACCGCAAGATTCTTCCTCATCGGATCGCTCTTCCTCATCCCCATGATCTTCATTGCTATTTTTGCCTGTATGTTCATTAGTTTCATATTTTCCGGAGTGGAATCCGGACTTCTCAGCGTGAATCGCGTCAGATTACGCCACTATGCGAAAGCAGGAAACCCTCGCGCAACCACTCTGCATTCCCTTTTGAAGCGGACCGATCGCTTATTAGTCACCGTAACCACATTCTCTACGGTTTTTCGCATTCTTGCGCTTGCACTGCTGTATTCCTTTTTGTCCCAGAGAATCGGAATTCTTGGTGCGGCGGCGGTAATTGCATTGGGCATTCCTTTTCTTTCCTTATTTTTGGTAATACTTCCCAAGCCTTTGTTTCAGCGCTTGCCACTATCCACACTGGTCACATTCGCTCGAATCCTTGTCGTATGTCAAAGACTCATGCGGCCGCTTTTCTCTTTGCTTTCATGGCTGGCCAGCCCCTTCATCACCCGAAAGACCAGAGATCAGTCATCCGCCCAAAGCATTGCAGCCACTGTGGAAATCGGACGCGCGGCTTCCCACCTCAGTAGATTGGATAAGTTAAGTCCGGCGGCAGCTCAATTGATTCGCAATATTCTGCGATTTAGAGATACTAAAATTTCATCACTCGCCATCCCGGTGCAGCACGTCATCCATGTTCGGCCGGAAACGTCAATTGCGGAGCTATTTGAACTTTCTCACACAACCGATATTGAACGCATTCCTATTTTGGAAGGACGAAAACAAATCACTGGGGTCATTGATATCTTTGAGCTTTTGCTAGACGGTCCTCATTCGAGAAAGTGCCCATCCTCGGCTCGTCCAATCCTCTCCATCTCCTCAACAGACCCTCTCTGTACAGCAATCCGAAAAATGCGTTCCGCCCACACCACCCTCTGCACCGTGACAGAAAAAACCTCCGGAAAGATACTCGGCATCGTTACGCTCGAATCCCTCCTCCGCAGACTTTTCACAGGAAAGACTTAGTGGATTCATTTCGTGGATGTTGGCTCCATTTGCATCGATTGGTGATGCGAGTAGTTACGTTTGACCAACCTATGAAGGAAAATGGATTCGTTGAAATATAGCGAAGCCGCTATGGAGTCATTCATGCCATAAGCCTTCTTTTCACTTCTCTGATTCCCGCTGTTGAGAGCGCCACTCAGCCAATTGCTTTTCCAGTTCCTTCACCCGCGCATAAAGTTTCTCCAAGCGCTCCATATGAAACAGACTGCGCTTGTAGATCTTGGCAGGTCGAGCTGGAAGACCCACCATGATTTCTTTAGAAGCAACGGATTTGACCACCCCGGCTTTGGCGGTAACAATCGCTTCGTCTCCAATTTCAATGTGTCCATTGACGCCAACTTGCCCCGCCAAAGTGACGAAACGCCCTAATTTGGTACTGCCGGCAATTCCCACTTGAGCACAAAGAATAGAGTGTTCGCCAACGGTCACGTTGTGCGCGATCTGAACCAGATTATCGATCTTAGTTCCCTTTTGAATCCAGGTACGCCCAAAACGTGCGCGGTCCACGGTAGTATTGGCACCAATTTCCACATCGTCGTCCACTTGCACGATCCCCCGTTGAGGGAGCTTCACATGTTGTCCGCTCACACATTCAAATCCAAAACCATCTGATCCGAGCACGACACCTGAATGCAAAATCACACGATTTCCAACCAGGCACCGAGCCATGATACTTACATGCGAATATAAAATACTGTTTTCTCCAATAGCAGCATGGGACCCTATATAACAATGCGCTCCCACCACAGTGCCAGCTCCCACCACAGCCCCCGTCTCTACCACAGCAAATGGCTGAATACTTGCACTGTCGGCTACGCAGGCACCCGGTGCGACATATGCTAAAGGATGAATGCCAGCGGAATGCACATGATCCACATCAGCGAAAAGATCAATCACGGTCCCAAAAGCTGCCGTCGGATTTTTTACTCGCAGAAGTATCGGAGATACTGAATCCGCAAAATCAAGAGGCACTAATGCAGCGGTAGCACGACTCAAGCGGAGCGCAGGCAAATATTTGGGATTTCCCAAAAAGGTAATCTCTCCTTGTTCCGCCTCTCCGACAGCAGCAAAACCCTGAATTTCAAAATCAGCAGCTTCTTTCGGAACCTCTGTTTCCAGTAGTTTTGCAAGTTCCCCTAAATTCATAAAAAAAGTTCTTAATAACTGACGTTACGCACTTTTAGGAGCTCTGGGAGCAAAAAAACATTTTAGCCTACAAGGTTTCCTTTTTTGCGTCACATCACTTAATAAAGGTAACTCCAGATTTGTGGCTTTCAAGTCACGTCATACTCACCTCAAATCAACCAACCCAAGACAAATGAGGACATTATCAGGATGCAGCCGGAACTCCAGAGGAACTGGAAGAAATTGTCCGATAGCTACCCGACAAGTCGATGCAGCGTCGAAAATACTGAACTATCCACAGACGTCAGAGCTGTTAATTGCTGGAAGTCTTGAGTTTAGGAGCATTTTTATTCAGGATATTAATGATATCAGCGCTGAAATCCATGTCATCCCGCGAGTAGAGTACTACCGGCACCTGCCCAAGGCTCAGCCCGGACTTGTCGAAAACGAAATCATACCCAGCGGATTTTACCCTGTCGGTAACCGCGCTCATAATATCTTTAATAATGTCCGCTCTCATACGTCCGAATTGATCCTGGAGCTGACGCTCTTTCATAGAACGGAATTCCGTGATATCGCGGTCCAGCATGCGTGCTTCATTGACCTTATCGTCCCGCTCTTTGGTTTTTGCGAGTTTAGTTGCTTTGCTGAGTTCCGGCCGATCGATTTCTTGACTTAATTTGTCAATTGCAGCCATGGCTTGTTTTAAATTCGCTACACGCTCATCCATTTCCTTTTTGCTCGCGTCTCGCACAACACCCAGCTGAGCCTGAGCATCCTTGGTTTTGTAGTATTCATTAAAGACCCGATTCATATCGAGTGTTCCGATCTTTAATTGCTGGGCGTGAGACGAAGGCGTTCCAAGCAATAAGCAGGCGATGATCAAAAGCAGGGGGGCAAATGTATGACGATACATATTTTTATGTGGTGAAAATGTTTTCCAGTTAATCGGCAAAGTAAAGTTGAAAGTAAGACTCTTCAACACACTTTACGTTCAAAATTGATATCCAATATTAAATTGGAATTGTCCGGGGGTCTTGTTAAAATTATCTGACTTAACCGGATAACCAAAATCCAGGCGAATGGGTGCTCCAATGGGAAGGTCCAGACGTATTCCTATGCCCACATCGCCGTTTATGTGGTTCAGTGAATAGTCGTAGGCATTGGCATTCACGAATCCCCAATCGGTAAAAATAGCCCCCCTAATCCTTGGAACGATAGGAAAGGTAATTTCCAGTGTGGTATAAGCCAGAGAGTTTCCCCCAATGGGATTGCCATATTTATCCTTAGGTCCTACGTCGCGAAATCTAAAGCCTCGCATGTTGTTGGCGCCTCCTAAGTAGAGTCGATCAAAAATGGGTACGCCGAGGTTGACATTAGGGTTGGATGGACTTTTCGTTCCCGCCCCCAGGGAATTTACCACCCCTATTTGTCCCTTAGCCATGAAAATAATGTCAAACGGAAGCAGGATATAGTGCGTGCCCTCCAAGGTGAGGCCATAGTCATTTACGTTTCCTCCCAGGCCTCCCCCAGATATAAAGGCGTTGAAATTGAGGGTAGAACCACGTCGAGGTAAGAAAAGATCATCTCGCGTATCATAGTCCACTCCACCCGAAAACATGCTTTGCGTATAGGTTCCGGCAGAGTCTCGAATCAGTTTTCCGGCTTTGCTTGTACGGATATCGCTTCCTAGGAAGTCGTTCCGGTCGGCATTGTCGATATTGCCAATTCGAATGCCCTGAATACGGTACTCTCCATGAGCGGCAAGAAATTTTGTGAGGGGCGCTCTTACTTGAAGATCTCCTCCGTAAGTGGTCTGGTCGTAGACATCACTCAGGTAGTTTGCGTCGTGGTAGTAGCCTTCAGGACCGGCGGAAAGCTTATAGCCCAGGAACCAAGGCTCTGTAAGTGCAGCCACAAAGTCGCTTCGCTCGAGACCATATTGTCCCCGTATTCGAAAGCGTTGCCCGCCGCCGCGAAAGGTCGGCCAGCCCAGAAGATCAAAATTGGTTTCTTGCAATTCCGCAAACCCCACTAAGCTGTCAATGGTACTAAAGCCCGCTCCAAAAGTGAAACTCCCCGTAGTTTTCTCTTCCAAGATGACGTTGAGATCCTTACGGCCGGGGACGAGAGTAGATTGAGGTACCAAATCAACACGTGAAAAGTAATTCAAATTTTGTAGCCGATTCCGACTGATATCCATCAGTGTCATATCAAAAACCTGGCCCGGCTTCAAAACTAGTTCCCGCCGAATGACCCGATCTTTAGTGCGTGTATTGCCCTGAATATTGACCAAGTTCACATAGGATTGAACTCCTTCGTCCACGCTAAAAAGAAGATCCACCTTAGAAGCCCCGGCAGGTGTCACCTGCGGTAAAATATTGCGATCCACGTAGCCCCGCGATCCATAAAAATCGTTAATAGCCTTGAGGTCAGCGTTCAATCCATTGGGTGTATAAAGTGAATTTGCCTTCATTTTGAGCAAACTCATCAATTCTTGCGGCCGGACTGCCGCCACCCCCTCAAACCGAATTGAATTCACCCGATATTGTGTGCCTTCCTGAATAGTATAAGTGAGGCTGACACCATCCTTACGTTGATTCGGCTGCACCTGAATATCCGTGCATTTGGCATCTGCAAATCCATGGTTCTGATAAAAAAAACGAAGGACATCTTTATCTTCTTCGAGCTGCGAGGGAATGAGGCGCCCGCTCTTGTTGAAAAAGAAAAGAATATTGCGAGTTTTAGTTTTTAGGGCTTGGTGAAGTTCTTTGTCCGACATGGAGTGATTTCCAATAAAGCTGATCTTTTGAACGATCATTCGAGGCCCCTCTTGAATGTGAAAGAAAATTTGGACACGCTTCTTTTTGGGAACCGCTTCCACACGCGAGGTCACCTGAACCTGCCCATAGTTTCTTCCTTCGTAGAGGGTAATAATTTTTTGACGGTCTGCCTCCACTCGATCTTCGCTCAAAACTTCTCCCACCTTACTGGAAATTTCCTTCCGAATTCGAGTCATCGGAATCTGACTGCTTCCCTGAATATAGACAGCCTCTATGGAAGGAAGGCCCTGGACAAGAACCACTACCTTGACGCCTTCTCCCAAAGGTTCAGCAAAAATCCGCACATTCGATACTGCGCCCGTTGCATAAAGTGCTCGAACATCCTGTTCAGCAAGGCGTTCACTATATGGAAGACCTTCTTTAGTTCCTAAATTTGCCAGAATACGTTCTTTGCTAATGCTCGGAGTTCCCACAAACTGGATATCGATTTGCCGCACAATAGGGGCAGCCATTTGCGCTAATGTCGACTGAGCTGTCGCAAGCAAACAAAAGATTCCAAAGATCGTAGGGAATCGCGAAAAAAAAGCGCCGGAAGTCATCAAAATATAGTAGCGGGGAAAGAATTTGCCTATTCTTTGGGATTCGAACACGGCTCCAAACGGAGCAGTAAAATGAACTCCTTGTTTGAAACGTCAAGTCACGATTTCATGTTGACTGAAAGAGATTCTGCTAGATCTCAAGAGGCTCCGGAGAATCCGATCGAACACTCACGGAATTCATTTCATCAATACAAGTGGGGAGCTTACTTAAGCCCGAAATTTCAGCATCAGGTTCGATATCAAATGGCTCTTCCGCTCCCGGAACACAAATCCAAACACTTCGAATCCCTGCATTGTGGGCTCCGATGATATCGCGTTCCTTGCTGTTACCGACCATCACGGTTTCGGAAGGTAAAACTCCTAGTTCACTCATTAAGTGAAAAAAGATTTCCGAACTTGGTTTGCCAATGCCTTTTTCTCCGGAAACGCTAATCGCTTGAAAAAAAGATTCCAGACCGGAAGCCACAATTTTTTCTCGCTGAAGAGATGGGGCCCCATTAGTTAACATTCCCAAACGGTAGTCACGGCTCAGGCGAACAAGAGTTTCCTTAGCATCAGGCATTAAACGCTGGAGGCGACGACGGACTTTTTTAAATTCAGCCGCCAGTTCCGAACCAACAGTAGGAATATCAATGAGTTGTTGCCGCAAAGCTCCGTCGAATACCGCTTCCCGAAAAGGAAGCGCCCAAGTTCGAAGTTTACGTAAATCCTCTTGGTCGTCATCGAAAGTCCCCCAAAGACACTCAAAGGCGCTGATTCCAATAGCGCGGCAATAAGCAAAACAAGGTCCTTTGCTCCAAAGATTGCGTGCCAACATTTGGGAATCCCAAATAAAGCTTTTTGCGTCCGCCCCAAAATGAGTCGCTTTGGCAGCAACTCTCTCAAAGGCTTCCTGCGAAACCGCCTCATCCACCACCAACGTGTCATCCAAATCAAACAATATGGCTCGAATTGCCATCTTCATGCCTCCTTTCTACCCAGGAACCGGGCTTTCTTTAAGGAAAGCATTTCTTTATCCGGATGGTTCCTGCGGGCAATTCGCGGTATTTTTTTTTCCGTGGGGTCTCCCATTCGGAAATACGTCTCAGTACCTTGTCTCATAAATAATATATCATACGCGTGCTATTTAGGAGACAGCCGGCCAGGAAACAAGCAGAGGTTTTAATAATTTGGATTTCCGAAGAACAGACAGATTCCATTGCTCATTCCACAGCAAGGTTTAAGGGAGCAAAAAGTTCATTGAGCCTATAGGGAGTTGGACGTGCTACTCCCACAAAATATCCTTGAACGTAATCGATTCCTATGTCGGCTAGGAGCTGAAACTCCTCGATAGTCTCGACATGTTCAGCCACCGTCACAATCCCCAACTTTTGCCCCATGCCCAGGATGGCTTGGATGACCACTTGATTGAAAGGTTGTTTGGGCAGGTCTCGGACAAACGCCCCATCGATTTTTAGAATATTTACGGGAAGATTTTTCAAATATATCAGAGAGGAAAATCCGGATCCAAAATCATCCATTCCAAATCGAATTCCCATTTCCTGTAGCTGTAGAATCAAATCAGCAGCCTGGGCCAAATTCTTGATGATATCAGTTTCCGTCACTTCAAAAATAAGACGTTTTGCTGCTATCCCATGAAGCTCTAGCTGTTGCGCAACATAGCCCGGAAGACAGTTGTCCCCAAATGAAGAGCCACTCAAGTTTACCGCAAGTGTCAGATCAGGATATTTTTTGAGAGCTAACATGGCGCTAGCAATCACAAAGCGATCAAGTGGTAACGATTGCCCAGCCCGCTCAATAGCGGTCATGAAAACGTGTGGTGCCGTAAGCTGAGGACTAGAGGGATCTGCATAACGAATCAAAGCTTCATGGTAAAGGATGCGCTTTCTATCCAAACTCGTTACCGGTTGAAACCATAGTGGCAGCAAGTTCTTACGCATTGCTTCGCGGATTCGTGAGGGCCAATCCGCCTCAGAAATCATTCTGGCAATTCGCCCGGCATCATTTTTATGAAATTCGACTCGATTCTTCCCGTTCGCCTTGGCCGCATAACATGCGGAATCGGCAGCCGCCAAAATTTGTGCAGGTGTTTGTAAGCAATCTACCAGAACGATGCCAATGGAAGTCGCCAAATGAAAAATCCTCCCTTTTTCTGAAAAAATAAAGTCATCCAGCCGTTGCCGAATGCGCTCAGCAATTTGCCTCGCCATCGCTTCATCCACTTCTTGCAGGATCACTACAAATTCATCTCCGCCAAAGCGAACCAGGAGATCATGATCGCGACAAGAATTCTTCAACACATAGGCTAAAGCCACTAAAAGGCGGTCACCGGAATCATGGCCAAGAGTATCATTAATCAGTTTGAAATTATCCAAATCCAGATATACAAGAAAGGAAGGCTTTCCTTCGCGAGCCTTTTCGATAGCACCAGTGATCATGGCTTCCAACTGGTTACGATTATAGAGTTTGGTCAGCGGATCATGGAGTGCCAAAAATTTAAGCTCTCGCTCCAGATGTTTCCTTGCGGAAATTTCATGAACTTGAGCCTCAGCAACAGAAAGCCGAACATCGAGAAGAGAGGGTTGATAAGGCTTGGCAATATAATCATTGGCTCCGGCCTTGAGAATGTGCTTCAGATCCTCAGCTCGATTATTACCAGTACCTGCCAAAATATAATAATAATCCCCTTGTTCAGAATCCCGAATACATCGGCAAAGCTCCAACCCACTCATTCCCGGTAAATGAATATCGAGAAAGATCAAAGGCGTGAACTCCTTTTGAAGCAACTTCAAGGCCTCTTCAGCAGAGGAACATGTCCGGACCTCCAAGCCACGTTGACAAATCATTTCCTCCAGCAACATGCGAGTGACTCCATCGTCCTCCACTATGAGTACTTTCGCTCGCCAGGTATTCAGCTCTGAATACCCGGCGGAATCGGAAGGACTGGCAAAGTGCCATTTTGCTAGTTCTTGGCTCGTAGTTTGTAGTTTGTAAAACCAAGAATTACTACACTTCTCAATTTTCGAAGCGCTGAATTCAATAGTATTGGGATAAAGCCGCACACTTATTTTTCCTGACTGATCCAGCGAATCAGGCCATCCGCTCCCCCCTCCAGGTATCCGACGTGCTTACGCAGTTGTTTTCCATTGGAATCCAAAAGAACTAAAGTGGGAAAACCCTCCACATGATAGTCCTTCTGCAGGGATGCATTTTGTTTCTTCACCACATCTGATTGCGGCTTGGCGCGAGGAAAATCTACCTCTACGAGGATGAGCTTCCCTTTGGCGAAATTAGTGAATGCAGGCTGATCGAATGCTTCTTTTTTAAGCCGGATACACCATCCGCACCAATCCGACCCAGTAAAATCCAAAAGCACTTGCTTATTTTGAGCACGCGCTTGAGTCAGTGCCTTGTTGTAATCCACTTGCCATCCATCCGTGCCAGCAAAAGCCAGCACTGTGGAAGCAGCAAGTATAAGAGAAAGTAAAAATTTCATGAGTAAAATATGTTTGTTATTTCCTAACCTAATTTACATAGGGTTGCAAGGTCGAGATTTGGCATGATTGGGACGTCTTTGGGAGCAGGAATACCTGCCTTCATTCTCTGCGCTGCTGCAAAAGCAATCATCAATGCATTGTCAGTTCGCAGGCCAGGTTCCGCAATTTGGAGCGAAATTCCGGAATGAGAACAAGCACTTGCCATTTTAGCCTGCAATCGACTATTGGAGCTGACCCCTCCGCTCACAGCAATTAAGGAACGGTGATGAATTCGAGCGGCACGTATTGCTTTCGCAACTAAGACGTCCACAAGCGCCTCCTGAAATGAAGCACAAAGGTCCGGAAGAAATGCAGTGTGATCATGCTCCAAAAATACGCGAATAGCGGTTTTCAAACCACTGAAGCTAAAGTTAAAATCCCCCGAATGTAACATACTACGAGGAAAAACATAACGGCCGGCATCTCCCTGTGCCGCCAAAGTATCGATTTGAATCCCACCCGGATAAGGAAGACCTAGGAATTTGGCCACTTTATCAAAAGCTTCTCCCGCAGCGTCGTCCAATGTTTTACCAAGCAAGACATATTGCCCCACTCCCTGTACATCTAACAGGAGAGTATGGCCGCCGCTGACAATTAAGGCAATATGAGATGTCACAGTTTCTTGCCCAAAAAATGGGGAAAGAAGATGTCCCTCAATATGATTGATAGCGATAAACGGCTTTCCCATTCCAAGCGCCAGAGCCCGAGTAAAAAAAGTCCCGACAATCAATGCCGATGCAAGTCCCGGCCCCACCGTAGCCGCGTATGAATCCACCGTATCCGCAGAAATTTTCTGAAACGCTTCTTGCACCAATAAAGGCAAAACATCCAAATGGCTGCGAGAGGCCACCTCGGGAACCACTCCCCCATAGCGAGCATGCACATCCGCCTGAGAATGGATGGTATGAAATAATATCTTTCCCAAACCCTCAAGTATACTCACCGATGTTTCATCACATGAAGTCTCGACGGCCAAAATCTTAGTGGATAGTTCGTGGTTCACAGTAATTCACAATAGTGTGGCGGGCATTCACCACGAATGGGGAACTATAGCGGAATTCCATAGCGGGGCCAAGATTCATAGAGTGACTGAATTTCTTCGAATCCATGTCCCATAGAATCGTACAATCGATTCATTTCTAATAATACAGTCCGAGCTACTTGCGTTCGATTATAGAGCTTGCCCGTCTCCTTTCTCAAAGAAGTAGCAATTCCTTGCAACATCGGCGGAAATTCTTCCTGATTCACATTAATGCCAATTCCAATCACAGCGAAAAATTGAGAACCCGTACGGGCCTCAGTTAAAATCCCACAAACTTTTCCTCCCAAAAAGTACAAGTCATTAGGCAGTTTTAAACTCGGTCGAATTCCAATCGTTTGATGAAGGGCACAGGCAACCGCCATCGTGGCAAGAGGAGTGAGGTAAGCCGCAGCCCGAGGAGAAAAATTCGGCCGTAGCAAGATGGAACACCAAATACCATGTCTCGAAGAAGAGTGCCAAGAGCGTCCGAACTGACCACGCCCAGCGGTTTGAGATTCGGCAAAAACCACAGCTCCTTCTTTTTCCTCCCGTTCCCCCCATTCCAAAGCCACATCGTTCGTAGAAGAAATTTTCTGCAAAACGCAGATTTTGCGTCCGATCACACGATTGACGCAAGCTGCCTGAAGCACTGATGTGTTCAAGGGAGCTAATAATTCCGTAATTTTCTCACCCATATAGCGGAACTTGATATCACGAAACCGGTATCCAATGTGACCCTCACACTAAAAAATCCAATGAAAGGTCCATGGCGCGCGCAGAATAGGTGAGGCTACCCACTGAAATATAATCGACACCTGTTGCTGCGATATCCCTGATGGTTTCTAAGTCAATACCACCGCTAGCCTCAAAGGTGAGTTCGGATCTTTTGAAAGCAAGCGCCTGCCGAATTTGCTCTGGCTTCATATTATCCAATAAGATCCTTCCGATACCATCGAGTGCTGCAAATCGTCGCACCTGATCTAACGTATCAGCCTCTAATTCAATGCTCATATCCGGTCGTTCTTTCCGGACTCGGGCAATCGCTTCAATCAACGCATTATCGGATATCATTAATAAATGGTTATCTTTCACCAAAATTTTGTCGAAGAGCCCAAACCGATGGTTCGTGCCCCCTCCAGCCACGATCGCAGCTTTTTCAAATTTGCGGATACCAGGAGTAGTCTTCCTGGTATCAAGTAAAACTGCGGAGGTCCCCGAAATGACATCCACATAGCGGCGAGTCAAAGTTGCCACCCCGGACAGTCTCTGAATAAAATTCAATGCGGTGCGTTCCGCAGTTAAGGTCGCGGCCGCTTTTCCAAAAATCTCCATCACCCGGTCATCCCGCTCCAGCCTTTCTCCATCTTGTCGCAGGATCTTAATGTGAAGATTAGGATCGACCCGTCGAAAAACCTCCGCTGCCACGTCTCCACCCGCAAGGATACAACTTTCCCGGGCTACTATCACGGCTGTGGCGGTTTGCTTGGGATCAATAAAATAGGCAGAGGTCACGTCACCCTCCCCTATGTCTTCGCGTAAGGCTAATTCAATGATATCCATCGTGCTCAGTATAACAATTGTTTCTGCCAGTCCATAAGACCCGAAAAATCCTTTTGGAAAGCAATCGCTTCAAGAGCTGCTTTCGGGGCAATGATGGAAGGGTTGAGTTTTTCTCTTTCAGCCACTTCATCACGCAGTTTTTTCAATCGTTCAAATTCTTGCGAAGCCGCTTTATCCGGACGCTGCCGTATGAATTTTTCTCGTACTGGCCACTCGGCCTCAGAAATCTGTAAAGCATCAGCTAACATCCGCTCAAAACGTTGGCGCCGGGTAGCCGGAAATCGAGGTGTCGAAAAGGGGCTCCCTTTAACAGAAAGCTCAGCAATTTTCAACATCTCCTCATTGCTCATGACATGGAAGGGAGGTCGGTTCCATTCCCGTGCTTCCGCGTCTCTCCAATGCCATAATGTTCGCAATACTGCTTGAGATGCGGGAGACAAGACGGCGGAACCCGCAATTTGCCACGCTTTTGTGCGATCTTTTTCCCTGGGATTCCTAGCCGAACAGAGCATGCGCTCCAAAGATTGATGCAGCCATTCTTGACGTCTCAAACGGACGATCTCCTCTCCTAGAATTTTCGCCAGAGGCAAAAGAAAACGCGTGTCATTCATCGCGTATTCCACCATTTGTGAAGATAAGGGACGCAATGCCCAGTTTGCCTTCTGTGAAGCTTTGGAAAGTTTTACGTCAAAAAAGCGTTCCACCAATGCCGCAAGTCCCAGCCCATCATATCCTAATAAGCGAGCGGCAATCATAGTATCAAACACCTCTCTCGTGCGGAATTCCCCCGCACGCTCAAGCAGTCGCAGATCATAATCTGCGCCATGAAAAATCACGCGTTTGTCGCGAAGGGCACGAAAAAGAAGAGAGAGATCCACGTCCGCAAGTGGATCTATGAGCACGGTATCCGAAGGAGTGCTCATTTGAATCAAACAGAGTTTTTCAAAGTAACAATGAAGGCTATCCGCCTCCGTATCCAAAGCAATTTCCGGCAGAGGGGCAATGTACGACAGAAATTCCGTGAGGCCACGATTGTCTGCAATTAAGGAATCCATTAAGCATTTTCTAACAAAAATGCTTTAGGCTTGGGAAGGCGCCGTTTCAACCTGACGCGCCCGAGGCTCTCGAACTTCTGTCGTTCCTTCCGTGGATAGGGTCACAAAAGGCCCTCCTCCTAAGGGAGCCGCCTCTGTAAAAGCCACTTCGCAAACCTCGCTCGGCCGTCCTTGTAAGGGAAAATCTTTACGCATGGGGTGATAGGGGTACCCCTCCCACATCAAGATACGCGTAAGATTGGGATGTCCCTCGAACCTAATTCCCATCATATCATAGGCTTCTCGTTCATGCCAGTCTGCTGCCGGCCAAATACCGACGAGACTAGATAATGCCTCTTCCTCCTCCAGGCGGGTTTTAATACGCAAGTGTATTCCACTCTTCAGACTATAGAGTTCGTAAACCACTTGAAACCGAGGCTCCTCGCCCAACAGATCGATTGTCGCAATATCCAAGAGCATGTCAAAACCCAGCTGATCACGAGCAGTAAGACAGACAAGAAAAAGCACCTCCTTGGAAATGGAAAGGGTCGTCTCTTCTCGAAATTCCCTCCATTCAGCTCTGGAATCTGGTATTTGGGAAAGGAGTTCCGTGAGTCGTGGGATCACTGCATTCATAAAGTTTTTTTCTGAGACACGAAGGAGTGTTCCCTCATAATTTTTTCCTGAAGCTTAATTAAGCCATCCAGCAAAGCCTCCGGCCGGGGGGGACAGCCGGAAATGTAGACATCCACGGGCAAAAGATGGTCAATTCCTTGGAGTACCGCGTAACTCCGATACATCCCCCCACTGGAAGCGCACGCACCCATGGCAATGACCCACTTTGGATCGGGCATCTGATCGTAAATGCGCTTTACAATCCATGCCATCTTATAGGTCACCGTTCCCGCCACAATCATCACATCAGATTGCCGCGGCGAAAATCTCATCACTTCGGCTCCAAAACGAGCGATATCGTACCGCGCCGAACTAGCCGCCATCAATTCAATCGCACAACAAGCCAAGCCCATCGGCATGGGCCAGAGGGAGTTTTTCCTCATCCAGTTAATGGCGGCATCCAACTTGGTAATAACCACATTTCCCTCAATTTTTGAATCGTATGCAAGGAAAGGAGCGTCCAACGTGCTTTTCGCACTCATACAGAAAGGTTTAAGAGACTTTCTCTTTCGAGCAAGAGCAAATTTGCTTCATCCGAAAAAAGTGTATTTAACGCCGTTTTTCAGAGTATCAAGGAGGGAAAGAGAAGCGACATGTTTAAAACGTGCATTTGAAATAGGAAAAGGGTGGGACCGCATTCAGCGCATTGTACCAACTGATATGGGGCCAAGGAGGCGGTCAATGAAGACCTCAGAGAAGTAAAATTTCTGGCTATTGATGTAGTTTACCTGGGATGCTTGCATAAATTCATCCCCTTGCTTATCTCCCTTGCCAAGACATTTCGTCGTTTGCGTTCCTCTATTATTAACGCTTGGGCTTACCTTATTTCTAATGGAAAAATTGAAGGCATTAATAATAAAGTTGGCGCGATGCAACGCTGACATTATGGCCTTCGTGACTTTCATTTCTTCTCCCTTCGTATTCTAACTCTTCACCGCATTAAACACACTTTTTGCGGATGAACCGGAAAGGGTTGTCTTAAGGAATAATCAGTGTCATTCCCGCTTTGACATGCGTGGAACTTCCCAGCTGATTTTGGTTGGCATCGGCGATGTCTTTCCAACGTCGGGAGGTTTTGTAAAATTTCCTGGAAATGAGGGCAAGCGTATCACCTTTCTCCACCTTATAAGTCTGGGTTTCGGGTCCCACTAATTTTTCTGCCGCTTGGGTAATGGCATGAGTAGAAAATCCCTGAGCATTCCGGCTTGTGATGGGGAGCGACTTCGAAGCTTCTTTTTGGGAACGCAATAGAGTTAATTGTGCCTGAAGGTGAAGATTTTCGTTTCTGAGCCGTATGGCATCGGCTCTGGAAACGACGACTCCTTCGGAGAGCTGGCTGGCAATTAGCAGTCGAAGCCGTTTTACGTCCTTATTAACCGCTTTAAAACGGGGATCTCCGGGCATTTTTTCGAGGAAACGCTGGAAGTGGTAAAGAGCCCCCACCGGGTTTTGAAGTTTGGCATCGTAGATCAGAGCCATCCGATAATGCGTTTCGCCTCCTTTGGAAGTTCCATCTATGCATTGTTCGTAAAGATCCAATGCTCGTAAATATTTGCCATCCACCTCAGCCTGCTCGGCTTGTTCTCGGAGCTTTGTATGAAATCCAAATTTGTTGATGGAAGAGATATTATCGCAGCCAGAATATAAAAATAAACAGAAGATACCAAAGAGGCCTCCAAGCGGGAGAAAGCCCACGCGGAAGAGAACCTTTCTTTGAACCTTCATACATCGCATATCTTTAAATTGTCTTCCTGGAACAAAAATCGAAAGGAAAATGCGTCGTTTTTTTGGCGTTCTTAATACGCGGAGGGGATACATTCCTTTTGCAAGGTGTAAAATATGTTATACATTCTCCTATGGGAACGTCCGCCCAATAATAAAGGTCCCAGACATTCCCCCTAAGCTCCCTTTCTTTCGTATCCCTAGGGAGGCGATAAAAAGGATTATTTGCAAAATTGCTATTCATAATTTTGTTATTGATTCTTTATCTGGGTCTATAGATCGGAATTTCTTTGAGTCTTTGTGCATCGCATCACGTAAATTTACCTTATGAATAAGGAAAATACCGAATGCCAAATAGGTCATTTTTTGCCATTCTTAGAGATTGATACATTGCCTTTGCATGGTAAGATATATGATATAGAATTGCCTTATGAGAACTCCTGATCCGATAAAAGATCTCTCTTCCGAGTCCTCAAAAGTAAGGATTTTTAAATCCTTAAGAGTACGAAATGGAGGGGTATTCGCAAAGGGTTTGCTGATTGGCTTGTTATTTATTACTACCCTGGATGCGCAGAACCAACCTATTGCACTGTTAGAGTTTCTTTCTCCACAAAAAGAACCGAGCCCAATCCCCCCCCGCTCACATCCTTTTTAAATTCACTAGTGCCGTCTCCCACCCTAGGGCCTTCCCCCTCTTACCGCATTTTTCGTTCCTGATTTTTTTCCTGCCCAGAAACTGGGCTTTCTTAAGGAAAACATTTCTTCACTCCATTCAGTTCTTGGAGACAATTTAGGCTCTACTAATAATAAGCCTCTCTTAGAGCCAGCCCAAAAAGACTATGGCGGAGGCGTTGCACAGCTCAGGATTTGCTCCGCCCCAGACCTCCATTGGAAGTTCCAGTTGTGATTAATCTCAGCAGACAACGCCTGACTATTGTCTGTTATAAAAAAATTCTTGTGGAATCGCCCATTTCCTTATGCCCCTTCGCATGGTTGCATTCGTCTACCGGCAAACAAGGCTGCCGCAGTATTTCAGGGCGTGGGAGTCGGTACACCTGTCATAGTGACAGGAGCCGCCCCCAGAAGCTATAGAAGTGCTGAGCATAAAGACCGACAAACGCGCAAGGCGCAAACAACACTCGGGGTCCGGCTCCACGGCACAAACAATGCGAGGAAACCAGCCGATTCCTCCTCATAGTCTTCAGAAAAGAGGATTTTCCTACCTCGCGACGGAAGAAATAAGGCAATTTATAGGGTCCTCTATAAAAAAATCATTTTTTTGCAACTTTTTCTGTCACACGGGGTTTCATCTCTTAGAGGCGTCATGTATTACACACTACGCCTTACACCTAAGTAAAATATAATTCTTATGAAAAGAAATATGCTAAGTTCTCTCCTTTGTGGAGCGATCACCCTCCTAACGCCCTGCGCCTTTGCACAAGGTTCCACTCACACTGCTGCCTCCCCTTCTTCAGCTACAGCTACATGTCCGCCAGGAAAATGTGAGGGAATGTGGTTGCATCATCGCCAACATGAGCTTGATTTTCTTACCAAGGCTCTCAACCTGACCCCTACCCAACAGAGCCAAATTAAATCCCTCCTGGAGCAGCGCTATTCTCAGCTGAAAGCCCTCCATGAAGATACGTCCATGTCCGTGGAAAACCGAAAAGAAAAGGCCAAGGAAATCTTTAAGGAAACTCACGAAAAAATCATGGCTACTCTGACTCCGGAGCAGAAAGAAAAGATGCAACAAATTAGGAAACATCATATGGAAAAGGAGGAATCCGCTTCTAATTGCTCAGATCCCAATTGCAATAACAGCGTGTGCCCGACGGCCTCCAGTGCTCCCGCCCAATAACTACGTTTTGTTCCCCCTAGTGTTAACCGGCCCGTTGAGTGGAATTTTCCCTCTCAACGGGTCGGATATTTTCTGTGAGGAAAAAACGTCCCTTATTGTTTAGGCGCCACACAGGATTTTAAGTACTGATACCCCTGATATAGCAAATCCAGTATAAAATGAGCACACTTTGCCGTCGTTTTGCTCTTCAGGACTGACGCGGATTCCAGAGAAAAGCTCGCTCCTTTTTCCCTGTTTTTGCGTAAGTCCTGTCTTCACGAATGTCATTTCCTTCAAGCTGACACATTGGAATCTGTTCACCGATTATGGAGATATGGTACGGGCAGAGGAGGCAAATTAGCCGATCGCTCTTATCTTTTCTCCATTCTTTTTATGCTCCGCGGGATGGGGTGGTTTACGGTTCTCATCCTTCTCTTTTGCTGTACGGGCAGAGCTAATGAGAAAAATCTACTAGCGAAATCGGCATCAAAAGTTCCGGTAGCGCCAATTCAGCCGCTTTCGAGTCAATATCCTATAGGCGCAACATCTGGACTTTTAACCAAAGTTTATACTTTTAAGGCGGCCCATCTTCCACAGACAAATTTACCGTCTTCCTTGGCGCTGGGGACCGCTATCAGTCCAGCTGGCGATTCCCTAGGAGCTACTAACTTCTATTTCACCTGGAATAAGAAACCCTGGATACCTTTTGTAGCGGAATTTCATTATGCGCGCACTCCAATTCACGAGTGGGAATCCGCACTTAAAAAAATAAAGGCAGCTGGTGTGAACGTCGTCTCCACATATTGTTTTTGGATTCACCATGAAGAGCTCCAGGGAGAATGGGACTGGAATGCACGGCGTAATCTGCGGAAATTTGTTCAGCTTTGCGCCCAATACGGCCTTTTTGTTTATCTACGCATTGGTCCCTACTGTCACGGTGAAGTACGCAATGGGGGCTTGCCCAATTGGGTGATGCAAAAATACCGCATCCGAAGCACGGATCCGGCATTTTTGGAATTAGTCCATCAGTGGTATGCTCAACTTTATCTTCAAGTCAAAGGTCTCCTTTTTTCCCAAGGAGGTCCTATCATCGGAGTGCAATTAGATAATGAATACATCGAACATACGAATTATCTTCAGCAACTCAAGCAGCTGGCGGTTCAAGAAGGTTTCGATGTACCTTATTACTCTGTTACTGCCTGGGATCAGATACGCGTTCCCCATTCATTGTTACCGGTCTGGGGATGTTATCCGGATGCTCCATGGAAACCCGGCACCCATCGTCTTGATCCGGCATATGAATATCTTTTTACAGGCGCACTGGGTAACCCCTATTTGGAGACAGCCGATTATGCCGAACTGAAAAATCGGGGACTTTGGTTACCCCGTGGCGTGCCCTATGCAGCTATGGAAGTTGGAGGAGGAAATCAAATCACCTTCCGCCGTCGACCACTGTTTGAAAAAGCAGATATCGATGCCTTGGCAGTCACCATGCTAGGACGAGGCACAAACTTGCTCGGCATCTATATGTTTCATGGAGGTTCCAACCCGATAGGCCGTGTGTCTCCATTGCATGAATTCGGGTATCCTAAAATTTCATATGACTTTCAAGCCCCTTTGGGCGAGTTTGGTCAACCCCAAGCCTGGTACCACTCACTTCGAAATCTCGCCGCTTTTTTGGATAACTTCGGTTCCTTACTGGCTCCGGCATTTCCATTTCTTCCCGATCACGCTGCAAAAGATCCGAAAGATGTCACTTTATTACGGTGTGCCCTGCGTGCTTCCTCTCAAAGTGCCTTTCTTTTTTTTCACAACCATCCACGCGGACAACAAACCCACTCGTTGGGGCCCATCCAATTTGATATCATCCTCCCCATCCGGAAGCTTCTGCTGCCGCCTATCATCATTCCAAAAGATGCGGTGGGAATTTGGCCACTGAATCTCGATTTCAAAGGGGTCCGCCTCGCATGGGCTACTGCACAACCCCTGTATCTGCTCGAAAGAGGAGACTCGATTTATTGCTTTTTAAAAGAGATCCCGGGGATCGCCCCTGAAATTGCACTGGATGCACAGACGGTTCATTCGGCAGAAAGTCCCACCGGAATCAATATTCGCAAAATACGAAACTCTCAGTTCCTGGTGACACGCCCTCAATCGGGCATGGATATTGCCCTGTCGGTGATGAGCAAAGATGCACGTCATGTTTACTTTATAATTCTCAGTGCTGAGCAAGCGGAAAAATCTTGGCAAGCCCGGGTATGGGGTCAGAAACGCATCCTAATTTCGAATGCGGATTTTTTGACTTGGTCTCCCACCGAGGTTCGTGCCTTCCGAAGCGGATCTCCGAGTGTTTTTCTGTCAATTTTTCCACCCGGTGGTACTGGACTATCTTATGAACGACGGGCTGATGGCATCTTCAGGACTTCTTTACTACAGACTACCCCGATTTCTGTTCCAAGTTCTGTACAGACCCTTACACCCAAGCGGTGGAGTATCCATGCCGTACGAGATTCATCAGATCAATGTGCGGATGTGCTCCTTCGCATCGCATATGTAGGCAATGTGGCCAGCTTATCCGTGCGGGGCAAAGTGGTAGCCGATAACTTTTATAACGGTCGGATCTGGGAGATTTCTCTTCGCCGCTTTTTTTCCGAACCTTTAGAATTAACTATTACACCCCTCAAACGCAATACCCCCATTTATCTTCCTCAGTGGCCGGAAATTCCCGGAAAAGAAGTGCTAGATCTAAAATACGTCGAAGCACTTCCTTTATATGAATTTCGGTTTCACTAAAGAGTGAAATCCTGCTACATTCATTATGTTTGCAACTCTCATAGAAAATTTCCCACATCAATTGTCCCAACAACAGACGATCATGTATAGTGAAGCCAGTATAAGGACCTATGCGCACTGCCATCGCGCTATTTGAAGGAGTCGAAGAATTAGATGCTATTGGACCTTACGAAGTCCTTCGTTCCGCTGAACAACTCGGAGGAAAGTTAAGTACGGATTTGCTGAGTCTCGAAGAGGAAAGCCGAATTCACACTTTTCATGGAATGGAAATTTCCGGATTGCCTTCTTACCCGGAGGGAACTCATTGGGACATCTTCATTGTGCCCGGAGGCGGATGGCTATCGGGACGCCAAACCGGCATACGGCGAATCATTCGACAAGGCATCTGGCCGGATCGACTACGTCAGATGCATATGCAAGGAACTGTAATTGTGGGAATTTGCTCGGGCGTATTTCTTTTAGGAGCAGCCGATTTATTGCGTAACCGCGCTGCTACTACTCACCATTCCGCCTGGGCTTCCTTAAATAACTATGGAGCACGCGGCATTCGCAAGCGAGTCGTAGACACTGGCTCTGTGATTACTGCTGCCGGAGTCGCTTCGGGAATTGATCTTGCTCTCTGGCTTATAGAGCGCTTTTTAGGAAGTCGGCTTACTAAACAGACCGAAGAATATTTGGAATATCGCCGTCAGGGACACGTAGTGAAGATTCCATCACCACATTGCTAATTTACTTGGAATACAAAAAACAAATCAGCGTGAGTATCAAAGCAATCATCCATTTGATCATATCGGTTTTTAAGTTTCCGATCACTCCGATCATTTTGGTTTCCAATTGCTCTATTTTTCCAGTCAATCTAATTTCCAATTGCCCCATTTTTGTTTCCAAATCTGCTTTTACCTGATCCATTTTTGTTGCCCCACCTATCTTTGACTGACTGATTTTTACTTCCAAATCTGCTGTTTTTTCTACAAATTCAGTTGTCAGTTCGGTTTTTAACTCAGCCATTTTAGTCATTATCGTTGTTGTTGACTCGGCTATAGCAGCCTTCAAAAAGTCATTTGTGACTAAATTACTGTTCTGAACGGCTTGCCTCATCTGTTCAGCGATGCCCGCTGACTGGAAAGGTGTAAATCCCCTCTCTTCCAGGTACTGCGCCATTTGCAAGGTATTGAGGCTCATAAGTAAAATGATTTCCGTAAAAATAGAGGCGCATTCCATTTTTAACCATCACCAGTACTTCAGATTTTTTCTTTGCTTCTGCTAAGGAAACTTCGTGATTTCCTTCTTACTGCGTTGCTTCCCTATGGACTCATCAACGGGAGCCTCCCCCACAAGCCTATTGACAGGTGCTTCGCTATAATAATGGGCTCCACTGTAGGGAAGAACCTACTCCAATGAACAACTCAAGAATTAAGAATTCTCGCTCCACCTACTGCCCAAAGCGCTCCACCTACTGCCTGAACCGAAACATCTCTTAAAATTGATGGGCTGCCTCCCATTGCTGCAAAGCAATTCGAAGGCGTTCTGTAGCTTCCTTTAACTGACGGCGCACTTCCCTCAATTGACGTGCGGAAATTTCATGTCGGCGTTCTTTGGCAGCGCGCCACGCAGCAAGCGTTTCCTCCCAGTGGGCGAGAGCTTCTTGCATGGTTTCTTGCATAGCACTAAGAACCCCCTGCTTCGTAGCACAGAGCAGCCCTCCTTGAGCGGCAATACGCTGAGCGTGGAGACGCTGTTGCTCCGCAATCTGCGCCTTGAGAATTTTATCTTCCGGAACCGTACGCAAATCGCTGGCGAGACCTAATTTATTTAAAATCCAGATGCTCCATTTAGTCGGATCAAATTGCCATGACTTCACACCATTGCGATAATCATGCTGAAATTCATGATGAAAGTTGTGATAACCTTCACCAAAAGTAAAAAATGCCATTAATAAACTATCCCTCGCGGTACACTTACTGGAATAGGGACGGCTACCGATCCAATGACAAAGGGAATTGATGCAAAAAGTCATGTGATGGACGAATACAATCCGTGCAACTCCTGCCAACAACAATGCACCAAGCGCAGCCGATCCTCCACCGTAACAATAGCCAATGAGCGTCGGCATCCCGAAACCCACAAGAAAAGCTAAGGGAATATAGAAGCGATGTTGCCACATCACCAAACGGTCCTTCTGCAAATCACGAACCCAAGTGAGTGGAGTATCCGGGCCCGTACGGAATAAAAGCCATCCAATATGGGCATGGAAAAAACCTTTCGTAATGTCATAAGGATCATCATCATGATCGACAAATTTATGATGTCTGCGGTGATCCGCCACCCACACTAACGCCGACCCCTCGAAAGCAGCTGTTCCGAACAGCAAAACCAGGAATTTGACTATCGGACTTGCCTGAAACGTCAAATGGGAGAAAAGCCTATGATATCCCAAAGTAATGCTCAACCCAGTCGCCACTAAGAAAAAAAAGAATAAGGAAAATTGGAAAATATTTAATCCATAATGCCAAAGATAAATAGGCACACCGATTACGGTAGTTAAGAAAGTACTAAAAAGAAAAACCGTATTTTGCCAATGAACGTTTCGAAAAGAAGCTCGCACAGAACTATAAATATAATTGTTATCGGAAGGAGACGTAGAAAGACATTCTCTCAGCCGCAGAACAGTAGATCAACTCACGCACATGTCAACCTCTCGCTCCGGTGATTTCGGTTTTTTCTCATATTCAAGCGATTTCTTTTGCCTTTGTTCTTTTTCATGCATCGAAGCGTGATATCCGTAATTTCCGCATATACGGAATTTTATCGTGAACTTGCGTTCACTATACCTCTTAGTGTATTTAATGACAACTAGCAAGCAGAGTGAGTCTCTAGTCCGTCGTGCGGCAGATCAATGCCAAAAATTCGCAAACAGACACTCAAACACTTTTCAATTAAGAAGTTACATGGCACGAGAAGAAAGCGAACGGGGGCCAACGCAAATTAAATATCACTCCTTTGCTACCCCGTTCAGCAACCACAACCCTCAGATTACAGAATAGAGAAGCGGTATATTAAATTCTGATGTTACGCAAAAAAGAGAAACCTTATGGGCTAAAATATTTTTTTACTCCCAGAGCTCCTAAAAGTACGTAACGTCAGTGATACTTTAAACCACAGTCTTAAAACTTCTCAACACGCGATTCTCATGAGCCTGCCACCTAACCATCTCCCTTCCAACACAGTACCTTCCCTCTCTGCCGATGAATCACTTTTTCACTCCGAAAAAGCCCTCGAACTGAAACGGGAAATCTGCGAAATGGGACGCCGCATGTGGCTACGACAGTACTGTGAAGCCAATGGAGGCAACATATCCTGTCGCTTGGCAAAAGACCGTTTTCTGGTGACCCCCACCGGTGTCAGCAAAGGCTTTATGACTCCGGACATGCTCTGTTTGGTAGACGGCAAAGGAACCCAAATTTTGCCAACCACCGGTCCCTGGCACCACTCCACCGAATTTCTCACACACCTGGCAATTTATGATGCCGTTCCCCACGCCGCATCGGTCTGTCATGCCCATCCCTGCCATGCTGGCGCATTTGCAATCAAGCAATTGGAACTCCCCACCCGCTTGATTCCGGAAATGGAAATATTCGTCGGCCGAGTACCCGTAGCATTGTATGAAACGCCCGGCTCTCCAATGATTGCCGCCTCCGTTGCTCCCTTGGCCCCCCATCATCAGTCTATTCTCCTTGGACTTCACGGTCTCATTTGTTGGGGCACCTCCGTGGAAGACGCCTACTTCAAAATTGAAATCACCGACGCCTATTGCCGCACCGTCCTCTTAGCCATGCCCTTACCAGGAATGGCAGCCATTCCGTCCGAAAAAATAGGTGATCTTATGGAGAGAAAGCAAAAAACAGGCCTGCCGGACAGCCGCTTTGGTCTCACACCCGCTGAATTTTGTGCCATGAACCCCTGGGAATATCTTAAAGGAGACTTTTTGGGCTCGACAAATGCTAATCAGAAACCCGGTTTCCTTCCGGATCCGGAAGATCTGGCAGACCGAATTACAAAAAAAATTATCTCACAGCTGAAAATAACAAAATAAATTTATGAATACAGCCCTGTGAGCCCCACACCCAAATGGTATGCGCACATTCTAGTTTTATGTCATTTTTACGCAAAATACCCACAAATGTTCCACCCTTCCATTTTGTGGGAATGTGACCTTTTAAACCGCTAGCAACCAGTTGTTTTAACTTAAAAAATGGGGCAATTGGGGTTCTTCGGGTGGAACCTATTTGCCTTTGACCCTCCATCCCCTTGGAAAGAAGGGGGATTATTATTGACGCGAAGGGCGTAAAGTGGGAAAAAGTGGGGCATTGTGGACTAGAAACATACCTCCATAACTCATTGGAACTCAATCGCATCCATGCATGAGGAACTAAAGGCAAATACGGTATATTCGGGCACTTTCGAGCGTTCGATGGATGCTAAGAATCGTTTAACGGTTCCAGCCAAATGGTTGCTGTCCTCCGGAGAAAATGAATTTCAAAGCATTCCCAGTCCTAAAAATGAATTTTTGATCCTGATGCCACCTGAAGAGTTCGCGAGTATTGAAAAACGCATCGAAACTACCGACCGGACACCCATGGAAAAACGTAAGGCAATCCGACAGTTCTACGGGCTGGCCCAATCTGTCTGTACTGACAAACAGGGACGGGTACTTCTGCCGGATGACCAGTGTCGCAAAGTCGGCCTTTCCACCGATGTCGTCCTGATAGGCAGCAAAAGTCGTTTTGAAATCTGGAATCGAGACCGCTGGCGGCAATCACAAGAAATTGATTTGGCCATCTACGAAGCGGTCGCAGAAGAAATTGGTTTATGATGCAACTCCCTCTCCTACAAAGCTGGCCTCTCCAATGTATTTTTCATCGATCCTTTCCCACCACATCGAGACACATTCCAAAAATCGGATACAGACTTTTATTTCCCCCCACTGAGGACATTGACGAAGAGCCAACAGGCTCTCCACCTCAACAAAATTCCTATGAACTTCACAAACAACCTCCTTTTAGAATTGGAAGAACTTGACGACGAAAGCACCGCTTATCACACGCCAATTCTGGCGGGCGACGTAGCAAATTATCTGCGTCCCGCGCCGGGAATGCTTATTTTGGATGGAACATTGGGCGGAGGCGGCCATAGCGCGCGTCTGCTACAATACGGAGCATCCGTACTTGCCATAGATCAAGATCCGGACGCCATTGCCTATGCAAAAGCACGACTGAATAGCCACGGCTCACGCTTCCGGCCGGTTCAAGCCAACTTTCGCCAAATCCACGAGGTTCTCGATTCCTTAAACGTACAAAAATTAGGCGGCGCGCTTCTCGACATCGGAGTTTCTTCACGCCAATTAGAAAATCCAAAACGAGGTTTTGCCATTCTTAAGGATGGCCCGCTCGACATGCGAATGGATCCCTCTCTGCCCATCTCCGCAGCCGATATTGTAAATACCGCCAGTCTCTCTGAACTGACTCGCATCTTTCGAGAATACGGCCAGGAACCACGAGCGCTCCATATTGCCTCTCGCATCGTTGCATTGCGCACTCGTCGGTCGATTGCCACTACTTTTGATCTCGTTGCAATAGTCGAGTCCGTTGTTCCCAGACACGGCCCTCGCCAGCCAGCTACCCGTACTTTCCAAGCGCTCCGGATGGCAGTAAACGATGAATTAGGAGCACTGCAGGATGGCCTCGCCTCTATTTCCACTCGTCTGGCTCGTGGTGCACGCTTTGCTGTTATCACTTTTCACTCTTTGGAAGACCGGATGGTAAAATACTTTTTCCGGGAACACAGCAAGGAGTGGATAGATCGTCCCGAATGGCCCGCTCCGCGTCTGAACCCCCATCGCATTTTCCGCCTTCTCACTCCTCACCCCGTCGAAGCCAGCAGAGAAGAAATTCAAAATAATCCTCGGGCACGGAGTGCCAAACTTCGTGTTGTCGAACGCATCCAGGAAAAACCATGACGGTAAAAAAAAGTAGTAATCCCATCAAATCCGGTTCCATTGCCAAATGGACACTGATCGCCTTTCTTTTCGGTGGAGCCGGACTTCAAATCGTACATCTTAAAAATCAACAATTTCAACTCGGACAAGAAATTCGAAAAGTAGAAGAATCCATCCGGGAAACCCATCTCGACAATCAGGTGCTTCTCGCCGACATAGCCACGCTGTCCTCTCGTTCCGCTATTCAAAAACAATTGTCATCGCGGGCCAGCTTCATGATACCGATCCAAGATCAATATATCGCCCGTCTTGCCGCACCGGAAGTGACACGAGATGATGGGATACTCCGAACTGCTTCCACTGAAAGGTTTCGACAGTGAAAGGAGACTCCCGAAGCCGCATGACCTTAGCCTGTATCGGACTTTCCCTCATTATTAGCGGATATTCCATTCGCCTCATTTATATTCAGGTTACCAAACATGACGAATTCACAGCCCTGGCTGCACAAAAACACTCCATTCGACAGTCCATCCATGCTCGGCGTGGACAGATTCTTGACGCCAATGGAGAAATTCTAGCCACTGACCTTCCTACCAAGACGGTCATCGCCGATGGATCGTTAATTAAAGACGCCGATGCTCTGGCAAAAACCGCCGCTCCCTTTCTCGAAATATCATCCGCAGAACTTGCTCAAAAATTAAAAACCAAGCGAAAATACCTGATTCTAAAAAGAAATCTTCCCGAAGATCGAGCCAATGCACTAGCTGAATCCCTTTCCCAACAGTCCCTACGCGGCATCTACTTCGAACAGGATGCTCAACGCATCTATCCTAACGGAGAAATGCTGGCGCACGTACTCGGTTTCCTAGATCGCGACGGACGCGGTGTCCAGGGACTGGAAGCTTCCATGGAAGCTTATCTCAACGGTGAAAATGGATTCCGCCTCATCCAACGCGATCGGACGGGACGGGAAATAGTGATCTACCGCGGACAAGAGCATCCCGCTCGCAATGGCATCAATGTCCAGCTCACCATTGACATGAATCTTCAATCCATAGTGGAGAGTGAGATCAATACCGCTTATCATGAATTAAAAGCAGCCCACGTGGTCGCCATTATGCTACGCCCGCAAACTGGTGAAGTTCTTGCCATGGCCAGTCGTCCCACTTTCAATCCCAATCACCTGGAAGCCGTCACTAATACGGACCAATTAAGAAACCACTCTATCATGGACATGTTAGAGCCTGGTTCCACTTTTAAAATCGTCGTGGCTTCCGGCGTATTAAATGAAAAATTGGTGCACCCAGAAAGTCCTATATATTGTGAACAAGGCCGATTTTATTATGGTGGCAAGGTTTTGAGAGACCATGGTACAGGCTATGGCTATCTGTCCGTACACGATATTCTTGTTAAATCCTCTAATATTGGTATGGCCAAACTTGCATTTTTATTGGGAGATCAGGGCGTTTTTGATTATATTCGCAAGTTTGGATTTGGAGAACGCACCGGAATCGAGTTGCCCGGGGAAATCTGCGGACTGATTCATCCTCCTTACCGCTGGAGCAAGTTAAGTATCACTCGGATGCCGATGGGACACGAAGTCGCTGTAACCCCTCTCCAGCTGATCGTAGCAATGAGCGCAATTGCTAATAATGGAAAACTCATGGCTCCTCATATCATTAAAGCATTATTGGATGATTCCGGAAAGGCGCTTAGTGAAGTTTCTCCTAACATAGTCCGACAAGTCATTTCTCCGGAAACGGCTCGAGCCATACGAGATGCCCTCGTGGACGTAGTCGGCCAGCGTGGCACGGCAGCTCTGGCTCATGTGAACGGATTTAACGTTGCCGGAAAAACCGGAACCGCCCAAAAAGTAAATCCCAAAGGCGGATATTATGATCACAAATACATCGTCTCCTTCGTCGGATTTCTTCCGGCAGAAGATCCGCAATTCACCTGTCTCGTCATTGTGGATGATGCAAAGCTTCCCCCGGGTGTCGACTATGGCGGATTGGTATCCGCTCCCATTTTTTCTCGCATTGCCGAAAGGGCGGCTCGCTACATGAATTTGACTCCGACCTCAAAGAACCCACCTATCACCGCTTCACGAGAATCATTCCGCAAGGATGATTGGCTACAATGAAACTCAGTCGGCTTCTTTCCGCTACCAGCGTTCTTTCCAGTTATTCCGATCCGGAAATTACTTCTCTCGCATTCGATTCACGACATGTCAGCCCAGGAGCACTTTTCTTTGCTCTGCAGGGGGAAAAATCAGATGGAAATCGTTTCGTCCCCGAAGCCATCGAAAAAGGCGCCGTCGCCATCATATCCCAGACGAAGGGGCTCAAAGCGAATGTTCCCGTAGTCAGAGTGGAAAACATCCGGCTCGCTATGGCGGAGATTGCTTCCGTTTTCTACGATCATCCCTCACATTCCCTAAAAATAGCGGCCGTAACCGGTACCAACGGAAAAACCACCACCGCTTTCCTCATCAGACATCTTTGCTCCCATGCCCGCCTCCCTTGCGGTCTCATAGGAACTGTCGCCTACGACATCGGCAGTGGTATACGCCCGGCGATTCGCACCACACCAGAAGCTCCGGATTTGCAAGAAATGTTCGCACAAATGCGCGACAATGGTCTGAAAGCCTGCGCTTTGGAGGCTTCCAGTCATGCAAGCATTCTTCAGCGGCTACACTCAGTCGAATTTGATACCTTCGCTTTTACCAACCTGACACAAGATCACCTTGATTTTCACAAAACCTTAGACGCATATTTCAATGCCAAAGCCGCCTTCTTTGAGCAACTCCCCTCTCAAAACAAACGTGCCAAGGCAATCATTAATGCCGATGATCGCTATGGCCATCTCTTGATAGAACGTCTGCGAGATCGCATCCCAATCATCCGTTACGGAGTCGGTGCAAGTGCCGATTTTCGAGCATCCGGTGTGCATTTCGATACCACAGGCACCACTTATCAACTAGCGGCACGGGGCAAAAGTTACCTCGTTCGACTTCCACTCATTGGCATGTTTAATGTTTATAATTCACTCGCCGCCTTGGCTACCACCGCCACACTCGGACTGGAACTTCGTGCTGCAGTAGCCGCCCTGGCCTCTTCCCCTCAAATCTCGGGACGCATGGAACGCGTGCCAGCAAAACGCAGTTTCCAAGTCTTCGTAGACTATGCCCATACCGATGACGCTCTACGGAATGCTCTGAATACCCTCAAAGAACTTCATCCCACGCGACTCATTGTTCTCTTTGGATGTGGGGGAAATCGCGATCGTACCAAACGTGCCTTAATGGCTCGCACTGCGGAAGAGCTGGCAGATTGGACGATTCTTACCTCAGACAATCCACGTAAAGAAGATCCGGAAATGATTATCGCCGAGGCTAAAAAAGGATTCCTCCGTTCCCGTCATGAATGCATCACCGACCGCGAAGCTGCCATCCGACACACCGTCGCCCTTGCCCAACCTGGCGATATTCTCCTCATTGCCGGCAAAGGACATGAAAAAATCCAAGAATTTGCAGATCATCAGACCCCTTTTGATGATGTAGTGGTGGCCTCCCGGGCTATCGCCGACAAGCCGGTGGAATCTTAACATGGATGCTACTCCCATTCACGAAATTGCGGAAATGTGTGGCGGGAAACTCCTGCAAGGAGATCCCAGCCGTACCATCAATCGCTTTTCCAAAGACACTCGCACCTTAGAACCAGGAGATGTTTACATCGCTTTGCAAGGCGACAATTTTGATGGAAATCACTTTATAACGGCTGCGGAAAAACAGGGAGCTATGGCTGTGATTGTGGACAAAGCCCTGCCCGTACCACCCGGACCCGAACTGAGCGTGATAGAAGTTCCCGATTCACTCTCCGCCTTACAACGCCTTGCAAAAACCTGGCGGCAAAGAATCTCTCCAAAAGTGGTTTGCATCACTGGCAGCAGTGGCAAAACTAGTACCAAAGAATTCACCGCCGCCGTCTTAGCAAGTCGCTACTCAGTGACGTATACTCAGGGCAATTATAATAATCATATCGGACTTCCCCTGACTATCCTCCGGACTTCCTCTACCCACGAAGCGGCCGTATGGGAAATTGGAATGAATCATCCAGGCGAGATTTTACCTCTGGCCCAACTAGCTCGTCCCCGAATCGCCATCATTACTAATATTGGAATCGCCCACATCGAAAACTTAGGATCACGCGAAGCTATTGCAGAAGAAAAAGAAAATCTCATCCACCAAATTTCTCCCGACGGCACCTTGATCCTTTCCTCAAAAGACGATTTTTCCGAAAGATTCGTTTCCCGTTCTCCCGTACGATCCGTTCTCATCGGATTAGATTCCGGCGCTATTACGGCCTCGGAAATTCAACTCCGTCGCGAAACCACCCATTTTATTGCAAACTATTCAGGACAAAGTACTCCGGTAACACTCCAGGTAGCCGGTCGGCACATGGTACAAAACTCTCTTCTTGCTCTGGCTGCAGGGATCGAACTCGGGATTCCTCTTATCGAGGGAGCCATAGCACTCAGCAAGGCCTCTCTGGTAGGAGCTCGTCTTCGTCCGATCACCCATCGCGGAGTCCATTTTTTAGACGACAGTTACAATGCCAATCCGGAATCCATGATTGCCGCATTACAAACAGCAGCTGAAATTCCCTGCGAAGGGCGTCGTTTCGCCGTTCTGGGCAGAATGGGAGAGCTAGGTTCCCATGCCGAAGAAGGATATCGCCAAGTAGCCCGCGTGGCAGTAGCCTCCGCATTCGATTTCCTCCTGGCAGTCGGAGAGGAAACCCGACTCCTCGCCGAAGAAGCGAAGGGTCTGAAAAATGTCCACTACTTGCCTGATACCTCTGCCGCAGCAAAATTTCTACGCAGCGTCGCAAAGCCAGGTGATTTAGTTCTTGTTAAGGGCAGCAACTCGGCACGCGTCGGACGCGTGATCGAGCAATTTTAAAATAAAATTATGCTCTACTATCTTTTCGAAATCAGCGAATGGGCCAGAACCCACAGCATATCCGGAGATTTTTTCAAAGCCTTAAATGTCTTCCAATACATTACATTTCGTGCTGTTAGCGCCGGAATTACCGCCTTTCTCATTTCCATACTTTTTGGAAATTTCGTCATCCGACGTCTGATCGCTTTGAAATTTGGGCAACCGATTCGTACTAAGGAAGAAGTTCACAAATTATTTGAGCTTCATGGCGCCAAAAAAGGCACCCCCACTATGGGCGGCATCCTTTTACTAGGTTCCACACTCATCGCTTCCGTGCTTTGGGCTCGTCTTCAAAACCCCTTTGTCTGGCTGACTATTTTTTCAATAATCTACTTAGGTACCCTGGGGTTTATAGACGATTATCTCAAAGTAACCCAGGGTTCCTCAGCAGGCATTAAGAGCCGAGTCAAATTTGGATTTCAATGCGTACTCGCTGCTATCGTAACGCTCTTCTTTCTGCTCAATCCCCAATTACATAAGCTGGCACAGCAACTCTATATTCCTTTTTTTAAAGAACCGGTTCTCTCCAATCTCGGTTGGTTTGCCTTTTTGATTTATTTGCTCGTCATTGTAGGCACCTCGAATGCGGTCAATCTGACGGATGGATTGGATGGCTTAGCCACCGGCTGCACCGCCACGGTGGTAGCTGCCTATGCCGTAGTCTCCTACATCGCCGGAAACTTTAAAGTCGCCTCGTATTTGCAAATTCCTTTTGTCTCTTATTCCGGGGAACTCACCGTACTTTGCATGGCCTTATTTGGATCCTGCCTCGGATTCCTCTGGTGGAACTGCCATCCGGCTCGTGTGTTTATGGGAGATACCGGCTCTCTCGCTATTGGAGGATTTCTGGGCGTGGTGGCTATCTGTTGTAAACAGGAACTGCTCCTCATCATTATAGGCGGTGTATTTGTGATCGAAGCACTCTCGGTGATTCTTCAGGTTGCAAGTTTCAAATTAACGGGAAAACGCATCATCAAAATGTCTCCCCTCCATCACCATTTTGAGTTGAGCGGATGGAAAGAAAATACGGTGATTGTTCGATTCTGGATCATGTCACTCCTTTTTTCTCTGCTTGGATTAGCCACCTTTAAGCTCCGATAGCACTGTGAATGTATGAGTGGAAAAGCAGCTATTTTAGGCGTGGGAAGCAGCGGGCAAGCTGCGGCAAGACTTTTACGCAGCCGTGGCTGGTCTGTAACTATTCTTAATAGTCTACAATCTCCAGCGGTATGTTCCCGCATCGAGACGCTTGCCAAAGAAGATATTTCCTTCATTACGGGACGCGCCGCAGAAACCGATGCCGCCTCATATGATCTTTGTGTCATGAGTCCCGGCATCGACACCGCAACACCTATTGTACAAAATATTCTGCGTAAAGATATTCCCTTGATCGGGGAAATTGAGTTGGCTTTTCGAGAGTGTTCACTCCCAATCATTGCGGTTACGGGAACCAACGGAAAAACTACCACCACGGAGCTCATAAAAACTCTGCTCAACGGCTGTGGAATCCGAGCGCAGGCCTGTGGAAATATTGGCCTGCCCTTTTCCGAGGTAGTGCGACATCCATCCGATTTACAAACTGTAGTCGTTGAGGTGAGTTCTTTTCAGTTGGAAACGATCCGGACATTCCGTCCCCACATTGCCCTTTGGCTAAATCTCAGCCCCAATCATCTGGATCGATATCGATGTCTGGAAGATTACCGAAATGCTAAATTGCGGATCTTCCTCAATCAAACTGAAGAAGATTTTGCTATTGTAAACGTTCGAGACAAATTGCCTCGGCTTGCAGCAAAACAGATCACCTTTAGCGCATACAAAAAAAAGAATGCTGATTTTACTCGGCAGGGCACTGAAATCTTTTTTCAAGGCACTGCGATTTTGAATCAAAAGCACACCCGTCTGGAAGGGATTCACAATACCGAAAATCTCATGGCCTCCCTAGCAGCAGGCCATTGCCTAGGTCTTGGATTTGCAGACATGGCCAAAGCCATCTCCCAATATATGCCTCCTCAACACCGCTGCGAATTCGTTCGCGAGCAAAAAGGAGTCCGCTGGCTCAATGACTCCAAGTCCACCAACCTGGACTCTCTCACCAAAGCAATCGAATCTCAGACCACTCCTTTGATCTTGATCGCAGGTGGAAAAAACAAGGGATTTGAATTCGATAGCATTGCCCCTTTGATTTCGAAGAGGGTCAAAATTGCCATCCTGATCGGAGAAATGCGCCATCGCATCGCCGCTTCCTGGCATGCCATATCCCCAAAAGTTTCGGAAACTTTGGAAGATGCCGTCAACTTGGCTGCCTCCCTTGCGAAATCCGGTGATAGCGTTCTCTTTTCTCCCGGCACCTCTTCCTATGACATGTTTGCAAATTACGAAGACCGTGGAAATCGCTTTAAAAAACTCGTGAACTCCCTCCCCTAATCATCCGATGAAAACATCCTGAAAATCAATTCTCCGAAAACCTACGCGCCTATGAAACTAAGAGCACCAGCCAAACTCAGAGTACGCCCCCGGAAATCTCCGATGCGATTAAGGGCTGGCTCCTCACGTTCGGCTGCGCCCGATATAGATGAAGAGGATTCCTATCAAGGAGATGAAAACAATTCCATGAAACTTTCACACGCTTTTTTTGTAGTATTAATCCTTCATCTCATTCTGATCGGTGGAATTTTCGGATTTAATTATATAAAAGCCCGGCAAATTCCCTCTCTCCCCACTGCAAATACGTCTTCCGCAGGTTACAAAAACTCCGCCACCGAAAATTCCACGTCGGAGAGCACAAAAGATACCGCTGAAAAACCCTCTGCCACATCCCCTCCGCAAAATTCAGCATCCCACATCGCCGATAGCTCGATCATTCCCACCGGATCCACTCCCAACGCCCCCCCCACCGCTACCACCTCTGAAAAAGTCACGCCCTCTCCTCAATTTCGAACTCACCGCGTGGCAGCAGGAGAAACCCTTCAACGGATAGCGAGCGCCTATGGAGTTACCGTCTCCCAGATTGAAGAAGCGAACAATAGAACACCTATTTCAGATGGTCAGGTACTTAAAATTCCCTTCCACACCTCCACCAATACCATGCCCTCCCTCCCTCATGTAGCGGTGACACCCACTGAAATTCGCAAATCCACGCCCCCTCAACCAGCGTCCCCAACCGGCCCACCTTCTCCACACAAACCCGCATCTCACCAGACGTCCAAATCTCAGGAAACGATTTCCAAAGGTGAGGTCATCTCTCCCGAGGGAATTCATGGCGCCAAAGGCATCGTAAAAACCGAAGGATATCATAAAATCTATGTCGTCGTATCCGGAGATAATCCTTATTCGATCGCTCGTCGGTTTAAAGTCAATTACGTGGAGCTTCTTAAAACCAATCACATTGAAGACCCCACTAAACTTCAAATTGGTGCTAAACTACAAATTCCTAAATCCCAATAGCCATCGGCTTCAATTATGCACTTCCTCCATAAACATAGCGTGCATATTCTGCTCACAGCCGTGGTCGGACTGCTCATGCTCGGCATCGTAATGCTCTTTAGCACCAGTGCTTTTGCAAAGGACAGTCATGGGGATATGTATTATTTTGTGAAGCGTCAGGTGCTGTGGCTGGCAATAGGAGCGATCCTCTGTATGACAGCAGCTCTCCTCGATTATCATTGGTGGGAAAAGACGTGGGCGATTTGGCTAGGTCTGGGAATCTTGCTGCTCATGCTTTGTTTCGTTCCCAACCTCGGAATGCGGGTCAATGGTTCCTGGCGCTGGATCAATTTGCGAGTCATCACGTTTCAGCCTAGCGAAATCGCAAAATTAGCATCGGTATTTTTTTTAGCATGGTGGTTTTCTAAATTTGAGAACCGAAAAAAACATCTTTTCATGGGTTTTCTGCTTCCGGCAGCGATTGTCGGTATTCCCGTAAGCTTAATCGCTACAGAGGTGGATCTGGGCACTACTCTCCTCATCCTCAGCATGATGTTATTGGTGATGTTCGTCACCGGAACCAGTATGCGTTGGCTGGTCCCGCTGACCATCATGGGCTTGGGGGCCATATTTTACGCCGCCCTTCAAATTCATGAACGCGCTAGTCGACTCATGGCTTTCCTGCATCCTGAGCAATATCGGCTCACCGAAGGTTTGCAACAGTGGCAGGCCTTAATTGCATTCGGTTCAGGAGGTCTTCAAGGGCTAGGGTTGGGAGAAGGTCGCCAAAAATACCTTTATCTTCCTTATGCCCATACCGATTTTATTTTCGCCATGATTGGAGAGGAGCTGGGTCTTATTGCAACACTCACCGTTGTTTTTAGTTACCTTCTGATTTGCCTATGCGGATCACTGATTTCCAGCAATGCCAAAGACCAATTTGGCGTCCTTCTCGGATTTGGACTGACTATGCTGATCACCCTTCAGGCAATCATGAATATCGGCGTCACAATTTCCTTGTTACCAAATAAAGGAATGCCTCTCCCATTCATTAGTTACGGAGGATCCAATCTGGCGGTTTGTCTTTTTATTACAGGTATTCTCATTAATATTCATCGTATGGGACGTCCGTTAAACCGAGTATCCCCACACCTTCAAATTAGCGTTAGCATGTTGACCAAAAGGATTTAAATCATTTTAAAATACCGCACACGCATGTATTGCTATTATTGTTTCTCCGGATTTAATTCCTTCAACCGATTGTTATCGATTGATCAGAATGGGACGCCTTGTCTGAAAAAAATATTCCGGCTCACTCGCGTACGCTCAATCGTTCAAACCAATTTAACAGAAATTCAATGAGAATTGCCATTGCATGCGGGGGTTCCGGAGGCCACTTATTTCCTGGCTTAGCTGTGGCTCAAGCTTTGAGCGAGCGAGGACACGAAATTCTTTTATTGGTTTCGGAAAAGGAAATTGACGCCACTGCACTAAGAGCTCACCCGGAATTTCGTTCTGAAAAACTCCCCTCAATTGGACTTCCCACAGTGCTATCTCCAGCGTTTATTCGATTCCTACAACGAGCTTGGGAAAGCTTCTCCAGATGTCGGGTAATATTTCGTCGCCATCGACCTCTGGCTGTTTTGAGCATGGGAGGATTTACCTCCACTGCTCCGCTCATCGTAGCCAAATTGGTGGGAATCCCCTCTTTCATCCACGAATCCAATTCCATTCCCGGAAGAGCCAATCGATGGGGCGCGCGATTTGCTTCCCGAATCTTATTAGGATTTTCGGAATGTCGATCCTATTTTCCAAAGACCGAATGCATCGTTACAGGGACTCCGGTAAGAACATCCATGACGATGCCCCTTAACCGTGAACAAGTTCTGGAAACGTTTCGATTAGATCCTTCACGAAAAACTCTTCTTGTCACCGGCGGCAGCCAAGGAGCCTCGGGAATCAACCAGCTTCTCTTTCGTGCGGCTCCACTGCTTCGTCATCTCCACGTACAAGTGATCCATCTTACCGGCGAACGGGATGACCGACTGGCCGCGGCAAACTATTTGCGAGAAAATATCCCCGCCTATGTGGTCCCTTTCCACCACCATATGGAAGAAGCACTTTCCTGTGCGGATCTTGTGATTTCACGGGCAGGTGCTTCCAGTCTGAGCGAGTTTTCTCATTTTGGCCTTCCCAGCATTCTCATCCCCTACCCCTTTGCCACAGACAACCATCAGCAATCCAATGCTTCAGTATTCGTACGAGCGGGAGCTGCGGAAATGCTATTAGAATCAGAAACCACACCGGAAATCCTCTCACGACTCATTGCGAACTTACTGGATGACGATCGACGCAGAAAAAACATGGCGATACAGGCTAAAAACGTATTTCCCCACGATGCCGCCCAACGGATTGTCGCTGCCATCGAGGAAATAGCCAAATGATTTCAGCAAACCAATTGGATACCTTAGTGAACGGCGCACCGCTTCGAATTCATATGATTGGCGTAGCCGGTTCCGGAATGAGTGGTCTGGCAGCCTTGCTCATGGCACTCGGGCATCGTGTGAGTGGATCCGACAAGGTGGATACCATAGAAGTTCAACGTTTGGCACAGCAAGGACTGGCATTTGCAACTCCACATCGTGCGGAACATGTTCATGGAGTGGATCTGGTCACACAATCTTCCGCCATCAAACCGGGAAACATCGCCTTTGATGAGGCTGTCCGCCTCAATATTCCCATAGCAAGACGGGCAGACGTCTTAGCCGCCATCATGAAACATCACACAGGTATTCTCGTCTGTGGCATGCATGGAAAAACAACCACTTCCGCAATGGCTGCACATGTCCTCCGCGATGGAGGACTCCATCCCAGCCATTATGTGGGAGCTGAAATTCCCCTCCTCGGAGCGAATGCTCATTGGGAGCCGGAAAGTAAATACTTTGTAGCGGAAGGAGATGAAAGCGATGGAACTATCACCAACTATTTTCCCTCCTACGCTCTCGTTCTCAACATCGAGCCGGAACACCTTGATTTTTACGAAAATTTGTCCGCTATTGAAGAAGTTTTTTCCCAGCTTATTAGCCAAACCTCCGCCGCGGTATTTTATTGCGCCGATGACCCCGGTGCACGACACGTCTGCTCAGCTCATCCCAAGGCTATCAGCTATGGAACGGATGCTTCCTGCGACTACCGACTGGAATCCTACTCCAGTAATGGCATTCAAACTCATTTCACCATTTCCCATCGCAATCGCCCTCTCGGCGAGGCACTCCTCAATGTGCCAGGCAAACATAATGTGATGAATGCCCTTGCAGTGACTGCGCTTGCCACGGAATTAGGGATTTCCTTCGACAAAATTGCAGCGGCCTTCGAATCTTTTCGTGGTGCCAAGCGCCGTTTTGAAACGAAATATCAGGATGAATCTCAGATGGTCGTAGACGATTACGGTCATCATCCCACCGAAATTCAAGCCACCCTTGCCACCGCGCGCTCCTTGGGGAAAAAGCGGCTGATCGTCATGTTTCAGCCTCACCGATATTCTCGCACCCAAGCACTGTGCAAGCAATTCGGACCCGCATTTGAGGCTGCTGATGCCGTATTTATCGCAGATATCTACGCCGCCAGTGAAGCCCCTATCCCTGGCATTTCAGCCCAAACCATCGTGGAGGTACTCCAAGCCGCCGGCCATCCCCACGCTATCTGCCATCCATCTGTGGAAACCATTCATAAAGCAGCGGGAAGAGAGCTCAGCGAAAGCACCCTTTTCATCAGTCTTGGAGCCGGAAACATTCATGAAGCTGGCACCCGCTTAGCAAACGATCTGAAAACCCACCGAGATCTCCTGTCCGCAATGGGGCCAGGAATCATTCGTCTTTACGAACCCATGCGCGACCACACGACTCTCCGAGTCGGTGGCCCCGCACAATTTTGGGTGGAACCCGAAACTGAAAAAGGATTTGCCTCTCTCGTCCAATTTTGCTTCGCCAAAAATATTCCGTTCATGGTCATGGGACGCGGCTCAAACCTGCTCGTAAAAGACGGTGGAATCCCCGGTGTCGTCGCCCACCTCGCTCGCGGAGAATTTCTTCGACATCAAATCGAAGGAACTCAGATTACGGCAGGAGTCGGAGTTCGCTTTAAACAATTGAGCGGTTTTGCGCGACGCGCAAAAATCGGAGGTTTTGAATGGATGGAAGGGATCCCTGGAAATTTGGGCGGCTGCCTTCGTATGAATGCCGGAGCTATGGGAGCCCAAACTTTTGATCAAGTCACCCAAATTAAATTCTGTGATGAAAATGGAAACATCTTCGTCAAAACCCCCGCGAAATTCGATATCCAATATCGCAGCGTCCCGACTCTCATACACCACTATGCACTGTCTGCGACATTATCTGGCTATCCCTCTTCTCCCGAAGAAATCGAGCAACGCTTAGAAGAATCGGAAAATAAGCGGCGACATTCTCAGCCCATTGCCTCCAGTGCCGGTTGCATTTTTAAAAATCCTCAGAAAATACCCGCAGGCCAGCTCATTGAAGAACTTGGACTTAAAAACTTTGCCGTTGGCAAAGCACGCGTCTCCGAAGTTCACGGTAATTTTATTGTTAACGATGGCTCCGCCTCAGCTGAAGAAATTCTGACTCTCATCGACGAAATTCAAACTATCGCCCGACGCGAACGCGACATCAAACTGGAAACAGAAGTCCAAATCGTCGGAGAAGATCTCTAAGTATTATTACTCCGCCGACTTAAAAGTGTCGTTTTTATTGGCGTTTTTCTCTATAAAAATAAAATTTAACTGCAACAGCATTCACTCTGTTTCCAGAGTCATAGTATGGAAAACTATCAAACCCTTTTAAAGACAGACCGGTCCGCCTTGAACGGTTTGCAAATGACTGTTCTGAAAGGTGGAAGCGGACCGGAACGCGAGGTTTCCCTCGTCTCAGGCGCAGCGGTTGCGGATGCCTTGCGCTCCCGAAAGCACCAGGTCACCGAAGTGGATGTCACTACCGAAAATGTGGTCCTTCCGAAAAATACCGACCTGGTCTTTAATATGATCCATGGCACTTTCGGAGAAGATGGCACTCTGCAAGCCATTCTCGAAAAACAGGGCATTCCCTTTATTGGTGAAGGATCTCAAGGCAGTCATCTGGCATTTAATAAAATTCTTACCAAACGAAAATTCATCGAATGCCATGTGCCCACAGCACCCTTTGAAGTGCTTCTGCCAGGTCAACATCCCTCGATTGCTCCTCCGTTTGTTCTCAAAACCCCACGGCAAGGATCCACCATTGGCGTCCATATCGTACGAGAATGGTCTCAAATGGCTCCCGCAATGAAAGACTGTTTGAAATATGACAATGAAGTTCTCTTAGAATCGTTTTTCCCCGGCAAGGAACTCACTGTCAGTATCATTGCGGATTTTCCACTTCCCATTGTGGAAATTGTTCCGACTGGCAGTACCTATGGCTATCAAAATAAATATACTCCCGGAGGATCCTCATACTTTACTCCTGCTCGTATTAGCTCCGCCCATACGGCCAGGATCCAAAAAATAGCTCTCGCGGCCCATAAAGCACTGGACCTTCAAATCTACTCTCGCGTAGATATCCTGCTCAATGAAGCGGGAGGAGCTGTTGTATTAGAAGTCAATACCCTACCTGGAATGACTCCGACAAGTCTCTTCCCCAAGGCAGCGGCAGCCATCGGATTAGATTTTCCCTCCGTTTGCGAACTCATTGGAGTATTATCCCTCCGCCGAAAAAAAAACCTATGAGAAAGTCACGCGTCCCCTCCGCTGCCTTTAGAAATCGGAAAGCCGTTCTCTTAGATGTGCGAGCACGTCGGAATACCACTCGCAAACGTTGTCGCGCACGGATCTTTAATGTGATTTGGAAAACCGGAGCGGTCACAGCTCTCATCGCCGGAACCTGGTTCGGTGCTCATAGGCTTCTGACTAAATTTTTTTATACCAATCCGAATTACAATATTTGCCATATCACCACGCAATCCGAAGGAATTCTCACTAAGAAAGAGATCCTTACTGCCACAGGACTTCGCGCAGGCATGAACATCTTTACCATCGATCTTGAACGTGCAAGAAAAGGGCTGCTTGCCATCTCCCAGATACAAAATGCCAGTATCGAACGGATACTCCCAGACACCATTCGAATTCACGTGCAGCAAAAAAAACCTGTTGCATGGCTTATTTTTGGAAAAAACAGCAAGGCGTCCGCTCCCTTCGAAAACTCTTTTCTTGTGGAGCAACAAGGTACTTTTTACAAACCCCTCTATTCCCTCTCCCGTTATTATTCCTTGCCCGTGATTTATGGAATCGACCCGCATTTACTCGCTGTAAGCGATCCACTCGCAACAGAAGACCTCCACCAAGCTCTGGAATTATTACGTCTTGCCGCACAACGGCAGGATCCATCTCTCCTGCTACAATCTTTAGATCTTTCCAATGGCTATTGCATTAAAGCCCAAGGCCCGAGCAAAGAAGTCATTACCTTCTCCACCGAAAATTTTGACGAACAGCTGGATCGTCTGCAAGAATTGACCAGATTCTGTAAACGAACGGGAAAACAGATCGAATCCGTGAACTTGTTTGTCCATCGAAATACTCCTGTGCGATTTGGAGCACTTCCGGAATAAGAAGACACACATACTGCTCGCTGATCCATAAAAACAATGGGAAAAAATCAAGTCATCGTGGGGCTGGAAGTCGGTACCAGTAAAGTGTATGCCGTCGTTGCCGAAGGCCGTCGAGACGGTAGCGTACGCCTACTGGGCATAGGCGAAACACCTTCCAAAGGAGTTCGTAAGGGAGAGATCGTCGATTTCTCCAATACCGTCAAATGTGTCCATGAAGCTCTGGCTGATGCCGAAGAAAAGAGTGATATGGAAATCGAAACCGTCTGGGCAGCAGTCACCGGTAGCCACATCACCAGCTTTAATAATCGTGGAGCTACCTCTATCCCGGAAGATAAAGCCGAAATCGATTTGGAAGATCTTCGTGACGTGGAAATCAACGCCAAAGAGGTCAGTATTCCTTCGCAAAACGATTTTCTCCATACACTCATTCAACATTACTATGTGGACGGCCAAGATGGAGTCGTGGATCCCATTGGCATGATCGGTACCCGCCTCGAAGCCGATTTTCATATCGTCCATGGAGTCACCACACGGCTGCAAAATACCATCCGCTGCATTCGGGAAGCGGAAGTCGAAGTAGAAGACATCGTCCTCAGCTCTCTCGCAACCGCTCAAACCGTATTAAGTGTCCACCAAAAAGAATTAGGAGCCTTAGTAGTCGACATCGGAGGTGGCGTCACCGACTTCATCGTCTATTCCAATGGGGTCGCTCGATATAGCGGAGTACTCGCTATTGGAGGAGATCACATTACCAATGATATTTCCATGGGACTCCACATTCCCATCCAAAAAGCCGAAAAATTGAAGATAGAAAATGGAGCTACCTCACTGGAAGGCATTCTGCCAGGCGACACCATTATTCTGAAAAGCGACACAGGCTTTGCGGGCTGCGAAATCGAACGGCGTATGTTAAACACCATTATCCACGCCCGAGTCAGAGAACTTTTTGAGTTTCTAAAAAAACAGATAGAAGACGAATGCCCACTCCACCTACTGGGCGCGGGAATCGTACTGACAGGAGGATGCAGCCTCCTCCGAGGAATAAAAAGTGTCGCCGAAGAAGTCTTCGAAATGCCAGTTCATCCCACTCGCACCCACGCGTTGATGGGGCCCACTTCAGCCTTTGAAAATCCTCGACTCTCCACTGCAATCGGCGTGGTGAAATATGCCCATGCCATCCAATCCGGTCTTCCCCAAAAAAGCTTCTTGGAAAAGATCAGCAATCAAGTGGGAAACTTCTTTGGAAAATTGCGCCTGAGCTGATACGAGCCTCTGAGGCTAGTCAATTTTTGCCTCAAGTCGCCATCATTTTTTAGTCGTGGCTTCTACGCACTAACCCGCTTGCCGAATCTCTTCTTTTTTAATATCTTGGATTTTCCATGTTGGAGATCCCAAGAACCTCAAAAACAAGCACTCTCTCCCTCACGAAAGTCCTGGGAGTGGGAAACGCTGGCGTCAATCTGATCGATCGGCTCACTATCGAACGTTCCTTTCATTTGGAAACGGTTGCCATTAATACCGATCTACAATCACTCATCTCTTCAGTCGCAGATTCCAAAGTCCCAATTGGCGAAAAGGCCACGCGCGGGCTAGGAACAGGAGGTGATCCGGAAATAGGAACGGAAGCAGCCTATGAATCACAAATCACACTTCAATCCCTTCTGCAAGACACCGCTCTTCTAATCGTCTGTGCCGGCTTGGGTGGAGGCACCGCCTCGGGAACTCTTCCCATATTGCTCGAAGGAGCACGCTCCCATGGCACATTGACGACAGTCATCGTGACTCTTCCTTTTAGTTTTGAAGGACGGCGCCGGATGCAACAAGCCAAGGACGCTCTCGAAAGAATTCGTCCCTACGCTGATGCGCTCTTGGTTTTTGCAAATGATCGTATGTTGGAAAATGCACAATCGAAACTAGGAATCGGAGAAACCTTTGCAGTATCTGATCTTTTCCTCACTCAAGCAGCCATTGCCATCGCACGGCTCGTTTCCGGCACGGGTCCCTTGCAACTTACCCCTGGAGACCTTGCCACCGTTCTTCGCCCTCATCTCGGCATGTCTCTCTTTGGCTTCGGACAAGCAGAAGGCCACCATCGCGCACGCAATGCTCTAAAGAATGCTCTGGAAAATCCGCTGTTAGACCGCGGACGCCTTCTTAATGAAGCGGCACGCCTCCTCATTCATATTGATGGACCTTCCGACATTCTGCTTTCCGAAGTTCAAGCAATAGTCCAGGAAATATCGAGCACCTGTAACGACTCCGCTCATATCTTACTCGGTATCAATACCAGTGGTCCTTCCAGCTCTAACGATGCACTCATCACAGTTTCTCTTCTGGGAACATGCTCCCTTCCTCGCGAACTTTCCGTTCCCGAAAAAGAACTTTTGAAAGTCGTCCCCCTTCTCATTGATACCACTGCGCCTCCTTCCATTCCCACTGCACCCTCAGAGCATGTCTCAGTGCCCCTTTCGCAGGAACTCGCTTCCCATCTCACTCACGAATCCTTTGGGCCCGGAGAACTCGTTACCGGAGAACCTCAAACCATTGAAAATGACGTCGCTATGGAAACCCACCATTTCGACCGTTCCCACCTCCCCCCCAACGAAGCCACACACAAATTACCGCTCAAATCCAAACAGGAAGTGCTACAATTTGAACCAATAGCGCGGGGAAGATTTGAAAAAAGTGAGCCTACTATTGTTGAAGGCGAGGACATTGATGTGCCCACTTTTCTACGTATGAAAATGAAAGTGAAATAGCTCATCTTCTGATAGCAACCGGCATTGCCGGCTTTTCTGGCATTGCCGGCTTTTCTGGCATCGCCAACTTTATTACAAAAAGGAGCCCGTATCTTCAGATAGGGTCTCCATTTTGCGCCTGGCTGGAATCAAAAATCCCAGGCACATTCGTTCTCCTTTTAAAGGAATTCCGCTATAGAAGGCTCATGCTATAATATCCGATATTTCCTGTACTGCCCAATGTTTGGCCATTTCCTTTTTAGGTATTTTCTCAGGTAATTACCCTAACGAAATTCCATCATCAATATTTTGATGTTAGCTTTTATCACTTCCGGAACGTTTTAGCACGGATGACCTATTAGGTTTTTCCACAATCTCGCTCAATTTTTAAGCAGATAGGAGGGGTGCTTACCCAATGGATTCCCTATTGCACCACATATCATTTTATAGCAATCATCTATAAATCCGCATCTTATTCTGCCTACAAAAACGTATAGCACCTAATTTTTTTAATAAGTAATAGGTAGCTTCTACATATAGGGTAGAACATACCCAATCATATAAAGACCTATTACAGGCTCCTGGTTGCAAACTTTAGTTTGTAAACTATATTCAAATTCATTCAGATTTATTAATCTGTGATGTTACGCAAAAAAGGGAAACCTTGTAGGCTAAAATAGTTTTTTGCTCCCAGAGCTCCTTAAAGTGCGTCACGTCAGTTACTCTGATGTTACGCTCTCTCCGTAGGAAACTAAGTTGCCTCCACGGACCCTCCCTATGAGCCATGTCACATCGGTTATTAACACATGTCGTACTCCTGTACGATACATTCATAGTTACATTGTTGAATACTAATACTTATTACATATATTATGATTAGCACATCCGCATCAAAAAATACCATTATCTTACCGGAAGATCATACCCGATTATTAAATCCCACCAAGCCCACACCTCCACCCACCACTGCCACCGAAGGACAGCAACCAGCCCCTGTCAACAGATCTCTTATCACAGGAATCGTTGCTCAAAGAAGTTCTGCAACAATAAATACCAAAGGACATACTCCTCAAGAAATTATTAAAAAATTTGGCAATTCCGGATTGGCTGCTTATCACTACGCACAAATCATAGAAAAAAACAGAAAGGCGGAAGAAGAAGTAAAAAATCTCTCCAGCCAATTTTTGGATCTCCAAAAGTTTGCATTAAACCAAAGTAAGAAAGCTGCTGAATCGGGTTGGATTTTAAATCCTAATATAAGTAAAGCTGTAACACCTTCCAGTTTAACAGTCAATATTTTAAATACCCTCACATTGGAGAACAAAGAAATTAATATAACTGATATTGCCATCATCAAAAAGTTTTCAGATTGGAGTGAAAATTACAAAACAATCATTAAAGATTTACAGGAACTTTCCAAGTATATCGGAGTTGATTCACAAGGAAATTTTTTCATCAAAGAAGAATCCGTTGCGAAATTAAGATCCGATTCCAATGTGAATTCATTGGACTTCTTAAATGGAGCAAATAGCTGGCTATCTTATATTAAAAATCCAAATGAAATGCCAATTGCTTTACAATATGATGCTTTGCGAGCTTTATATAAAGGCAACAGCACAAGCACCTCAGGAATAATTGCAATTCTTCCTTATTTAAGAAAAGACTTAATAACTCAACTTGAGTCCGCTAGTCTCGCCTTAAAAAAGGTGACATTTCCTTTAAATTTAATTGTGCTTGCTTATGATATAAATAAGTTATCTCATGCAAAAACCGAAAGCGAATTAGTTCAATCTTCAATTGCGTTATTTGGAACCGCCGCAGGAGTTCTGACCGGAGGCGCGACTCTTGCTCTTCACTTTTCAGGAGCATCTTCAGCATTATTAGGACCAATTGGCCTTGCAGTCGGAGTATTAAGTTTTGTCTCAGGAATATTAGCTTCACTGCATTATTCTCTGAAAGAAAATACGGATAACATGTTGAATGCACTATCGAAATTTGACAATATATATAAAAAATCCGGATTTGAAATCAAAGATGATTTGATCGTTTTTCATAGCGCCAGTGAAATAGACTTCTCGCAAAAAAAACTTACTCTTTCTCCTGACGGAATCCGATTTCATATCAGACTTCCAGCAAACCTTATTAAAAAAAATGAACGTACGGGATTAGAAGCCACCTTCACCCCTTTAAATCCCATATATGATACACTTTATCCCGGAAATATTGACGATAATGACTTTTTTAATCTGGCAGATTCACTAGGATATCCGAAACATCATTCAATACCTAAAATTCCTGATATCAGACTATTGCCATCCGCTACAAGATATCATATTAAAATTAATGCAGAAGATGGATTGTTTACGTCAAATCCACTAACAAATCAGCAACAAGATATTCTTAGAAAATTAGTTTCCAAAAAATTACTTCCTTCATCACTAATCACTCATAATCATTTTGGGCTAGCAAACAGATCAGCTAATAAACTATGGTTTAATTTTTCTTCTAATGACGTACAACCTATTTCCAGCACATTAAAAATCACAATGGATTCAGGAAATAAAACGTACATCATCCCACCTGATGCATCCGGATCTTATCACTTTATCACAAATCCTCAGGGGGGGACGGCATTCATCACGGGATTGCCTTCTCAAGTCAGTTTATCCTTAGAAGATCCGAAAGTTTCCTCAGCTACTACCACATTTAAAATCCATGCTCCCGGAGCAAACCTTAAAGAAGGCATCCGTTTTGAAGATGATGGGAAAAAGAAATATTTGTGTGTTCCATATGATGATGGACGCATCAACAAAATTGATATTACCAAAGTAAAACGTTCAGATATTCAATTAATAGGAAACAAGTTTACCTGGAACGTGAATCCGCTCAGGAAGACAATGCGTTTAATATCAGCGGAATTTTCCAGGAGAGATAAAATAGATATAAATGGATATCTTCAAAAACTTAATGAGAAGGGCCAGACAGAGTCTCAAGTGATAGTAAACATAGGATATGGCACGCCCCCCACCCCCCCTCAATCAGGAAGCGAAAAATCGAAAACTGATCTTTACTTATTAGATTTAAAAGCTTACAGTCGAGATACGATTACAACCTTATTTGATAGGAAATCAAATCGCATTATAGGAAATAATGATTTATATGAAACCATTGACATGGGCAGCAAATTTATTTTTAAATCCAATACGGAAAATAACGCTTATTTTTTCAACGCTCGTTTAGGAAAAATACATTGCGTGAGCACTACGACAAATAAGGTAAGCACTGGTTATAATTTAGCTGTTTTAAATAAAGATAGTTATATTCAGAACCTTGATCAACAGGGTAAAGAAATTTCTTTTGAGCATGTAGTTCCTTATGGAAATCCGGAGAAATTTTCTACTTGGACTTACAAATTTAAACAAGGCGAATTCCCTCAACTTACTGGCATTACCGGAATAGATGAAAAGTTTCTGGAAGCAGTATTGCCACCGACTCAGAAAGAAATAGATAAGACTATTAGCGGCATCAAGAGAAGCGTTGCTTCCATAGCAGATACGGAACCTCAGGGAAAGGTAATGAACATCCATAACAACAAGGGTTATACATTCAAAATCCGGATAAATAAAAAAGATAAAAAGATAGATGCTAAAATAGAATCCATAACACCTTTTGCAGATGTCTTCGCAAAAAAATTCCATTCTTCAGGCAATCAGTCTCACTCACCCAGTAAAGTTACAATGGCTAATTGGATAAGAGTCCCATTGACTCATGCAGATAATAAAGAAGAAACAGTATATGTAAATTCCCAAACCGGGAAAAAAGTTGTGATTAAAAATAACTGGCAATTATTTTCAGAATTACAGTCACCTTCCAAAAGCAATGAATCCATTTTACTATTCCATTCCTTGGAGGAAAAAAAGGTATTTATCACTAAATTAAAAGCTAATGGAGATATTACTCACAGGTCAGTTAAAACTAAAAATGTCGTGAAAATCATGCCTTCTCACTCTCCTTCTGAGGTACTATTAATTTCTACGGACGGAAAAACAATCATCACTCGCTATAATCCTTTTAAATCAGAAAAAGAACAAGAGGAGGATAAACAAAAGATAGAAATTTCCTCATAGAGGATTCGCCCACCCCCATTCATTTTTAGCTCATCGACAAAACGAGTCGGTAAGAAAATAAGAATGGGGGAGGGTGAGATCGTTCCCAATAGCTATAGCAAAGCACTGATACAATGAGCACGCATACCCAGTAGGTACTTCGAGGAGTGTTTTGAAAAAAATCAGTTTTTTTGACTTTGGAGCCTGGTAGAATGCTCTCAACTAAAATGCGACCGGACAAATTTACTACCAAAATGCAAGAAGCGTTAAATGGTGCCATTGACATCGCTTCCAAACTGAACCAGCAAGAACTCACCCCCGAACACTTTCTCCTGAGTCTCCTCCGTCAAGAAAATGCTCTTGCCACGCCGCTTTTGGAAAAATTAGGCGTCCACCCCGCTCATTTCATTCAGCAATTGGAGACTGAACTGAACAGTCGTCCCAGCGTTCACGGAGGAGCCGGACCTCACCTCGGAGATCCACTGCGCAAAACACTGGATGCAGCCGAGAGAGAAATGGACAAACTCAAAGACGAATATCTGAGTGCCGAACATTTCCTCCTCGCCCTCCTGGAAGGAAAATCTTGCGCCTCACGCTTATTAAAAACAGACGGGATCGATCGCTCCCGTCTGATGAAAGCCTTACAGGAAATCCGTGGATCCCAGCGAGTGACAGACCAAAATCCGGAGGGCAAATATCAAACCCTGGAAAAATACGGACGGGATCTGACGGCACTGGCCCGCCGCGGAAAAATCGATCCCGTAATTGGACGAGATGATGAAATCCGCCGGACGATGCAGGTGCTTTCTCGTCGGACAAAAAACAATCCCGTCCTCATCGGAGAACCTGGTGTCGGAAAAACAGCCATTGTGGAAGGCCTTGCACGTCGTATTATCAGTGGAGACGTTCCGGAATCTCTTAAAAACAAACGCATCATCGCACTCGACCTAGGCTCAATGATCGCGGGCGCCAAATATCGCGGAGAATTCGAAGATCGCCTCAAAGCCTTTTTAAAAGAAGTCACCTCCAGCGAAGGCGAAATCATTCTTTTCATAGACGAACTCCATACCATTGTAGGAGCTGGAGCCGCAGAAGGAGCCGTCGATGCCTCCAACTTGTTGAAACCTCAACTCGCCCGCGGAGAACTACGTACCATCGGCGCTACCACGTTGGATGAATATCGAAAATATATCGAAAAGGATGCGGCACTCGAACGGAGATTCCAGCCCGTTATGGTCAAGGAGCCTAGCGTCGAAGATACCATCGCTATTTTGCGCGGACTCAAAGAACGATACGAAGTCCACCACGGCGTACGCATTCAAGACGCCGCTCTCGTTGCCGCAGCCATTCTCTCCCATCGCTATATCTCGGATCGTTTCCTACCCGACAAAGCAGTAGACCTGATAGACGAAGCCGCTTCCCGACTCAAAATTGAACTCGACTCCATGCCCACCGAGATCGACCAAGTAGAGCGAGAAATCATGCAAGGCGAAATGGAGCGCCAGGCCCTAAAAAAGGAAAAAGATGCCGCCAGCAAAGATCGCCTCTCAAAATTGGAAAAAGAACTCGCCGACAAAAAGGACATTGCCACTCAACTGAAAGCTCAATGGCAAAAAGAAAAAGAGGAAATTGGAAAAACTCAGCGAATCGCAGGCGAAATTGAAAAATTACGCACCGAATTAGAAACCGCCCAGCGACAAGGCAATCTAGCACACGCTAGCGAAATCCAATACGGAGCCCTCCCTGAACTCCAACGTCAACTCGAAGAACTTATCCAAAAACAAGGCACCACCACATCCTCTTTGCTCAAAGAAGAAGTCACCGAAGAAGACATCGCAAAGGTCGTCGCCACATGGACAGGCATTCCGGTTTCTCGCCTCCAAGAAACCGAAAAACAAAAACTGATCAAAATGGAGGAACGCCTCATCCAGCGAGTCGTAGGACAACAAACCGCTATCATTGCGGTCTCCAATGCCGTTCGGCGTGCACGCGCCGGCTTACAGGATGAAAATCGTCCTATCGGCTCCTTCCTTTTCCTAGGCCCCACCGGCGTAGGAAAAACCGAACTTAGCAAAGCCCTCGCTGAATTTTTGTTTGATGACGAGGGCGCCATGATCCGCCTCGACATGAGCGAATACATGGAAAAACATACCGTCGCTCGCCTCATCGGCGCCCCTCCCGGCTACGTGGGATACGAGGAAGGAGGACAACTCAGCGAAGCCGTCCGCAGAAAACCCTACTCCGTCATTCTCTTCGACGAAGTTGAAAAAGCGCACCCCGACGTATTCAACGTCCTCCTTCAAGTACTCGATGAAGGTCGCATTACGGATGGACAAGGCCGAACCGTCGATTTTAAAAATACCGTTCTCATCATGACCAGCAACATTGGCAGCCAATTTATTATGGAGGATCTGCCCAAAGAAGAACGTAATCACCGCGTTTTGGATGCCTTGCGAGGACACTTCCGTCCCGAATTCCTGAATCGCATAGATGAGACAATTATTTTTGATCGCTTATCGGATGCTCACATCGAGAAAATTGTGGATATCCAACTCACTCGTCTTGCAAAGAGAATGGAACAACAAAAACTCTTTCTGGAATTGGCTCCAGCCGCTCGCCGCCTTCTTGCCCGCGAAGGCTATGATCCCGCATACGGAGCCAGACCGCTCAAACGAGTCATTCAACACCAATTGCTAGACCCGCTGAGCCTCGAAATTCTCGACGGAAAAATCAGCGCAGGAGATCGCTTGCGAGCCGATGTCAAAGACAACTACCTCATCTTTGAAAAACAATAATCAGTGTGAGATTCCCTCTGTCAAGGCCCTAGATTTGGACTTTCCCCTCCTGTTTATTATTCATTCCGGACGCACCAACCGCTCCGTATCTGCTCATATGGCTCAGTGGGTGCGTCTGGAATGACGAAAAATTCGGACCACTCATGTTATAGCGGACTTCCTTTAAAATGAGAACGAATGTGCCTGGGATTTTTGATTCCAGCGAGGCTCAATAATGCTCTAGTCTGCGGATGGAGAAATCCTACCCAAAATAAAATTCTTAAGCCGCCCCCATAGACCGAGTGAGTCATTGCTCGCAATACAACGAGAACCATACCATATTCCGAATATAATAATTATACAAGCGGCAATAGCGGCTGGCCATGCAAGGGAGGTCACCAGTGCAGCCATGGCAATTAACCCTCCAGCAATGCAAGTGATTCCCCCTATCCACAGAAGCTGCTTCGTCTTTTTCCAAGAGCGTGGAGCTTTAGGCAGAGATTTTAACTCGGAAGATGCCTCTTTTACTGCCTTCTGGATGTATTCCAGATCCGCAGAGCTTACTTGAATAAGCCCTGGAATATCAGCGGGAGTATTCGGTTGATAATTTTTTGCCACTTGTTTAATTGCAGTACATATCGATTTTTGCTTGCTTGCGTTCTTCGTTGCCCCATCAGGGTGGCCCTCCAAACTCTTGTGCTGATAATATTGATTCACGAGGCCTTCAAATTTCTTTTTTTCAGCACGCAAATCTTTTTCTTGTTGAGGCGCAGTAAATTTAGCCTTAAATTGATGATAATTTCGATCAAAAAAAGATTGAAGATCGCTAGGAATCTCTTTGCTATTTTTCCCATATAAATCGATTATTTCTTTTGCTTTCTCCACTCTTTTAAAAAGGAAATATTTTGTCCTTTGCTCGCAGAAACAGTTCCATTTCTTGTTAAGGCAACTCCATTTACTTTTATGAAACCATCGCTTAACAGCCGGAGGCTTCAATAATACATCTAGTTGAGCGGCTTTTTCTGCAATATCCTCCTGGAGACATACGTGGTATAGGAATATTTTTGGATACGGCTCGTCTAAGGGGATATCTATTTCTTTTCTCCATTCCGATAGCATGGTCTCCCGAGTCACTTGCTTTTTATTTTTTTGAAAAATCTCGTGGAGAGTTTTCAGAGCCTCCTTCCACTTGGTTGCAGCAATCTGATTGTGCTGATTCGACTTTTGTGAGCTTCCGACAAGACGATAGTATTCTCCTTTAATACTCTCTACAATCGACAAACCCAATTTTCCCGCTAGGTCAGGATCTATTTCAAGCTCTGCAAATGCATTTTCAAGTTGCGTCACAAGCTCTTTTTTTACCGCTGTGATATCATTGGCTCCCAGCTTATCGATGGCTATTTTCCAAGCATTTTTAAATTTTTCTTCACAGAGATTCAATTCTTCTATTCCTAATTGAGATAAAAATTCCCCTGAAACTTCTTTGATTTTTTTATCAAATATTACACCTAATGCTTCACTGGAATCCCACATTATCGCTTTGTTATTAAAAGGCCAGCGATCTATCTTCAGAGTTATCAAAGAACTTATTATCTCCTGCGCAAAATTAGGCAATAAACCCACATGTGATCTCATGAACTTATTCTGACTCAATAAAAATTGATTGTTTTCTTTTATAAATATTCCATTAAATCTTCCTTTTAATTTGTTTGATTTTGAACCTTTAAAAGGTTCCAATCTCCTCTCTTGAGGAACCTGGATATTTTCAATCGCAACTAAATGAGTATCCATACTTTTTGATATTTCTTCGATTCTTTGATTTAGGTCTGTGATTCTTTGATTTAGCTCTGTGAATTGACTTCCCCACTCTGGATTTTCAAATAAATCCTTACTTTTACTAATCAAATCCCTACCTTTCTTAAAATGCTGACAAATTTTTTTGCTGCAATTTTGACGTACGAAATCAGAATTAGACGGATCATTTGCGAGTTGGGCATAGCAAATCGCTTTAAATAACTCACCACTACCTTTAGAGAAAGTATTTATTTTATATTTTATATCAGCTTTTTTAAAATTAATATTTTTTTTACTTAAAATAGCTTTTAATAAGCTTTCAATTCCTTTACTAAATGCTCGCCTTCCTGCTGTAAGATCTTCTTTAGGAATTCCCACAAGATTTTTTCCTAAAATATTTCCCTTTAAATTTGACAAATCATCTAGTTGAACATTGAACTTCCTCTCTGCCTCCTTGCCTGATTCTTTAGGCAAATCAGAGAGTTGAAACATCTTTAGCAAATTGTTATGAAGTTCATTTAGATATTTATCAATATCTGATATCGGAACAGGAGAGGTGCTATCTACCAAAGGGGAGGAACGTAAGGAAGGACTTCTAGTCAGGGATGCCCTCATCGAATCAATCGCTCCTATCCCTACGCTACCCCTGGAAGAGTTGATATTTTCGAAAGTGTTTTGTGATTCCTGTGATTGCACGCGCATGTATTAATCTACGATAGTCTCAATAGATTTCAGTCAATACCTTCCATTTCGTGCTGATTTTATTGGGTAGTTAGAACCAGATCGCCTAATACAACCTATTGCGCATCCTCCCGACTTCCCCAATGATCATAAGAGAGCGAACCCCATATAAAATGAGTTCGAATTGACTTAAGGCATCTGGAATCTGCTCCCTGCCATCCTTCCTCCATGCTGGATAAATTTCCAAATCCGGGCGCCTGTCGCCTACTCTCAAAAAGCCCCCCTGTCCTTCTGGAGCCTCCCGGAAATTTTATGATCAGATAAAAAAATATACGAAGATCCTTCAAAATTTCTGTGGAATCATTAAATTGTCTTCTGTCTTCCCAAACTCTCTCTGTTTTAGGTAAATTGTACTAACTTGCGGAATGGAACCGACCATGAAACTGCTTTTCTCTCGAGTAGATCAGGCTGCGGAAAAAGGGCATCTTTTGCCCTCTACCGTGGAAAATATTCATCTTCTGTTAAGAAGTGACAGCACCTCCCTCACGCGGGAATCGGTTACAGAACTTCTCAAAGAGCAACATTGGGATGAACTGAACGACCGTTTTTTCCGAACCCTGAGTTTCGGTACGGGCGGCCTCCGCGGGAAGACGATTCGCCCCATGGTCACCCGGAATGAACGAGGAACTTCTGCAGCCAAAGACTGCCCTCAATTCCCCTGTGTCGGGACAAACACCATCAATGATTTTAACATTGCCAGGGCAACAAGAGGGTTAGCTGAGTATGTGAAGGAAATTTTTCGACAAGAGGGATGCGAAGAACGACCCAGAATCTGTATTGCCCATGATACCCGTCATTTTTCCCGTCGTTTTTCCGAACTTTGTGCGCGAGTCCTCGTAGAAGAGGGATGCGATGCCCTATTATTTTCAAGCCCCCGTTCCACCCCCGAACTTTCCTTTGCCGTACGGTACTTACATGCCGCTGCCGGCATCAACATTACAGCAAGCCACAATCCGCCTGAATATAGCGGGTTTAAGGTTTATTGGCAAGATGGCGCGCAGATTATGGAACCCCATGCGAGCAATATCATCAACCGGGTCAATCAAATCATTCCGAGAGACACCCCCTCACCTGACGATGAAGGAGAAGTCCTCTCTCTCGGTGCGGAAATTGATATCGCGTACTTAGAACGTCTTAAAACCTTAGTTTTAGACCGGGAATTACTCCGTCGGCAAGCCGCTTCCACAAAAGTAGTCTATACCCCCTTACATGGAACCGGCATCGCCATTATCCCAAAACTCCTGCGCGAATTTGGATTTCCCATCTCCCTCGTGGAATCTCAGAAAACACCGGATGGGCAATTCCCCACCGTAAAGTCTCCTAATCCGGAAGAACCCGAAGCCTTAGGCCTTGCAATCGAAGAAGCCAATCGTATTGGAGCCGATATCGTAATTGGAACTGATCCCGATGCAGACCGCATGGGAGTGGCCGCCAGAGACTCTACGAATGAAATGCGCTTGTTAACAGGCAACCAAATCGGCTCACTTCTCGTGTGGTATCGAATTACCAAACTCTTTGATCTTGGAATTTTGGATGCCGCGAACCGTACGCATGCGGTATGCCTCAAAACTTTTGTCACTACCGATCTGCAAAAAACAATTTGTGAACATTTCGGAGTCCGATGCGTGGAAACCCTCACAGGCTTTAAATATATCGGAGCAAAACTGCGGAAATATGAGGAACAAATTTCCAAAACTCATCGAGCTGAATACACAAAATTAAGTGAAGAGGAAACACGCGCCCTCCGATTGAAGGAATCCAGTTACTATATCTTTGGCGGGGAAGAAAGCTATGGCTATAGTGCATCCGATTTTGTGAGAGACAAGGATGCAAACAGCGCCGCCCTCATCCTTACAGAACTCGCGGCTTTTGCTCGGGAAAAATCCACTACCCTCCATGGATTGCTGGACGAAATTTTTCAAACATTTGGCGTCTATTTGGAACGAAGTATTTCCATGCCTTTCGAAGGCGCAGAAGGCGCGGCCAAAATTCGAAATTTAGTTTCCTCCTACACCACTCATCCCCCATCCTCTATTGCAGGGACACCAGTCACAAACATCCGCGATTTTTCCAGAGAAACCATTGTGGATGTAGAGGGAGACGTCATTCCGAAAGAGGCCATGATGATATTCGAAACAGAAGATCAGTGCCGAATTGCCGTCCGCCCCTCCGGAACGGAATCGAAAATTAAATACTATCTCTTTGCGACACATAGTCCAAAGTCCCCCTCCGCAAACCCAGAAGACCTGTCAATTCTCAAGGCAAAAGTAGAAGCACGATTGGATGAAATCTGGAAGTTTCTTAAGGAAGACGCGCAATATCGTTTAATGAGTTCGTAGTTCGTAGAAGTGGGTGGTGGGTAGTTTTTGCGCGTGAATTGATACTTCGTCCCCGAATAGCTTTTTAGGAGCCTGTCCGAGAGTTTGTGTTTGGGTCAAAACCTAGAGAAAAAAAGGAATGACCATAGAAAACGAACCACGAACTCATCAGACACGTTCGTAGCGGATAGGTTGAACTGGAAGAAGAGCCCTTTCCTCTTCAAAATCTGATTCCGAATCTATTGCAACATCATATTGCGTAGATGTTTGAGCGCCGTAATTATCCACTATAGTGATTTTTTTGCCATCCGGAGTCACCAGATAGACCATATCCCCTTCCACAAAAGGAACCACCATTTCCTTGTTCGCAAGTTTATGGAATTTTGCTGGCGGATTAATGCCATAAATGAGCTTCTTCTCTCTGCCTACCTTCGAATATATCCTAGCAGGATTGAAATACCCAGGCAATAATTTAACAAAATTAGCTATTTGCGTCTTTGGAGACCAGAGTAAAAGTCCCATTCCCCCCGTTAAAGAAGGATAGGGCCAACTCTTGATGAGAACCATATCCTTCTTCACAGCATTCAATCGTACGCTATAACCATTCTCCATATGAAAAAACATTGTTTGTGAATTTCCCTTACTATCAGTTCCTTCGATTTTCACCCATTCGGAGAGCTCCGATTTTTTCAATAAAGAGGTTAAGGGAAACTCTTCCCCATCCTCTAAGCACAGTTGGCGGGCAAATACTTCCATATTATTATGCCCTTTATCCGATTCACTCCCCTCATTTTTGACAGCCTTCATGTCTGTCAGAAAATCATCGGAAAAATTCATAAATCTCTTCAATCGCGCCGAATCCAAACCACATATTTCTACTAATTCACACTTATCCTCTTTTAATAAATAAAGCAAATTTACTTCTTTTCCTACTGCCAGAGGAACTACTTGTTTCATCACAATCTGCTCCTTCATCTGGATCACTCCCTCGATACGACTCTCAGAATTTCCAAATCTCAACTCATAGCTTGCTATCTCCTTATTTTTAGAACGATCAGTCCGTATCAGCCTCCGCTGAATGGGATCGAAAAAGAAGGCTTGCTCTTCGGTAACTCCCACTAGCCGAGTTCCTAACCATGGACTCCTGGCTTCGTTGCCTTGCAATGAGTCTAGCGGAAATATGGAATAATGCTTTCCGGGTATTATAAATCTTCGATTTTTACTATCGTAGGCAATCCGGATAGCAAGCTTCTCGACCTCCTTCACCTTACTAAGATAAGCCGTTTTTTCCTCCTCACTAGCATCTGCTTTAAGCGGGGTGGGTACGGCCGGACCTTGCACAACAGATACCAAGTCCGCCAGTTTTCCTTTTTTTGCCATACCGTCCAAATAACTTGAAACGTCCTGTATCCCTTCTCTCAAATCCAGAGTATTAATTTGAATTTTTCCACTGCTCACATTCACTTCTCGCCCTATTTTTTCTGCTCCGATAACTGTCAATTTTGAATCCGGATTCAATCCGCTTACATCAATTTTAATTATCCTTCCACTCTTACACTGAATCTCCAGAGTTTTCTGATTTCCACTAATGATCCAGCGAACATCATTCTCCCCTAGTAATTCCTCCTTACTGATATTCATACGGTAGGTAGAAGGACCTGCTTCTCCATCTTTTAGGGTGAGTTTCACTCCGGAATTTAATCCTTGCAGAATATAATCGCCGCCACCTCCCTCCACCATATGGCGTAATTTCCCTATTGCTTGAGGATGATTATTTTCGGACCGAAACAGAAGCGTTCTCCGCTTCCCATCCAAAAGCACCTCTTGTGTCCCCTCCAGATAAGTCACCTCAGCCTGAGGTTTCAAATTGTGCCAGGAATTTTGCAATTCAGCATCGCTGCGCGATGCGGTGGCGGCCTCCTTGATTCTGTTTTCGGCATCTTGCTCCTCAGTACTCAAACCGGTGGCAGCATCAATAAACTTAGTAAATATTTTTACAGGGGGTGTATTGGACAAAGAAAATATGTTGCCTTCTGTATCGAATTCCGTATTTCTATTCTTTAATACATTGAAATAATGGTAACCCACTCCGGGAATATACGTATGTGTTGGCGCTGCCCCAAATGCCCATGCAAAAAATCCTTTTTCTTTGTAGCTTTCCACTAATTTAATCTCCGCAGCTGTTATTGTTCCGTTTCGAAAATTTACCTTTTCCAACGAAATAATATTATCCGAAATGTCTATATGATTCTTTTTAGTATATACTTTCTTATGATCGACGATGTCAAAAATGTGCGCAAAATACTGATAAAAATCGTGTGTTTTTTTATTATTATCTGCAATTTGTTCCCCTAGCGCAGAAAATCCAAATCCCAGCCCTATCAATGGCACGGCCATTGGTCCGAATGCTACCGCCGTTTCAGCTGCAGCGGGGAACAACCCACTCACCAGCATACTACTTCCCTGAACTCCTATCGCCGCCAGGTTAAATCCTAATCCCACCGCCAATCCCATACGTTTTACCGAATCTTTCGTAGTTGCCAATTCATATACATTAAATCCCACTGATCCGACCATCACTACCAGATTTGCTCCCTCAAAAATACGTCCCAAAATTTCCAGGGTCCGTTCCACCGCCGCCCCACTCTCCATCAGTTCGCTCACGACTTTTCCAATTTCTACCCCATCCCTGCCTACAGCCACATTCATTCCTCCCAAATTCCAATACAAACTCAGTTTTTCCTCTGCCGAGAGTTTCTCTCCCTTTACAGCGCTCAGCAACGCCATAATAAAAAATGCCACATTGATACTGCCGTCCGGATGTCCCTCCCTGCTCTTAAATCCTTCCTTTATCCTGAGCGATCCATCAGGTCTCCTCTCCAATAAGTCCCTTAATGTTTCAGTTGTACGCTTTGATTGCTCCTGATTAGCTAATATTTCCTCCGCCAGCTTTTGAGGAACTTCTATCTTCCTACTCATTTGAGTTTTTGAGTTCACTACAGACACCAAAAACTTCTCTCCTTCCTTTTTTAATTTCGGAATTACCACCACCAATTCTGAATCTTCCTGATAGAAACTACGCTCTACACTTCCCATCACATGCTGCCTCACCTTCCTCATCCCCTCTCCCCAACTTGCCACTATCTGACTGGTTTTATTTAATTTCTGCTGATACCGTGCATAATCAAATGGACCTATGTTACCAAAAGGTCCTCCATGCTCGGGTGCACGGGCACCCTTTTTTTCTCCATCCGCTTTTGCCTGAGATAAGCTGGAAAATAATTCACTGGGATTATCGGGATTTAATCGCATCACCAATCTTGTTTCGGAGGTATAATGAAGAAGCTCTCGATTCTTTTCATAAAGGCGCACGCCTGCTTGAATCAGCGTCCCATCCGCTCCCTCTGCCGCCGATCCTGCAATATCTAAAGGAAACAAGGGCACTGACACTTTTACGTTTGCAAATCGCTCATCGATTATCAGTGAGGAACCTCCTGCAATGACATCTCTCTCCTTTGTCACAAATTTTTTAAGAAAATCACTTTGAAACCTCCCTGTTAATTGACAGCCCTCCAGATTAATTGTATCAATATATTTTATTTTATTAAACAGCTGTCGAAACTTAATTGCCAACTCTTCCGGAGGCAACCCTGCCATTTGACCATCCTCCGCATGCCCTATTACAACAAGCTGATCCACATGGCTCATTTCTTTGGGAAATTTCTCCACTGCCCGATATTCATGAGCACCAGAGTGATACTTATAAATAAGCTTTCCCCCATTGGATCGAACAATTATTTTATACTCATCCGTAATATGCCCGCCCCTCTCCTTCTGTCGATAATTCTCTGTCGCTTTTTCACGTTCTCTTTTCTGTTCCCCCGTTTCCCGTTCCGCTTCCAACGCCACTACCACCAGGTTACGTTTCCTCGGTAATTTGCTGTTCTGAGGTTCCTTTTCCACATCGGACACATCGCGCTTTCTTTTCGTAACCGTGGAAATGGAATGCTGCTGCCATTCATTAAATTGCGTCTCCGTAATCACGTTTTTTTCAATCAGTGCCAACATAAAGGCATAGTTTTTTTTCGCTACCTCCAATAGCACTTCTTTCGTTATCACTGCCAATTGCGACTGATGCATTTCCTTCACTTTGTCCGTTCTTAATTCACTGAGGGTTTCCCAAAATTGTGGACTTAGGATGGGAATGACATTTTTAGGAATTCTTTGAAGCTGCTCTTTACTGGTATGTTGCAAACTATTTACCGGCCAAGAATTCTTCGATTTGTTATTACCCATTTCTCCATTCCTGGCCTGAATCGCCCAAGCATTAAGTTGCCTTGCACTTAACATAGAAAAAAATTCCGGATTTATCTTTGGAATTTGATCCAAGGGTATATTTTGAATACGCTCCTTATAGTAATCTATTGCCAGAGGTAAAACCCTACGTATTCGTTTAAACAAAACTCCGGATATTCCATTTTGATTGTCACTCAGGAGGGGTTCATTCACAAAGACATTCGCTTCATTTGCTAATATCGTATTCCGCCCAGGAACCGGGCTTTCTTTAAGCAAGCATTGCGTTATCCATTCGCTTCCTGAAGGCAATTCGCAGCTTTTTTTAGACTGCGAAGTCTTAGAACTATCAAAAATTCCATTTAATGATGATACGATGGTATTGTCAGATTTATCGATCGCAGTCCACATGAGATATTAATAACGTGAAAAAATAGCCATTCCAAGCGTGACACATAATTTAACCTTCACTTTATTTTCCGCAACTTGTTTATAATACAAATGCTTCCATATACAGATTAAATAAATCATCCCATGCATTCTGTATGTCTATCCTTCCTAAAAACTGTGAGAGCCTGTCCAAAAAGACTATAGCGGGAGCGCTGCCGTTCTCATTTTAAAGGAATTCCGCTCTACCTCTGATCTGTGCTTCCAAGAGTTTTTCGGGCTTGGGATCTGCATAGAATCCATCGAGAAAATTACGTAACGGATAGCTAATCCGAAAAATTCATGATAAGGGCAAAAAGGCAGCGAAGCCTCACGCGTAATGCGTTATAGTTCAAGATGATAAAGCCAAAACCAAAAGAGACTTCGCTGCTTGCAAAATGTAATGGGGAAGAAGTGGAATTTCCAGTATTTAATAGCAGAAAAACTGAATGCAACGCTCAAAGATCCACGCAACCCCGATAGGATCCCCCACCGTCAGATAGACATGTTGCGACAACGTATCTATGGGCTTGTACTGGGCTATGAAGACCTCAATGACCATGATCACTTACGCAGAGATCTGGTCTGGCAAACAGCAGTTGAACGTGATCAAGAGTTGGCCTCCAGCCCCACGCTCTGCCGGCTGGAAGGACGGGCAGAGAGAGCCACAGCATGGGAAATGCACAAGGTCATGGTGGAAGAATTTATTGCTTCCTTTAAAGAAGCCCCCGAAGAATTGATTCTAGATTTCGATGCCACCGATGATCGGGTTCA
>JAHFTB010000010.1 GCA_023269545.1 Verrucomicrobiota bacterium | reverse complement strand
CCCGACGGGCTTGCCCAAGCTTTTCTTATTGGAGAAGAGTTCATTGGCGCCGCTCCCTCCGCGCTCATTTTAGGGGACAACCTTTTTTATGGCATGGAATTGAGCCAAATGCTCCGGAAAGCGAATGAACAACAACAAGGAGCCACCCTATTCGCCTGCCATGTGCAACAGCCCGAAACTTATGGAGTCGTGGCATTCAATGATCGTGGAATTCCGACGAGCATCGAAGAAAAACCACAAAATCCCAAATCTCATTTTGCGGTCACCGGCCTCTATTTTTATGACTCCCGCGTCGTGGAAATCGCGAAGACTCTCAAACCCTCTTCGCGTGGTGAATTAGAGATTACGGATATCAATCGTGTTTATCTTACGGAAGGCACACTGCGCGTCCAACGCTTTGGTCGCGGTACCGCTTGGTTAGACACAGGCACTCAAGATCGTTTGTTGCAGGCCAGTAATTTTATTCAAATTATTGAACAACGTCAGGGCCTTAAGATTGGCTCACCGGAAGAGGTGGCGTTTCGAATGGGATTTATTGAACGAACACAATTGCAATGCCTCGGAGAGCAATTTGGCCACAGCTCCTATGGACAATATCTCATTCAAATTGCCGCGGAAGCGAAAAGTAGCCTGCCCCTACCCGAATATTTTCACAAAGCACCGATTGATATGTATGAAAGTTCATCCCACCCGTCTTTTCGAAACACTATTACTTGAACCAAGGGTCTACGAGGATAGCCGCGGTTTTTTTCTGGAGACTTGGAATAACCGCATATTTCGCGAGTTAGGAATTCGGGAAACCTTTGTACAAGACAATCATAGCTTTTCTTACCGCGGGACTCTTCGCGGATTGCATTATCAGCTTCCCCGCCCCCAAGGAAAATTGGTGTGGGTAATTGAAGGAGAAGTCTATGACGTTCTCGTGGATATGAGAAAATTCTCACCTACCTTTGCACAGTGGGAAAGTTTTTATATCAATACGGAAAACAGATTCCGCGTTTGGGTGCCTCCCGGTTTTGCACATGGATTTTATGTGACCAGCGAACGCGCGCAGTTCTGCTATAAGTGCACAGAATGCTATGCTCCCGAGTGCGAAAAAGTACTCGCTTGGAATGCTCCCGAATTGGCCATCCAATGGCCCTTTTCCCCGGAAGAACAGCCAATGATCTCCCAAAAAGATAGTCAGGCCTTATCCTTCTCAGAAGCACCGACATATTCTCAACTCCCGGTTGCGGATTGCGAGTTGCCAGTAGCAAAAGAGCGGAAAGAGCTTATTTTATAGGGGCTTCCAGTTTCTGCGGAACTTACGGAACTTGCAGACGTGGAGCATCTTGCCAAAGAGTTTCCAGCCCGTAAAATGTGCGTTTCGGGCCCAAAAAGACATGAGCAATGACTTCTCCATAATCAATGACCACCCATTGGCTGTTGGGAGAGCCGTCTATTGCGAGAGGCCGCGCCCGACAATTATTTCGAAGTTGTTCGCGGATAGAGGAAACGATCGCTTTTAACTGCGGTTCCGAAGTGGCGGTGCAGATAAAGAAAAAATCTGTCAGCGATGAAATGCCACGTAAATCCAATAGAATCGGATTTTCCGCCTTCTTATCAGCAGCCGCAGAAACGCATGCGTGCGCTAGTTCCAAGCCTTCCCTCATGAAAATCGTGGTGCCACCCGGTGCATATTTTCTTTAAGTTAGCGAATTGTACGCCTCGACGCAATGCATTCCTGATGAAGCTTGCGGAAAAGTACCTCTGAAGCCAAAGCTATAGCGGAGCCCGTATCCAATGAGTTCGAATTGACCGTTACTTTTTTGCTCATTTGATACGGGTTTCGCTATAGCAACCCGATTGTAAGAGGATGTTGTGAGCTGCTTCTGGCAATAAATAGCGAATGGAACGGCCTTGGGCGATTCGATTGCGGATTTCCGTGGCCGAAATATCCACCCGTCGCTCGATAACGGGAAATGAGGTTGCCAGGCGAACGCTTCCTCGAGTGAAGACCACAAAACGAACGTCGCGGATCAATGCATCATATTCTTTCCACTGAGGAAGGGTGGCGAGATGGTCGTTGCCGATGAAATAATAAAATTCGGCTCCGGTGTAACGCGTTTGCATGAAACGAATCGTATCAATCGTATAAGAGGGACCTTCGCGTTCCAGTTCACAGAGATCCCAGTCCAGACCAGGCTCATCTTTCAGGACAACCTCAAGAAGATGCGTCCGCAACTCGGCCGGAGCGGGAGGAGAAGAAAGCTTAAAAGGAGAAATTCTGGCGGGAAGGAAAATGACCTTATCCAAGCCCAATATCTCCAATGCTTCGCGCGCTAAAATCAAATGTCCATGGTGGACGGGGTCGAAAGTGCCGCCATAAAGGCCAATTTTCATGTTTTCTTTTCCTATCATTCCAATCGAAAATTGCCCAGGAACTAGAGGGCCTTCTTACAAGTGATGTGACGCAAAAAAAGGAAACCTTGTAGGCTAAAATGGTTTTTTTGCCCCCAGAGCTCCTAAAAATGCGTAACGGCAGTTAACAAGCGAGTATTTTTCTTTATCCCATTGAGCGCTGGGAGCAATGTGCGGATTTTTGTAGACGGCGGGTTCTATGGCTCGACAGTTTCCGCAATAATGTGGATGCTAATCAGATGCATTTTGGTCAGCTTCTTTTAATCGGAGTCCCAGGTCCCGAATTGGATCCCCAAACAGCCAGCTTTTTTCGCGAAGTTCAAGCGGGAGGCTACATCATATTTTCGCGCAATATCCAGTCCCCTTTGCAACTGAGAAAGCTCATGGATGATCTGCGTGATCTCAGTGAGATTGAACCCATCCTGACTATCGATCAAGAGGGGGGACGTGTCTCGCGGTTAAGAGAAATTGGCAATGAGCCGCCCAATGCCCAGCAATTCCGGGAAAAAGGAGATCCGGACCTCATTCGCCGTCATGGAGACCTTACAGGCCGTCTCCTTCGATTATTCGGATTCAACCTCGATCTCTGCCCCGTATTGGATATTTCCTTTGATGACAAAGCAGACAATTCTTTATTTGGACGTTGCTACGGAGCTTCAGTGGAAGAAGTCATCCTCAACGCCACACTTTTCAATGATGCCCTGCGCAAAGCTGGAATCCTGAGCTGTGGCAAGCATTTCCCAGGCTATTCTTCCGCTGCCAATGACCCCCACCACGAGCTTCCCGTTTTGACGCGTTCGCTGAAGGACTTGGAGCTTCAGGAATTAGCTGTCTTTCGTCATTTTATTCAGCAAGTGGACAGTATGATGATCGGCCATATCGCCTTTTCTGAGCTTGATCCATCCGGTCTCCCCGCATCGCTTGCTCCCGCCATCATTCGCGGCCTTTTACGCGGAAAAATGGGTTTCAAGAGATTAGTCATGAGCGATGACCTGGATATGGGAGCCATTCTCAATCACTATGGATTTGAACAAACCATGCGCATGGGAGTGGAGGCAGGTAACGACCTCCTCATGATTTGCCATCGGATTCAGCTGGCTGCCGATGCATTGAAGGTTTTTGAGAAAATGCCGACGCAGCTTACGGAAGAAGCCCTCGAGCGAATGGCTGCTTTCAAAAAGACATTTTCACCCCCCTCGGAATTTTCGGAAGCTGCTTTTGCCGAACTGAATGCCGAAGTCTGGCGTCTGCGCGTGGATACCCTCGGCGAAGTCCGCGCTCACGAACGCAGTCCGGAAAGTGGGAAACGTTCGCCGGTAGAAATATATTAGTTCTTAGAATACGGATATTTTTTTGTCATTCAGTCTCCCGATTGAGAGCATCATCAAAGGGCGGTATACCGAGCCTCAGCGTTTCAGCAGGAAATAATTCAGTAAAAAATAGATCAGTCCCACTGTCAGAGCCAGCGAACCAAACTGCAAACTGATCAGCCATTTAATGGTATCGTTTTTTTGATCCCCAATTTTGGCTATCAGTTCGGTTTTCAAGTCTCCCATCTTGGCTATCAATTTCGCTTCCAGCCCCGCCATTTCAGCTCTCAAAAAGTCTTTGGTAACCAGATCGCTGTTTTCAACGATGTCAACCAGCTCCTCAGCAACGCCTTCTGCTTGGGATTCTGTAAAGCCCCTGGCTTCTAATCGCCGTGAGATGGCCAATGTACTGATGCCCATGAATATAATTTATTTGGGAATGGGACAAAAATCAACATCTGCCGCACCGCAACTTTTCCAGATGGAGTGTAACATTCAGGTTCTTGATGTGGCGTCTTGACTGGAATTGCTCAATTGCCGCCCGGTTAGGGGCGAAAAATTCGATATCTTGTTCCGAGAAGTCCGAAATGCCCTGTCTGCACATTCCCAATATTGCTTGTTGCGGTAGAGTTCAGATAAGGTACGAACAGATGAAAATCTTGCGACATACAGATCGCGGTTTTAGCAAATCCATTCGTGTACTGAATCGCATTTCCGAACCGACCCCAGAAGTCCAATCTACCGTTCGCGAAATTTTGGAAGATGTAAAAAAGCGCGGTGACTCGATGCTCATTCATTATACCGAAAAGTTCGGTGGAGGAAAATTAAAGCCAGCTCGCTTACGCGTCAGTGACAAGGAAATTGCCGCAGCTCTTTCGAGCCTTTCTTCCCAAGTGCGGCGAGCCATCGTGGCTGCCCGCTCCAACGTTCTGAAATTTGCCAAACAAAGCCTGCGTAAAAGTTGGAGCACCCAGAATGCGCAAGGAGCCACTGTCGGAGAGCGGTTTGATCCTTTTGAGCGAGTAGGCATCTATGTGCCGGGCGGCACCGCGCCCTTGGTGTCGTCAGCAGTCATGACGGGTACGTTGGCCCTTGCGGCAAAGGTTCCTGAGATAGTAGCCACCACTCCCGGAGATGCTGAAGGTAAAATCAATCCGGTATTATTAGCGGCACTTTCTCTTTGCGGAGCCACCGAAATCTATCGATTGGGTGGGGCGCAGGCCATTGCTGCTCTGGCGTATGGAACGAAGACCATCGCTTCCGTGCGAAAGGTATTTGGTCCCGGCAATGCCTATGTAGTGGAAGCGAAGCGACAAGTCTTTGGTACCGTGGCTGTGGATCTTCTGCCCGGGCCAAGTGAAGTATTGGTCATTGCGGATTCTTCGGCCCATCCGGAGTGGATAGCAGCGGATTTACTAGCGCAGTCCGAGCACGGGCAAGGAAGTATCGCAATCCTCTTAACCGATTCCACTCAGCAGTTGGAAGCAGTCAGGAAAGCAGTGGAAGATCAAGCCACTCTTCGTTCTCGTACCGCTCAGATTGCTACTTCGCTAAAAAATGCCCACCTCATTCTTTGTTCCACAATGAAGCAGTGCATCCAACTAGCCAATGAATTTGCAAGCGAACATGTTTCTATTGCCACCCGGAAACCAGAAAGCATCGCCGAGAAGCTGACCACATCGGGAGCTATTTTCCTGGGGGGGATATCCCCCGTGGCCGGAGGCGATTTTTTAGCAGGGCCGAGTCATGTACTGCCTACGGGAGGAGCCGGAAAATCCTTTTCAGGACTGACCGCAGATCAATTTCAGCGACGTACCAGCATCCTCCGCTTTGACGAAACCTCATTGCGCAAAAGTTTGCCCCTGGTGAAAACCTTTTGTGCCGTGGAAGGCCTCGATGCCCATGCCTCTTCATTCGCGATTCGTAGAGACCACGGCTTTTTTTAGGATGTGATGTGACGCAAAAAGGGGAAACCTTCTAGGCTAAAATCGTTTTTTTGCTCCCAGAGCTCCTCAAAGTGCGTAACGTCAGTCAGGATGTGTGGTCTACGAACTAAAGAGTGGAGAATTCGCCGGAAGGAGCTCGACCTCTCTCAGCACGGAATCATTGTGGGAATTCTGAATGTAACGCCCGATTCCTTTTCTGATGGAGGGCAGTATCAGAATACAGACCTTGCGATGCGTCACTGCTTTGAACTCATCGAAGAAGGAGCCGAAATTTTGGATATTGGCGGCGAATCCACACGCCCCGGAGCCCAGCCTGTGCTCTCGGAAGAAGAACTGCGTCGGGTCTTGCCGGTTGTGCGTGAGCTGCGCCGGCAAAGTGATATTCTCATTTCCATCGATACCTCCAAAGCGGAAGTGGCTCGCCACTGCTTAGACGAGGGGGCGGATATTATTAACGACGTCACAGCACTGCGTGGTGACCCCGAAATGGGACGCGTCGTCGCAGAAAGCAAGGCGGGACTTGTGCTTATGCATATGCACGGCAGTCCCCCCACCATGCAAGACCAACCCGAATACCAAAACGTCGTTGAAGAAGTCCTGGATTTTCTTCGACGACAAGCTCATCTGGCAGTATCTTATGGAATCGATCCGATGAGTATTGTCTTAGATCCGGGAATTGGATTCGGCAAAACCATTGCCCACAACGTTGCGCTCTTAGCCGCTCTCCCTCTTTTTGTTGAAGAGCCACATCCCATTCTTATCGGAGTTTCACGGAAATCTTTTCTCTCCACCCTCTCGGGAGTTCCCTCCATAGAAGGACGATTTTGGCCGGGAATTGCGCTTACCAGCTTTTGTCGAGAACGCGGAGCTCAACTATTCCGTGTGCATGAACCGCGTCCTCACAAGCAAGCTCTCAGAATGACAGAAGCGATTTTATACGCCTCTCCCCATGGTTAATTCCGCACTCAACTTTATCGAACATTATTGGACTGCCGGCATTGAAATCTGCATTTTGACCGCAGTCCTTTATCTGATCTACCTTTACCTCCGAGGCACTCAGGGAGCTCGCATCCTCATGCGGCTGGTTTTAATTTTTGTAGCTCTCACTTTAGTTTCACAGCTCTTAAATTTGACCGTGCTCGAATGGCTTCTGCGTAGCCTTTCGGGTTTTCTGGCCTTGGCACTCGTCGTCATCTTTCAGCCGGAACTGCGGCGCGCTGTAACCGAGCTAGGAAGCAATCATCTTTTTTTGAATGCTTTCGAAAAGCTGGAAACCATCGAAGAGCTTACCGATACCGTATTTGAGCTTTCCACCAAAGGGTTTGGAGCCCTCATCGCCATCGAAAGAGAAATTAGCCTTCGCCAAATTGCTGAGACCGGAGTCTTCATTAATTGTGCTTATTCTAAGGAACTCATATTGACCATCTTTCACCCCAAGACCGTCCTTCATGATGGGGGACTGATATTGCATAAGGACTACATCGTTGCAGCCGCTTGTATTTTGCCCCTCACTCAGCGCGAAGATTTGGACCGTAACTTAGGATTGCGCCACCGTGCGGCTCTCGGGCTTACCGAAAGTACGGATGGAGTCACCATTGTCGTTTCGGAAGAAACCGGACAAGTTTCCATTTGTCACAACGGAATTATCGAACGCAATCTGAACGCTGAAAAATTCCAGCGGAAGCTCAACCAACTTTTGCTCCTCGAAAAATATGAGAAATCTCTTCCTGCATAACTGGCGTGCCAAATTGATCTGTTTAGCGCTTGCCATTGCAATCTGGTATCTTGTACGGCAAAACGTCATCACACATCCTTTTTCCCCCGAATGGATACGCCATTCGGCGACTGCATGTAATGACTAGAAAATTATTTGGAACCGATGGCGTTCGCGGTATTGCGAATGTGGAACCTGTCACCGCTGAAACCGCTCTCAAACTCGGCCGAGCAGCCGCTCATGTTTTTGGTACCGACGGAAGAGGACACCCCCATCCTCGTGGAGGGAGACGCACCATCGTTCTGGGTAAAGACACCCGACTTTCCGGCTACATGCTGGAAAATGCCCTCGTCGCCGGAATCACTTCCCTGGGAGTCGATGTGCTCCTCATTGGCCCATTGCCCACACCCGGAGTGGCCTATATTACCCGCTCACTACGAGCCGATGCGGGAATCGTCCTCAGTGCTTCCCACAATCCCTACGAAGATAATGGAATTAAGTTTTTTCGTCACGACGGATATAAATTAGACGATGCCGTCGAGGCCCATATTGAAAGTCTCGCCATTGATGGACAAATAGAATCGATCCGGCCTACCGCGAAAAAAATCGGCCGTGCCGCTCGTATCGATGATGCTATCGGACGCTACGTGGAATATGCCAAACAGAGCTTCCCCCGCGGCCGCACTCTCGAAGATCTGCACATAGCCCTCGATTGTGCCAATGGAGCTGCTTATAAATCCTCTCCCTGTGTCCTTCATGAACTTGGTGCTAAAGTACACGTTTTTCATCACTCGCCCAATGGAACGAATATTAACGCGGATTGTGGGAGCACTCATCCCGAAGCCATCCGACAATACGTCCTCGAAACTGACGCGCATATAGGTATTACCCACGATGGAGATGCGGATCGGGTCTTGCTTTGCGATGAAAAGGGAGAGCTTGTGGATGGAGATGAAATCATGGCCATCGCAGCCGTGGATCTTTTGCAAAAACAACAGCTCGTTTCCAATACTCTGGTCGCTACTGTCATGAGCAACTTTGGCCTCGACGAAACCCTCGCTCAAAAGGGAGGCCGCGTCCTGCGTACTCAGGTGGGAGATCGCTATGTCATCGAAGAAATGCTACGGAAAGGTCTCAATATGGGGGGAGAGCAGAGTGGACATATGATCTTTCGCGACTATGCGACCACCGGAGATGGCATTGTCAGTGCCCTGCAAATCTTGCGCATCATGATCGAATCCGGAAAACCGCTCAGCGAACTCAAGCGCTGCCTGGTGAAATATCCGCAGGTGCAAAAAAATCTCAAGGTACGCGAAAAACCTCCCATCGAATCCCTCTCCACCGTACAATCCCTCCTCCTCGATGCGCAGAAAAAACTCGAGGGGAAAGGCCGCGTCCTCCTTCGTTACTCCGGAACAGAACCTAAAGTCCGCCTGCTCATAGAAGGCCGCGACGAACAGCAAATTGCAAAAATGGCGGAACGCATTGCAGAGGCTCTCCATTCCACTATCGGCGCAGACTGACCCTTGGAAACATGGGTGGTTTTTACCCTTGTGCAGCAGGTTGTTATTGCCCGGATTTTTCTCACGTACTTCCCGCGAAACCCCACTATCTTCTCCTCATAATAATTAAAAATTATGGATCAAAGGATTGCATCTTATAGTGTCTTATCCGCCACAAAGCTACTACCTGAGACTCATGGGGCGCAGCCAGTCCCCGCCATTCGGACGAATTTCTGCAAGAAAAGTACAACTAACACTTCGAATGAGACATCTCATCCACGTGTTTTTTCAGAGCCAGAGGAACAAATAGAGCAATCCCTCGATTGGAAAAATACGGGGGAGGAAGCCGAGACTAATTCTCGAAAAGACTTAATACTTCCCAATGAACATTCTTCCACCGCAGCGAACTACGCAGAATCTCTCCAGTCGCTCCCAGGTGATTCTCTAGAGAATCATGATGTGTCCTCCTCGCCTCCTCCTCAATTATCGACTCCATCGAAAACTGGGAGTGCAGATCAAATACTGGGGAGTCCGGAGATTCAAGAATCAAGCACTGAAATAAACAACTCAGGGAATACCCCCCCTTCCCAGGTGAAGGCTAACACTCAATCCACACGTTCCAAAATTACATCCGAAATAGGGACATTGTGTTGCTGGGCTTTGAGGGGGATAAATACTAAATTGGGACAAGGCATAGATTTTGCAAAAAAACATCCCATAAAATCAGCTGTCATGACGGCAGGCGGGGCAGGTCTTCTGGCTCTTTGCATAGCGCTTCCTCCAGTAGGTATACCGCTTGCTATAGCCCTAGGAGGAGGGAGTTATGCTTATAGCAAATATCAAAAATTTAAGACAGAAAATGAGGCTTCCAAAGGTGAAGCTGTCCAGGATACGATTAGTAAGTGATGTGACGAAAAAAAGGAAACCTTGTAGGTTAAAATGGCTTTTTTGCTCCCAGAGATCCTCAAAGTGCGTCACGTCAGTTAGTAATGTTTATCCTAATAAGCAGGATTCTAAAAAAATAGCAAATCCCTCACTTACTGAGTATATTGACGGATTCACGTCATGAGTATTTCCCCTCTCAGAGAAGTAGCTGCAATGGTTGTTTTATCTCATTTATTTATGGCAACATGAATGTATCCTATCACTTAACTCTTTGAGTACGTGAAACAGAAGGAAATTATAAATTTCAATAGGTTTTTCTACCTATGTGCAGTCAGTTTTTCTTACCCGAATTTTCCATTTGAAAATAAATAAACTTAAGTCCATTCCATAAAGAATCATTTACAATAATATTTTATGTATACCTCATCCAATTCTTCTCTTTCAATAAATTCCACAATCAGCTTAAATCAGAATTCACAAACTTCCTCTGAGTCCGGTATAAAAAATGAAGCATTTTGTGATTCTAAATTCAGCATTCCCCAACCTCGCCTGACCACAAAGGAAGGATGTATAAAGGTACAAAATGGCATAAAAAGTATCTGGGAGGGCACAAAAGCGATAGCGAACAGTTCGGCGCATTATGTGAAGAAAAGATGTGATGAATTTGATACAAGGATTAAGGAATCCAAAGTAGGAACGAAAGCAAATGAGTGGAGCAAAAATATATATAACAATCATTCTAAGAAGATAGAGTTAGCAGCAAAAGTGCTAGCAGCACCGGTAGCAGTAGCTAGTAGCATAGTAGGATCGGTGGTTGTGTTTGCAGGTATGGGAATATATTGTGGATCCCATGTGGCTAAAGAAGCGATGATAGGAGCGATAGGCATAGATACGGCCGGAAATCATGGGATACGCAAGGGAGTCCATAATGCAAGGAAGGGAATGGTAGATTTGGACAAAAAATTACGACCTTTGTATCTATGCTTGTCAAGTAAACTAAGTATAGACCATTCAGGTACCCAAACACGACGACAATCAGCAGCACCTACATCGCATCTGCCTGCCAATGATGTAAAATCCACAGTTGCAGAGCAAGCGCTGATAGAACCGGAATTAAATGAAAGGGCAATCATGTGATAGCCCTTGTCAATTTCGTCAGTTGAAACCGTCCTGGCTCCTTAAAGGAGCCAGGGGGGATTAAATATGGATCCATCGAGTGCTCGAAATTTCGATGACTCCTCTTTCCGCCTCGATTCACAAATCCTGCTTTTTAGACCGCTGAACAACAGGGCATCTCATCAAATAATAGATCCCCGCCATCCACTATTTTTCCGGAAGAACCCTGAAAAGAATTTTGAATGATTCTTCGAGGTTTTTGATAAGGAGTTTTTCTCTGCCATCGGCTTTATTTGCTCCGATATATGGAAACCTTATCTGGAAGTGGTTTTCGCAAAAAGTTCGATGTAATCGAGTAATTTTTCCTATGGCTTCTATTGAGTGAAACTTTAGGAAATGCAAATGTTTTCTCTGATGGGTAGCAGATGCTAATTGAGATTGGGTAAATAATACTTCGAATATTAATTTTCCCGGAGGGAATAATTAGATTATATTTAATTCTATTAAATAATTCCAGTAGATATTATTAATTTAATATAACTGTGTTTCAATGTAAACGGATATGGAGAATTAATTGCTGAGTTGTTTTGATTAAACAAAAATTATAAATATATGTCTTATTTACGTAATCTGGGTCAATATGCGTTTAATGGTGTTTGTACGGTTAGAAATTCATTATATCAGGGAAAGAGTACGAAAGGGCTGAGTCTGGAAGAGCAGAATCTGAAAAAGCGGAATCCAAACATTAATAATAATCTGTGCGAGGGAGGTTTTTTGTTGGGAGCATCGAACCTCATAGGGGGAGCTGCGTATATGGCAGGTGGGGCATTCAGTCTATTGACGGGATACCTGTCTTATGAGAAAGACGCATTAGTTATTGGATCAGTTAGACTAGCAAATGGAGTGGCCCGAATGTTTATCTCACCCTGCATATTGGGTAAGGGAATTTTGGAAATCATATTTAGCCCTGTAATGGCAGCGGTTGCAACTGCTAAAGAGCGAAAAAATGTTGCTCGAAACAAGATAACCCGCGAGACTTCAAATAGTGAGGGTGAGAACGTCCTCGATGCACCCAATAATAACCATGAGTGCAAGACAGGATCTATTAATAATAATAAAGATTATAATATGCCACCCCCTCCGCCTAGCAACCGTGAGGATAATAACGTCAGCGATACACTCCAACATCAACGCAGTACAGAATCTATGGATAATAATGAATACTCTGATGCTAATGATCGGATAGCCAAGAGCCCACCGGTTTTCATGGATGCCCCTAGATTATCGACTGATAGATTATCGCATCATGACTTAGCGATGTAAGTTAAATTCAGTAAATAAATGATACAGGACTTACGCAAAAACAGGGGAAACCGAGCGGACTTTTCTCCGGAATTTGCGTAAGTCCCAGGGCTGCCTCATTAAAAACGAGCCATCATAACCTGATCTAAAAAATCATGATCTCATCCGGAGATTTTTCGCATACATTTTAAAAGATGGGGCAGCCAGAATGCGTGCGGGATTATTGTTTTCTGGGAAAAACAAAGTATGGGATGGACTTATGAGAATAGGATAAGGAGAGCTCCGGCTTTTTGCCTCACCCATCAGATTGGTTTATGGAATTTCGGAAATCATATTTAGCCCTGTAACGGCAGCGGTTGCAACTGCTAAAGAGCGAAAAAAAGTTGCTCGAAACACGGTAAGCCGCGAGGCTTCAAACAGTGAGGATCGGGGGTGGTGCTTGCAGGTGCTGGCATTGGGGAGGATACCATGTCGCTAAAGAAGGGGTGATATAGGCGCGGTAGAGAGAGCGATAGGCATAAATACGGCAGGAGAGTAGGGGATACGCAAGGGATTCCATAATGCGAGGAAGGGAATGGCAGGTTTGGAACAAACAGCACGAAATGTGTATCAATGTGTATTCATGGTAGAGGAATATTATACATTTTAATAGGGTTTTTCTACCCATGTGCAACCGGTTGGATTTACCCAAATTCCTCATTTGAAAATCATCGATATTAAGTCCATTTTATCTTTCACAAAATTATTTTATGAACGCATGCAATCTTCACACTAATAACAGCTCAGCATCTAATAATATTCAATTGAGCCATACTGAAAATCAGAGTGTAGGAACATCATCTGAAACTCCACTTTTGGAATTTAATAGTATAGAAAATAAATCTTCCAGTCATCGTGCAATCGTGCCCCCTACATTGAATGCGGCAGATAATAGTTGGAATTCTAATGTGTATTTACAATCCGAAGAAGCTCATATGCAGCAGATTGAAAATGGAAGCGTTTTAAACAGTATTGAGGATTATAATATACCGAAACTAAATGATGAGGGACAGAGCAAGCGCATATGTATAAAGGCGGATGCCAAAAATAAAACAGATGAGGGGAAAACTAAGATGCAAGAAGCTTTTAAAAATATTCGGGGTAATATCGCAGATATAGGGCGGGGCATGGAGGCGTGTGTGCAGGCCAGTATCAAGGAAAACGTGGAGGTTGCTACATTAAACTTCGTTGAATGTAAGGAGGACATAAAGCAATGCAAAGAGAGCATAAATAATTGTAGCAAAGATGCATATAATAAGTACAGTAGCCCCATAGAGTCAGTGGCAATAGTAACGGCAGTAGGGATAGCATCATCGATTTTGGCGCCTGCTGTGGTGGTGGGAGCGGCGGCTGCGGCAGCGGCTGCGGTGGCTGTGGGGACAGGGGCGGCGGCGCACTATGCCAGCACGACAATAGTGGAAACGGTGAAAGGCATGGCTCAAGGCGCTCATGAGGGGAGAAAGAGGGGACATCAGGAGGCGACAAAAACTTTGAAAGAAAAAGTAAAAAATGCTTACGAATGGGTGACATCTTTGTTAGCAAAAATTTTTGGCAGGCAAAAACAACAGAATGCTCCAAAAGATCAGGCTCCCACAAGCAGGCATAAGTATCATGAGCCATTGGATCTTAGAAGCGCTCCAGTGGAGATGGAGGGAAACATTGGGACATCAGCGTCTGCGTATCCGAGCCCATCATACCAAGCGGCGCCAGTGGAAGGAAGTGCCTCATCTCGGAAAAGTGAAATCTCACCAGAACCCGCTTTTACATAGGAATACAGGTCGGAAAGAGGACACAACATCTGTGTAATAAGCATGATCGTCAAAAGATCCAGTTGGCGGCGGTAGGGCTTTGTGAAAGGATAAAAATCCCCCATGACAACCCCAGCAAAGTATCTTTTTAAGCCGCCGCCACAATTTTCCAAGCGAGCAAGGATTTCTTCTTTTGCCGAATATCAGCGGCTTTATGAGGAATCCATTCGCAAGCCCAGTCAATTTTGGGCGCGCGAAGCGGGTGAACTTCTTTGGGAGAAGCGGTGGAAGAAGGTTCTGGATTGGAAGCCTCCGTTTGCCCAGTGGTTTATCGGCGGGAAAATCAATGTTGCGGAAAACTGTCTGGATCGGCATTTAAACGGTCCGCGCAAAAATAAAGCGGCTATCCTCTGGGAGGGGGAACCTGGAGAAAAGCGGACACTGACTTATCAACAATTGCACCGACAGGTTTGTCTATTCTCCAATGTTCTCAAGCGCAATGGAGTAAAAAAGGGACATCGGGTCCTGATCTACATGCCATTGATTCCTGAGGCAGTGATTGCCATGCTTGCGTGTGCCCGAATCGGGGCTGTCCACTCTGTGATTTTTGGGGGATTCAGTGCGGCAAGTATACAGGAACGGCTTGCTGACAGCAAAGCAAAGATCATTGTGACGGCGGACGGAGGTTATCGGCGCGGACAAATTATTCCTTTGAAGCGCAATGTGGACCATGCACTACAAGGCTCCCATTCTGTCCGGCGGGTGATTGTTTTTCGTCGAAACTATGCGGATATTCCCATTCACGAAGGGCGAGATGTTTGGTGGCATCGGGAGATGGAAGCTGTGCAAGCGGAATGTCCCGCAGAACCTTTAGACAGCGAACATCCCTTATTTATTCTTTATACCAGTGGATCTACCGGAAAGCCCAAAGGCATCTTACATACCACAGGGGGATATTTGACGGGTGTTTACTCCACGACGAAGTACATCTTCGACTTGCGTGAAGAAGATGTCTATTGGTGTACGGCCGATGTGGGATGGATCGCCGGCCATAGCTACGTGGTATATGGTCCCCTATCGAACGGAGCCACCTGCCTGATGTACGAAGGTGCTCCGAATTGGCCGGAACCCGATCGCTTTTGGAAGATGATCGCCGAATATGGGGTGACGATTCTTTACACAGCACCCACGGCGATTCGCTCCTTCATTAAATGGGGCGACCATTGGCCTGCGCGACACGATCTTTCTTCTCTTCGCCTCTTGGGGACAGTGGGCGAACCGATCAATCCGGAGGCTTGGAGGTGGTATCATCACCATATTGGAGGCGATCGCTGTCCCATTATGGATACTTGGTGGCAGACGGAAACGGGCGCCATTCTCATTTCTCCGCTTCCTGGGGCTACCCCCCTCAAACCGGGTACGGCAACGTTCCCCTTCTTTGGAATTGATGCGGCTATTGTGGATGATGAGGGCCGCGAAGTGCTCGATGGTACAGAGGGGAAACTGGTTCTCCGGCAGCCATGGCCTTCCATGTTGCGGACTATTTACGAAGATAAGAAGCGCTATAAAAAACAATATTGGAGCGAAGTGAAGGGCTGTTACTTCACGGGTGACGGCGCGCATCGTGATCCAGAGGGATACTTTTGGATCTCCGGTCGTATCGACGATGTTTTAAACGTCGCCGGACATCGCCTGGGGAGTGCTGAAGTGGAAAGCGCACTCATTGCCCATCCCAGTGTCGCAGAAGCGGCCGTTGTGGGACGACCGGATGAACTGAAAGGACAGGGGATTGTCGCTTTTGTCACGGTTCGAACGGGGATTCCCACTACCCCGGCTCTGCGCAAGGAGCTTCGCGAGTATGTGGCTCAGCAGATCGGATCGATTGCTAAACCGGATGAAGTTCGATTTACCGAAGCTTTGCCCAAAACCCGGAGTGGAAAAATCATGCGACGGCTGCTTAAAGAAATTGCTACTAGTGGCCAGGTCACAGGAGATATCACCACTTTAGAGGATTTTAATGTGCTGACTCAGCTCATACCGGAAGAATAGGCATTTTAAATTAATAGGTGATGTGACGAAAAAAGGAAGCCTTGTAAGCTAAAATGGTTTTTTTGCTCCCAGAGCTCCTTAAAGTGCGTCACTTCAGTTAACATAATAATATGTCGCAATGCTTTCCACATGAACACACCGTATTTTTCCGTCTTGCCCGGAACAAAAATCCCAGTTAAAATTCAGCCTGTCGTTAAGGATTCCAGATATAAATAGTTAGTGTTAATGTAGTTAGATGGCCTCTCCTAAGTAAAAATTATTTGTCCTTTTTAATGAAATCCGCCTTTCCCACCATTCCGAGAATTCCCTATGACGGACCACAGTCCAAAAACCCCCTGGCTTTTAAACATTATAATCCGGAAGAAATAGTCGAAGGAAAAACTATGAAAGAGCATCTTCGCTTTTCCGTAGTGTATTGGCATACCTTCCGAAATCCCTTGTCCGACCCTTTTGGTACGGGTACGGCGATTCGCCCCTGGGAGGATGGATCCGATTCCGTGGAAAATGCAAAAAATCGCGTTCGCGTCGCCTTTGAATTTATCGAGAAATTAGGGGCTCCCTTCTATGCCTTCCATGACAGGGACATTGCTCCCGAAGGAACCACCCTGGCGGAATCTCACCGCAATTTGGATGCAGTGGTGGAAGTATTGAAAGAAGAGCAACAACGTACCGAGGTGAAACTTTTGTGGGGAACGGCTTGTCTCTTTGCTCATCCCCGTTTTGTCCACGGTGCTGCTACCAGCCCGAATGCGGATGTCTACGCCTATGCCGCCGCTCAAGTAAAAAAAGCTCTGGAAGTCACCCACGAACTGGGAGGGCAAGGCTATGTATTTTGGGGTGGACGCGAAGGTTATTCGACACTTTGGAATACGGATATGAAACGCGAGCTCAAGCATCTGGCGCGTTTCCTCCACATGGCGGTGGAATACAAAACAAAGATTGGTTTTCCGGGCGCTTTCTATATCGAACCCAAGCCAAAAGAGCCCACCAAACATCAGTACGATTTTGATGCTGCAACATGTCTTAATTTTCTGCGCGAGCACGATCTTCTAAATCACTTCAAGTTGAATCTGGAAACTAACCACGCCACTCTGGCTGGCCACACCATGTTCCACGAATGCGAAGTCGCAGCTGCCGCCGATGCCCTGGGCTCGATCGATGCCAATATGGGAGACGAACTCCTCGGTTGGGATACGGACCAGTTTCCCTCCAATATTTACACAACCACCCAGGTCATGCTGGTTTTGCTAAAATCCGGTGGCTTCCGTACCGGTGGGTTAAACTTCGATGCCAAGGTTCGCCGCGAAAGCTTCGAACCTATGGATCTGTTTTATGCCCACATTGGGGGTATGGATGCGTTTGCGCGCGGGCTTAAGATCGCCGCTGCTATTCGAGCAGATGGAAGAATCTCTGAAATCATCAAAAACCGCTATAGCTCTTGGGATTCCGGTATGGGAGAAAAAATTGAAGCAGGCCAAATCGGCTTTGAAGAACTCGAAAAATACGCCCTCGCCCAGCCGGATCCGCTTCCTCATACGAGCGGTCGTCAGGAACTGATCGAAAATATTATTAATGAACTTTTATAGAGCGAAACAAGAAAAAGAAATTTAATATCTGCGAAATTCTCGTTTGTATCTCACATTTCATTGCACTAGACTTCCTTTTTCAACTCGGGGCGTAGCTTAGCTTGGTAGAGCGCGTGGTTTGGGACCACGAGGTCGCAGGTTCGAATCCTGTCGCCCCGACCACCTTCACAGTGCATTTAAAAGTGCCGAAAAGCATTCTTGGCCATAGAGTCCATCCTCCCCCAAATGCCTTCATTTAATTACGGAACCTATTGATTTATAGGTAATTATAAAAAGAATTTACTTCGGCTGGATTCATGAAAAGCTAGTACAGTAAATACAGATGCCTGACCAGCCGCGAAATCTTTTTAAGAAGTGTTTAGAATACACGGATCCCCAGGAGGCGCGGGCTCAAGGTTTCTACCCCTATTTCCGTCGAATTGACGACACTTATGGCAATTATGTGATCTGCGAGGGGAAGCGCAAGATCATGATAGGTTCCAATAATTACCTGGGATTGGCCCAAGATGATCGTGTGATAGAAGCGGCCTGCGCAGCAGTGCGCAAATATGGCGCGGGGTGTACGGGATCCCGTTTGCTTAACGGGAATATTAGCTTACATGAGCAATTGGAGGAAGAGCTTGCGCATTTTCTTCAACGAGAGGCTGTTATATTATTTTCTACGGGTTTTTTTGCCAATCAAGGTGCTATTACCACCTTATTGGAAGAAGGAGATGCCGTTCTTTGTGATCGCGAAAACCATGCCAGTATTATCGACGGCTGCATGTTTTCTCCCGGCAAATTGATCCCTTTTAAGCACAATTCCGCAACTTCCTTGGCTAATCGCCTTAAGCGTTTACCCGCGGAAGCCGGGAAATTAGTGGTGATGGACGCGGTCTTTAGTATGTCTGGCGATATTGCCGATTTGCCTCCGATTGTGAAAGCCGCCAAAGCCGCCGGTGCTTTTTTGCATATCGATGAAGCACATTCTCTCGGAGTGTTAGGACCAAAAGGTCGTGGAGTAGTACATCATTTTGGCCTGAATGATGACGTAGATATTATTATGGGGACTTTTTCTAAGTCCTTAGGCTCCATGGGCGGGTTCGTAGCCGGGTCGACGGAGCTAATAAATTTTCTGCGACATCGCTCGCGGTGTCTTATTTTTACCGCATCCCTAGCACCCGCCGTAGTGGGTGGCGTGCTTAAGGCGCTTCAATTGCTCCAGGAAGAGCCGGAGCGGATCGAACAGCTCTGGAAAAACACTCATAAGATGCACGAAGGATTTAAGTCCCTCGGTTTTCAGATCGGCTCAACGGAGACACCCATCGTACCCATCCTGATTGGCAGCGAGGCCAGAGCATTCCAATTTAGTCAGCGCCTTTATGAGGAAGGCGTATTTGCCACTCCCGCCGTATACCCGGCAGTGCGTTATGGACAAGCGATTGTCCGTACCAGTTATATGGCGACGCACACGGAGGAAGATCTCGATCAAGTCCTGGAAATTTTCGAACGTGTTGCTCGAGAGCTTGGAACTTTCGACGATCCTGCATATTCTCCCTCCAACCTCAGAAAAAATGTTCTCGATTTTAGCTTGTCGCAACAAGACGGATTTCAACCATTTCGAGAGGATGCCGGAAATACTTCATCGCATGGACCCGAGTTACGTCCCTCCAGTTCCCGGGGATGTGGTGAAATACCTCAAACATGATTCCAGTTTCCGGAAGTGCCATGGAAAAATCCGCGCATTCATTGCGTGGAGAAGCGGTGTGCCAGCAGGCAGAATTGCAGCGATCATCAATCATTCTCACAACCGCTATTATGGCGATCGGGTAGGTTTTTTTGGATTTTTCGATTGTGAAAATAATTTGGAAACATCTCGGGCCTTATTTGCGGAAACAGAAAAATTTCTTAAAGAAGAGAGCCTCACTCACATTCGAGGTCCTTACAACCCTTCAGTCAATGACGAATGCGGCCTATTAACAGATAGTTTTCATCTCCCCTCTTACATTGGAATGCCATGGAATCCTGAATATTATGAAAAACTAATATTGGATGCCGGGTTGATTTCGGTTCGGAAGTTGTATGCATACTTATTGTCGATGGCGGTTCCCATGCCGGAGCGGGTAACGCGTATTACGCAGCGAATAACGCGTCAGAGCGGTTGGATATTGCGTTCCATTAATATGAGGAAACTTAAGGAAGAGTTGGCGACTATTCACCGGCTCTACAATGTCACCCTCAATCGCAACTGGGGATTTGTGCCAATCGCTTTAGAAGATTTACTTGCTGCTGCCGATGGATTAAAGATGGCGGCGAATCCTGATATTATCAACTTTGCGGAGAAGGATGGTGAGTCGGCGGGATTTTCGGTATGCTTACCTAATCTTAATGAATTGCTTGCTAAAACGAAGAAAACCCCACCGGGTATTTTGAGACTTTTACATTTGTTTTGGCTGATCAAGACGCAGCGACCCAAAGGGTGTCGGCTTGCTATCTTAGGGGTTTCGCCTACTTATCGCGATCGCGGTATTAGCGCCTGGCTTTTCCATGAACAGCTTGCACGTACAAAAAAACACTATGAAACCGCTGAGCTTTCCTGGATCGAAGAAAGTAATCAAGAGATCATTCGAAACATCGAAATGATGGGTGGTAAAAAATATCGGACATATCAGATTTACGAAAAAATGCTCTCGTGAGTTCGTAGTTCGTAGTTCGTAGAAGTGGGTAGTTCTTAGTTCGAGGCAACTGAGGGCGAGCAGTGGATAGGATAGCTCACATGAAGTATTGCTTACCAACGAAGAATTGCGAATGATAGCGGAATTCCACGAACTACGAACCAAGAACTACCAACTAATAGGAGGCTTTTAATTACAGGCAGTACGGGATTTATCGGGCGCAACCTTCTTTTGCAGGCGCTTGCTGCGCAGCAATGGAGGGAAATCATCGCACCGGTTCGGAACCCGGAAAAACTTCTTTCTTTTCTCGAAATGGAAGGCTGGAAAAAACCACCTCGAAATTTGCGCATCCTCCGAGTCACCTCCGATTCCTGGGGAGGAGATTTGGAATGCGAGGCCGCGGTACATTGTATAGGCGTGCTTTTTGGACGCTCCCCGGCCGAATATCATTCTGCAAATGTACAAGGGGCTATGACACTGCTAAAGGCGCTCCCTTCATCCGCTAAGATAGTCCTTCTCTCCTCTCAATCCGCAGGCGGCCCCACCTCTTCGGAAGGCAAGGCTCGGGATGAAGAGACTCCGGATACGCCTATTACGGGTTATGGCAAATCAAAAAAGGAGATGGAACTTGCGTGTCTTTCTGCTTTTTCCGATCGGGATATCTTAATTCTTCGACCACCCATGGTATTAGGAGCACGAGATCAAGCGACTTTGCCTTTGTTTCGATTGGCAGCGGGATGGGTGCGTCCCAAACCAGGTCTGCGTTCCAAACGATATAGTTTTCTTGCTGTAAACGATCTCTGCGCCGCGATTTTCGCGGTATTGGACCGCGATACCACAGCGCTACGACGTCGGATTTTCTACGTTTGCCATCCGGAATCTTTTACTGATCGTGAACTCATTGAGTGCGCGGGAAGGTTGTTAGGGAAAAAAGGATGGGTGCTGCCGTTGCCGCAGATATGCGTACGAACGGCGGCTCTTCTCATTGATGCATTGCCTTCGCTGCGGCACATGGTACCTAGTCTTACCCGAGATCGTGTTCGTGAAATTTTTCCGGATTATTGGGTGATCAGTGGACGGCGCTTCAAGGAAACATTTGATTTCCATTGCAAGACCAGACTGGCAGACGCCTTATCTGATACATGGAAGTGGTATCAGCTAATAGCCACTTCGAGGAATCAAGTGGGTAAAGGAGATGGGGAGATGGATCTTTAAGCGAGCGACTTTTAAATAAGCAGCGAGACGGAAATCCTGATCTATGATGTTATTGAACTTCCTTTTGCGCCCATATAAAGGTTCCATTGGGCTGAGGTTTTTCAATCCACTCACCTTTAAAAGCTCGAATTCGATTCGCTTCGCCTTGTCGGTTTTGAACTTCCGAAAGGGGAATTTTTTCTTTCTGAGAAGTGGCCGTCATTTCCGTACTTCGATCCGCATTTTCTGCCTCCACCGTTTTGCGAATACGATCTCCAAGATCTCCCGGCTGTTCCTTTCGAATCCTCAAAAGACCTTCGTGGCCTTCTCCCACATATTGTGCATTTTTAAAGGCCTGAATATCTGCTCGCCGATTGCTTCGCAATGTCTCTTCAGCGGAAGTTGTTTTTTCCTTGGAATTTTTTTTCCCTTCCGAGGCATTATTATTGGCGGCATACTGATAGACGTCCACCCTCATCTTAATGTCTACTTGCATGGGTTTAGGGGTCGCGAGGTTTACAGGGGGCAGGGAACAACCTTCCATAAAAGCGAGGAGAGGCACAAGCCATCGAAATCCATATTTCATTGAGTAGCAGATGAAGAATTCCACATAATGGAAGAATGATTATTTGTATGAACCAAAAATTGGAATTTCCGAGATCCCGTTGGCCCGGAGACGTTTAGATTAAAAATACCTTGAGAGTCTACAAACCAAAAATCTCCCAACGCCTTTTTATATTCGAAGTCGCGTAACGTCTCAAGCGCAATAGTAGCGGCACTTCGCTTAATAGCCGGCCAATCTTTCGGCAATTCCCGCAAAAGACTTTCTATTTTCCCCACGTGCATCTTTCCCGGCGTGCCCACATAAAATTCTCCTTTTACCCTTTCGATACGGGGCCCGTGAGCATTAAGTTGCAAAGCAAGGTTCAGTGGACCCGTCATCGTAAGATTCTCCGGAGAAATGACTCTTGTCAGTCGAGACAAATCCACTTTCCGACCTGACACCCATCCGCTCCAGGGAGAACTGGATCCGAAGAGAAAACTGAATCCCCCGGAAATATAACCCTTATAAGCCTTAGCTCCAAATTGACCATTAATTCCGTGGCCGTCAAAAGTAACTCCGATCCATGGTTCTTGAAAATGGTATTGACGCCAGCGGAGATGAGAAAGGTTTAATACGGTAACGACGTTGTTAGTGCCTTTTTCGGGTGGATAAGCAAATCGCATTTCTCCGGATTTGCTTTTGAATTCTAATTGATAAGAGGCAAATTCATAATTTTCTTCTGGGACATGCAGTTTCGCTTTGATTTTAAGAGCCGCAAGATTGTCCAGAGCAATGTTGCGAATATCCGTTTCAAATTTTACCGGCAGCCCCACACCTCCGTCTCCACTCTCGCTTCCACCAATGATCAAACTGCCAAAATCCACACGGAGTCTGCGGACGATCCACCCCGGAACAGAAGCCGACGGCACGTTCTTCTTGGTGACCGGCTGAGACGTCGAGTCCATATAAGCAAAAAGATCTTCGCTGAGGTAAATGGTAGGATATAAGACGACTACTTCTTCGATTTGTTCGCGAAGTAAATTCTGCAATGTAAATCGAATAAAAACGGTATTGAGCTTCATCACCATCCGGCCCGAAGAAGGGGCTTTCAGGGCGATGTGAGAAAGTTGCACTGTTTGCAGCGTAGATCCCAAACTGTTAGCGGCATCACCCAGAGTGATGTCTTTCAATCGAGTGGTAAGCTGGAAATGAATGTGCGACATGCCGGGGTTCTCTTCTTCCAAGGCAACCATCACTCGGAAAATGTCGATTGCACCCATTGTCCATGCCGGAAGAGGCGCAACTCGCGGACTTGTCGTACTAGGGGAGGAAGCCGCTTGGGCTCTTGAATCGGCAACAAGCGAACGAAGCTCCTTGCCTATGATCAGTTTGCCTCCCTGCACGCGAATGCGTTCGAGGTGACTATGAATCAGAGTGTCCAAAGTGAAGGTCGCTTCCATACGATCCAATTCCAGGAAGGTAGTGGCAGAGGGTCCTTTAGCGGAAATTGCCCAAAGGATAATACTCTGTGGCACCTGAGAAGAAGCAAATGATAAGTCACGGAAATCAAAGGAAAATTTGGCATTAATCTCAGGAACTTTTTTTCCCATATCGTGTAAGCGAATATTGCCCTCTTCACAGACCACTCGCATCAGTCCAATCGGAAAAGGTTTGGAATTTGCGTTTGATTTTTTTGACCGATCAGAAGAAGAAAAGAGTCGTATCAGATGAGGCGAAACAGAAATCATCGGATGCATCAGACGAACTTCAGAAATTTTTAATTTTGATAACCCTTGAAATGAAAAAGCTGCGGTTCCTCCGTCCATTTTCAGTAGCTCCTCACCGGACTTCTCATCTCGAATCACCAACCGCCCCACAACAAGATGGTTGAAAGAAGAAATTCGAAGATCTTTCAAATCTAAAACAGCGCCAGGCACTGCCTTAGAAAATCCCCAACTCACAATATCCGCTAATCGCCCTATAACGAGAAACCATATCCCACTCAAAAAAAAGAAGATGCCGAAAACTACCCAAAGCAGATTCCGAAAAACCGGATAGGATTTTTTAGGACGTTCCGACATTATTCAAAAGTAGACTTTTTCATCACATTCCTTACCTCCTCCTTTTGTCGTTTTGTCGATGAGGCTTTTTGGAACCACTCATGATAACAGAACCTACGCAGATTCCAAAGAAAAGTCCGCTCGTTTTCCCCTGTTTTTGCGTAAGCCCTGTATACGTTGTATTGATTTTATGCCGCAAGCGGAGGCGATACATAATGGAGCTCTTGAGTTGCTCGAGCTTGCTCTGTTTCTGAGATTTGCGTCGGCTGAATGCGAGTGATTGGGGCTCGTGTAAGAATTTCTTGCGCACTGGTTCCGATTTCCTCTCTTACTTCAAAGTGCACAGTGGTTTCTTTATTTTGGGAAATGTCATGCATCACCATCTTCTTTCCATTCTCAGAAATAAAATAAATTAAACTCTTATTCGACATCACTTTTACAATATTTTCTATGGAATTTTCTATTTTCAATCTTCCGCTTGCTAACAATTTGACTATAAATGCTGTTTTCCTCTCAGGAGAATGAAATACCAGCGCTCGATTGCCTCCTTCCGAAACCTCTGCCACTAATTCATCAGTTTCTCCCAGGGAAATCACATGACCGGTTTTGGGATGTATATACTGTCTTACTGGTTTTCCCTGCGCATCGCTTCCTTCAAATAAAATCCCGCTTGCGGCTCTTTCCTCTTTTACAGAACTTTGCGGGATTCCATCAGGTTGAATCATAGCATCCTGCCCTAATATATTGGTCAGTGCTTCTGAAAAATTAATCACAGAATTTATTTCAGTTTTTACCCTTCTTCCATTTTCCACTTTGATCATAGCCTCCAGAAGATGTCCTCCATAGAAAAGTCTGATACTCCGCTCTCCCTCACCAAAGGGTTCTCTATTTTCTCTCTCCCTCAAATATTTTTCGAGATATTGGCGCGCACTTTCTAAGTTACGCGGTTTTAATTGTTGTATCTGTCTCCAACTCAATCCACTGACCTTCTTTATCTGAGGCCGATTCCCTTTTGCTTCGTAAAAGACAGTCGCCTTCTTTCCTTCTTCTCCATACGGAATCTTTTGCTCAAAAGAAATCTGGTTTCCTCCATCGCGCGGTTGCTGAAGGATACTTTCGGGATGCCGTATCGGTAACTCATAGGTGCTTTCTTGTTTTTCTGGGCGCTCTCCCATTTTATTGGCTGCCAAAGACTTGATATGTCGCACTATCCCCGTTTCCGGTTTAAAAAAGAAACTGGCAGGAGCGTTTGTTCCTGTAATTGCCTGGGCATCAGGGTAGATCGGATCCATAATGATTTCGTTAGAGAGAGGATCAAAAATAGTGCTGATCTTGTTTTCTTCTGCCTGTTGCACCGCGCTCACATAGGCGGTTTGCCTCTCCTCTAATATTTTCCGCTGAGGATCATTGGCAGGAGTAGCAAGCGTCGTGATTTCAGAAGGATACTCTTGAACCACTCCATATGCGCTGGACATTTTATTCACTATGGTTGTCTTTGTTTCAAGGGTCGTGATGACCTTTTTAGTAATAGTGAGTGAGGTAGCTGTGCCAGTACCAGAGTTTTCTTCAATAGAAAGAATAGGTAAATGAGGAAGAGACGGACTAAAGTGAACTACCCTATTTGACTTGATGAATCCGCTGCGATTTAAGTTTTTCAGTAAATGGATAATTTCAGAACTTCCCTTTGTATATCCCATAAATTGAGACCCTTCCCCCAAGGAGATTTCATTATTTTCCACATCAATATTCCAATTAATGATTTTCCTTTTTATCCCCGCTCCCTCTTTTACCTCTTCTATGGTTACTAACTGGAGATATGATTTTTGTATTTGGGAAATATCTATCTCGGATGTTTTTCCATCTTTATTTTTTATGATTAAAAACTTTTTATCACCACGCAAATCCACTTTTATCACGCCCTTTACGGATGGGTCTACATTGGGTATGTGCACTCGAAATATGGAAGCCTGCTTTACTGCCGGCATATCTTTTAAAGTAACCTGCGCCACAGGATGTAAATTTGTAATATCAATCATCCCGCCTCCCTCCATGGAAGTTTCAAAGATATAATTCGCCTCGTTTTTTCCCGCCTGAGGGGGAATTAAAAAGCGATTGACCTTTTCATCTAGTTTAATATTGAAAGGCACATTCTCTCCCTCTTCTTCCTCAAGAGAAACTATCAGACCGGAAATTACTCCGGCAGCTTTTAATTTATTCTGCATCGCCAATTGCTGAGAATTCAGGTGATGGATCACCGAACCATCATGGACTTTTAATTTTCTCTCTTTGGTATGAGCAGGAAGTATCCATGTAAGAATTTTCTGTGGGTTATTTTTATAAATTTCAATGGAAGGAGAAGAACTTAACAATGGCAATAGTTCTTTTTGAGCAGAATAATGATATTTCTCATTTTCCGGTAATGCGGAACCACTATCCTGTCGCAATCTCTTTTGATAGGTTTGGATCAAAGGACTGGCGAGAAGGGCTCTCCCATTCCGCATATCTAATTCCTTGAGACGAAAACTTCCTAAATTTAACTGCCCTTCTTTAATTTCAAACCCCTTCTTCAGAGATGCTTCTATTTCCAGTAAAACATCCCATGCATGGGTGGCATTGTATTTATATTTTTCACTGATTTCCATGATATAGTTTATCAGCATCCCTAATGCCACCACAGAGAGGGCCGATAAAGGCCCTGCCGTCACTGATAATCCCAATGCTGCCACACTGGTCCCTAGGCTAATGCCAGCTTGAATTCGACTTTTCTCATCTTGTGCCAACGATAATTCGCGTAAATTGAATAAAACAGATCCCACCCCCGCCGCAATGCTTATTTTTGTCAAAGCGGCCGCCGCCTTTCCCAGGCCCTTCGCCAGAAAATCGTGTATCATTTTCTGTGTGATTTCCACACCTTTTGTTTTTAAGCGAAGTTTTTCTATGAAAACTTCCGCAGTGCCGACCGCATTCCGCACCCTTCCTGCAGTTTGAATACTTGCTGAGGCCGATAAAAGCCCATCTTGTGTGAGATCACCTAATATGTCAGCCAGGTTCCAATAGGCATCTATTTGTAAACCCACGGGCATTTTTTTAATGGCTTCCGGATTACTGAGAAACGATATCCAAGCAGCTATTGCTAATATTTTAGATCCGGATTTCCCTAATTTATTCGCACCTTTAAAAGATTTCAGATGCCCCATCTGCTCCTGGTGATATCTGGCAATACGATCTATTTCACTTTGCTCCGTATCTATCAGGCGTAAGGTGATCTTTTCTTGAGGTGCTTTTAATAGAGTCACTTCACGACTTCCTTCCTTAATTTCAGTTAACACCCAATTGCTATCGTCTGATTTATTGGATATCCGTCGTGCTTCTACTTCCAGATTTTTATAGTCATTAAAAAAGGTTTCCAACCTCTGTTTTTCTTTATCCACCTGCTGTAACTGCTCGGCATATTTAAAGGGATCCATCCGTTCAGTGGGATCCGCATATTCAGGGGCAGCCATGAGCACTCTCCCGTCCCTAGGCGTAGGGAAGAGTGTTGTTTTCAATTCACCATTTTCAAGTCGCTCCATTTGCCACACTGTCAGATTCCCATCGACCAGCTGTTCTGAACCCATCATGTATGGCACTGCCACTCCGGTTTCGGCAAATTTTTGATACAACATAATGCCAAATTTTTGCTGTATTCTGCCAAGCACTATGTTCAGACAGTCGATTTCTTTTACATCTCTTACAAACGCGGCAAATCCTTTTACTGCTGCTCCGTATTGGGGCTCTTGCTCTCCTTGCCCATGGCTGAATAAAATGATTTTATCATATTTCCCTTGCAATGGACTCTCCTGGGGAATCCAATTTTTCACTCCTTCTCGAATACCTGGTTCAAATTTCCACTGCCGCCATTGTTCATTCTCTGCCAGACTCAATGCATAAACCTCGCTTGTCGGATGTTTTTGACGAAGGTTCTCGACTTCTTGTCGAAACCTATTGTTATTATTCGTCTTCAATTCCTCTTCGGGAACCACTATGACTACCGCTCTAGGGATGATATCCACCCTTCCATTTTGGGTCATGTTGTTTAAAAAGTCGGAAAAGGGAGCATCCGTGTCCCTTGGCTGTTTCATTATCATTTGATGTGCCTTTTCTAAAAGGTCACCGTTACGTAATAATGAATTAAAATCATAGGCCATATCTGCCTTGGGAGAAAGAACGAGCTTTTTTGTGGATGGGTGATAAAAAGCATAAAAATATTCGCTATCGAAACGCTGAAACTCTGCTATCGGCAAATTTTCACTCCGAATTTTATCTTCCGCTAATGAGAGTAAGCGTTCATTCCAAAAATCGGAAGAAGCGACAGAGTTGATGTGAATGGATGGCATGTAATATATCGTCTGAGAAATTTTCGCCTCGCCTATAGAGGTGCCAGATGGAATCCGAGTCACAATGGAATGAATTTCATTTTTGACAGTCGATTGGAGGCTCGACAGAAACTTTTTTGGTTTTGCTACGAACCGATTCGGTCTCTTTGTGTCTTGTCCCTGCGGCACTGCGACAGGCTCGATATTTTGTTGTCTACGGTCCGAAAAATTGTCAGTGCTACTTTCTGAAGTACTGTCAGACGACCCGATGAATTTTCCTGCGTACGTATACCCCAGGCTGTCTCCAGTGCTTACAGTGCTTAGCGAGGTCCCAGAGAAGTTTCCGCCCCCTGTGAGTACGAAGTTCGTGATATCCGTAACTCTTCCTTTTGGAATCGGACCACGAATATGCACTTCTGTAGGAGCAACGCCCCCCCAACCGTCAGTTTTACGGTCTGCAAATTCAGCGGCATCCATTTCTTTTGGTACATTAAAGTTGAGTGCAATAGATTCATCTGCATAGGCTACATCCAGTCCCTCGACATCTATCATATATAATCTGACATTGCTCGGATGTTCACCATGATCCTTAATAAACTCTCGTCGATAGAGTTGTGCTAAGTGTATGGTGGAACCAGCAGCTATCACACCGTCACCACTACCATCCCCAAACGTATCGCTCCAATGCCCCACCCCATGAGAACGTGGCATTTCCCGAATGCTGGGTCCCTTATGGGCTCGATAGACAAATTCGCCTTTTCTTCCCTTGCGAATAAGGAAACCTGTAGGTCCCTCACGGTAGAGTTTTCCCTCCCCCACCAGTTGATTGAGCAGGATCTCCTCTCTTCCAATAGAAATATTGGGATCCCATTTAGGAAAATACGAGGGCATCTCGAATAATGGGCGTTCCAATCTTGAAAATTTTTTCCCTTCCTCTCTTGCTATTTTCAAATAGACGCCCGAATCTTTGTAAATAATCTTCTTAGAAGCTACTCCGCTCTGCCAATTTACCTCAACATAAGTATTCTTCGTTTGCGATTTTAACTTTACTGCAACAATACGATTATTTTCATTTAAAATTTGCACTACCTTAAGGGCCTCCCCTGTTTGAGGATGTATCCATTCACGTACTTCTCCCATCCCGAGATTGCGAAATTGCTCCGGAATCGCTGATGTGGATGCTGGTTCCTCAGGGACCATTCGACGTGCCCGTCGATGCAGCATACTGGGTATCACACCTTGTGAATTGCTGAGTTCCAGATGCCGTCCATTGGAAAAATCAAGATTTTCACTTCCATCCTCACTCTGAGGAGAGAAAGGCAGGGCAGCGATTTTATGAACATTGTCTCTAGTAAGAGAAGATATCTGCGTAGACATAAGTAATAATTATCAGTATAAATTTAAATTAATATGTGATGTGACGCAAAAAAGGGAAACCTTGTAGGCTAAAATGGTTTTTTCTCCAAGAGCTCCTCAAAGTGCGTCACGTCAGTTAATATTATTATTTCGATAAAATATTATTACATGATTCTGCAACGCAATATATTGATATTGCGAAATCCATTAAATGCGGCTGGAAATAAACCACAAAAAATTATTTTAGCAACGGCATAAAAAAATGAATACTGAACAGAAAGTCGAATATTTTATATGAACACCTATTTTTTAGGTTCTGCCCGGGAACTGAGATTCTTATCAACTGCCGGTCCTATCTTCCGCATTTGCCCACTCAATTCAACGAAGAGAGCTCTAAAAAATATAGTTTGCAAAGACTCCTACTACAAAAAGCAGTCCCACTAGGGCATTACTTACAAAAAACGCCTGCTGAATCGAATCTAAGTCTTTCCGTCTGGCAACGCGATGTTCCCAAATTAGAACACCAAGTATTAGGATGAGCATAATAGCATAAGGAATGCCTAAATTTGCCTGCCATCCGAAGAGAATCAGGCAGAGAAACATTCCTGCGTGTAATGCTTGAGCCAAGAGGAGAGAGGCCGGCACACCTAATAGCACTACCATGGATTTCAGGCCCTCTTCCCGATCTATTTCCACATCTTGTGTAGCATAAATCATATCAAACCCTGCAACCCAAAGAATCACTCCGAAAGCAAGTATGAGCGGAGGAAGCGCGAAGGCACCGGTCACCGCGATCCAGGCGCCGACGGGCGATATGGCTAGTGCCAATCCCAAGAAAAACTGTGCCGCATAAGTGAATCGTTTTGTAAGGGAGTAAAAAAATACCATTGCCAAAGCGACCGGGGAAAGGAATCCACACAGGGAATTAATTGTCCAGGCAGTGGCTATGAAAAGAATGGCAGAGATCGCACAGGCGGCAATGGCCGTCGAACGATGGACGAGAAGGTGACGGCCGGCTGTGCGCGGATTGCGTTTATCCAATTCCCAATCGGCGAGTCGATTGAAGGTCATGGCTGCAGTCCGAGCAAAAACCATTGCCAATATAATGAGCAAAATAGTTTCCACGGCAGGCAGTCCTTGTGCTGCCACTCCCATAGCACCTAAGGCGAATGGGAGTGCAAAAATCGTATGCGAGAAGCGAATAAAGTGAAGAAACGATTTCACTTGGTGCGACCTAAATCATCAAAAAGGTCAACGATTCCGCTATCGACTCGCATATCTAACAGCCGCCATGTATCTTTGGTCTTATAGAAAAAAAACTTCCATCTGAGAGGCATCTCTTCTCCGAGAGAAATACAAGTGATTCGGAGGAGACTTTTCCCGACAGTCTTGGTCTCAAGAACTTCGAATCCAGCTACCTCTCCATATTTGTCGAGGGCTTGTTGGGTTCCCTTCTTAAGGGTCGCAATATCTTCGGGTTTATGAACCAAAAGCGAGTTCTTTGTCAGGACAGCTAAGGCATCGTCCAGATTTCCGGATTTGACCCCGCTAAAAAACTTTTCGAGCATGCCCGTGGGACTGGACTTTGTTTCATTTTGCTTCTCATCAAGAAGTACCACTTTGGGTACGGCATTTTGGGCAAATGCTTTTGGGAGGAGACTCAGGATCAGTAGCAAACCTAGTATATAAAACAAAAAGCGCATCTGCTTACCTATGGGATATTTGATGCCAGTTGACAACTGGGTTTGGATGTGAAGCCTTTTTAAATAAGTGATGTGACGCAAAAAAAGGAAACCTTGTAGGCTAAAATGGTTTTTTTGCTCCCAGAGCTCCTAAAAATGCGTAACGTCACTTAAATCATCTTCTCCGGACAAATGGAGGAGAGAGGAGATTTTGGAAATATATGTTAAAGCAGCTCAATTCAGGAGATCTGGCCCCGTCTTTTGAGACTATTGCGGTGGGAGGCATTTATGGGGAAGGCACTCCGCTCCTGTCTTCCGAGTTTAGGGATAAAACTTGGGCTCTTTACTTTTATCCTAAGGATGACACGCCAGGTTGCACTAAGCAGGCCTGTGGTCTCAGAGATACATGGAGCAAATTTGCTGCTTTGAATGTACAGGTTTTTGGCGTAAGTGTTGATGGAGAAAAAAGCCATCGTAAATTTATCGACAAATTCTCTCTTCCTTTTCCCCTCCTAGTGGATACGGAACACAAAATTTCCGAAAATTTCGGCGTCTGGGTGGAAAAAAGCATGTATGGAAAGAAATACATGGGTACGGAACGCAGCACTTTTGTCATTGGACCCGACGGACGGATCCGTGCGGTCTTTCGCAAGGTCAAACCGGAGGAGCACGCAGACATTTTGTTTGCGGAGCTAACAAAACATTAATCGCAAAGAATTTCTTTCTTTTTTTAATCGCGTGACAGCACTTGCGGAGAAGTTACCCAAACGGTTGGCCCATCCTATTCTCAACGAACTGACTCCTATTCGAGAGATTTTTCTCGAGCAACGGCCTGCGCGATTAGTCTTATTGGGCAAAATTTCTCGGCCGATTCACGAATTACTCGCAAACTGGTGTGAAATGGAGCCTGTAACTGGTGAAACCGAACAGGGATGGCGCGACTATTCTTTGCCCGACCGAGGAATTCTGCGGATTCTGGATGCTCGGGAGAATTGTGACGAAGACTTATTCCAAGCGGGAATCGCGGCTCAGCAACCCGATGTCGCTATCATTTTATCTTCTGTCACCTCGAGCGAACTCACGCGACTGAAGGCGTGCAACCTCGAGAGCCACCAGTGTCCGATTCTTCTTCTTCTGGATGCCAATGAACCCAATGGTTTCACCCTACCAGCGGAGTTTCGAGACCATGAAGTACGCATTGCTTCTTCCGACAGAGCGGCCGTTGCCTTGCTGTGCGAACTGCTTCCTAATGCGGCTAAGCTGGAAATGGCCCGCGTATTGAAAGCAAAAGGCGCTCAGCGACACATTGCAAATACATTGCTTCATTCTTTTGCTACCGTCTGCGGAATCATCGGGATGCAACCGATTCCTCTCGCCGATTTACCCATTTTGACCTCACTTCAATCTTTTATGGTAGGAATCATCGCATACTGCAGCGGTCGACGCCTTAAAGTAATCACGATAGCAGAATTTTTAGGTGCGGTGGGATTGAACATTGGTGCAGGAGTGCTTTTCCGTGAAAGCGCTCGAGTGGTAGTTCGATTAGTACCTTTTTGGGGAAGTGCGGTTTCCGGATTTGTAGCCGGTACGGGAACTTATGCTATCGGCAAGGCAGCGATTGCCTACTTTATTGACGAGGCTCCGGCAAGTTCCGCTCATAAGATTTTAAGCCGGTGGCGCAAGAATAGTTCGTAGTGAGTGGTTCGGAGTTCGTAGAAGTGAGTGGTTCCTAGAACCTGCAGCCTCAAAAAACTGCGAATTGCCTCTAAGAATCGAATGGATCTCCCCATGACGAACCCTCAATTGTTGCGAACTAAGAACCACCCACTTCCACGAACTCCGAAACACCCATTACGAACTCACCATGAATCGACCGCGTAACAGTCAGTCATTTCAGGAAGTCACAGGTCTTTTTTTCTTAGCCGTGGGACTTCTCATTTTCCTGGCGCTAATTTCTTATGATCCGAGAGATGTTCCCTCCTATATTCCTTTGATTTCGGCAGCCTCCCCTCCGAATTTTCCGACAGAAAATTATGTGGGATTAGTCGGTGCTATTTCGGCCGGCTATGGATATTTTCTTTTTGGCGCAGGCTCTTACTTAATTTCCATCCTTCTTATTGCATTTGGAATTGGCAAGCTGCTTCGTGCATCGTTTTCGCTCAAGGAACGATTGGGATGGGGTTCTGTCCTTCTTCTCACCTTCTGCTCTCTGATGGAAATCCAACCCTGGTTTCTCCAAAGCTGGAAGAATAAATTTGGAATCGAGGGACCGGGAGGTTGGTTTGGGAGTGCTCTGACCCAAGCTTTCAGTCCTTTGGGCACGGTAGGATCGACGGTGATTCTGCTGATGCTTTATATTGCCAGCCTCATTCTCACCACAGGATTTCACCCTATCGCCTTTGTGCGAGAGCTGATTATTTCGGTCCGTTTATATCTTCAGCGGGCTTGGGAAAAGCGTTTTGAACAGATGGATGAGCTGGCTCAGGTGGAGGTTCAGAAGAAAGTCTTGGAAAAAAAGACGAGCAAACTCGAAAAAAAACTCACCCAAAAACTTTCCAAATCTTCTGCGGAACCCGCTCCTCCTCCTTTTACTGAGAAAGAAGTTTTTCCGCGATCTAAAATTATTGATACATCGGTTCCTGCCTCGACTCTCCAACCTCCTTCCAAGGAACAAAAACCATCGAGCGGTCTTACTCACCTCCAGTTGGATCATTATGTTCTTCCCAGTTCCGATGTGCTGGATCCTCCCCAAACTGAAGGAGTGAAACCAACGGATCCCAATGAGCTGCGGACCATCCAGGATACCATCATACAGACCCTGCAGCAGTTTTCCATCGAGACAACGCCCGGAGATATTACGAAGGGGCCCACGATCACGCGATACGAAATTTATCCCGCCGATGGCGTCCGCGTAGACCGGATTCTCAGTCTGGAAAAAGATATCGCACGAGCCACTCGCGCCGAACGCATCAATATCTTGGCGCCCATTCCCGGTAAAGACACTGTAGGCATTGAAATTGCCAATTCGCAAAAAGTAAAAGTCACCTTGCGCGAATTATTTGAAACAGAAACGTGGTTGGGAACCCAGGCACGTCTTCCGGTGGCATTGGGTAAGGACGTGTATGGCAACACCATTTTGGCTGATTTGGCACAAATGCCCCATCTGCTAGTCGCAGGAACCACGGGGAGCGGCAAGAGTGTCTGTATCAATGCTCTCATCGCCAGCTTGCTCTTCCGTCATTCTCCCCAGGATCTCCGCTTCATTATGATCGACCCCAAGGTCGTCGAAATGCAGATCTACAATAAGTTACCGCATCTGGTAACTCCCGTAGTCACCGACCCCAAAAAGGTATTGCTTGCCTTGCGATGGGTGATCGATGAAATGGAGAATCGATACCGGATCTTCGCCGCCTGTGGAGTTCGGAATATCCAAGGATTTAATTCCCGCACCACTCCACAATCCCCGGCCGAATCAGAGGACGAAAACGGGCAAAAAACCGATTCTTCGGAGGAAGTTCGGGTTCCTCGTGACAGCGACCTCAAAATCCCTGATCGGCTCGAATATATTGTCGTCATCGTCGATGAGCTTGCCGACCTGATGCAAACCTCTCCCGCCGATGTGGAAAATGCGATTGCTCGCATCACACAAATGGCACGGGCTGCTGGTATCCACATGATTGTGGCCACCCAAACCCCTCGGGCAGACGTCGTCACCGGTATCATCAAAGCAAATATTCCCTCTAGAATAGCCTTTCAAGTCGCCTCAAAAATCGACAGCCGAATCATTTTAGATGAGAATGGAGCTGAAAAACTTCTTGGACAGGGAGATATGCTCTACCTGCCCCCGGGCACTTCAAAGCTTTTTAGAGCCCAAGGTGTGCTGGTCACGGACGAAGAAATTCGGCGCCTGGTGGACTTTGTCGCTGCCCAATCTGCTCCTAGATATGAGACCTCCATTCAGGAAAAGTTGGAAAGAGGACCTCATCTGGAAGGAGACGTCACTGAAGACGAGGAACAATTAGTACAAAAATGCCTTGAAATCATCCAGCAAGAAAGAAAAGCTTCGACCTCAATGCTCCAAAGACGGCTGCGTCTCGGCTATAGCCGCGCCGCCAGAGTGGTGGATATTCTCGAACAGAGAGGGATACTTGGACCAAAAGAAGGTACAAAAGACCGAGAAATTCTTATCGATCTGGACTCTCTGTAATTTAAATTTTGTGCAAATGTAAGGTATATCACATGAACAAATTGCCCCAAGCGCCCAGGACAACCGTTGAGTCGGCGGGCTCCATTCTTCGCTCAGCACGGGAAGCAAGAGGGATTCCCATAGAATTGGTTGCTCACGATCTCAGAATGCGTCCACAACAGGTGACCAACCTAGAACAAGACGATCACGACCATCTTCCCCATGCTAGTTATGCGCGACTATTAATCCTTTATTATGCAAGATACTTGAACATTGCTCCCTCTCGTGTGGAGCCTCATCTGCCGGAAAAATGGTCTTTCCGAAGAGGGGGTTACCAACCGGTCTGTCGCGCATTGACCTCCGAAAATGTTTCCCGAAACCATAAAACCGTGGAATTTCGGTCATCTTCTTTACCCTCGCGAGTTTTTCCCGCGATTTCTACCTGTTGCATTACGTTGCTTCTTATCATTTTGGGACTTTGGCTGTATTTTACCTATCGCCATTCTCGAGAAGAACAAAGGCTTCTCATGAGAACTCATCCTGTTTCCATCCAAATTGGAGCTCCACTCACAAAACCCTCCCCCCCTAGTTTCGACACTGTACGCACTTTTGACTCCGCATTATTGGAAACAGTTCCTGGCATAGCAGCGGTAAATCCGCCTCCTTTAAAGATGACAAATGGGGAGAATTCAGAGAGAAAGGCTGGACTTTTAAAAAGCGCGTTGAGAATGAGTTTTGCCCCGGCTCTCCCTCAGCTGACTCCCCCCACTGCCATGACCTCTCGCCGCGCCCCGGATAAAATTTCACGATAAATGGAACAGTTTCATAAGGTAGGAATGATTAGCTTGGGTTGCGCCAAGAATTTGGTGGACGCAGAGATCATGCTAGGCGATGCGATTCAGCATGGGTTTGCGATTACATCCGATCCGGAAGAAGCGGATGTTCTGATCATCAATACTTGCGGCTTTATCGATTCCGCAAAACAAGAATCCATCGATGCGATTCTGGAAGCACATCAAAACCGTGGAAAGCGGAAACGTGCCGGCCAAAAACTTGTAGTGAGCGGTTGTATGGCCCAGCGCTTTGCCACTGAGCTGGCCAAGGAACTCCCTGAAGTGGATGCCTTTGTGGGATTAGATCAAGTCGCGGAGATGGGCTCCCTTTTGCAAGGGCTGTTGGCAAGCGAAGTGGAATCGCCAATTAACCTCGTCGCTCGCGCCGCCTCCCGATACATTCCCGATTACGATACCCCCCGTTTCCGTCTTACCCCTCCGCACTCGGCCTATCTTAAAATCGCAGAAGGCTGCAATCATCCTTGCAGTTTTTGCGTCATTCCCCGGATGCGCGGACGTCACCGCAGCCGAACAATTTCCTCTGTAGTCAGTGAAGTGAAGTCTCTGGTCAGCCAAGGCGTCCGGGAAATTAATTTAATTAGCCAAGACACCACTTACTTTGGCATGGATCTCTGGGAGCAAAAGGCGGGGCCGCGACAACCAGTGGATTCCCAACGAGGCCCCACTCTTTCCAAACTTTTGGATGAAATAGCGCATCTTGAAGGAGATTTTTGGATTCGGCTCCTTTATACTCACCCCGCTCATTGGAGCGATGAACTCATTAGCGCAATCGCAAGAAATCCCAAGGTCGTCCCCTACATAGACATGCCCCTTCAGCATATTCATGAGGACATGCTCAATACGATGCGAAGAGAAACCTCCCGTCAACACATCGAAGATCTCATCGTTCGTTTACGTGCCGGAATTCCTCATCTCGCTATCCGCACTACCTTCATTGTGGGATTTCCGGGAGAAACAGCCGAACACTTTGAATCCCTTTTGGAGTTTATTGAAGCCATACGTTTTGAAAGGCTGGGCGTATTTATCTATTCACAGGAAGAAGGATCCCGCGCGGCAAAGATGGAAAAACAAATTTCTGTTGCCGAAAAAAATCATCGCATGCGACGCGCTATGATCCTGCAACAAAAAATCGCCACCGAGGTCGCCCACAGTCAGATGGAAAAGCACCTCCGAGTTTTAGTCGAAACTCCGCATACAGGCCGTACGGCGCATGATGCTCCCGACGTAGATTGCAAGGTCATCCTCACTCAACCTTCACTGCCAGGAGAATTTATCGACGTCCAGGTAGTGGGCACTCAGGTTTATGACCTCGTGGCAAATCCTTTGTGAGATAAAACCACGAACCACGAACTAATCTTTAGAACGCAGATTCAAGGGTTCCACCTGAATTTCCGATGTGTTGGCGTGTGGATGAGTCACGGATCGCACCTCCAATGTCATCTCCTCCCCCGCGCGAATAATTTCGATCGAAGTCAATTCACCAGCCGTAAGAAAAAAGGAAGCATCCAAAACATCTTCAGCAGTATGGATTTGCGTTTCCCCAATACGAATGATCACATCTCCTCGTTTGAGACCGCAGGAAGCCGCTGGAGTTCCGGGTTCTAATCCGGAAATAGTGGCAGTAGATCCCGCAACGGAATCCGGAGCTTCCGCCACTAAAACTCCCATCCATCCATGACGAATTTCTCCAAAACGTTCGAAATCTTTCCAAATTTTTTCCATAGCCGCAATGGGTAGAATATAGCACCCCCCTCCTCCTTCCAACCCGCTCACAATAATGCCAATCACCTCTCCCCTCATATTCAAAACCGGCGCTCCGCCAAATCCTCGTTGTACGGGAATACTGGTACGAATATGGGTGGTGGAAAAGTAAGAGTTCCCATAACGACGATCGAATCCCGCGATAATTCCGAAAGACGGAGATTCCTGTAACGCCTGCGGATAACCAATAGCAAGAAGTGGATCCCCTATCTGTAATTTTGAAGAATCTCCAGGAACCAAAAAAGCACCTTCTGCTTTGACCTTAATCAAAGCCAAACCGCTGCGAGAGTCCGAAACCAAAAGACGTGCAGGGAGTCTCTTAGTTCCTTGGATGACAACAAGACTGGTTGCACCCGTCGCTACGGAAGAAAGAGTATAAATCGTTCCAAATGGGTCCGCAAAAAATCCGGAACCATAAAGTTTTCCCCGCTCATCAAGAGCTTCCACTTGGATCACTGCACCCTTCTGCTCTTCAAGTGTTTGCCGGACTGTTGTTGCAATAGCTTGGGATAACTCTTCCGGGGATATAAGATTGCGGGCCTTGGTTTTTTGCTCTGCCACGGGAGGAGCTGCAGAAGCTGATGCCGCCACATGTGGTTCCGAAGTCTCTTGCTCTGCAAAAAGCGACGACAGAGTGAGGAGAAGGCAAAATATGCTTCTCAGCATACATGCGGCACCCCCTCGAGCCCAGCACCCGGATTTGGCATTTCGGCCACAAGAGGACGGCTCAAGCGTTCTGCCCAGGGACTGGGCTTTCTTTAAGGAAAGCATTTCTTTATCCATTCAGTTCCTGGGGGCAATTCGCAGCTTTTTTTAGGCTGTGCCTTTTCTCGCGGCTCCGATTTTTTCGGAAACGCCCATATTTTTCTCCTGCGCCAAAATTCCATACGGCGCGTGTCATGTTATTTCCAGGTCAACACACCAGAGCTTTTTCAAATTACCACGACACGCAATGCTCTAAAAACTGAGCGGCACCTCATAACTGGCAGGTTGATTTTCAAGAACATAAGAAGGTGGAAGAGTTCCGACAGTCCGTTGGCTGGGGATTTCCACCGGAGGTATGATCGAAGCATTTTCAAAATTATAGCTGTGGGAACTGAGAGAGGAAGTCATCGATTGTTTCGAGATCCCCATCGGAGTGTGATGCCAGATTGCGACAGAGACCACAATCCCTACTGCGGCAATGGAAGCGTAAGCCATAAAGGGCCCCCTCAGAGAAGCTTCCTGCATCGAGCTCAGGAAAAAAAATATTCGCTCGGCCATAATCTGCCGAATGGAAGGCCTGAGGGTTCTTTGCGTCAGATCTATCCTTTGCCTGCGCCGAAATTCCCTGAGAAAATCCTCATGAAATCCCGAAGGAGGGGTTTCATAGCGTTTTAACCGGAGAAGTTGTTGAATATCAGTTTTTGGGTCCATAGCTTCTTAATATGTCAAAAATAGCACGACCCATGCTGTTCTGCATGGTGACACTGAAAACAATCTGGCTCGATAGCTTTCCGATACGGTTGCGTAATGACATTATTCCTCCCTGCCCGGCAGTTTATTTTTTGTATGACGCGTTTCATGCTATTTTTGAGCCGCGCTCATGCGAGGCTTTTATGAATATCGATACTTTGGGTGATTATGGTTTTCTAAATTCTTCGAGAAAATTCTGCAATTGACGGTGAGCGTAAAACAGCCGAGAACGCACAGTACCTTCCGAGACCTTTAAGATCTTTGCGATTTCCCCATGCGGCATTCCCTGGATGTCAAACATCGTAACCACAGCTCTATGATCATGAGACAGCTTCATCATGGCTTCGTTCAATTTTCTTTGAAGCTCGATCAGATTGGTTTCTTTACGAGGATCATTGCCGGTGGTGGCTCGGATGAATTCTTCGTTTTTATCCATGTGCAAATCGATGTCGTCCAAGCTCATGTGATATCTCCGTCCTCTCTTTTTCAAAAAATTGAGGGACATGTTCACTGCAATGGAATGCATCCATGTGTAGAAACTGGATTTTCCTCGGAAACCTCGTATGGAACGAAACGCTTTGGCAAAAACGTCCTGCATCAGATCATGAGTATCCTCATGGTGAGAGGTCATGTGATAAATGAGTCCATAAAGCCGTGGACTGTAACGGATCACGAGGACATCGAACGCAGAAGGATCTCCCTCCTGCGTACGTTGCACTAGCTCTTCGTCACTATACTCGTTATCGTCCATGTTCTTCTGAACACTTCATATCCTCTCAGTTTGCGGTTGTCAGCGGGAATGGAATGATTTGTATCTCCGCAGGAAGAGGAGCGCAAAATTCCATCGAAATTCCGCTGGTCGGATGCTTGAAACCAAGTTTCCACGCATGTAAAAAATAGCGTGGGAAATTTCCTCGTTTTCCATACACCGGATCTCCGACGACCGGATAACCTAAGTACTTCAAATGCAGTCGAATTTGATGGGTGCGACCTGTCTCGGGACGACATTCCACCCAGCTCATCCCTAAAGCGGATGTCACTACTCGGTAAAGAGTCACTGCGTCCCGTCCTTCAGAAGGGCGAGCGACGGACATTTTATGGCGATGGACAGGATGTCGTCGAATCGGAGCCTGGATGACTCCAAACGTTTTGGTAGGAATTCCTTGAACTAAAGCCAGATAGGTTTTCTTTACTTTGCGTAACGCAAATTGTTGCGACAACCTGTGATGCGCGACATCATTTTTGGCCACCACCAAACATCCACTCGTCTCCTTGTCCAGTCGATGCACTATTCCAGGTCGTTCCGCTCCTCCTATTTGCGAGAGACTGCAATATGCAAGGAGAGCTCCCGCAAGAGTTCCGCGAGAGATGCCAGCTCCCGGATGAACCGTGATTCCGGACTCCTTATTGATGACCAGCAAGTCCTGATCTTCATAGAGAATATGCAGCGTTCCGGCTTCCGGAATCAGCGTCGTCATCTTGAGTGGTTCCGAAACAAGAACTTCTTGCCCCGCATAAATTTTTTCTCCCGGTTTTACAGTACTACCTTGAAGAAGAATATGCCCGGAACGAATGAGAGACTGCACTCGAGTCCGAGAAAGAGTGGGAAGTAGCTCCACCACATAGCGATCGAGACGCCACTTCTCGTGTTCGGAATCCACAATCAATCTGACAGGATCGGTTCTCAGAACTTGGTTGTCAAAGGCTCCGCCTAGCAAGTCAATCTTCTTTCTTCATCAGTAAAATTCACAACCTAAAAAAAGCTGCGAATTGCCAAAAGAACGCACCCAATAAAGTTCCTGAGTAGATGCGAGGATCGCTTGCCGAATATTGTGGCACCAATTATGTTATAAGGGATATGGCTTTAACTTTTGCCAACCGCCAACAGAATTTCTCTCTATGAGTGATCCCAAGCTTCCTTCTCCCGATGAAATCCAAAAGAGATTAGCCGAGATGCTCCGCTCCGCTTTTCAAGACAAATCGACACCTGATACCGCCACACCTCAAACTTCCGGACATGATGATTATTTAACCCCAAAAACCCAAAAAGAAATTTCTCCGCTCTCTCAGTTTCATTACACACCTCGACAAATCAAAGCACACCTGGACCGTTTCGTCATCCGACAGGACGAAGCCAAAAAAATCCTGAGCATCGCCGTTTGTGACCACTATCACCATGCTCGAGCAGTTGCAAACAACCAGATGCCCTGTTCTAAAGGCTCCCAGGAATATACCAAACAAAATGTTCTGCTCATCGGGCCGACAGGGGTGGGGAAAACTTATCTTGTAAAACATATTGCCGATCTCATCGGAGTCCCGTTCGTGAAAGCGGATGCCACCAAGTTCAGTGAAACAGGTTATGTGGGAGGAGATGTGGACGACCTGGTTCGAGAATTAGTGGATCGAGCAGGAGGAGATATTTCCCTTGCCGAAATCGGCATCATTTTTTTGGACGAAATTGATAAAATTGCCGGCTCTCAAGGTCATTCGGGTAGGGATGTCAGTGGGCGCGGCGTTCAAACCACGCTCCTCAAATTGATGGAAGAGACGGAAGTACCCTTGAAAAACCCCGCCGACATGCAGGCTCAAATTCAAGCGGTCATGGAAATGCAAAGAGGCCGTCACTTGCACAAGGAAACAATCAACACTCGGCATATTCTTTTTATCGTCAGCGGAGCCTTCGAAGGCCTGAATCGCATCGTTCGAAGGAGGTGTCAGAAATCCCACATTGGTTTCGGCGCAAACGCGGTTTCCATAGACTTGGAAGCAAGCCTTTTACATGCCACAACCACTCGGGACTTAGTGGAATACGGATTTGAACCCGAATTTATTGGCCGTCTTCCCGTTCGATCCATCTGCCATCCCTTAGAAGTCGATGATCTCTTTTCCATCATGAAACATTCCGAAGGCAGTATCATACGCCAATACGAACGTGCCTTCCATGCTTATGGCATCGCCGTACACTTTGAAGATGCAGCCCTCCGGGAAATCGCTTGCTTAGCCATACAAGAAAAAACAGGAGCCCGCGGTTTGCTCACCACTTTAGAAAAATTGCTGCGCGATTTTAAATATGAACTTCCTGACTCCGGAATCGAATCCTTTACTGTAAACGCGTCATTCGTTAAAGACTCCTCTTTTTACCTCACCCAACTCCTGCAAACTGGCTCCGCTCAAAAAGAACTCACCATGAAAGCTGTAGCCACAGAGTTTCTCCGACATTTTAGCGAACAGCATGGGGTGCAACTGGAAATCTCTGAATTAGCACTGATAAAATTGGTTCAACGAGCCCTTACCGAAGGAATTTCCATGCTCGATCTTTGCGAAAAACTGTTTAAGGACTATCAGTTCGGTTTACACCTGATCCAAAAAGGAAAACCCGGCGCCAAACTCATCTTACAAGAAACAGCAATTGATGACCCGGAGGGATATCTCAGCGAACTCGTAGTACAATCCTATCGTACGGATTAGTTCGTAGAAGTTGGTAGTTCTGATATAGCGGAATTCCGCTATATCAGAACTACCAACTGAACAAGCGGCCGGCGAGCGCGCGGGACAAAGTCAGTTCGTCGGCATGTTCCAATCCTCCCCCAGCAGGAAGACCGTGAGCAATACGACTGATGGAAACTCCTGTTTCAGCAAGAAGACGTGCGAGATAATGCGTGGTAGCTTCTCCTTCGACGTCGGCACTCAGAGCGAGAATCAATTCCTCAGGGTGATCAGATTTTACTCTTTCCAGGAGAAGATCGATACGCAATTGATCCGGGCCAATACCATCCAGGGGAGAAAGTTTACCCCCCAGAACGTGATAATAACCATGAAAGATGCCGGTCCGTTCAATGGCAATAATATCATGAGCGGTTTCGACGACACAGAGCGGATGTCTTTTGCGGTCAGGATTGCTACAAATGTCACACAAATCCTCCGTCGTAAAAAATCCACAAAGGCTACAATTTTTAAGAAGTTGTGTCGCCTCATTGAGCGTACGTGCGAGCCGAAGCGGATCAGCATTGCGTGACTGTAAAAGCCAAAGAGCGATCCGCTCCGCACTGCGAGGCCCAATGCCCGGCAAACGTCGCAACTCCCGAATCAGAAGCAAAAAAGGAGCCGGATACTCCGCTGGAATGTGCTGCCTCATAAAATATTTTTTATATATAGCGGAACCGCTTCTATAGCGGAATTCCGCTATATGAGTTCGGAATTTGTTGCACTCTAAAAAATCAGCGACGGCAAAGTGCTATCATCCTTTTGGCGGCGACGGGCACATTCGATTCGTTCCAAATAATAGTCGAGAACGAGATCCGGAATGCCTTTGATTCTTGCAAGCGAAAATTCTTCGTTAGCTTGGTCGAATTTTTGTTCGCGAAAATAAATCACACCTTTCCAGAAATGATCCCGACTTCGGGTCCGTTCCTCAGAAAGCACATGTTTGGGCGCCAATATTTCGTAAAGCTCCAGCCGTTTGCCTCCTTCTCGCAAACGAATCAGTTCGATAGGACGAACTTCGCAGCTGTCGAAGGCCAGCTCAAGGGTATCGCTAGCAGTCAGAATACGACATCCGTATGCAGAGCAAACCGCACAAAGTTTACGGGCAAAATCGGGTGTGTTACCGGCAACACTGAAGCTCCCCAACCGCGTTCCTCCAAAACTGGCTGCAAGCATAGCTCCGGAGTGGATTCCGATACGAAAATCGATGTGCCGCTGCCACTTAGAATCACAATCGATATTTAAGGCGTCCAATCGCTTGGAGAGATCCAAAGCAATACGACACGCTTTGATCGCATGTTTTTCATCGGCAAGAGGGGATCCAAAAATGATACGCATGCTTTCGCCATCGCACTGCTCCAAATATCCTCCCGATTCCACAAGAAAATCTGAAGCCGCTCGAAGATAAAAATTGATCATAGCAGCATAAGCTTCCGCAGACATCATCTCCATAAGTTCGGTGTGGTTTTGTACGGAAACCACCACCACCGTGGCCTCAACCACTGCTCCGGGAAAGAAAACAGATTGCTGAGAATCCCCTAACTGATTGAGCTGAGACTGAGCAATCCGTCTGCCAAAAAGTCGCTCTAAGACCCGCTTTCTTTGGCCCACTTTTGTCAGTGTAAAGATTCCCCCCATAATCAAACTCAACAAAATGGCTGCGCACGGCAAAAAAGGAGAAATAAAAACGCCATAGAGTGAAAGCACCCATGAAGCCCCCAAACAGACTAGCAAAACGCCCGAGGCAATGAGTCCTCGCGGAAACATGGTGGTGATATCCAGCGTGGTCCATGCGATAATAAATGCGAAAACAAAGGAGACAAAAAGAGCGACCAATGGGAAAGAAAACAGGATTTTCTGTTTGAGAGAGTAAATTTTATACAATGCCTGATCCGGGGTCACCAGGAAACCGGATGCAAAAAGAAGGAGAGTGAGACCTGCGGAAAGAGCCCCAATGAGAATACTAGCTCGTAAATATCGGATCATGTGAGATCATTTATCATTTTTTCAAGTAGGGAAGCATCGACAGTGGGTAGATGCTCAACGGGTTGAAATCATTAGAATGTTTTCAAGTTAAATGCTGATGTTACGCAAAAAAGGGAAACCTTGTAGGCTAAAATGGTTTTTTTGTCGTAGGCTCTATGAAAAAATCTCACGCGATCGGAAACTGAATACTGAAAAGTTGCGTCTCTTGTATCCCGAGGATATACCTTACCGAAATGTCCAAGCCAAAGATTGATCCCAACCTTCACCAGCCTCAAAAGCCGGACTGGATCAAAGTGCGACTTCCTTCAAACCCTGTGTTCTTTTCGACCAAGGGATTGATCACAGATCTCAAACTGCACACTGTTTGTGAAAGCGCGCAGTGTCCCAATCGTTGGGAATGTTGGAGTCAGGGAACCGCCACCTTTATGATTGCGGGAGATCGTTGTACCCGCGCCTGTGGATTTTGTGCCGTGTCGACGGCCAAACCATTTGCCTTGGAAGAAGATGAGCCACAACGTGTTGCCGAAGCCGTTCGTCGTATGAAGCTCAAACATATCGTACTTACTGCCGTCGCCCGCGATGACTTGAAAGACGGCGGAGCCCATCATTTCGCACGCACAATTGAAGCTATTCGTGCTTTGGACTCCACCCTCGTCATCGAGGTGCTCACTCCGGACTTTAAGGGTAATGAGGAATCTCTGCAGATCGTTCTCGATGCCGCTCCTCATATTTTCAACCATAACCTGGAAACCGTGGAACGACTCACCCCTCTCGTTCGTTCGCGTGCCCAATATCGGCTCTCCCTACAAGTCCTTGCCATGGTGAAGCGCATGCGGCCTGCCGCTGTTACAAAAAGCGGTCTGATGCTAGGTCTGGGTGAAACTGAAAATGAGCTTTTTCAAGCGATGGACGATTTGCGCGATGCCGGAGCCCAAGTTCTGACGCTAGGACAATACTTACGCCCCAGTCCACAACACCTTCCCGTTGTGGAATATATACCCCCCGCCACTTTTCAAACATACGGAGATATCGCCCGCTCGAAAGGATTTGAATTCGTAGCTAGCGGTCCCTTAGTACGCAGCTCCTATCATGCTGCGGATTTTCAGGTTGCTTCGTAGTGGGTAGTCTTGCAATGACCCGTGAAAATGTGAATTGAGTTCGAATCCTAGCACTACAACAGGATAGCTCAAATTTATGCTGTATTAAAGAAAGCATTTTATGACGTAAGCGTCACTTAAGTGAACACGCTGACGCGAAACCCTTGGAATATTTGCATTTTTTAAGTCGGTAACTTCCATAATCTTACGGGAACCCACCAGTGCACCTAGACTGAGCTTTCCTGATGCCGTAAAAGCGGAAGCTGCTTCCTGGTGGAGTAAATCCTGCCTGAGTAATTGAGCCGATAGGGAACTTTCAGCACGTGCCGCGCCATGCAACGCTTGGGCACTAACCTTCCCGTCCACAGCATCCACTATGAAATTTCCAGGCTAAACACTCTTTTTGCGGATGAACCGGAACTTGGAATAAAAATCCGTATGTTACAGTAGAGCTAATACTGCTGCCATCCTACCGGTTTTGCCTTTTTCCATTCTATAGGAATAATAGCGGTCGGGATGGCAGGCGGTACAAATGTCACAGTCCGAGATTTCCGTTACTCCCGCTGTGAGGGCTTGTTGGATAATATCGGCCGCAAAATCCACCTCATAATGGGGGGGACGAATACAGGGGCTGATTTGCAGGATCAAATCACTGGGGGACACATCAAATGTTTCTTGCAGGGCACGGATAGTGGCAGGAACAATTTCCAGTTCCGTTCCCTTACGTCCCGAATGAGCAAGCCCAATGGCGCGGCCATGCCGATCTACCAAATAAACGGCGGCACAGTCCGCAACGAAAATCTTGAGGAAGACACGGCGAGCGGAGGTAATTAAAGCATCGGCATTGGTATAGGTCTGGGAAGAGATTTGCGGTCCCACAATGGCGACTTGATTGCCGTGAACTTGCTCTACTTCCGCGATGGAAAATTTATCCAGGCCGAGTTGTGTGAGAGCTTGGATATGGCTCCGCCGGAGATTCCGAATAGCTTCTTCCCGTTCTTTTTGGACGTCGATACCTGGTTGTTTGCCTAGGAATACCGCCCGGCAAAACTCATATTTCTCCAGAGCGGGAAAGGTGAGACACAGAGGCGAGGTCACTGATGAGGATGCGTAGTCGTCCGAGCAGAATGGGCGCGATGGCGAGATGGCGGCATCGAAGGCAGAGGAGTTGGGCCTAGAATAGGTCTGACCGGATCTTGGTTGCGGTAGACGCGGGGCAAGCGGGGCATGACATAACCGGCTCCATTCAGTTTTGCAAAGCGCCATTTTTCCTTGTTTTCCAGCGGGTCTTGGAATGTCTCGACGTATCGAGTGCTCAGCGAAAGAGCGGCGTCATACTGTGCCAGAGCTTGAATATAGCTGAACTTTGCTTGGAGCACGGTAGTCTGTGCTTGAAGCAAAGCGACCTGTGCATTCAGGATGTCCAACTGAGTTCCGGCTCCGGCATCCAATCGCTCACGGGCCAGGCGCAGGGCTTCCGTAGCTTGGATGACGCTGGCCTGTTGGCTTTCAATCGTTTCTTGAGCCTGTTGAAGATAGGAAATATCTTGTTGGATATTTAAGATCACAGTGCGGACGGTGTTATCGTAACTGATTTTTGCTTGTGAGAGCTGAGCCTTAGCCTGGACGACTTGACCATAGGTATTGAGTCCGTCAAAGATGTTCCACGATCCGTTCAATCCGAAAAACCATCCTTCCACAGTATTTCCTATGTTGGAATAGTTAAAGTTGTTTTGAGCAAGGAAGCCGCCACCGAAGGTAATTCTCGGATAGAAGCCGGAGAGAGAGGCGGTGATGTTTGCCGCCTGGGCGAGGATGCTTTGCCTTTGAGCTTTCAGAGAGGGGTTTCGTGTTAAACCGGTACGAACGGCCTCCTCCGGAATAATTTTACGAAAATTTATTGTTAAGTCGCCTATGACATTGAAGGGAACTTGAGTAGGATCGCCAGTGTAATTCATGCCTAAGAGCTTAACGAGTTGGTATTGAGAAACTCGTAAATTATTACGCGCGGTAATTAAGGGTGGAACTGCATTGGCTACGGCGACTTGAGCCTGTAAGACGTTAAACTTAGGGACAGTGCCCGCTTGATAGCGGCTTTCCTGATCCTCTAATTGATTCTCCAGTAGGGCAACGGATTGTTCTTGTACTACAATGAGGGAGCGATTGAGGATCACCTGAAAGAAAGCGATTTTTACGTTTGCAATCACATTGTCGATCGTACTACGGAGTGCGAAGTAGGACTTGTCTGCTACGTAGTGGGCGGCTCGAGTAGCTGAAAGGGCACCTCCTCCATCGAATACTAACTGTTGGACGCCGATCCGTATGTCCCATAAGTAATTATTCGCCGAGCCTGTGGTAAAGGCGGTGCTGTCGACCCCTGGAATGTCAAGTTTATGGATAGGGCGCGGCGGATTTGCGAGAATCGGGCTCTGCCCGCCAAATGAACCGGTGGCAACAAGTTGCGGCAAAAGTTGGGCACGAACGCTAATATATTGTCCCTGAGTCAATCGAATTTGTTCAACGGCGCTTAAGACATCCGGATTGTGTGACAGAGCATATTGTACCGCACCGTCCAGTGTGAGTTTGGGAGCATGAGGGCTCAGTTCCGTTGTTTTTGCTACTCGAATGCGTGGGATGCTTGCGGTCGGCACAGGAGCGGTAGGAACGGGAGGGAGCAAAGAGGAAGGAAAATTGGGCGAAGCGCTATTTCCTAAAGTTCCGGGAGCAAAAGTGCCCGGTGGAGGGGTGTTTAAGGGAATGCTTGGGAAGGGATGAGATCGAAGAGAGGGAGAAAGTGACGAAGCGGTGCCCGAGGGAGCAAGGGCTCCTGGTGGAGGAGTATTTAAGGGGACGCTGGAAAAGGGGGTGGGCTGTAGAAGGGGGGGCAGTGATGAAGAGGTGCCGGGAGACATGAAGGCACCCGAAGAGGGGGTATTTAAAGCGTCGCTTGGCGCCGGACTCGAGCGCAGAATGGGAGAGAGTTGGGGGGAGGAAGGGCCCGAGGGCATGAAAGCGCCCGAAGCGGGAGTTTTACTTGGCGTGCGGGATGGAGGGGTGGGGGCAACAGGAAAGGAGGGCGGCGGTGGTATCAATGCGGACGGAGAACCCAACGGAGATGAGGAACCCTGGGGAAGCGACGCATCCAAGGGGGAATACGCAGATTCGGAGGGAGTTCGGAACGGATGCGGCATTCCTGCCCCTGAGGGAAGAGGTACGTCCGGAACCTTCGGCGGGGTCTGTGGTTTGGGAAGCGCCCGAGGCAGGGTGCCTAAGGAAGGAGAGACAGGCATCGAAGGCGTTCGGTATGAAGCAGGCATTCCTGGCCCCGAGGGCAGGGGCACCGATGGAACTCTCGCATCAGGATAAGGCGAGGGGGCGGGAATTATGGGAAGAACGTTTATCGCAGGAGGAGTCGGACCGGCTCCGGGAGGAGGCGTAGGGGCTAGTATTTGAGCTGGAAGGGAAGTGGCAAAAAGGGACATAGCCAGAAAGCCTCCTCCAAGCGATAAAATAGGCCGATAAAACCGGCAAATGCGATATGCAATCATTTTTCGGACTCGTTTTTCCGACTGCAATAAGCGTGAATTTTTTCGTAAATTTGTAGCCAAGTCATCTGTTCCTCGGGAGTGAGACGTTCCGAAATTTGTTGAAGATTGTCTACAATGTCTTTTCGAATCCTTTCTACAAGTTGCGCTCCTTTTCCGGTGATATTAACGAATACCTTTCTGCGGTCGGCAATAGAAGCCGAACGTTGCACATATCCCAAATTTTCCAAGCGGTCAACCAAACCGGTGGTAGCAGCCGTGGTATGATCCATTTTTTCTGCAATCTCGGTCATTGTAAGTCCCGGATGAGAGCAGATTTTTTCCAATATAAAATATTGAGGGAAGGAGACGTGTCTCTCAGCGAGCTCCTTGGAGAGGTGCTGGATAAAACATCTTTGCAATACCAATAAAATATTGGCTAACCGCGTGATGTCTTCTTTTCCCAGCGGGTGAGCTGGAGCAATCATATGACGTAGTTCCATAGAATAAAGGAGGGAGCTCTTCGGGCGTCTCAATTTCCATTTTTTCGCATCCGGTGAGTACATGCCTGCCCGAGGAACTGGGCTTTCCTTTAAGGAAAGCAATCCATTCAGTTCTTGTGGGCAATTCGCAGCTTTTTTTTAAGCTGTGGGTTCTACAAGTGACGCAAGTTGATCTCAATGAGAAAGTAAGATCGGATAGATGAAAAAGGAATTTTCATGATTTGCAAGACTCTGTGGATAAAACCGTGTTTTCGATGGGGAAGAGACACGATAAATTTTTTATTTTAAAAGTGATGTGACGCAAAAAAGGAAACCTTGTAGGCTAAAATGGTTTTTTGCTTCCAGAGCTCCTCAAAGTGCGTCACGTCAGTTAAAACAAAAAATATTAATTTTTTGCATTCACGACTGAGTGGCTCTTTGCCAAAAAGACCTTTTCGCCAATGGTGGGATCGCCTTGAATAATGTCCGCAATCAGAAAAGGAGGCCGGGAAGGGGGTGCAACTCGAAGAAGGGCAGTTTGTTGCGATCCGGAAATGCATGCCAGAAAAGTGCCGGGGGGAGGGCAGGATCGTGTATTGAGGAGCACGAAATGATGGAGCTGATTGATTACGGTGACTGTGCCCAAGGCATTTTGAGAAAGTGCCATCGTGAAATGATCTTCCGACTTGGGGGGCGATGAGGGAGAATTATCATAGGAAGAAAGACTTTTGCAACATGCTAATAGCAAGATGCCCAAAAGGCAAATCCATCGCAGTGCATAGTAACTGCCGTTACGCATTTTTAGGAGCTCTGGAAGCAAAAAAACCATTTTAGCCTACAAGGTTTCTCTTTTTTGCGTAACTTCAGTTAATAATCAGCAAAAAGAATACTGAGTTTTTTGGGCCCGTGGGCTCCGAGGACTAGGATGCGTTCAATATCCCCCGTTCGACTAGGTCCTGTGATAAAGGAAAGATAAGCAGGTAGGTTTTCTCCATAACGATTTCGGAGAAAGGATATAGCCTCTATGAGGTCGGAAACCAATTGGCTTTTATGCGCAATGAGAATGTGGTGCGGAGGCAATACTGAAAGAGAGCGTCCGCCGGAGCTCGTGGAGGAAATTAAAATACTGCCTGTTTGGGCGACGAGGCATTCGCAGTTGCTAATTCCTACATCGCACTGCTCCAAATCTTGGGCATTGAAAGGGGAGTCTGTAAGCAACTTGGGGAGTTGCAGGAGATCCAATGCTTCCTGACCAAAGGCAAGCTGATGTGCGGCAATGCGTATGGAGGTAGAAGTAAGTTCGCGGAGGGTGGTGGCAAGTTCCTGCGGGGAGGAGCAGGGCAACCATTCCGTTTTGAGAGAGGCGGAATTTTTCGCAAAGAGTTCTTTTTTTGCGTCCCATTCGGCAGGTACCTGCGGAAGCCAATGAATTCGGTCTTCCGAGGTAGGGGGAGGGGCAAGAGGAGGATGGTTGTGCTGTTGCAGGTGCCGGGGAGGGGCGGGGTGACGCAACGCTTCGCGGATGCGAGCGAGAATACGATCGCGAGCATCAGTGGACATGCCGTTTCCTCCGGATTTCTTTAAAAGATTGAGGGGGAGCGGGAGGAAGATCGCGGGACTGCGTCCATGCCCGCGCAGGGTCAAGAAAAGTTCCTCGGATCCGGCGATGGAAAGGTGAGGTGATGCGGTTGAGAGGAGCCGCCAGGCGATAAAGAGAAGGATGGCGCATAACAAAACCAAAAAGGCGATAAATCAGGCGTTCAGCAAAAGCAGGTTTTTGTTTTGCCGCATTTCTTCGATTTTGCAGGAGATGGTGGTGAAGATCAATCCGTACCGGACAGGTTTCTGTACAGGCACCACAGAGCGAAGATGCGGAAGAAAGATGTTTCCAGGATTGTAGGCCACGCAGGTGAGGCGTAATGACAGATCCAATGGGGCCCTGATAGGTGGTGCCATAGCTATGGCCTCCCACATTTTTAAAAATAGGGCAAACATTGAGGCAAGCGCCGCATCGGATACAATGCAGAGCATCGCGCTGTTCGGAATCGACCAATAATCGGGTGCGGCTATTATCCAAGAGCACGACATGCATTTCTTCGGGGCCATCGGTTTCACCAGGTTGACGAGGTCCGCCAATGAGGGTGTTATAGCAAGTGATGGGCTGGCCGGCGCCGGCGGTTGCAAGCATGGGAAGCAGTAGCGCTAAATCCTCAATTTTCGGGATGATTTTTTCAATTCCTACAATAGCTACATGAATGCGAGGTAAAGCGGTGCTGAGACGGGCATTGCCTTCATTTTCCGTAATGGAAATCATGCCGGTATCCGCCACTGCAAAATTAGCACCGCTGATACCCATCTCGGCTTCACAATAGACTTTTCGCAAAGCCTGGCGAGCGATGAGTGTCAGCTCTTCGGGACTATTCGTAGGGGGTGAGCCCAGTTTTTTGTGAAAAGTATCGCTCACTTCTTCCCGACTGAGATGCATTGCAGGGAAGACAATGTGATAAGGGGGTTCTTTCCGAAGTTGAACAATGAATTCTCCCAAATCGCTTTCCACGACGCGGTAACCTGCTTTTTCCAAGACTTGCCCCAGGTGGATTTCTTCACCGGTCATGGTTTTCGATTTGACGATAGTTCGAACCCCTGCCTTTCGGGCTACATCGACAATGTAATCACAGGCTTCGGTTCCATGAGATGCCCAGAAAACTTTCGCCCCTCGTGCGGAAATCCGATCCGCAAATTCCACGAGGTATTTATCCATCTGATTGACCGCTTCATATTTAATATCCGCGGCAGCAATACGGGCCGATTCCCAATCCGCAAAACGGGCGCGCATATTGTCGCGCTGAATATAATAGCGGGAGAGAGATTGTTGGATACGGTTGCGGTGCCCAAGGTCACGAGTCAGGGCACGAGCGCTTTTCTGGAAGAACTGCAAAAATTTCGAAGCCATTTTTAGTTCGTAGAAGCGAGTACTTCGGCTAGGTGAATCGTGCGGATCGGACGACCTTGCCGGCTGAGAAGCCCTTGAATTTGCATGAGGCAGCTGGAGTCATTAGAAATTACATAGTCTGCTTGAGTTTCGCCGATTGACGCGCATTTCACTTCCGCCATGGCTGTGGAAATTTCAGGAAATTTAATAGCGAAAGTTCCGCCAAATCCGCAGCAGGTTTCGGCTTCCTGCATTTCTATAAGTTCCAGCCCGCGAACATGGCGCAGCAATTCGCGAGGTTCCCGTTTAATCCCTAATTCCCGAAGGGCGTGACAACCATCGTGGAAGGTAACTTTTCCAGGAAAAGTTGCTCCGACATCTGTACTTCCCAGCACATTCACTAAAAAAGAGGAAAATTCGTGAACTTTGGAAGAAAAAACTTTTGCTTCCTCTTCTTGCGGAGTTCCCTGAAAAAGCTCGGAATAAAAAGTTTTTAGCATGGCCCCACATGAACCCGAAGCACTCACTATGACTTCAGCCTCCCGAAATACTTTTAACATTTTTTCCGCAACTCCACGAGCTTCAGGCCAATATCCGGAATTAAATGCGGGCTGACCGCAGCAGGTTTGCTCTTCGAAGTATTCTATGTGATGTCCCAGGCGTTCAAAAATTTTTACCATCCCTAATCCTACTTGCGGATAAAATTGGTCCACAAAGCACGGAATAAAAAGAGAGATACGCATGATCGAAATTGCTCATGAGATGGTAGCAGGAAGAAAGTAAAGAGCGAATAAAAGAGGCTTTAATGAGTAAAATCTTAGCAACAGATGAAATATATTACTTATAACAAGCAGTTTATAAAAACACGGCCTTAAAAAAACTGCGAGTTGTGCCCAAGAACTGAGCGGATCCACTATCCACTGCAAACTCATAAAGGCCCAGTTTCCGGACAGGATGCTATCCATGAGAAACGGCTGGGCCTGAGAGAAAAAAGTATTATTTTAAATAGGAGGAAGGGTGTGGCTCAAACCCTCCCCTAATTGACAAAACAGTGCTTGTGGATGACATGATGAACTTGCGGGGTGTGCTATGGCGAGATTCCTATATTAAATGAGTTCGACTTTGCCGTTATTTTTACTTTTTTGCAAAAAAGAGCCAAAATCCACCCCATGCTTTCCTCGAAATGAGTTCCGCTCGTAGAGGGCACAGCCTAAAAAAGCTGCGAATGCCTCCCAAGAAACTGCATGCATAAAGAAATGCTCTCCTTAAAGAAAGCCCAATGCCTGGGCAGCTACGCAGTATGGAGAGAAAGGAGGGAAGCCAGAGACAAGGTTCTTTGGGCCTTGGTGATATCGATCCTGCTCCATACTTTTCTCATCCTTCTGGTTGCCTGGCTCTTCAGAAAAGTCCAGGGAGAAGATGAGCTATTGTCTAAAGAAAAGGAAATGCAGCAAGTGACTATGAATTTGGTTTCTCCTCCGCAATATTTAGAGACCCATTCTGACCAAGCTACGGAAAAAGCCCCTCAAAAAGCTCGATTTGAGTCTGATAAAAATACTCGGGCGGCAAGTGAATTGCCTGCAACGGGTAAGGCTCCGCTCCCTACTTTGGACGGTAAGCAGGCGGAAGGCTTACAGTTTCGGGATAGAGAATATTCACCTGGTAAAGAATCCGGAGGAAGCCCCCCATCTACAGCTGCCAGCGCCCGTCCCTCCCAGACACAGCAAGAACATGTCAGTCGCGGAGGAACGGTTGTGGCCCCCCCCGCCGTACCTATACCCATTTTAAAGCCCAAGGATCATTCAGAAGAAAATCCGCAGGGTTCGAAAGCACAGTCCCCAAGCATGCCTTCCCTTTACAGACCGCCTTCGCCAGCGGATCAGCCCGGCTATCAGTCTGAGACCCGTGTCGTACGAATTGACGGGAACATCTCAAACCGAGGAATGGCCGCAACGGATGTGATAGCCACACCGCTGGGTCGTTATAAAAAACTTCTTTCCAATGCCATTGGCGCCCGTTGGTACTATTTGGTTCAACGAGACATGGACATGTATCGAATTGGAACCGTAGCTATACGATTTAGAGTTTCTCAGCGCGGCAAGGTAGAGCTCATAAAAGTGGTCTCTAATACCTCCAATGAACTATTGGCCGCAACGAGTATTCAATCCATTACCGATGCGGAAATGCCCCCTATCCCCCCTGATGTGGCAGCTTCTTTACATAACGGACGCATTGAAGTTGACTATAGCTTTTCGATTATCTCCAACTAAATCTCCAGAGTACTTTAATAATATGCATCATATGCCCCTCATTTTCTGACTATGAACGCTCCTGTTGCTTCCTTTCTATTCAATACTTTTGAATTTTTCCTGCGGGGAGGATTCTTCATGGGGTGCCTCCTCCTGCTGTCGGTGACAGCCTTGACCATTATTATTTTGCGCGGGCGGGCACTGCGGTTTGATTGCATTTTGCCCACTGCGATTTTGGATGAAATCGAGAATTTCAAATCCGGAGAAAGAGGAGAGCGTCTCATTTCAGTCTGTATGCGCCACGTTTCTCCGTTGGGACGCATTATATTAGTCATGTTACGTCATCGGAATTGGCCGCGGTCAGAAAATGTGGAAGCAGTGCAAACCCGTGCGCGCCGGGAAACCTCGCTGATGGAAAGCGGTCTGGTCATCCTGGAAATAGCCACCGGAATTGCTCCTCTCATCGGGCTCCTGGGAACACTTTCCGGATTAGTGGGAATTTTTGCAAACGTCGGTGATAGCGGCAATCCCGAAATCGTTGCCCGAGGAATTTCCGAGGCTCTGAACAATACCATCGTGGGCCTGGCCTTAGCGGCCTGTACGTTGGTCGCACATAGCTATTTTTATCGACGCATCGAAGTAATGGCGGTCGAAATGGAATCCATTATTTCAGACCTGATGATTAAGTGCTATCCTAAACGGAGCGAACTCGACCCTTCCAAAAAAATACTTTAATACGTGATGTTACGCAAAAAAGGGAAACCTTGTAGGCTAAAATGGTTTTTTTGCTCCCAGAGCTCCTCAAAGTGCGTAACGTCAGTTAATACTACAATTAGGACTTACGAAAAAACAGGAGAAAACGAACGAGCTTTTCTCCGGAATCCGCGTAAGTCCTGAGTGGGTGGTTCGGGGTTTGCCCACGGCATTAAAAAAGCCGCGAATACCCCAAAAACTAAACCAGCAGAGTTTTTGATATGAAATTCTACACAAAAAAAAAGCGGATGCCTCAGATCATCATTGTGTCACTCATAGACATTCTGGCGATCCTGCTCATTTTCTTTATTGTGACGACGACCTTTCGAAAACAAATCACACAGGTCAATATCCGCCTGCCTCACTCGGAAACGGCTACTCCCTCAGCTGCCACATCCCATGCATCCATCATTCTTGCGTTACGTGGGCCGAATCAGGTGACCCTTGACGGTAAGCCTGTACAGATGGAAATTCTTTCGAGCGCGCTTCAAAATGCTCGCGCCGCCTCTCCTGATCGCTCTTTTGCCATGCAAGTCGATCGGGATGCCCCTTTTGCTTTGGTCGTGCATGCCCTTGATGCTCTCACTAAGGCGGGCCTGAAAAATGTGCCCACATTTACTGAACCTAAAAAAAACCAATGAAAATTGTTACCTACGGACATCCCGCCCTTCGTTCCCAAGGTCGTAAAATCACAAAAGTAGACAATCGCCTGCGCCAATTAGCCGCGGACATGATCGAAACCATGCGCAATGCAGAAGGCATTGGTCTGGCCGCGCAGCAAATAGGGCTTCCATTGCAAATGTTTGTACTGGAAGTACTTCAAGATATGGATCGTCCGAGTAAAATGTGGAAATCGGGGAATCCCGTTCCATTTGATTCCTTAATGCCACTCGTAGTCGTAAACCCTGAAATCAAAACCGATGGAGAATTACACTGCGCCAGAGAGGGATGCCTGAGCTTTCCGGACATATTCGGAAAAGTGGAACGGCCCGCGCGGGTTCACCTCCGTGCACACGATTTGGAAGGCGAGCCCATTGAATTCTTGGCAGAAGGACTTCTTGCCCGTGCCATACAGCACGAATTCGATCACCTGCAGGGAGTGCTCTTCATAGATCGGATGGACCCCAAAACTCGGCAGGAGCTGGCATCCAGTATAGAAACCCTCATGAATCTGAATTTGGATTTTTTATAAAATGAACCCTATTCCGCTATAGCGGAATTACTACAGCCCTGTCGAGAGTGCGATATTGAATAGCTTCGGAGAGATGCTGGACTTGCAAAGAACTGGATTGATCAAGATCAGCGATCGTGCGGGCAACCTTAAGAATTCTGTCATAAGCTCTGGCGCTGAGACGAAGTTGTTCCATAGCATGCCGAAGGAGCTTTCTCCCCTCCGAATCACATTGGCAGTATTCTTTCAACATGGATTCATTCATCCGTGCATTGTATCGGCCTGCACATGAGAAACGCTGGGATTGAATCCCGCGGGCAGCCAATACCCTCTCCAAGATAGCTGTGGAAGATTCGGAAGGACCGGGTTCCATGAGTTCATGATATGGCAGAGCCGGGGCTTCGACGTGAATATCAATGCGATCCAGTAACGGACCGGAAATTTTTCGGCGATAACGTTCCACTTGTCCGGTTGGGCACTGACACTCCCGTTGAGAATCGCCGTAGTGCCCGCAGGGACAGGGATTCATGGCGGCAACTAGCATGACGCGAGCAGGAAAAGTAACGGTTCCGGCAGCGCGAGAAATCGTAATGGAGTCTTCCTCCAAAGGTTGACGCAAAGCTTCCAATGCGGATCTTCGAAATTCCGGAAGTTCGTCGAGAAATAAAACTCCATTATGGGCCAAACTGACTTCTCCGGGCAAAAGTTCCGAGGAACCTCCCACCAGACCGATATCCGAAACGGTACTGTGCACGCGACGGAATGGACGTTCACGTAAGAGAAAGCCATTTAAAATTCCGCAGACGCTATGAATTTTCGTAGTTTCAATAGCTTCCTCTAAAGTGGGAGAAGGAAGAATACTGGGAATACGCTTGGCAAGCATGGATTTCCCGGAACCTGGCGGACCTACCATGAGCAGGTTATGATTCCCTGCCACCGCCACTTCGATCGCACGTTTCACACCCGGCTGCCCTTTGACATCGCAAAAATCAAGTTCATTCCTTTCGAAAGTCAATTCCTCTCGCAGTGTCGGAGTGCGGGGAAGCGGGTGGGTGCCGGCAATAAATTCAAAGCATTCGCGCAAGTTGCGTCCTCCATACACTTCTAACTCCGAAACAAGCGCTGCCTCAGAAGCATTAGCTTCCGGAAGCAGCAAATAAGGGATTCCGCGTTTGCGAGCTTCAAAGGCTATGGAGAGAGCACCTTTAATTGGCCGAAGCTCTCCATCTAATGCAAGTTCTCCCACTGCCATGCAGGTAGGCAACCGTTTGAGTGTTTGCTTTGATTCCGCAGCGATGAGGGAAATTGCGATGGGTAAATCAAAGTAGGGACCCTCTTTTTTAAGATCCGCCGGAGCTAAATTGATAGTAGTACGGCTGCGAGGCCTACGAAATCCACATGCTGCGATTGCGGTCGTCACACGATCCTTACTCTCTCGCACCGCAGCATCAGGCAGACCAACAATCACAATAGTGGGCAGCCCATGCCCGGAAATACTGGTCTCAATCTCAACGCGTATCGCATCGATCCCTTGCAAAGCTGCTGAAACTACTCGAGTAAGCATTGTAGAACATTTTAAACGAAATGTTTTCTTTCTGGCATATGCAATAGCGCTGAATTTTTTGAACGAGCTGTTAAGGTTTGAAGACATATGCCCCCACTACTGCCCGCAGTGATGGGTTCAAAGCCGAAATCTGTAATGGCAAAATATTAAGTGGAGTGAGCCTTTTTTAAATCAAATGGTATGAGATACTTGAGGCAAGTTATTATGAATACCTCCAATACCTCTTGTAGCTTGACTACTTCGAATGCCTCTTTAATTCCACGCGTTTTGTCTTTCGATGAATGGTCAAAAAAAAGAGAAGGACCACCGCCTGTTTTGCCACCCATTTGCGCTTCGAATGCGGTCATAGCAAAGAACAGTGGGAAAAACTATAGTGAGGCCTTTGGGAATGATCAAAGATCCCTGACTTGTATGGTAACGCTCTCCTACTTAAAAAAACGGGGAAATTCGGAAATTCAGACCTGTGGTCTGCCTTCCGGAGAGGAGTTGCGACAGTTGGATCAATCGGAAGAAGGAGCCCCAAAAAAAGCGAAACGGGCCGCATTAAAAGTGGAACAAGCTCAAGATCGAAAAGATCACGAAGCAGAGAAAACTGCGATGGCGGAACTCCGTCAAATCGTGGACAGAATTATGGGCGCGTGTTTCCAAGCGTAGACTCCATAACTGAAAAAAACTGCGAATTCCCCCCCAGAAACTGCATGGATCTGCTCACAACGAACGACGAACCACCTGCTTATGTCAGCGAGATGCCCTCCCCATCTCATATTTTGTAATCTGTTAATAATACAAATCGTATGAACTGTTTATTTTAAGAAAGGTAATTGTGCTAAATTTGTACGTGGGCCCCCCTCCGATAGAGAGGGGACCCCATAAGAAAATTATATCATAATTATAACAAATGAGTACATCAAGTATTACATCAGTGGCTTCTTATACAGCCCCACTTCCATCTTCTTCAGCACAGCCTAAAGAAGTGGAAGTCTTAAAAACAGAAGCCCTGAATCAACTGAAGGCTGCACGCGTAGTAGTGAAAGAAAAGCGTGCCATCCTTGAAAATTTGGAAAAAAATAATAGTCCGAGCCAGGAGATCAACCTAGCGCATCATGAGGTGAGACAGGCTAAACAAAAGCGCGATTCTATTCGTGAAACTTATCTGAGCCTGGGAGGTGAATTAGACAGAGCAGACCAGCCTGAAAATCGCATTCGCCGATCTGCAGATCAAGAACAGCGCAATCAAAAGCTTACTCAAAAGCTTATGGGATCTACGATCAACGGGCAACCGTGTATATGTCCGGAAAAGGAACTAAAAGCTTCGCAATGTCCTAGTAGTAAATCAGTTGCCGAAACTCAACCTGAATTGACCAATGAAGACATTGCTCATGCGGCCGACTTCTTTGCAGAGGAGGGCACTCAATATCAAGTGCCTCAATTGACCAATGAAGACATTACTCATGCGGCCGACTTCTTTGCAGAGGAAGGTACTCAATATCAAGTTCCTCAATTGACCAATGAAGACATTAAAGGTGCATTAGGCGAATTCTTTGAAGGAGGAGCAGAAGGACTAAACAACGTGTTACAAAAGTTACAAGCAAATCAGCTCTTCAATGAATTAACAGCAGGGTGGCTGAACGAACAACCTACTAAAGACAAAGAAGTGAAAGGGCGTTGGATTCTCACTCATTTCCCTGATCCAGAAGAAGTTATGAATACAAAAGAGGTGGTGGAAAATGGCGCACAAATGACAACTCCTTCAGTCCGTGCCTCCGATGGTCCCCGCGTAGTGCCGATCACCACTTGGTTCGTAGAAGACAGTCAAGGGTATCTAACGGATGCAGCTGTTGAGGGTACTGTTGTGCCGCCTGATGCAAATAAAGCTTAATATAGTCAAAGCATAGAACAGGAGGGTTATCACTTTCCTTTATTAAAATTGAAGCGGAGTAATTTATAATCTCTGTTTTTATTTTAAATAATTTGCATATAAATAAAATATTCCAATGCCATGTAATAGCATGGGAAAGATTAAATCAAAATCTTGCAGCCTAAACAGAAAAACTTGTTAGTTGCTATTGCATGGCTTGGGGTAAATTTTGCATGATTATAATAATGTACGGAATGAAATATATTTTATGCGCGGGAACTGATTGGGAGACTTTTTAATATACAATAGAAATAAATGAATAATACACTTAGAGCTGTTGCTGGCATGCCTCCTTCCAGGTTGCATCCATCCACTTCCGATAAACTTTCGGAAACTTATAATCAGCTGCAAGCCGCGCGCACAATTCTTAAGGAAAAGTATGAGATCCTGGATAAATTAAGGAGAAACAACGCTCCTGCACATGAAATTAAGTATGCACAAAATGAAGTTGAAATAGCTTGGCAAACAGAGAAGCAAATTGTTGTAGTCTATGCGAAACTCCGAGGCAAAACAAGCCATGGGAAATTAGATAATAGAGATGATAAAAATAAACCTGTTCGTCAGCCTTCGAAGATACAACAACAACTGAATCAGAAAATAATCTTAGGCGACCAATCAAAGGTAAAAAACACACTTGAAATAGTGTCCGAAAAACCATATTTGTTTCGTACGATCATTAAAAATTTAAATGCTTCTTGTGATATTATAGAGGAGAATTGTAAGCCGATGTTTTCCGTAGTAGGGGAAAGATGGACTGCCGTCATGGATGCTAAGATCGACATTCCACCTCCTCCAAAGGTAAATCTCGATAAAGACAAAGTAAAAGGGCCTTGGATTGTAACGCATTTTCCTGATCTGAAAAAAGTTATGGAGGAAAAAGATGTCGTGAGTGAGGGAGCACAAATGACGACTCCTTCAGTCAGTGCTTCCCATGGTCCCCGTGCAATGCCGATCACCACTTGGGTTGACAGCACTGTGCTGCCTGATGCAAATAAAGCTTAGTACAATAAAAGCATAGAATAGGAGGGTGATCACTTTCCTTTATTAAAATTGAAGCGGAGTAATTTATAATCTCTCATCAATGCGCTCCACAATCTTTAAATCCTTACATACCGATGTAATCAAACCATGATGCTCCATCGATAATGTCTCTATTTCTGCTCCTACTACTTCTCACATCACTTGACTCCTTTTGTTCAATCCAAAAAATGTTATCGGGTGGATCTAGAAATGCAGAATTAATGAGTTAATTGATAAATAAATAAATATGAATATAAGAAATATGAATCATAGGCGTCCTTATTTTGAGTTGCGCCATGCATCCACTCAGCTTGAGCAAGCCGATTCCAAGTTGCAGGAAGCACGTATCAAGGTGCAACAAGCACGTGCAAACGTAAAAAAATTACGGAGGGAGGGAGTGTCCGGAACCGAAATGAAACTGGCACGGAATATCATGCAGGAAGCACGTAGGAAATACGATGAGGCTTATGGAGCCTCTAAGGCACTGGGCGGAAAAGCAAGGCGTACTGATACGGGAAACAGCGACTTGCGTTCGACGAATTCACAAAGGCGATTCGTTCAAAGAATGATCAAAATGCAGGGAGGTCAGGTGCGGGAACTACCCCGAGCCGACAGGAGAATCCTGCCGCCTAAGCCGTCGCTATCAACGGAAAGGCGAGAAACCGATATGGTAATTCCTCCGACTCCTGAGATTTCTGTGTCTATCATTGAAGTGGAATCTGATATGGTGATTCCTCCGGTTCCTCCCAAGCCCTCTGTGCTGATCATTGATATGACTTCGCGTAGAGGTGCGTGAATAAAATGATCCGCACTTTGTTCTCCCCCTTTCATTCGAGGCATTGTTGCAAGACAGAGACCCTAGATATGGCCCCTGTCTTGCACTGCACCTAATCAGTCCAGGATTCTTCTATGAGAAGAAACGACTACGTTTCAGGACTTGCAGCAAAAACACCAGTATAGGTAGCTTGCGGGCGTGTATCGCCCGTTCCAGAAAAAGTCGGTCTCTTATATGAGACTTGCTCCTTATCGGAGTATTTTCCGCGAAGGCGTACCTATCTTAGCTTACCATAGAATTGGCAAGACATCGGATGTGTTGCCAAAGATATTCGAGAGACAATTGAAGGAGTTGCAAAAGGTAGGATTTTGTACTACCAGGCTAGATCGATGGGCGGATTTTACTAAGCCTAATAAGCGTCAGTTTGTCATTACTTTTCATGATGGAAGTGTCAGTGTTTTTCAGTCTGCCTGTGGTTTACTCAATAGATTTGGATTTTCTGCCATCCAATATTTAGTAGTGGATTTTATTGGTAAAAGAAATAATTGGGTGTCCGAGGGATCTCTATTGGGTGATATGCTAATGGATAAAAGCGAAATACGTGCTTGGTTGGCGGCCGGCCATGAAATCGGAGCACATACGTTGACGCATCCTCATTTGGCTCGACTGGATCTCAAGCAAGCTCGAGAAGAAATTTTTTCCAGTAAGAAAAAATTAGAAGATATGTTTGGGATACCCATTCGCCATTTTTGTTATCCATATGGCAGTTGGCGAAGATGGGTTCGAGACTTAGTGGAAGAGGGGGGGTATGAAACGGGGGTGACGGCAGATCCCGGTATCTGCACGAATGTGACGGATCCCTTTGTTTTGCCTCGTATCGATGTGAAGCGGGGGCCTCGCACTTTGGCTCACTTGCTGAGCCGATTTCTTCCGTGGACTCTGTAGGGAAGGTTCGTTTCCACATGGTCATCGAGCCTGGTAGAGTGGAGAACTGCCGACGGATGGAGAGGCAGGGCCATTTTTACTGCTTCTTCAACTTCAGGACAGCCTCCGGATACATGGAATCCCTATATCAGTTGACTAAGAACTCATTGCAAAAACATGAGAGCCCGATAAAGTCTTTTCTCTATGAACTCTGGAAATCCGACACTTGGTTCGAACACTTTCCGGGACGTCAGTTTAGCACAAGGGCCTCCCATGACGTTCGCCGGAACGACATCGAAAACGTTCTTTCTTTTATGCCTTGTAATTTTGGGCACCGTTTTGACATGGCGCTCCGGGCCAGTTTCGCAGGTCTTGATGGTGGGCGGGGCCATCGGCGGGTTCATTCTAGCTATGGTAACGGCTTTTAAAAAAGAATGGGCTCCTATCACCGCTCCTATTTATGCCTTTTTGCAGGGTCTTTTTTTAGGGGGTATTTCAGCTATTTATAATGCACGGACCAATGGGATCGTGCTGCAAGCAGTCATGCTGACCTTCGGAGTGATGGCCGCAATGCTCTTCCTCTATCAATCACGTGTGATTCGGGTCACACCGGGGTTTGTAAAAGGGATAGCGGCAGCTACTCTGGGAATTGCTCTTTTCTATATCGCATCCCTTGTTTTAAGCTTTTTTGGCATCCCCGCCCTCACCCAAATCATCAATAGCTCGAGCACGTTGGGTATTGGTTTGAGTATTTTTATTGTCTGTATCGCCGCTCTTAATCTGGTGTTGGACTTTGCTATGATTGAAGTGGGAGTCGCTAACAGGGGCCCCAAATATATGGAATGGTATTGTGCCTTTGCCCTCATGGTCACCCTGATTTGGTTGTACCTGGAAATCCTGCGTCTACTTGCCAAAGTCTCTCGCAGATAACTGAGAGGGAAAACTCACTGCTGTACTCAAGTCCTCAAAGAAGCTGAATCCTCTGATCCTTACTGCAAATCCCTTCCCGCATCACAGCGAAGAGTGTCCCGCACAATAGAGCGAATTCGAAGCGCATCCCGGATCATGCTCACCCCGTGGACCCATGGTCGTACACTGGAGCCTAACACATCATTCCATTCCACAGGACACTCATCCACATTCATTTGCATTGCCTGCGCCAGCGCCAACACCTCCAGATCGAAGGAAAATCCATCCAACTTTGCGCGCGAAAAAATCCGTCGCGCAGCATCACGTCGAAACGCTTTAAATCCACATTGGGTATCCGTCCAAGAAGTCACAGCCAGCCTCTGTACCATCCAACTCATTAGCTGTCCTCCCCAACGACGTATTAATGGCTGAGGCGTGGGGATATAGCTCTCCGAATGCCTACGACTGGCAATAAGAACATCCAAATGAGGACGTTTGTAAAATTGTTCTAGAAACTGTTTAACAAAGTGAAGAGGCACACTCAAATCCGCGTCCATAAATAAAATGCAATCTCCACGTGCGGCAAGCATCCCTTGACGCACATTAAAACCTTTTCCCCGCGCTTCTTTGTGCTCCAAAATAGAGAAACGTGAGTCCCCTCCCACCCGCTCCCTAATAAACTCCACCGTAGAATCCTCACTTTTTTCTATCGAAAAAATGATTTCTATCTCGTTGTCAAAAGGAATCTTATCAAGATATTGATACAAAGTATCCAGACTGCAGGGAAGACGCTTGGCTTCGTTTCTACAAGGAATGACAAGCGACAAGGAAAGACATGCTTTTTCTTGATCTGACATAAATAATACTTACTTCAGTCTAAAATGTTCAGCACTAGTAAATAGATGAGTTGTTGTCCTACAGAGGCAAGAAACAAAAATAGAGAAAAACATCTCACACTCTTCAAAAATTTTTGAGAAGTCCTGCCCTCACCACGAGGGCCAATCCATACACTTGCAAACCGCCATACAAAATATTAAAGTGGGTACCGCGCCTTTTTCAGATAACCTCATTCAATTCTTGAACAATTTAAGTGCGCTTTGCCTCTCCATAAATATTGAAGAAGGTTCTTCAATCGTGGTTCACAATTTCCGGCGCCCGCATCAATGAATTAAAATTTCATCTAAATCTATCTTTTTATAGTCTGGTATAATAGTGCCTATTTTAGGATTCGAATAATCTACAGCAAACAAATTTGCATAATTTGAATGATGTTTCTTCAAAATCAACCAAGCCATTTGGAAAGGAACCCAATTTGCCATTGAAGATAATGTCCCAAATTCGTCATATCTTACGATCTTCGCAAATGCTTTCGCCTTCTGAGGAAGATTAAAGCATATTCTATCATCCGGATTGAATTGTGTTCTTAGCAACGCGCTCTCTATCAAACCATATTCAATAGCCTGTGGAACAGCAAATCCTGCCGTCACATTCCGATTCGCTGCCAGAGCGCCTCCGGTAATAGCTATTAGGCATAGCACAGGTATCAATCGGCAGGCTTTAAAAAATTGCATCCATCCCACAAATGCTATTATGGAAAAAATAAAAATCAGTCCTGTAAGCCCGACCTGCGTTCGATAACTTGCCCAGTTTTCTGCAATAACTAAATTTGGCACATACGACGCCGGCACGAGCAATATCGCTATCCCTATATAGACAAGAGTACGACGCAAATCCCTTCTACAAAACAGAAAAAATCCCACAACCATCATTACAATCACAAGTAATGCAAGTTTAGCAGAAGGCTGTATCGAGAAAATATTTAAAGAATTTACAAGTGGCTCTTTAAAAAACCAATGCACCTTTCCAAAATAATCCTTAACAAGAACTGTTCTAGGAAAACTATTACTTGATCCCAATAAAACAAGGGGCACGATTTTAACTAAACCATAACCGACGGTTAACGATGAAAACATCACCGCCACGGAAGCCAAAATAGATCTTACTGAAGGAATATTTGCACGTAAAAGCCAGGCGATAGCCGCAAAATCCCAAAATACCATTGCCGCCGGTTGATAGATTGCCATGGATGCGGTGAGCAACAAAAGGGAACCGCAAAAACGGAGCCACTCTGAACGCAAATCACTAATGCCATCACAAAGACTAAATGATACCGCTGCCAAAACACATGCCCATGGATAAAAAGAGGCTACGGCCCATGCTGCATATACTTGATAGGATGGGATCAAACCAAAAAGAAGAGCTCCAGCGATCACAATCCAACGAGGCAATTCTGTCTGAGACAGTGAGCGATAAACGAGCGTGCATACTACGCCTATTCCGGCTACTCCAAACGCTCGCATGTAACCCAAGTCTTCAATCCCTCCCACTGCACCAAGCACCTCCTTGAGATAGAGCGCATAGAGGGGACGCCCACCTTGGAGAATCATTCCCCATTCCCCGGAAAATTTATGCTGCATAGCTTCAGCAAGCATAGTGTAGCTATCTGAAAATGCATATTGGATAAATATGACAGAAGAATAGACGATAAATATAAAAATAAATATTATTAGATAAATCCAAAATGATGGAAATTTAAATTCACCGCAGGGCTTGGACATTAAAGACAAAATATGAAGTTGAAATGTATCCGATTCAAATTGTCATGCAAGCATATAAAAAAGGCGCATAAAAAATTCATAATTTTCTTATAAACAATGACATAGTGAAATAGTAATCCGCATGCTTGGAAATTATTTCCACTCTACAATATGCTAAAAGACGATAAAATGTTGCTTCCATTTCCCTCCTTTATACTCTGAAAAACGCCGCTAAACAGATTGTATATTATAAGCAGAAATGGTAAAAGCTGCTAATGAGAATAGCAGCAAGAATTCATCTGGCAATAGCAATTTGCTGCACCTATGAGGGTATGATAATTGCTTTGCCTGCAGAAATTTGGGATCCCTATCGCAAGTGCTCTCCCAATCTAATTTTCCAGAAATTATTAGAACTAGGCCGCAAAGTTATACCTCGCACAGTAAGCACCAGCAAACGCGGGCCAAAGAAACAAAAAATTCATACCGTAGGAACCGATTTTCTTGTCCATCATAGTACTGCTCGATTACTTAAACTTGAAAATTCCTTATTACGCTAATTTATTTCAAATCCCTGTAAAGGGCTGACTCAATGAACTGAGTACTGCTATTGAACAATACATCTCCATTCATAATGCAAATCCTAAACCCTTTATTTGGACTGCCACAGTTTCTGACATTCTCGAAAAGGTCAAACGCGGCCACAAAAAATTTAATAAATGCAATCTGTTTGACGGGCTACACTAGCAAACACTACATCGACTCCTTCAATAGCCTTATTGAGCATTTCACGAAGAAAATTGATGTCTTCGGTATCTACTTCTTTAGTGAGCGCATATACCTGAGGATTCGAAATCCCATTCTCTCCAGTAAGTTTTTTTAAAAGAGAAAAGCTCTCGTCCTGAAAAGCATTATCCACGATAATGAGTTCATAATCTTTGACGAGAGAGGAGAAAAATTCGGTTGCTTCTGTGAAAATTGTTTCGAGCTCATTCGAGCGGTCCCTCACCACGAATACAAGCGACAGAAAAAATGGAAAAATATTCATCATTTACGAAGATGTTTTGAGAGAAGCAAAATATTTTGTTGATTCCGTATGAAATGCAATTGTGGCCTCAACATATCCCGTAGCGCTCCCATAGTGATATACCTGCAATTGGGGACAGTCATTCAACACATAGCACTCATGCGTCGTAAAATACTTTTTAAAATCCGCACCACGGTGGGTTGTCCAAGCAGAAAACGCACAAAAGCTATTTCCTGGAAGCGACGAATCATACGTTCACACACGGCAATAGGGCTTTCGCTTTGAAAATTTTGCCGGGGTTTTGCAGGCTGGTCCCAGTAAAGGGCGCTGCCATTACTGGCTTGTAATTGTGCCAATTCTCCTCCCCATCGTTGGTACAACTCCGGATGTGTACGCACTATCAGATCGTATTGATAACGAAATCCGGCATTCGTGGCTGACCGGGATCTGGATCCCGAACGGACGCGATAGCGCACCAGACACTCTGGGAGAGCAACTCCTACCCATCCATGTTTTGTGAGATTAATCCAACATTCATAGTCTTCGAGGTAATATTCAAATGCGACATTATTGCCCCCCACTTCGAGAAAGGCTTCTGTTCGAATTACGCAGTTGGCAGCAACTGTGTTACTTCCTAGCAAATAGGGAAAGTGAACATTCCAAGTGGGAAACATGTCATGAGATGATTCAAAACATTGATTCCAAGAATAAACGAATCCTACATTAGCATAAGCGTCTAAAACCCGCAGTGCTTTTGAAAAAAATTCGGGTTGAACTTCATCGTCCGCATCTATAAACGCGATGTAATTTCCTCGTGCTTCATTTGCCCCCCGATTTCGAGCGGAAGATACCCCCTGATTAGGCTGATGAATGACCCGAAGAGTCGGATGTTGGCTCTCCAGTTCCCGTAAAATAGTCAAGCTTGCCTCTTCAGTACTGCCATCATTGACGATGAGAATTTCCTCAGGCAAGCAAGTACTGGCGAGGACGGATTTGAGGGTATCCCCGACATATTTTCCAAGATTGAAAAAGGGGATGACGACAGACAGACGAGGCGCCTCTGCATTGCCTTGGCATGGAGAGTTTGCATTCCGGATAGAAGCTGGAAGTTTGTAGCCAAACCAAGAAACTGGAAAAAGGGAGGGCTTTTTATATTGCTTTATTATTTCTTCGAAGTGTTGGAGCCTTTGAGTGGAAATTTTTTCCACAGAACAGAGCTCCGTGATTCGATTGCGCGCTCTCATCCCAATTTGTGCCCTTTCTTCTTGGGAAATCTTTAAAAGACGATCTAATTGCGTCGTGAAATCTCCCGGTACTTCCCAGTCGAAAAGAAATCCTGACCGGCCATCTTCCCCAATCATTTCCGCCTGTCCGCCGCTCTTCGAAGCCAGAACTACACGGCCCATGGACATGGCTTCCATACAGGTATTGGGAAAATTTTCGAACAAACTAGGAACAATCACCACATGCGCCGCGGTAATGTATTCGGCTACCTCTTTTGCAGGACAACTGTCATGCATGATCAGCGATCCTTCTTGCAGGCGATGAGCATAGCGCGAGCGGATCAGTGTTCCTACGGTGGTTTCACGAGGCATATACGCCGTATCGCCTCCTAATAGGACCACACGAAAATCACGGCCTGCATTCCATAGAGATTCGATAGCCTCAAGCGCCGGCAAAATCCCTTTTAAAATTTGCAGGCGACCAAAATATAATACCGTAGGTTTCTCGGAAGGAGAGGGGGGAGGCAAAGTGGGGGCAAAGAACATTGTCGAAGGACCAGGGAGCGGAATAACTTTTGTTTCTCCTTGATAAGAAACATATTCTGTAAGTTTTTTTGCCATCGCATTGCTGGGACAAAGACGAGCATCTGCCGCAGCGATGCAAAATTTCTCCATCTCTCCCACCCAGTAATCCGGCAAAATCGAGGGACGACGATCGATTTTATCGACTAGAAAAGCAGGTCCGTGGCAGTGAACCAGGATGGGAATGTTTTGTAATGCCGGATTGCCTGTGAGCTTCCTTTGTAAAAGAAAATAAGAAAGCGCCGTATAATCTTGACATTCAATCACATCAGGAGCTCCAATTTTCTGAATCAGACTCTCTACCAAATCCGCCATCTGATAGCTCAATGCCGGCCAATATGCCATGATGTTATAGGGGAATGAGGCACATTGAGTAGGGGAGCCTACTAAATTAAGTGTCCCCTTATCGTGATTCGAAGTAAATTCCACTATGGAATATCCCTGGCTGATCTGATGGTGATAGTTCTTTGTGCCTCGAGTAATGACAGTAAGCTCCACATCTTTTCCCTGAAAGGAATTAGCAAGGTTCTCCACATAGCGGGCAATGCCTCCTCCTGTACGACTACCGGGATATTCGGTGGCAAGAATCCAAATTTTCATAGAAAATTTAATTCTGCAATTGAATCCAGTGCAAGTATATGCATATTTCTTTTACCTCTTAAACAGTCCTTTTTACGTCCTAATAAATCAGAGCCCATCTTGGCGGACACTCCGGAAATCACTATTGCACAGAATGTGATCCCTGAGAATTTCTGCGCTAATGATCGCAAAGCCACTATAGTCACTCATTTCGGTATAGCAAATTTTTGGCATGTCAATTTGAATATCTCTCAGGAAATGAATCACCTCCCCAGGCACTGACCAGACCAGTGGCACCTTATTAACTGATGTTACGCAGTTCATAGGGAAAATCCGTGGAAGCAACTTTGCTTTCCACAGAGGGGCGCAGGGTACGTAATATCACTGGCAATAATCAATTAAATAAAAATGAAAGCTCAAGCTCGCGAGCTGGAATTCCAGCGCTCCTTTCCGGAAATTTTCCGACGGGAATCTTATAGGAAAAATATCTGTTAGTTGCTAATAATTAACATATTAATATGCTTTTTGGAAGCTTTCTGATCATACTGTAAGTGACGTTACGCACTTTGAGGAGCTCTGGGAGCAAAAAAACCATTTTAGCCTACAAGGTTTCCTTTTTTGCGTAACATCACCTGTAAGTTGAGCCATCCTCAACATCGATTTTTCCCATCCAAAAATAACAATTAATGGCATCAAAAGACAATTAATAAAGCCACCAAGAAATTATTGCCGCATCGATAGCTCATTATATATTTATAGTCAATAAGATACACCATAAGAAATCCGGAAAATTCATTTCTGTTGAAATTTCTCTTGAGAGGGATATTTTCTATATAGAACTTACGCAAAAACAGGGGGAAACGAGTGAGCTTTGCTCTGGCGAGTTTTTCTCTGGAATCTGCGTAAATCCTGCTATAGTAACGTCATGGCACTTGAAATCAGAGAAACGCAATCTGAAACCGCATCACTTCCGTTTCGACATCTCCCGACTAAGAATATTAATTTTCCCACTGGAAAAGCCCCTACGCATTCATTTTCTTTTTTCTTGGGTGATCGAGATTCGAGGTGAAATTTTACGATAGTGGTTTCTTGTCGCGGTTCTTGATGAACCTTCTGCGTAGAATTTGAGTTCGAAAAACTTGTCTTACGTGAGTAGAAAGAAGTCAGCCATCAGCTTTTCCCTCAACATACTTATAGAAAGCAAATAAATATGCCATGCATAAAGTTTATCCTTCTTTAGAGCGCCATAAAAATATTAACTTACCAGAAGAAAATTGGACAAAAGTAATTACTCCACCCCGGGGGCTGGGGCATATTTCATGGAAAGAGCTTTGGGAATACAGAGAATTGATCGGTCTGTTTGCTCATCGCGATTTTGTCTCCATTTATAAACAAACTGTTTTAGGGTCTGTGTGGCATATCTTACAGCCACTTTTGCAAACTTTGGTGTTTGTTTTGATTTTTTCCGGCATACTGAATACTTCGACGGATGGAGTCCCTCCCATTTTATTTTTTCTTTCGGGTATCGCGTGTTGGAGATATTTTTCAGATTGTGCAATTAAAATATCCACAACTTTTACTACTAATCAGGCTATTTTTGATAAGATTTACTTTCCTAGGTTAGTGGCCCCCATAGCCGAAATGATCGTAAATTTTCTCGGATTTTTGGTTCAAATACTATTATTTATATTATTATATCTTATTTTTTGGGGGGAAGGAGCTGCAATTCGTCCCAATTTGCACTTGTTCATAGTACCGGGGCTTATTTTTGAGTTAGGAGCATTAGCTTTAGGTGTGGGATGCCTCATGGCGGCACTTACGACTCGTTATCGTGATCTTACTATGAGTATCCCATTTTTTATGCAGCTGGGAATGTATGCCAGCTGCGTGGTTTTTCCTTTGTCCCAAGTATCCCCAAGAATACGTTGGATCATTGAATTGAATCCATTTGTTCCTATTATTGAGGCTTTCCGTTATGCTTTTATGGGATCGGGAGCGGTTACTTTGATTCAGATCCTCTATGGCACCTTAATCAGTGTCTTGGTGGCGGTTTTGGGAGTAATGGTTTTTAATAAAGTTGCTCGCGTGAGTGTGGATTCCGCATAGAGCCACGCATTCTTTAATGTTTTTTGCTATGTCCAACATTGTCATCCAAGTGGAAAATGTAGGTAAAAAGTATCGCCTGGGCATTCTCAATCAAAGGATGTTAGGGCTCGAACTGGAGAGTTGGTGGGCTCGATTCCGCGGTAAGGAGGATCCTAATTCTTGCGTTCACGACACGAATCGGAATGTACTGCTAAAAGCTCATGATTTTTGGGCGTTGAGCGATATCAATTTTAAAGTTTATCAGGGGGAAGTCGTTGGATTGCTGGGAGTCAATGGATCGGGCAAGTCCACCTTGCTCAAAATTCTTTCGCAGATTACCGCACCTACCACAGGCATAGTGAAACTGAAAGGCAAAGTGGTCAGTTTATTGGAAGTGGGCACTGGTTTTCACCATGAATTAACCGGACGTGAAAACGTTTTTCTTAATGGGGCTATTCTTGGAATGAAACGTCATGAAATTGAAGAACGTTACGACCAAATCGTAGAGTTTTCCGGTGTGGAAAAGTTTATGGAAACACCCGTGAAACGTTATTCCAGCGGAATGCGGGTGCGGCTTGCGTTTTCTGTTGCAGCTCATGTAAATCCGGACATTTTGATTCTGGATGAGGTCCTTACCGTGGGAGATGCTCGATTTCAGGAAAAATGCCTGGAGAAAATTGAGGAAACTAAAAATGGAGGAGCCACCATCATTTTAGTCACTCACTCTACGCAGAGCGTTCTGGATCACTGTAGCCGCGCCCTAGTACTTGAAAAGGGCCGCCTCATGGCGGATAGCTCCACAGCCGAAGCTGTGAAGTTCTATGTCGACTCGCTCGATCTGAAACAGACTGGAAAGTCGAGAAATCAGGTAAAGAAAAAGAGGTAACTGCCGTTACGCACTTTTATAGCGGAATTCCGCTATAGGATTCAGGGTTTGCAGAGATGGGATCTTTGCTTGATGTGATGCTGGAAGAAATGCCTATAAGCATCCGTTCGAATGCTCCAGTCCCAGGCTTGAATCGATTGCCGATTTTCTTCAGAGAGAGCCAGGAGGAGACGCCTGTCTCTCGTCAATTGTTCTATCGCATGCGCAAGAGCAACCGGGCTCCGCTCTTTCAGAATAAAGTTCTTTTGTTGCGGTCCAAATGCCTCGGACACAATACCCACGCGGGTCGAAACCACAGGAACTCCGCAGGCCATTGCTTCGAGAACAGGAAGGGGGGTTCCTTCTGCTTCTGAGCAACAGATCAGCAAATCCAGCGAATGGTAGTAGTGAGGCATCTTGTTGTAAGGAATCTGCTTGATCTGTCGGTCTGCAAAATATTCATCGACGACTATGCCGCGTGATTTCAGCAAGTCTAATGCGGGGCGAAGGATAGTATGGAATCCCTTCGGATCTCGCATACGTTCAGCTTCCGTATTCATGCCCCATGCACTATTTCCCGACCAGCCTACGCGCAAGGGTCGAGACTTTTCTTCTGTAAATCGATCGAGGCAGCTTGGTTGAAACATTGCAAGATCCACCCCGTCGGGTGTTTCTAATTCAGGGTTGGGGTAGCACGAAATACCTTGATAAATTTGCCGCAAGATCTGCGAAGTGACCGTATAGCCATTTGATAGTTGAGTGAAGAGCGGAATATGATGCTGGATCTCGGCTGGCGTAAGGAAGAGATGATCACAAACGGTAAAGGTAATAGGTCGTGGAGAGATCACCTTCGAGACAAAGTGATTCCAACTTCCGTAAAGGCGATTCATCTTTTCCCGTTCCCAAGATTCGTTAATAGAGGATAAGGGCCCTCGCCATAGAAAGTGAACGAGATCGTGATCCTTCGTCATTTCTAAAAGCATCGCGGGTGACTCAACGCCTTCAGATGTAAACAACTCAAATTCAAACGCATCCGATATGTGTTTGATCATCTGGAGCGCGATATTTTCCAGCGCCCATGCACCTACATCGACAATAAGAGCCACACGGGGTTTCTCTGAAGCCCGTGTGGCTGATACCTTCTCGTCGCGGCAATCGCCCCTCCCCCCTACGGAAACCTCTAAACCCAAAGCGAGTTCACGCTGATATAGCCAGTCATCTACCACATTGCTCCATACCTTGTATCCGTGTTTTTTTTCGAAGTACAAAGCAGCGGCTTCTAGGCGGGAACGCATAAATCTAGTCCGCTCATAGTTTTGATCATCGATGGTAGTTGGTTTTAAATGGTCATGCACCAAGGCCCGCACGTCACTTGCCCCAACTTTTAATCCCAATCTGAATAAGCGGAGAGAAAACTCGAAGTCTTCAAAACCAACAAACATTCCCTCGTCAAAGCCGCCCTGAGCAATAAATGTATCTTTCCGAAAAACCGCAGCCCCTCCGGGCAGGAAGGTCCCCAGATAGCCTGGGCCGTCTTGCCCAGTAAAACTATGCTGATATGCGCTGCCGCCGACGATTTTAAGTTCATTCATGTCGACCGACAGATAAAGATGGCCACCGCGGATAAAGTTTGTGGTGGCATCCTCATTGAAAATAGCCATCGCCATAAAATGGCAACCTAGGATAGCGATATCATACTGAATGTCAGGAAGAGGATTTTTGATAAAATATAAGTCGTTATCAAGAGTCATCACCCATTCAGTACATACGTGAGACATCGTTCGATTGCGACCCCCCGCCACACCATAGTTCCGGCCTAGTTCCTCAATGCGCCAACGGAATGACATGCCTTCTAAAGAACGCCGAAGTGCTTCTAATTCATCGGAGGTCGATCCATTGTCAATTACCAATACTTCGCCCTGGAACTGCGGGATATGCTCTGCAATGGATCGGCACAATCTTATGGAGAGTTTGCTTCTATTCAACGATAAGAATGTTATGGTAAGGTGCTCGCCATTTACGCCCATATTGGGTCCTTCTCTCCGTCCTGAGTCTGCATTTAGAAACTCATGTAAATGATGAGTGACATACGGCCTTACTTCCAGACCACTTTGGAGATTTGCAGTGCTAATCTGCATGACTTCGACGCAATGAATTCCGAACTCGATCGATCATTCGCAGAACAGGGGTCGGAATCACTCTCCGAACCACCCACCATGTTCTCACGATCTCCCAAGGCACTTGCTGTATGGTATCCCATGCGACATTCACTTCAGCCTTTGCCGCATTGACTTCAGCCTTTGCCGCATTCACTTCAGCCTTTGCCGCACGGGATACCATGCGCAGGCGCTCGACTTCTTTCCCAGAGTGAGAGAGCTTTTCGCTGAGTGCCTCCAGTTCATCTTTCAGGGATTCAAGCTCTTCCTCTGAGTTGAGGGTCCTCGTCTCTGCTTCCCTTAAGGGATCGGATGGGTCGCGCTTAATCACATTCCTTGGAAAGGGAATGTGCTTTGCAAGATGCATGGATACTGGATATCCCGCGAAGATTGTTTCGGAGATTTCATCTGCTCCCCAGACTCCCACATAAAAAGCAAGCTCTGTCGATGTGGGATCGCTTTCGAATTGAGAAGGGGCATACATTGCTGCATCTATGTTTCGAAAGTCCAGCATGAGGTCTTGGGGCGTTTCAAAATTTCCACTTTTTAGTGCCTCATCTTGCTTAATGAGAGAGAATCCGACACCCAATGTCCCAAAATTCCATGACTTAGATTTGCCTAAGATTTTTTCTGTTAGGGATTGAAACTCTCCGAGCTTGAAGCGATGCCGGTGCAGCTTGTTCCCACCTCCGTGAGCGTAATCCCTATAATCATTGGAAGCAGATATAATGATCGTGGCGCCCGGAGCGGCTACTGCCTGAATATTTTTGAGAAATAGCTCCGGATTCTCCACGTGCTCAATAGTATCCAGCGATATGATTAAATCAAATTGTTGGCCTGAAACAATTGTGGGAAGGCTTTCACCAAATCCTGTTGCGAAATGAACGCTATCCGAAGCGAAACGATCCTTAGCTTTGTCCACTGCATCATTTGACGCGTCGACACCAAGTACCGATTGAGCACCCCACTGTGCCATCAGCCACGAGCCATAACCCTCGCCGCACGCGACATCCAACACCGCTCGACCTGGACAAAGACGTCTAGCGGTCAGGTAGCGAACCATATGAACCGTTGCCTTAAGTGCGACATAGGGGGACTTTTCACCGTATTCTAAACGTTCCATTACTTCTCATTATAATAAAACATATTTAAACGAGATTTCACGAAATATATATAGACGGTTCGGTTTCAGGCGCGAAATTGGGCGTTACGGTTCGGTTTTGGGCGCAAGTTTACAAACAGGTAGCTTGAATATTGGTAAGCGTATCGCCATGCGTTCCTGGCAAAGCCGTCCCATCTCTCAACGGTTGCATCGAGCCCTTATCCTATTCAAAAAATCCGGACGTTACCTGCCTTCCTCATCAATGGGCAAAGCCATCGACTATGCCCTCTCCAACTGGAAATTACTCGGCATCTACCTCGATGATGGCCGTCTTGAAATCGACAACAACCTGATAGAAAACGCCATCCGTCCCACTGCCATTGGGAAGAAAAATTGGCTCTTCATTGGAGACGCCCAAGCGGGTCAACGCAGTGCTATCCTCTACACCATCGTAGAACCTTGTCGCAGGCGCGCAATTGACCCTCAGGCTTACCTCTGTGATGTTCTCTCCCGTTTGCCTTCCATGACTAACTGGCAGGTCAAAAATCTTACCCCTCAAGCTTGGGCCAAAGCCCGATCGGCATCCCCTTTTCCCATCGCTGCATAGATCTCGTATTTCTATCGCTACGACTTCTACGATCCTTCTTCCTGTCAAGCAGGTGCTCAGCGTTACGCTTACCGCTCACCATGCTGTAGGTTTTTGTGGGACCAATGATGGCTTCGAGCCTGCCAATTCCGTTCAGTCCGACAAATGTTCCGTCTTTATCAAGCCCATAAACTTTCCAGTTCGTAGCCTGGTTATTCACCTTGACACCAACTTCCAGGAACTCGACGAGCGGGTCGAAATATGAAGATATTGTCTGGGTTTTTGCAGTCACGGGGGTACCTGCTGTTACGGGGGTGTGGGGCGTTGTTAATCGACGCCCAAATGGATCATATACGGCACTCCAGTGAAAGCCATTGTTCTGGTGATCTTTCTCTGTGACTTTTGCGAGATGGCCCCACGTATCCCAGGTATATTCTTGGGTTTTGGTTTGGTTCTCCGGTCCTGTGGTGATGGTCTTTGTAAGATTTCCTTCCTCGTCGAAGCTGTTTTCATGGGTGTGTGGTCGAGGACTCACGGTGAATTCACATTTATCAACCGCAGCAGGATTCACTTCGCAGACATCAATGGTCCTATCACCCTCAATGGCCAAAACGTGGAGTTTATAGTTTCCCGGTTTTAAGGAAACAGGCTTCTCCCAGGAGCCGTTAGTTGTCTGCACAGTTTCTAGGGAAAGTTCGTTCAATATGAGGTTGACTTCCGGAGAGGTCGTTCTGCCTGTTATTGACGGAATTCTCCATGCTTCGTGAGTGGTGCTTTCCTTAGCAATCCTGGCCCATGGATCGTGTTGGGTAATTTTTTGTTCGTAGGGAGGATTCTGCTGATAGGCTCGTGTGCGCACTCCCAGTCCCGATCCGGAGGTATTCCCATCGAATTCATAATTCAAAGTAGAGCCCAGTGCTGTGCCTTCAGTAAGAAGCTGTCCGCGGCTGTTGTAGAAAAATTCCATTTTTTGAGCTGCTCTTCCCTTGTAGGAAGCTTGATAAGTGGCGGGAAAGGAGTTTGCTTTCCAGGTGAGTTCCTCGGTTAGGAAATTAGATCCGCCGCTTTCTGTGAGCTGTTTTTGGATTCTTCCTAAGTTGTCGTGTATTAGGGTTTGATTTAAATTTGCTTTGCTACGAAGAGTGAGAAGTCCATTGCTTCCATAGCGATAGGAAATTCCTCGATTTTGTCTGGGAAGTAGGATTTCACTGAGTAATCCATCCGCTCGATACGCAAAAGTTTGTTCTAAAGCGTGTTATGAACTTTAAAGAAGAGAGAATGAAGCATAAGAAAAAGAAAGGCGAGCCAATGGAATCCGGCGAGAGAGGAAGGAAGGCGCTCATAGTCTTTGGCCAATCTTCTAAAGCGA
>JAHFTB010000039.1 GCA_023269545.1 Verrucomicrobiota bacterium | reverse complement strand
TTCGTAGATGGCTTTTTTCCCTTCTGCCTGTAGGTAAGCAATGGTTTGAAAACGCTCTACTGCAAGGATTTGAGCTGCTTTTTGAAGGATCTCCGCACGATTTTTGGAATCGAAAGCTTCCCAACCTATTTGAGCCTTATGAGCAATTTCGAGGGTTGGGGCCAGGCCCGGAAGAGGCGGGAGGGGGAGGGGGCGGCGGGATGCAAGGGCTTGCTCAAGAGCAATACGCGTACGGGGTTGTGTCCAATCGCTATCCGGCTCGTTAAAAAATCCTTTTCCTCCGGTAATGGCAGGATGTAGGCGGCGAGAGAGGGAGGACACGGTGGAGCGCATGTCCCAGCCTCGAATGAATTTCTCTTTTTCGTTTTCCCATGCCAGAGAGTTGGGCTTCAGCGCAAATGAGGAGCGGAGGAAGTTATCCGAGGCCGTATTTTCATCTAATCGTCGTACCAAATACGCCATTGCACCAAGAAAGTCGCTGTGGGAGACGATAGGAGCATATAACAATACCGTACCCGCCGTATCTCGGACTGCTCGTGCTTGATGGTTGGCCATTCCTTCAAGCATTTCGATTTCGACGCGTTGGGATGTGCCAGATTTTTCTCGAAGTTCCAGAGCGAGGGCTACGTCGAATAAATTGTGTGAAGCAACGCCGAGTCGGACGGCTTTGGCGTTTTGTGGAAGAGAACCGAATTCCAACATGCGTCGGAAGTTGGCATCTGTTTCCAATTTGGTGGGATAGGGGGCTGGGTGCCATCCATGCAATTCCGCTTCCACCGCCTCCATGGCTAGGTTGGCGCCCTTCACGAGACGAATTTTGATTTCAGCCCCTTGGTTTGCGACTCGCTGGATGGCCCAATCAGTTAATTCCTGTTGGGCTGCCCAAGAATCAGGCAGATATCCTTGGAGTACAATGCCCGCGGAAAGCTGATGAAATTCCGGTTCGCTGAGCACTTCGCGAAATGCGGCGACGGTCAGAGAAAGATCACGATATTCCTCCATATCGAGATTCACGAATTTTTTTTGTGGTAAGGCCGCTCGATAGAGGCTACGTAAGCGAGTCTTAATTTCCTCAAGGGTTTCCTGCCAGGCGATCAGATGAATTTGGCTGAAGATTGCGGAAATTTTGATGGAGATGTAATCGACGTGCGGATTTTTCAGATGCCGCAGGACAATTTCCATTCGGTGAGAGGCTTCTTCTTCGCCCAATACAGCTTCGCCGAGTTGATTTAAATTGATTCGAAATCCATCTGCAGCTCGGGTCTGAAGATAAGTGCTTAATGCCTGCGGTTCTGCGTCTAGAATCACACGCGAACTATCACGCCGTAACCAGTAAGCAACCACAGGCATGACTAAGGCTGGTATAATGGCACTGGAAGTGGCGCCTAATCGGAGTAGGCACTGATCTCTGATTCCCAAATATTTTGGAACACCAAATTCTTCGATCAATTGTCTCCAGTGCTGACTTTGTACGGAGGCATTGCCACTGCGAAAAACTTCGTCGACCATGGCCAATGTGAATGCCTTTCCGGCCGGATCTTGCATGAGCCGAGCCAGTCTTGCTCCTTCGCGTCGTTCTGTGGTGGTTTGTTCCTTTAGCGACTGTGAAAGTAGTTTGGAGGCTCTTTCGATTACTGAACAGCAAGTTTGAGACATAGGCATCTGTAAAATATCCGAGAGGATGCTTGGCTGCTGTGAGAAAGGAAAGAGGTGAAACCGGGGTATTTCTCCGATTCTGAAAAATCGTGATTTATTGACAGGGGCGTTGCAAAATCAGGATGAAATTGCGGTGAGAACTCATTCTAGAGCTCTTGAGGCTCGAGAAATCCTTCGAGTTGGCGGATGCGGGTAGGATGGCGCATTTTTCGAAGTGCCTTTGCTTCGATTTGTCGAATACGTTCGCGTGTCACCTTAAATTGGCGGCCGACCTCTTCCAGAGTTCGGCTATAACCATCTACTAGTCCAAAACGTTGCTCCAGGACTTGTCGTTCCCGTTCGGTCAGCGTTTCCAGAACGTCCTTGATTTTATCTTTCAGCAGGACGATGGCTGCCATATCGGCGGGATTTTCCGCGCCTTTGTCTTCGATGAAATCACCGAAACTAGTGTCTTCACTATCTCCGACGGGAGCCTGTAGGGAAATGGGTTGTTGAGCCATTTTAAGAACGGCTCGAACCCGTTCCACAGGGAGCTGAATTTCTTCCGCGACTTCTTCAGGGGTGGGCTCGCGGCCGTATTCCTGCACGAGTTGCTTTTGGACTCGGATCAGTTTGTTGATCGTTTCGATCATGTGCACCGGGATACGGATAGTCCGTGCTTGATCTGCGATCGAACGGGTGATGGCTTGGCGGATCCACCACGTGGCATAAGTGGAAAACTTGTAACCGCGGCGGTATTCAAATTTTTCAACGGCTTTCATCAGGCCCATGTTGCCTTCTTGAATGAGGTCCAGGAAGGAGAGGCCTCGATTTGTGTATTTCTTTGCAATGGAAATAACGAGACGGAGATTGGCTTCCACCATTTCCGTTTTGGCTCGTAATGCCTTGCGGTGCCACTGTTTGAGTTCGGTATGCTGTGAGGCGAACTCCTTTTGGTTCAACCAGAAGCGATTTTCCATTTCCCTCATCTGAATGGGAAGATGTTGGCGCTGCTTACTTTGCTCGCCATTGTGGCTCACATGTGCTACTTCGTGATGGAGATTGGAAAGCAAGCGGTGATTCTCATCAGCCAAGCTCACAAAGTCTTCCACGACTTTCTGCTTAAAATAAAATTTCGGATATAGTTTTTTGAGAAGAAGAAGATTCTTTTCAAAATCTTTTACTTCTTGATCGGGAGGCTCCTCATGACCGGCGATTTTGGAGCGATAGATGTCTGCGACCAGGTCGGCTTGTTTGCGTACTTGCTGACAAAGGCGAGGGAGCACCTTCATGTAGCGTTCTCGACTTTCAATTTTCTTGTCGAGAATCACACGGTCGAAACGCTCTCGCGAATCAATCAATTTTTGAGCAAGATCCAGATGAGCTTTCGCCGTAAATCCAAAGCGGTAGAGGATACTCTGTACTTTAATTTCCGCTTCCTCAATCCGCTTTGAGATTTCGACTTCCTGTTCGCGGGTGAGCAAAGGAACTTGTCCCATTTGCTTGAGGTACATGCGAACGGGATCATCGAGAATATCGAGTTTATTATCCGGTTTTTCGTCTTTTTCCTCTTCTTCGTCAGAATCCTTTTTTCCATCTTTTACCCGATCTACTTCCGAGGATTCGATGATATCGATTTCCACGGCGCGTAGTTGTGCCATGATGGATTCGAAACTTTCTGGATCATTAATAGCTTCAGGGAGAGCCTCATCGAGGTCTTCGTAGGTGACGTATCCCTGTTCTTTGGCTAGTTTGATCAGCTCACGAACTTTTTCTTGAAGCAGCTTTTGCTGTTCCTGAATGCTGGTTGAGACCGCTGAAGGGATGGCAGCTAGTGGGGAATCCGGAGGCTGTGCAATGGTTTGGGATTCCTCAACGATTTTAACGGCTGGCGAAGCAGTGCCTTGCTTTGCAGCAGGTGCTTTAGCGGTAGCCGGCTGCTTGGCAGCCTTGGCAACCTTGGCGCTTTTTGTGCCAGTGGAAGATGCGGCGGAGGATTTGGAAACTTTGGAAACAGAGGCTTTTCGCGACTGTTTCTTCGAAACGGATTGCTTTGTGGATTGTTTAGTTGCCACAGGAGATTTACTTGCTTTGGTGGTCACTCTGGATTTGTTGGTCGCTTGGACGATATTGGCCGTTTTAACGACCTTCTTAGGCTTGCGGATGGGGAAGCCTTGGGGGATGCTTTGCCCACTGTGTGGAATTTAGATGATGTGCTCTTGGGTCTTGGGGACGTCTTGGAGGAGGCTTTGGGAATGGTGGTCTTCAATCCATATGGCCGTTATGCAGATTTTTGAGCGGGCAAGGGCCGTAAATTGTCTTGCAGCTGCTGTTGAAGATCAAGAAATTCTTTCTGTAGGGCAAGATATTCATCGGTGCTGCTGTGGATATTTCTTAGCCTTGCTTTGGCTGATTCTTGTTTTGCTTTGAGATGATTTCTCAAAATTCCCTGCCAACAGTCAATGGCGACTGTAAGAGGGACTTCGGGTATTTTGTGCAAATTCCAGGATAAGACTGTATAGGTTTCCCTGGGCTCAAGGGATTCCAGAAATTTTCCAAACGAGAATGTATCATCCAATACGACATTGCTAGAAAGAATTTTATGCAAAAGATCGGCGTTCGGCAATAGTTGTTGCGGAGAGGGCGAGATTTGTTCGGAAAGCCAGGAACGGGTCGCCGGGCAGGCAAGTGCAAGCCGACAAAGTAATTCCGGACCTTCTCCGAAAGAAAGGGGGAGAGCTGAAGGAGGAGGCTGTGCGGTATCATGAGTAGTTTGGTGGGAAGAACTAGCAAGAAGTCTACCAAAAGCTTCTGAAGAAATACCCAGGCGAGAGGCGACTTTCAAGGAAAGCATTTCGCGTAAAGCAAGAGTTTCAATCAAACGAAGAAACCCAGCAAGTTTACGTGCCACAAGAGTCCGATCCGTAGCAGAGGCCAAAGAACCATCCGTTGCTGCCTGATCGATGGCAAAGTCAAAGTAATCCACCGCTTGAGTGATCAGTGTGCGAAAGGCCGGGGCACCGGCGCTTCGAATCAGAGAATCGGGATCTTCACCGGGAGGGAGGTGCACTATTTTCACAGCCAGTTCACAGCTCAACAATGCTGGAAGCGAACGTTCGATAGCCTGTTGACCGGCAGGATCAGCATCGAAACAGAGCAAGACACCTTCCACATAGCGCTTGAGTAGCCGGGCCTGATCCATAGTGAAGGCAGTGCCTTGGGGAGCCACTACGTTGTGGATGCCTGCCTCAAAACAGGAAATCAGATCAATCTGTCCCTCGCAGACAAGCACTTCTCCGGATTCAATAAGCGCACGCTTGGTTTTATTCAAACCAAACAAAATGCGCCCCTTAGAAAAAAGAGAGGTTTCCGGTGAGTTGAGATACTTGCCGGCGTGGGAAGAAGAATCCGCGGCCAGGAGGCGTCCACTAAAAGCGATGACCTCTCCAAAGTCATTGCTGATGGGAAACATCAATCGATTGCGAAAACGATCATAAAAATCAGAGGAGTTTTCTCGCTGGGAAACAAGTCCGGACTGCAGAAGTTCCTGAGATGAAAACCCTTGAGAGAGGGCCCATTCCGAGAAAGCGTTCCAAGAATTTGGTGCGTATCCGATCTCCCAAGTCAGGGCTATTTCCTTAGCGAGCCCCCGGGATTTCAAATACTCCCGGGCGATAGCAGCATCTTGTTTCTTAAGTAAATTATGATGGAACCAACGCGACGCCACAGCGTGTAGCGTTAAGAGGCGAGCACGTTCACCGGAAATTTTGTGATCCGCTGGAGATTCCACCAAAGGAATTCCGGCACGTTGAGCCAAGCGCCGCACAGCGGTGGGGAAGTCTGCTCCTTCATAATTCATGACAAACCGCAGAACGGTTCCGCCTGCTCCGCAACCAAAACAGTGAAAGGTCTGCCGGGCAGGATTGACATGAAAGGATGGGGTTTTTTCTTTATGAAACGGGCAAAGAGCACGCCAGGAGGTGCCGGCGCGTTTCAAAGGAAAATAGGAACCAATCACTTCAACAATGTCGTTAGCTGCGGTTACTTGCTGAATAGTATCTTCGGAAATTAGCCCCATTTTTCTCTAACATGCCCTTATTACGAAGTTAGTCAATATGAAGCCGGATTGTTCCTGAACCGCGCTTCGCTATCACAATGGTTACCATCCAATTATACTAAAAATCAGGGGATGATACGTGAGTGTCTGAACCGTACCGTCGGAGAAAAATGTGGAATGTCAGAGAGTGTTTACATTTTCGAGCAATTCCGCTGTACGGCTAGGCTTTTGAGGATAGAGCTTCTCGTACTTTTGCAATGACCATTTCTTCGGTAATGGCTTGAAGGACGCCGCAATACCGCCTGTCAGGAATTTCATCTGGGCAGAATGTCGGCATTGTAGAGGCAAGCCAATAACATGGTGATTGAGCACATTTTTCTGAGAGAAAGATGGGAAAGTGTTTCGGGTAATATTTTACTCGGGTGCTTGGGTCATGAGTTCCCCATAGCCCCACACAGGGTATCCCTTGAGTCCCGGCCGCATGAATGAGCATAGAGTCAGGTCCTATGCATACCTCGGCTCGCCGGAGCAAAGACCACAAAATACGGATTTTTTCGAACATTCTAAATTCTACATTGGGTTCAGAGAGAGCTGGTACATAATAGGCGGGGGCAATCTTCAGTCCGTAGAGTCCTATCCAATGTAATTCAGGGAAGGCTTTTGCTAAGCTTAAGAGAAGATTTCTGGTCTGCTCGGGGGATAGAGAACGAGAGTGTTGCGATGCGGATAGCTGAAAAAAAGCGAGTTTTTTTCCTTTATAAAGGTTGCGACCCATTTCATTTTCCCAAAATGTGAAATTGGGAATCACCCGTTTTTCGCTATCCGGAATTTCATTCGGATCAATACCCACCTTTTGCAACATAATATCCAAGGGATGTCCTTGATCTTGATGCATATAGTAGTTGGTCAAAAACTCAAAAAAAACATGCCCGTGAAAGCGTTGTATGGTGTTCCAATGGGTGGGTAGGATTATGACAGATTCTATCCATGGGAAGCCTACCCATAGGTGTTCATAGCCCGGACGAAGAAGAATATGAACCTTATAACCTCTTTTATGTAAAATCTGTGCCAGAGGCCACATCATCACCATGTCTCCCATACCACCGACATCATTATAAAGTAAAACATCCCGTCCTTTTCCTTCCGCTTCCACATGCAATTCCCTAAGTAGCGGCCAGGCATCGGAGATTTGCCGCATAAATGTATTACTGGATTCATTGCATAATGCGTTGTATTGGTGCAGGGATAATAGATAGGGCTTGTGTGCTTCCAGGAGAGTCCCAGGATATATTAATGCCTTTGTAAGAAGACCAATTCCGTACAAGTGTTCTGAAAAAGTGACAACTTTCATGGTGTTTGAGTGAGAAGAGTGGCAGGATTTTGAAGAAATTCGTCCAGACTTGCGCTGGAAGCTGCCGCATGAGCAATGGGTTGTAGGAGCTCCGGAATTTTTGCTAAGTTTGTCTCCGGAAAATATCTGATGGGCCAAGGTCGAAGAGGAAGACTCCCTCGTCCCAAATCATACCAAAACCAAAGAAGAGAACTGAGGGTATCTTCAGTTTCTTGGAAGTCTAATCGCTCCAAAGACAAAAAGCAGAATTTGGGACCGTTGAGCGCAATCATGTCGACACGAAGATTATTTAAGAAAATGGAACGCTCTCGTAACCAGCTTAATGTCCTCAATAAAGATTGAGTTTGAGCTAACATGTGATCGGTTGATTGGGGATCGCGCGCAAATCTCCAATCCCCTTCTTCTAATTGCAGTACAATTTTCCATTCGTGATGAGTACGGCTTTCTGATAGTAAACGAGGAAATTCCGAAATTTGGCCGCCAAATTTTCTCCAACAAGCGGCTTCTCGCTGGCTTAACCAAGCGGAGTGCGATGCACTATTATATGCTGAAGTGGAAACTACACGAAGTCCGAGATTCGACACTAGAAGCACTTTTTCCGAAAGGTGATAGGGATTGGGAAGGAGCGAGGAAGTCTCAGGAAGACTGTCCAATGCAGGAGCCGCGTTCCAACCGAAGTCTCTGACGATGATATCCCATGAGTCTCGTGCATAATGGAGGATGTATCGAGATTGGCGACGGGCAATGAGCAGAGTAGTGACCTCTTCCCCGGAGATTTCTGAATCTAAGGTTGAGGGAAAAATGGCATGAGTTTCCAGATGCATGTTGGAGAGTATTTCCCGATGAGAGGCAACCTGGTCTTTCTTGAGTAAAAAAATGAGAAAGGGGAATACATGTTCCAAAGCAGCAAGGGTATCCGCGTAGCTCGAAGGATATTCATGCATCCAAGAAGCAAGTATTTCATAATCCAGAAACAACGCGTCAAAACGGTTGCCGCCCAGATCCATGACTTCCTGAGGCTGAAGATGTGCTGATTTTATGTTTAAGCGATAACTTCTATGCCACTCCCGCCATATATTTGCGAGCTTTGTGCAAATTTGTGCGCGGGGAATGTTCGGAGTAATGATGCAAATACGCACCATACAAGACAACTTCATTCCCAAAAGAGCATTTTCTCCACTCAAAAAGCAGAGGGAACCGATGCGTCTTGGTGCGAGAAGTTCGCGCTCTAAAATCCGGGCGGCTGAAGCTTGCCAATCTGTGAGAATCCCGTCCAAAGTATAAATGTTTTTATACGGTGGGTCTTTGCTCGGAACAACTTGGGAATTTGAATCTTCCGCAGGAGGGAAGATCTTAGTAAAGTCATCTAATTTGACCAGATCGTGGATCGACAAAAATAGCTGCGCAACAAGGTCCAAATATACAAACAACCGGTCAAGCTGTGCATAGGACTGCGCAATCGCTGCCAATCGATGTTCGAGACAGCTCTTTTTTTCGGCTAAACATACACTCCGCTCTCGTTCGGCAAGGTGTCTGCGAATGCTCTTTTCGAGAATGGTGGCTTTTTCAATGCTCTCTTTTGTTAAAGAAGCAGAATCCATAGCAAGCACAGCGAGTGCTCGATCAAGAGCAGCTTCCAGATTCTCTTTTTCCCGTTTCCAATCGTCTTTAAACCTGGCAGCTTCCTGCCGGAAATCTTTTTTCATTGTTATTTGACTGGTTGCGCTCGGTTAAGAACTTCGTCCCATAAGCGGCGACTTTTGAGACTTCGATAAGAAATCAAAGCAAAAGGTTGAGAGGAATGACTCCAATTCTGAAATGGTTTTTGGAAGATTTCGGCAAGAGGCGCAACAGAGGGGTCTACAGAAGCAATCCCCCTGACTCTCGGAGATGAAACATAAACAGCGGTTGTGTGTATAGCCCCTTGCAAAGCGCGGAACCCAACGAAGAAAGCGAAGAAGCAGCGACTATCTTGGATGGCTGTTCCGGGAAACAGTAAGATATCTTTTTCGGTACTCATGAGTTCTGAAATCTGATCGACGCAGTCATTCAAGCAATGCAGCTTACCGTTGTGGACTCTCGAAGAGTGCAAATAAGGTGGATCTATAACAAGAAAACAGGATTCTCTCAGTTGATCATCGAATGTCCATGTAGGTTGAAATCGAGGCAACGGCTGATGGATTGCTGCTAGCAAAGAAGGATCGTTGGAAGTCACGATCAGAATATCATTTCGAGGACTCCAAATATATTGAGCAAAAGAAATCCATAGGATTTTTTCCGTTTCCAAAACTTTCCGCAAACCTGTCGGTAACTCCCATCCTACCACACAATACGCTGATTGTAGAAAATCGGGCGAGGCTTGCAGATAAGGTTCTAAAATTTCGGAAGTATGCTCTTGACTGAGCCAAGTTTCCAAATCGGCCCACACCGATTTCCAGATGATATCCGCTTCTATGCCCAAGCTTTTCAGGATTTCTGTCAGCCTCTCTAGAGACGAATGATTACAGGCAAGCTGTGGATTTTGAGAGGTTTCGGATGGCTTAAGGAGATCGCAGGTGACAAATATACGTTTCTCTCTGTTCATATCAATGAAGGAGGGACAAAAGGGTGTAAAAGGAGCATTTAATTATGCAATGCACTAAGAAACCAAATATGCAAATGGTATTAAATACGTACTAACTGCGTGGTTCCTTCCATTGTTTTTAGTGGAGGAAAGTTTATATTCTTCTTGCATGGGTAGAGAGGCAACGCCCGAAAAGAGAATTTTAGTACAATGGAATCCTGCTGCCGCCTCTATGGTCGAGGTCGAGGCATTCTGTGCTTCTTTGGAAAAATATCCACCCGATATTCCTATTCATTTAACACTATCCATCGAAGGGCTGAAAGTCCCTAAATTCTCCGAATTAAAGAAGCTCCTGCATCTCCTTGAACCTTTGGTACAAAAAGAAGGAACCTTCCATATTTATTGTGAACAGCCTGACACGCAAAAACTACTCGAATTTTGCGGTTTTCCTTTTATCGCGCAACTCATTAAAGAAGCACCGACAATTGCGAATTCCATTTCAAAATTGGAGTGATCAGCAAAATAGAAAAAGTCATTGATGATGAATCAATGATCGAGAAACCGATAAATCAATATTTTGAAACGAAAGAAAATAAAAGTGCCGTCGTGGTGTCGAAATCTCGTGTTGATGCTTTGTGTATTATGCCTTGCGGGGTGTGATACGGCGGATCTCTATAGCAACCTTACGGAGTCGGATGCGAATACGATTATTGGAGTTTTACTCGCACGGGACATTCAGGCTACGAAACGGCCCGGTAAAGATGGAGTTTTTTCTGTTTCAGTACCCAAAGGGCAATTTGCTAAGGCTGTTGAATTGTTGAAGTGGTATGGCATTCCCCAGGAATCCTTTAATGGAATCGGGAAAGTATTTGCCAAATCAGGAATCGTTTCTTCCCCTACCGAGGAAAAAATCAGGTTTATGTATGCCTTGAGCCAGGATATCGCAGAAACATTGAGTCAGTTAGATGGAGTCGTCAATTCGCGTGTGAACCTCGTCCTTCCAAAAAACGATCCTTACACAGAAACTACGACTCCCTCGTCAGCATCAGTATTTCTCAAATGCCGTCCGGGTTTTGATTTGGCGAGTTTATTGCCACAAATTAAGGCGCTCGTCATGAACAGCGTGGAGGGATTAGCTTATGATCGAATCAGCGTTACTGTGGTGGAATCCCGAAGTATGGATTTATATTACCCTGTTAAAAGTGAACAGCCAATGAATAGCGTTTTGGGGATGACGGTTACTCCCGATTCCACAAAGACACTATGGAGCGTCCTGGGGATTGCTAGTTTTGTGGCAGTAGCAATTGGGGCGGGTGGTGGAATTGCATTGTTTTCATTTTTACGACGAAAACGTTTAGGGGCATCCAGGGAAATTGTCTCTTCCGAGTAGATATAGCGAAGCCAGTATAAAAACAAGGAGGTCATGAGTTCACCATCAGAAAATATTTGGAAAACCGATGTCGATAAAGATCTTCGTAGTGCAGCTCGCGCTTGGTTGTCGAAAGCAAATGTTCCCGCGGGTGTTCAGCAATGGGTAAATTTTCATTTGAGCCCTATTGCTCAGATGCATCCGACCCGCTGGGGCAATCTCGGATCTGCTTGGCGTTCCCTTATTATTCAATCCTCTTATGCTTATGCTTATGTGGATGAGCATCTTCGAAATCACTGGAACTGGGAACCGGGAGTTTGGACTGATCTTAAAAATCCTCTCATGCGATTGGCTATCAGCAGCCATCAATATCTTAATCAATTGGCTGCTTTTTCGGGTGCTTTAGTTGCCGCCGGAGAAATTCGTAGGGCTGTGGAGGGAAAGACAGTGCGGCTATTACGAGAGAATTTAGGGGACGAAATTCTCCATTTTGCACGTCTTCAGGCACCCAATTTAAATGTGGATATTCCAGAAAAGTGTCGAATCAGAGAATGGCAAGCTTCCGATGCTGCCACCATAGTATTAAATGCGGGGTGGCTTTTGATTGCATGTGCTTCCGCACTGCTTCCAGCAGAAGAATGGAGACAGTTTTTCAGCAGACTTCCGGAAACAGTTGAAAAAGCTTGGAACCAATATGATTTTTCCGAAGAGGATTTCCAGCTCGCTTGGGAATGTCTACAAGCGATTTTTAGGGTGATAAATAAATAGAAATGAATACGCATAAGTTCCACAGTGAATTGCCGCTACTGAAGCAGAAAGGCAGAATTCTCAAAGCGGGAGACGTGGGTATTGTTTCCAGCGCCATAGAACTTTTGGAAGCTGCAAAAAAGGAAGAGCAAAGAAGCAGACAGGAGATGCAAGAAGAATGGCAACGGCAGAAAGAAGCTGGATTTCTTCAAGGGAGTGAAGAAGCGAAGAAGCAAATGGTAGTGCATTACTGGAAAACAATAGGAAGTACCGTTGCGTACCTGGAAACTATGCAGGAAGAGATAGCGACGGCAATTGTGCGAGTAGTTCGCACCCTGATAGAGTCGGCGCCACCAGCGGAACGAGCCCTTCAACTTGCTACAGCAGCAGTTGAACGCCTCCGGCAACAAGCATGGATTGTACTTTGTCTGCACCCGGACGATGTCGACTCGGTCAATAGATTGTTAGAAGATTGGAAAACACATTTGCCGCGGAGTATGCGCGTGGAAACACGGGCGTCTGAGGAGGTGCGCAGGGGAGACTGTGTCCTCGAATCTCCTATTGGCAGAATTGATGCCTCTTTGGAAACACAGATCACGATCATCCAAGATCAGCTTAAAAAAGCGTTATGAGCCTCGAATCGCCAGATGTCGATGCAGCACTTCCTTTATTTTTCGGGGGATTCTATCCCGATTTGATAGGACCTCTTTCCAGCTCTGTGCAAAGCGCACGAACCCGACAACTACGGGGGCGCATTACCGAAGTGATTGGAATGCTTATTAAGGCGGTTCTTTCCGGAGTTAAAATTGGAGAACTTTGCGAATTACGCAGAAGACATCAGTCTTCCGCGACTATTTTGGCGGAGGTTGTCGGCTTTACTAGTGATGAGGTGCTCTTAATGCCTCTTGGAGACCCAAGTGGCCTTTCTCCGGAGACCGAAGTAATTCCTAGTGGAAGGGTACATGAGGTTGCAGTAGGAGAGGGGTTATTAGGGCGAGTCTTAGACGGTCTCGGCAATTTCATGGACGACTTAAAAACTGAGTTTGTTCCCGAGGCGGTTTATCCAGCTAATGGAGGCCCCCCTTGTCCACTTTCCAGACAGTTGGTAAGTCGTCCTCTTTGCTTGGGTGTAAGAGTGATTGATGCCTTCCTCACTTGTGGAGAAGGGCAACGGATGGGCATTTTCGCAGCTGCGGGCGTTGGGAAAAGTGTTCTTCTGGCACAACTATTAAGAAATACGGATGCCGATGTCGTCGTTCTTGCTCTTATTGGGGAACGCGGACGTGAAGTTCGCGAATTTTTAGAAATGGTTTTAACAGAGGAAACGCGTGACCGTACCGTAGTGGTAGTCAGTACTTCGGATCGGCCTGCTTTGGAATGGATTAAGTCTGCTTATGTTGCCACAACGGTCGCGGAATATTTCAGAGATCAAGACAAGCGAGTTCTGCTTTTGATTGATTCTCTGACACGATTTGCCCGTGCTCAACGTTTAGTAGGCTTAACATGTGGGGAGCCCCCTGCGCGAAGAGGATTTCCGCCTTCTGTTTTCTCCGTACTTCCTCGGTTATTAGAGCGCGCTGGCAATGCAAAAATCGGCTCCATTACCGCACTTTACACAGTTTTGGTGGAAGGGGACGATATGAACGAACCGGTTGCTGATGAGGTAAGATCTCTCCTGGATGGCCATATCATTCTTGCCAGACGACTGGCTGCGGCAAATCATTTCCCTGCAATATCGGTGTTAGAAAGCGTGAGCCGTGTCATGACGAATATAGTGAATCCTCAACATGTGAATGCTGCCGGCCGTATTCGCGAGTTAATGTCTAAGTATGAGGAAGCCGAACTATTATTAAAAATTGGAGAGTATAAACAGGGCATTGATCCACTCACCGATGAAGCAATCGCGAAGAAAGATGCAATTAAGAGTTTTGTTCAGCAAAAATTCGAAGATTTCTCAGAGTTTGATGTAAGTATTAAGAACCTCATGAAATTGGCGCAAAAATGAATCATAAAAACGAACAAAAAAAAGCTGCGGCACTCTTGAAGCTTCGTGAAATGAGATCTCGGGTCGCTGCAGTTAAAAAGACTGCGTGCCTGCGCGAACAAAAGGAAGCATTTGAAGAAATGCAACAGGCTGAGAAGACCGCGGAAAATTGCGAAGCCATGCGCAACGAAGGTGCTGCCCTCGCTATGCGTAGTATTTGCGAAAAAACAACTGTTAACCGAACGGACTTACAGCACGAATATGCCAGTTTTACATGGGCTACCGAAAAATTAGTGGAATTGCGGCAAGTCGTCGCGCAGAAGGCCGAAGCTCATACAAAAAAAATAGATGCATCGAGTCAGGCACGTGCCGAACATATCCAATGCGAAAATAAAACTGATCAAGCGACTAGTCTGGTGCAAAAAGCAAAGCAAGCCTATCTACAACATCTTCTTTATGAGGAAGCCGAAGAAAATGAGGAGGTTGCCACCACTCGACATATTCTAAGATCCGCAAAATAATTTATGAGTACTTATTTCCAGAACCTTCTTTCTTACCAGATCATCCAGGATCAAGACCGCCGCAAAAGCAATCATCATATAAGAGAGGAGGCAAGGCTCGATGCTATCCGCCATTTCGAAAATCTTATGGATTCCAATCAGGCAGCATTTGAAACAAATCAGAAAACTTTTTCCGAAGGTATGACCTTTCTTTCACAGACATATCCCCATGAAAGTGAGCACTTGCCTCTTCAAAATAATTTCTTATCTTCCAAAAAGCAGGAAGATTTCGAAAAGCAGGAAAAAGAGTCTGCTCATAGAAAAAGTGTTGAAGACCAGCCTTCCTTCCAGCCACAGCAGACCGTGGGTTATGTGCAATCGAACACTTCAGATGGTAATGAAGAACAGGATCGGAATGATGAAGATCACCCATCCGAAAATCAACCAAGAAAAAAACAGAATAAGAAACAGAGTTTTTCTTCAGACAATTCTCCGGCACTAGGCATTGCACCACCGCCGCCGTCACCGCCGCCACTGGCGCCACCACCCCATAGCTTCACTCCTCCTCCAGGGGTCCGTTCCCTGAATCAGGAGAAGGATTCGAAGGGGAAAATCGCTTTTTCCCCTGGAAATGAGGGAAAAAAAGACGCATCCGAAAATTTCGTAAAAAGGGATGCCTCACACAAAGTTAAAGATAGAGGCCAAGAGAAATTCTCGGAACATAGCAAGATTCGGAAATCCGATTTACCGAAACAGAATGTGCCGGCGTTAAAATTGCATCATTCAAACATGATGCACCCACACAAAACTTCTCATTCGGTAGAAAATTCCGTAAAGCGGATTGAGAAGGCAGATCACGCGGCCGAGAAAGCAAACGAGGAGCCAAAGAAGAAAAAATTTGTAGGATCCTCTGAGGGCGTCCCTCCGTCAAAACTAGAGAATACCTCCTCCGTGCAGCATGCAGATGACAAACCGAAGATGCACGAAGAACCTCAAATTTCCACGGAAACCCTCTTCCAAGAGTTGGGAGGAGCGGTCACTCGACTTCAGACAGCGGGGAAAACCGGCAATTCCATATTGCTTCACCTTCATCCTGATAAGTTGCCAGGAACTACACTGGAACTCGTCAGCCAACCTAAGGGAGGAGTATTGATCAACATCCACACCACCACTCAAGCTTCCCTAACAATAATCCAGAATAACATTGCCTCCATCCATAGCTTCTTTTTTGAAAAATTTTTACGCTTCCGTCCTCTGGAAGTTAAGGTCACGTACTCCGGAGGAGCGAAATTGGCAAAGAAATCGGAAAAGGAATCGGAAAAGGATTCTTCCGATGTACAAAAAGAACCCGATGAGAGAGAAATAGCGGACCCCGTCTCTAATATGGCATGACGGCAAAAAAAATTGAGCCTCGGCAATTTTCTAAGATTCAGGTACAGGTGTGGCAAAAGCTCGTTGCCTCTCGCCGCCGCTTGAAAGTGTTAGCTTTCGGTAAAGAATGGCAATTTCAATTTGTTTTGACGATAGGAAGGAAGGAATCCGCTTTATTGTCCTATCCAATTGTTGCTGATATTCGATTAGGAACTCATTCCGGAACGATACGATGTGCTTTGTTACCTAGCGGCCGTTGGCTGTCGGAGTTATTACGAACTCCGACAATAGAGACCATTCAAGAACCTTTTCGTACAGCCATTGTCGGTGTGATTTTACAAGACTTTTTTCAAGGATTATCTCAGTCGAGTCATCTCCCACTTCACTTGGAACCTCATTCCGAAGCCTCTCAGCAAGGGCTCTCTCTCTATTGGCAAATGCTCAATAATCAGGGAGAGGTGGAAATTGTGGGCAGCCTATCAGCAGCAGATGAAATTATGGCTCAAATTTGTAATGCCGCTACCAATTGGCCCTCATTACCTTGGAGATTGCCCGATGCCTTTCAAATTTCAGTGGAGGTATTGATAGACTCTTTGCCTTTCCGAAAAGACACTTTTCTGGAATTAGGGGATATCTTCTTATTAGGAGAATTTGAGAAATGGAAACAGGAGAGTTTGATGATTCGGATCCGTCATGGCACGGGTGCTGGGTCATTAATACCCATAAAACCCTCTCGTTCTGCTCTTGAAAATGCGATTTCTTCAATTAGAAGGCCGCATCAAAGCAACCCAGATCCGGGACAAGCAGAGACCGATACTGCGGCGCATCCACTTGCTGTAAAAGATATGGTAGAAGCACAACAGAAAAATCAGGCCTCGGAAGGAGAAGAAACTCCTTGGATGGACTCTGTGGAGGTAATCCTTGAATTCAGTTTGGGACATCACACGATGAGCTTGGGCGAACTCAGGCGCATCGGACAAGGACATGTATTTCCCATACAACCGCCTACAAAAGGTTTGGTGAATATTTTGGTCCAGGGACAAAATATTGGGCAGGGAGAATTAGTAAAAGTTGGAGAAGAGGTTGGAATTCTCGTTCGGGAATTAGGAGACCTTAAGTCTATGCAACAGTGAACATCAGTAGGTCAGCTTTCGCAAAATTCAAATGACACTTGGCGGCCTCACTGCCTCACAAATAATTATAGTATTGGTGGGAGCTTCTCTCATCCCCTATATGGCTGTGCTCATTACGTCATATACCAAAATCGTGATAGTCATGGGGATTTTGCGGACTGCATTGGGATTGCAAGCGACCCCACCCAATATGGTGATCAATGGACTGGCCATTATATTATCCCTTTTCATTATGCAGCCAGTTTTTTCGGAAACATGGGATTTGCTGAAAGGCCAAAACCTGAATTGGTCCACAGTGGAAATCAACAAAATAGAGAATCTGTGGGAGAATATTAATCCCCCTATAATTCAGTTTTTAAGGCAAAATAGCAAACTGGAAATGCGACGGTTTTTTATGAAAACCGCCCGTCAAAGCTGGCCAAAGGAACAATATAATAAAATTCGGGAAGATAATTTTCTCATATTGGTACCTGCATTTGTATTGACAGAAATGACGATCGCATTTCAAATCGGATTTATTATCTACCTGCCATTTCTCGTAATCGATTTGGTGGTTTCCAATATTTTGCTCGCTCTGGGTATGATGATGATTTCTCCCACGGCAATTTCCCTGCCTTTTAAGCTTCTGCTCTTTATTTTGGTAGACGGATGGACGCGCCTTCTAGGAGGATTAGTAATGACCTATCGTTTATGAAAAGGAGAAAACGGTAATATGGGACAAGAAACAATCATTAATTTAGCATCAAAAGCATTGATGCTTGTACTTACTGCATCGATGCCGCCTATACTGGTTGCCGTAATCTTAGGTGTGGCGGTGGCGCTTTTTCAAGCCCTTACGCAGATTCAAGATCAAAGTCTTCCGTATGCTATTAAGTTAGTTGCCACTGTCTTAGTGCTTATTTATGCCATGAATATGATATTCATAGATTTTTTAAACTATGCTATTTTTTCATTTCAAAATTTTGCAATTTTGGTGCGGCCGAGTGGTTAAAACGATTTGAGAATGATGTATATAGCAAAATCCTTGTAAAATGAGTTCGACTGTGCCACTGTTTTTTCAGTGTTGCAAAGGAAGTGTCCTCAAGCCGAAGTGTAAACCACACTTAAGAAAGCAACGAAGAAAATTTTATTCCGTAAAATCCGAGTAGTCATCATGGGTTCTTCTGCAGCAACGATGGAGGCTTTTGAGAATGTGCTGATTCTTCTTGGGATCATGATGCCACGCATTATGGGGGCATTAATTATAGCTCCCTTTTTTGGAGCTAACTCTCCGGCAGGCATGCCGCGCAGAGTCTTTATGATTGCCAGTATACTTATTTTGGTGCCTATGCTTTTTCCTACCATGCCGACCCATCCATTGCCCGCCTTATTTATATGTGCGTTGATAGCAAAGGAGATTCTTATAGGTGTCCTCTTTGGATTTGCTTCGGGAGTCGGATTTTGGGCGATGCAAGCCGCAGGAGAATATATTGATCTTCAGAGAGGAGCAACTGCGGGAGCCTTTTTTAATCCCTTTCTGGGCGGTATGAGTTCTCCTATGGGGGACTTTATGCTTCGATTGTCAATCATGCTTTTTTTTTCTGCGGGTGGATTCACAATTTTTTTTTCCGGGTTGCTAGTGAGTTTTCAGATCTATTCTCCGTGGGAACTTCTGCCTGCATTAAAAGTATCCAAAGCGGTGCCTCTTTTAAGGGTGGCTGGCCAAATTTTTTTAATGTCTCTTTTGTATGCGGCGCCTTTGTTAATTCTTTTTTTACTCATAGATTTGGGACTTGGGTTCATGAGTCGCTTTGTGCCCTCCTTAAACGTGTTTTTCTTTTCTTTTCCTATCAAAAGCGTCGTGGGAACATTTTTTTTAATCATATATTTATCTTTTTTAGCATGGGCGTTTTTGCGTAATTTATTTACTGGTGATACTCTTCTGTTTTGGGTGCGCTCGATTTTGTCATGAGCGATGAAGGTAGTTCCGAAAAGACAGAGCAACCGACTCCCAAGCGTCTTCAGGACGCTCGTGAGAAGGGACAGGTAGCAAAAAGTACGGAAGTGGTCATGACCATTTCCGGGGCTATTGTTTTAGCTACCATATGCATCAGTTTCTCTTACCAAAAACTTTGGTTGGAAGGTCTCTGTAGAGCTATTTTTCAGGCAATCTCGGAAGATAAGGATCCAACAATGCCCTGCCTTCAATTAGCGCTTAAGGTGCTGTGTTTTTCTGTGGCACCGGTGATATGCGCCTCCATTTTTTCAGTAATTTTGGCAAATGTGTCTCAATTTGGTTTTTTATTGACCTTGAATCCGCTGAAACCGGAAATTTCAAAAATAAATCCGCTGGAGGGTCTCAAGCGAATTTTTTCAATGAAGACTCTGTTTGAGTTTGTAAAGTCATTAGTTAAAATTTGTGTCCTTGGAATCGCTGTAATTTGGGCTATCCGACTTTTTATTGGGCAATTGGTACTTTTACCGTTTGAAGGACTTTCCGGGCTCATACAATGTGTTTCGCATATCTTTATCTTTTTCTGTGCGGTCATTCTTTTGATATGGGCCCTTCTTTCGATAGCGGATTTTTTGATGCAAAAGCATCTCCATACGAAGCAATTGATGATGACGCACGATGCCATCAAACGGGAAAATAAGGAGATGGAAGGAAATCCGGAAATCAAGCAATCGCGAAAAGGAATTCATCGGGAAATTATTTTCGAGGATGCGCCAGCGGGAACCCGAGACGCTTCGGTGCTCATCACAAATCCCACTCACTATGCGGCAGCAATTTATTACTGCAAAGATGTAGTTCCATTGCCGGTCTTGCTGGCAAAGGGAGCGGGAAGAAGCGCCTTGGACATGATTGCTGTTGCTCAGCGAGAAGGAATTCCCATTATCGAAAATGTCGCTCTCGCGCGGGCACTTTATACTAGAATGCGGGTTCGGGAAATCGTGCCTTTTGATCTTTTGGAACCTCTTGCGGAAATTCTTCGATGGATTGCCATGTTGCCCTCTTTGAAATCACAATAATCAGTGGCTGATTCAAAGAAATACGCAGTTTAAAGATTACTTAAGTTGGCATGCCCCCCTAAAACTGGACGATTGAAAAAGGAAGTTCTGCTGGAGAAAAAAGCAGAACATGAAAAAGAGTAGATTCAGCGAGGAGCAAAAAATAGGGATCTGGAGTTCCCCCGAAAAAATAGACAGCTAGGAAGCAGAGAAAATTGGATTAATTGATGAGGTAAATAATTTTTTTGAAATGAAGATTTAAGAAGGCGTAAGGAGAGTGAAAATCTAAG
>JAHFTB010000055.1 GCA_023269545.1 Verrucomicrobiota bacterium | reverse complement strand
TATGCCATCCTCAGATCTCCGACACGTTGATTATTTGTGGGACGACACAGCCGCAGCAAAGCTCGGCCCCGTGGAACGTCTTGTCTATCGTTCCAATCTGCTCGGCAGTGATCAACGGATCACTAATACGGGAGGAGGCAATACCTCTTCCAAGATCGAAGCCAAAGACCCGTTGACCGGAGAAAAAGTGGAAGTTCTTTGGGTCAAAGGTTCAGGAGGCGACCTTCGCACCTCCAAAAAAGAAAACTTCGCTTCGCTTTATCAAAGCAAACTCCTCGGACTCCAAAAAACCTACCTGATCGCCGAGGAGAAGGGACCCAAAACACCCGTGGAAGATTCCATGGTGGATGCCTATACCCACTGCACGTTCCATCTCAATCCCCGCGCCTCTTCCATCGACACCCCCCTTCACTCCTTTGTTCCTCATAAACACGTAGATCACACCCATCCCAATGCTGCAATCTCCATCGCCGCAGCGCAGGATTCCGAAAAACTGACTCGTGCCATCTACGGTGAAGAAGTGATTTGGACTCCTTGGCAGCGACCAGGATTCGATCTGGGGCTTCGCCTCCAAGAAATCTGCCGCGCACATCCCCATGCCAAGGGCGTTATTCTCGGACAGCATGGCCTGATCAATTGGGCGGATGACGACCGGGAATGCTACGAACTCAGTCTCCACCTCATCGAAAAAGCAGCCCGCTATATCGAAGAAAAATATCAAGAAAAGGGCTCCACTGCCTTTGGAGGCCAAAAACATACTTCCCTCGAAGAGAGTGCCCGTTTTGCTCTCCTTTCCCGCATCCTCCCTTGGCTCCGTGGAAAAATCAGCACCTCACAACGCCAAATCGCTACCATACAAAGTGACGAAACCGTTCTTCGCTTCATCAATAGCCATGACGCTCCACGACTCGCTGAACTGGGCACCAGTTGCCCGGATCATTTTCTGCGTACTAAAATCAAACCTCTTTATGTGGACTGGGATCCCTCCACGGGCAATGAAGAATCTTTGCGCCACCAGTTGATCGCAGGCTTGGAAGCCTACCGCGCCGATTACACCGCATACTATGAACGTTGTAAACGGCCGAACTCTCCAGCGATGCGGAATCCCAATCCTACGGTAATTCTCATTCCGGGCTTAGGTCTCATCGCCTGGGGCAAAGATAAAAGCGAATCACGAGTCACTGCCGAATTTTACAATTGCGCCATCGAAGTCATGCGCGGCGCGGAAGCCATTGGTCAATACACCGCACTTCCTCAACAAGAGGCCTTTGATATTGAATATTGGCTCCTCGAAGAAGCAAAGCTTCGCCGCATGCCACCCGAACCAGAATTTGCTCGCAAGGTAGTGGTCATCCTCGGTGCCGGCAGCGGCATCGGACGGGAAGTCGCTCACCGCCTCTCTCGAGAAGGTGCCCATATCGTCAGTGTCGATCTCAATGCCGAAGCAGCTGAAGAAACTGCTCGCGAGATCACCGCAAAGCGAGGAGCGGGCATCGGAGTTGCTGGCACGGGACTCTCTGCCACAGGGCCCGCATTAAGCCTCTCCGCTAATATCACTGATCGCAAAAGCATACGCACCCTTCTGGACAAAATTGCACTGGCCTATGGTGGGTTCGATGCCATCGCCGTCACCGCTGGTATTTTTATTCCACCGGATACCACCGGTCACATTCCGGATGATCAATGGGCTCTCACTTTTGCCATCAATGTCACTGGCGCGTACTTAGTAGTAGATGAGGCAGCATCCATAATTCGGAACCAAGCCTTAACCGTAAATATTGCCCTGACAACAAGTACCAAAGCCGTAACAGTCCTGAAGGAAAGTATTGCCTATGACACCAGCAAGTCCGCCATGAACCATCTCATTCGCGAACTCGCCATAGAACTCTCACCCCTGGCTCGTGTCAACGGCGTCGCACCTGCTGCAGTCGTTCAAGGGAGCGGCCTATTCCCACGTGAGTGCGTCATGACCTTTCTCACTGAGTGTGGCATCGCTTACGCAGAAACCGAATCTACGGATTCTCTTGCCATCAAACTTGCTCGGTGCTACGGCGAGCGTAACCTCACAAAAACTCCCATTACTCTCGCTGACACAGCCGAAGCCTTTTACATTTTACTCAGCGATCGCCTCAGTAAAACAACGGGACAGATCATCACTGTGGACGGCGGTTTGCATGAAGCATTTCTGAGATAGCCGCTTCGTTGCTTTCTATTTCTATCGGCTCTATAAAAGAGTTCCATTGATCTCTTTCCATAATGAACGGGACTGCCGCCAATCTAAAATCTGCGTCAGTCCTAATCAATAGCAATTTGCTGAAATAACCACCTATTGTCTTATTCAGTCGTCTGGATTTTTAGTTTGTCTACAATACCTAGAAGCTCAGCGAGCTTTGGACATAAGCGGATAAATTCACAAAACTTGAAAAAATCTACTTTTTGAAACGACTCCTTTTCACACACCTCAAAAAACCATTTTATGTCTTCCCCTATCATTTTTCCATTGTGAATGAGTAAAAAACATATGTGACCTTCATCTATTGCTTGATTGATATCGCTTCCTCTCTCCACCAAAAATTTTATAATGTCTTTACAGGGACCATATTGGGCGTTACCTCATGTGAGCTTCCCATCCTAGAACCACCAAAATAGTGCATGTAGCTCTGTATACAAAATTGTTTTAATATTAATCCTAATAGAGTATAATTAGTGGATCCAGCTCCCTGTGAAAATGGGACTATTAATTTAGTAATGTCTATACCTTGCGACATTCCTTTGAGATATACTTTTTTAAACTCTTCAAGAGACGATGCACATGCAGCTTCTCGATACAGAGCGTTCTCTGTAATTTTTCGCTGTTTCTTCTCTTCCTCCTCTTTTATTTTTAAATTCCGCGCTACAATTTGGTCATTTAAAAAAGAATTCCAATTTTCTTTTACATGTCCTATCTCCAATGGATTTTTCCCTTCAGCGTTTTTTATTTGAAATAATTGGGATAATTTATCGCAGTTTCCAATGTACGCATATATGGATTTCATACTCGGATGAGAGGTAAAAAAATTCTTTGCAACTTTATGCAAAAAGTATCTCTACTCCTATCTTTTGCAGTCATATCTACCCAAGTCCCCTTTTCTGCTGTGCAATTAAGAAAGAAGGTCAGTCTATCCGGACAATCCGAAAGCATAAATATCAGAGGATTCCCATTGTCATCCTTTGCATTTACATCACTTCCATTATCAATTAAAAATTTTATCATTTTCCTATTATCAGGACTGTCATCTTGAGTCAGCTTGACACCTAATACAGGATTACCTTGCACACGTAATTTAGAAATATTGATACCAGCATCCAGACCTTTCTGATATATCTCTTTAAGTTCCGAAAGAGTTTTTGCATTTACAGCATCTGCAAAAAAAGCATCACTTCCGCATGCTTCCTTGTCACGCATGATCGGTTTTTCTAAAAAAATGTTTTTTGTTATTTTTTCATTTAATTTTGATGCATTATTATTTTTTGCTAATTCTTTTATTGGAACAGCGGAGGGTTGCACCACTGTGTCATCAGAAACTAAATTTACAGACAAAGAAATCGGTAAAGCTACGCTAGGATAGTCATTTGATATTTTAATACTCATATGTTTTAAAAAATTCTATTGATATTACTCTGTCAGGACCCACACAAAAACAGGGGAGCTTTCTCTGGAAAACTGCGTAAATCCTATCTATAGCAGATAAAGATTCTTCCGGAGAAGTGAGATCTCTTTAAGAGAGCATTACTTTATCATTCAGTTCTTAGGGAAAGAACTTGGCCTTTTGAGACTGTGATCCACTGTAAATCAGAAAAATTATTTACAATTGATCTAATTTTTGATTCTCAGCAAAAATCATAATAGCAAGTTCACTTACTTTTTCATGTAATTCCTTGCAGACATCCTTCAGATGATTCGGATGAGTAGCTACTTCCGCAGCACACATTGCTGACAGGAACTGCAGCACTCTAAATACGGAACTGGCTCGAGTGGAATCGCTGATATTATTATCTTTGCCAAGAGAAATGAGCGAATCTAGAATTTTTTGAATCAGAGCTTTTTCCTCGTCATACAACGAATTATTTATTTCCATATTTGTTCCCTGCGGAAGTTAATAATATAATCGATAATTTATTTTTGCATATCCTCCAAAGAATTATTTTTAATTTTTATCCGTTCGTCATATATAGCTAAGGATAGCTTTTTAGTAGAACTAGAAAAATTATCACAATTTTGAGCCACATCATTATAACTTACTGACACTTCCGAAATGCAAATAGCTTGTAATCGTTGAAGAATATCAAATATATGTTGCGCTTGCTCTACATCAGTCATCCGATATTTTTGATCGGCACCAATCGAAAGCAATATTTCGATTATATTTTTTACTGAATTTTCTTTTTCTTTTTCTAAATCAAGCTCATTAAGCTGCAACTTATTTATACCTATTTCCGAATTTATATTATTTCTCATATGTTACACTATCATACCTTGAGATGTAAAATAAGTATCAAATGGGCTAAAAAGTTCTACTTTTTTACAGCACTGTTTCAGAGCAAGTCCTACAGGATATAGAATTCCTTTGAGCCCATGATATCCCCCAGACCCAATATGAGCAATAGCTTCTGCGGTTAATACAGAACCTTTACTTAATAAATAAATGCCCCCAAGGGGTATTATGCCAGCAATTGCTCCACCACTTTGTGCACCGCGGATTGCAACTGATCCGATACCTGCTATTGCTTGAGCACCTACCAATCCAAGAGCCCCTAGTCCGGAACCCAAAACCATTCCACTGCCGCCCAGTATGATTGCCCCAGCACTTTGCGCACCACGCCCTATGAATGATCCGGCATAAGCAATTATTTCACTCCCTACCAAGCCAAGAGCCCCTAGTCCGGAACCCAAAACCATTCCACTGCCACCCAGTATGATTGCCCCAGCACTTTGCGCACCACGCCCTATGAATGATCCGGCATAAGCAATTACTTCACTCCCTACCAAGCCAAGAGCCCCTAGTCCGGAACCCAAAAGCATTCCACTCCCCCCCAGCATGATTGCCCCCGCACTTTGTAATCCACGCGATAATACGTCGCTAAAATAAGCCAATCCCTGCCCACAATAAGTAATGGGGTATTTATAAACCATCTTGCTTACAATTGCCCCACCTTGTTGGATTCCCGCGGCCGTAATTTTCGATTCCTTCTTAATATTTAAGAAAAATTTATATAATCGCGCTATTGACGTGCCGTCTTTTCCTTCCCGTATGATGTTTTCGCATGCTGCCAAGCTTTCACGATAGCGTTCTCGAATTGCTGCCCTTTTGTCATTATAATGAGCACAAATTACCTCAATAGTATCTCGCCTTGCTCGATGGGCAGTAAAAAATTGACCTATTTTACCACAATCCTCCCCCACTTGCATAACGCCTTTAATGCCTTTCCCTACAACACTCCAGCCCTGTGATAATTTGTTTCCTAAGGATTTCCATGCACCGCTCTCATCGTGAAAGCAATTTTTGATCCTAATCCAATCACCAGGTATTTTGGTAACCCCTTTCACACCCTTCATGACGGAGTACCCTCCATTCGATAAGCACTCACGGAAAGATTTCCATGCACCATGCTCATCGTGAAAGCAATTTTTGATCCTAATCCAATCACCAGGTATTTTGGTAACCCCTTTCACACCCTCCATGACGGAGCCCGCCACCTTCGATAAGCACTCACGGAAGGATTTCCATGCACCGTTCTCATCGTGAAACCAATTTTTGATCTTAATCCAATCATCAGGTATTTTGGTAAGCCATTTCATACGTTCCATGACGGAGCCCCACCCATTCGATAAGTACTCACGGAAGGATTTCCATGCACCGTTCTCATCGTGAAACCAATTTTTGATCTTAATCCAATCACCAGGTATTTTGGTAACCCCTTTCACACCCTCCAT
>JAHFTB010000038.1 GCA_023269545.1 Verrucomicrobiota bacterium | reverse complement strand
TCTTAATAATAGTTGATAACATAGTTGGTTTTTAGGCAAAAGAGGGCAAAGACTCATGAAGTTTTGCCAATAACTCAAGATTTTTGAAAGGTTCAATTGAGCGGATACGCCACTCCCGTTTCGCTTCGTTACCCTGAAGCTCGACTACCTCTCCCACTCGCTTTCCCAAAAGAGCTTGGCCGATCGCAGCTTGATAAGAGACAATATTATGCTCTGGCGTTCCATCCCAAGCCCCCAGAATACTATAGGTTTCCGTACCTCCGGAGGTGACCTCTTCCAAGGTAATCACTGTGCCAATGGAAACCTGAGAAACGTCGGGTGACTCGAAATTGGTGCCTCGCGCGTTAGCCAGCATGAGCTCCAACTCGGATTTCTTGCGTGCCAAGACCGCCTGCTGCTCCTTGGCAGATTTGAATTCCAAATTTTCGCGGAGATCGCCGTAGGAACGAGCAATCGCAATGTCCTTAACATTCTGAGGAATCTGTCGGGCGACAAGATCGTCATACTCCGCTTTACGGCGCTCGAGACTTGCCCAGGAAACAGTAAGCGCCTCCTGACGCACTTCAGTATCCCCTTGAATCATACTCTGCATTTCAGGATGAAGCTTAATGATGCGTGCCAAAAGCGAACGACGATTTAAGTCATCAAAAGCCGGGCTCAGTAGAAGTCGGCGCATAATGTCTCGAACAGTTTGACGATCCGCTCCGGAGAGGAGATCCTGAAAAAGGTTTTTATCGTCCAGAATGAGGTCGCGGAGCCGGGAACTGCGCTTTCCCTCATTCAGCTGATTATTTTCCAGTGTGACCAATACCGCAATGAGCAAAGTGGGTTGAAAAAGCTCTTGTAAGTTGCCTCCTCGCTCCTTGCAAAGCCAATAGAGGATCTCTGCGGAAATAGAACGATCAGCCATGGAAACGGTGATGGCCTTTTGAAATTCGGAAAGTACACCTTCGCGTTCAAAAAGGCGGGCAATGTCTGATACCGTACGCCACGTCACATTCTGCATCAACCGGATGGTTTTCTTTTTCCATTCTTCCCCGAATGCCTTGGGAAAGGTCTCGAGAATCCGACGCTGTTTGGCGGAGGGAAGAGAAGCAAAAATAACGGGCAAGCGGGCTTCTTCCGCTTGAAGAAGCTCCGCTATAGTCAGCACAGATTCACGACTTTGCAGGGAAACATGTCTCGCACAGATTTCATCCCGAACCAAGAGCAACTCCAACGCCTGAGCCGATTGTAATTTGCGGCCCTTAGAAGCGGCATCTTCGATTTGTATCGCCACTCCTCTTAATTCGTCCACTTCGTGAACAAAATCATCCAGAGATTTCAAAATTTGATCCGTTGCCACTACTTGGTCTTTCATGTGCCGAGCAGCCCGAAATTGCGCCAGAAGCTCCTTATGCGGCGTAAGAAGAGTTTCATGAAGTTCGAGGGGTTCGGTTTTCTTAGAAGGAACATGAAAATGACCATCCGCCTTCAATTTTTTCTTAGTGGAATCCCACCATTTCTTGAATCCCGCTGCATCAAATACTCTGGGCACTAATATGGTGGAAAGGCGCTCCACCGTGGATTTACCGCCATGGTCTTGCAGAAATCCGCGGATTAATTCGACCGGAGAGGTCGTCGCTTCAGAACGAACCCTCGCCGCATCTCGGAAAATTCGCACTCGTAAATCTGTGGAGGAGATAGGTTGCAGAGCTTCCACGGCATATGACACTTGCATCAGGTGACCGTTCTTCCCCTCAAAATCGATGACGATCTGCCCAGTAAGGAGTCTCCATTCGGCCACTTGTCCAAATCCCCAACTCTTATGAAGGCAGTATTCGCCTGGCACCAGAGACTTTAAAGGCTCCGCGAGGGACGGATCGATGCTGGTTGCTTCCAGCGCTTGTTGCAATTCCGGTATCATCATTACCCCATGTCTTCCCAACAAATCTCCTTCACGGCAAGAAGAGTGTCAGGATTTCAGCGGTTCATAGTGGACGGATCTGAATAGATATCCATATAAAGCCCTGAATTTCCCTTCTTTAGTGCCTTTTATGGAAATTTACATCTCTCCATTGTTTGATGGAAAAGAAAAACCTGGAGGCGACGGGAATCGAACCCGTGTCCTGAAAAAGCGTCCACCCTACCGTCTACATGTTTATGCGGTTTTTATTGTCGGAAATCCGCTGCGAACCACCACGCTACGATTTTCCCAAGCGTCCACAAAATTTTCTCACCGTCTACGCGGTCGCTCCGCAGATCGGCCAGCCTACTGTCGTCGCCTTTTTTCCTTAGCAGGCGTCAGGAAAAAGACGTCATGGTCAATTAAGCCACAAGAACCATCCCATCATTAGAAGGCTCCATAACGGAACCTGCTGTTGAAGGAGTGGTTGATCTACTATTTGTGTTAGCAGTTATTATTTTAACTCGATTTTTACGAGGCCAACGAGTCATCCTCGACATGCGAGCACGGCTTTCAACTTACAGTCGAAACCTTTACGCCCCCTATAAAAATAAATCTACCATCGGGCTCCACAATATGCAACTAGAAATAGGGTTCATAGTGGGCGGTTTGCAGACCGGAAGTAAGGCATTGCTAGAAGTTTCCAGTGGGCAGAGGAGACTCAATATTCTTTTTTTGGCGGGAGCAGCAGGACCTAATTTTTTAGGAGAAAATAAAGCAACCCCGAACTGAGGCTCATGAGGGCGATCATCAGACCCAACACGGCAATCTGAAGGCCCTCCATCCATCTGATCCATTCGAGTTTTAACTCAGCCATCTCACCTTTTAAGAAACCCTTTGTGGCCCAATCGCTATTTCGAACGGCTTCCATAAGCTCTTCAACGATACCCTCTGCTTGGGAAGAGGTAAATTCCCTCTTTTTCAGGCGGCGGGACATTTCTAAAGTATTGAGGTTCATATGTAAAAATGGTTCGCGCACAAATAATATGCGAACTCCTCTTTCCGCCATAAACATCGCCTTCGATTTTCGCCATGATCAGCTCTTCGTCTCTTTTTATAGCGAAGTACTTACGAAAGAAATTTCATTGTCATCGGAAAGCGGTAAAGAGCTCCTTCACTGGCTCGAATAGCTCCAACAACCAACAAAGCCAGATAGACAACAACCACAAGAGGGAGAAGTAAAAAGCCTATGAAAACAAAGACACTCAGCCCTGCTATGAATGCATAAATGGTGAAGGAAATTTGAAAATTCAGGACCTGTTTGCCTTGTGCATCCAGCCAAGTGCTTTCCGGCCGTTTGAGAAGCCAAATGATCAATGGAGCAAAAACGTTGAAAAACGGAATGACAAAACCAATCAATGCACTTAAGTGAATCGCCACCGCCCACTGTTTTTCGGGAGGTGTGGGGCCACTCTTGAAAATGGGAGGGATGGGCGGCGGAATGTCTTCAAAAACCGGATTTACATTTCCCGTACCAGAAGAAGCCTGCAGAGAATCTTCCGGCATTTGCGAAAACCGATGCGGCGTTTCGTCCATATGAACTCCTTTATGCAACAATTACTCTTTTTTCCAGCTTGAAATCAGCCTCTATATCATTCATTGGGAGAAATTGCTAATTACCTCACCCTCATCCACTTTTTAAATATGCGAATTTCAGTACCCTCTATTGGTATTCTTCTTACTATATCCCTTTTCTTTCTAAGCGCTAGTCACTCAAATGGGCAGAAACTCCCTGATCACGTCGTCTTCGTTGGGAAATCCAGGTTCAATCAATTAGTAGAACGCGGCGTCTCCCAAGGATGGGCAAAGCTCCCACTGGGCCAACGTACCGGACAAGTGGGATTGGCCCTCATCGGTACTCCTTATAAAAATTATACGTTAGAGCTGGATGACCGTATCGAAGTTCCTTCCGTGAATATGCTCGGTATGGATTGCTGGACTTTTTTTGAAATTGCCTTAGGCACCGCACGCGCTTTTCATATCAGCCCTCGTCCCACTTCTGGCGACCTTTTACGCATGATTGAATTGGACCGCTATCGGGGGGGGAAATGTACGGGCATTTATACCTCTCGCCTTCACCACCTGGAGGATTGGCTCTACGACAACCAAAAAAGAGGATTAGTAAAGAACATCACTCCTTCGCTCCAAGGAGCACGACACATCAATCGTCAGCTCCGAGACATGGCCGTCTACTGGAAAAGCAGCCGGCAACTACGCGCCAATCCGCGGCTCATCCCCATCATCGCACAGACTGAAAAAAGGCTTTCCGAACACGGGATTTGGTATCTGCCTAAAAAATACGTTCCCGCAGCGGAAGCCCAATTACAAACAGGCGACGTCATTTGTATCGTATCCGCCCATCCCGATGATTACACCACACACGTAGGTCTTGCTTATCGCGATCCCAAAGGAGTTCTCCGATTTCTCCATGCATCGAAAAATTATCGTCACGTTACTCTGGATGTACGCCTGAGCGACTATCTCAACCACTTTAGATCGGATGCCGGAATTATGGTGGCACGCCCCTTAGACGTTCTTTCCATCCCCTCTCCATAAAACAATTCGTAGAAGTGGGGGGTTGGCAGTTCGCGATTCTTAGTGAGTCACTGACGTGAAGCACTTTGAGGAGCTCTGGGAGCAAAAAAACCATTTTAGCCTACAAGATTTCCCTTTTTTGCGTCACATCACTGAGTAAGCAATATTTCATATCCAGCAGAATTCCTTTAAGGAGAGCACTGCGTGATCCCTTCAGTTCTTGAAGGGGCAATTCGCACTCAGCTGGACACACCCTTTCATTAATTCGAGCTGGCTCTTTAGAGCAAAACCTATAAATTTAAATGTTCAAAAATTTCCAAGTATCAAAACTTCATGAACCTTGAACCACATCAGATTGCAGCAGTTACTCAATGGTATGCGGAAGGAGCAAGTCTTTCCGATCTTCAAAAGCGATTGAAAAATGAGTTCAATCTCACCCTGACTTACCTCGACGTGAGATTACTTGCCGATGAATTAAAACTCACACGCCAAGAATCCGATCCCGAACCTAAATTAGCAACTGACACTATTCTGTCTCCCCTTTCCGAACCCACCCACGGAAAAGTATCTGTTACTGTGAGCCCCCTGCAACGCCCTGGTGTTCTCCTCAACGGACGAGCAACTTTTTCAGATGGTCAATCCGCGGAGTGGTATGTAGATCAAACCGGGCGATTAGGTTTGAACCCCACCCAGCCCGGATATCGTCCTTCTAAAAACGACCTCATGGCATTTCAAACAGAGTTAGAAAAAATTGCCAAAAAGCAAAAATTTTAACACTTACAAAACTTACGCAAAAACAGGGAAACCCGAGCGAGCTTTTCTCTGGAATTTGCGTAAATCCCTGGATTAAATGATTGATAATACACTGCTTTCCTTGATTCGATCAGACACGGCAACGTCAACATATAACTTAAGTTAGACAAAGTAGATGCCGAAGATATATTTGCCACATGTCTCCTCTCTTAGCAGAATTTCTAGGGACCCTGTTTCTTATTTTACTCGGTGATGGGGTCGTCGCCAATGTCTTACTAAATGACACAAAAGGGAAAGGAAGCGGATGGATAGTCATTACAACCGGCTGGGCACTGGCTGTCTTTGTGGGGGTCTTGATAGCGGGATCCTACAGCGGGGCACATATTAATCCAGCGGTTACTCTGGCTCTCGCTATTGCAGGAGCTTTTCCCTGGAGCTCGGTGATTCCCTACATGATGGCCCAAATGGCGGGTGCCATCGTCGGAGCTATTTTGGTATATTTCGCCTATTTGCCTCATTGGAACAGGACCCCCGATGGAGATACGACACGCGCAGTATTTTGCACTGCCCCCGCAATCCGCAGCTGGTTTTCAAACTTACTCTGCGAAATCATCGGCACTTTTGTTCTCATTTTTGCCATCCTGGAAATAAAAGGTGCTTTTGAACACCCTTTATCTGGCTCAGCCATTCCCATTGAACTGGGAGCCCTCGGTGCTGTTCCTGTGATGTTGATCGTATGGGTGATCGGCCTATCTTTAGGAGGCCCCACCGGCTATGCGATCAATCCCGCTCGAGATCTCGGGCCGCGCATCGCCTATGCATTTTTGCCAATGGGAAGAAAAGGCTCTGCAGACTGGGGATATGCATGGATCCCAGTCATCGGCCCGTTTCTGGGCGCTATCGCTGCAGCGCTGTTTTTTCACTCCATTAAGTAACTGACGTTACGCACGTTGAGGAGCTCTGGGAGCAAAAAAACCATTTTGGCCTACAAGGTTTCCCTTTTTTGCGTAACATCACTTAAGTAAATCTTACCCTTCCGCAACCTCCATCATATAGCCTACCTCTATGAGCACTATCCTCTCCATCGATCAAGGGACCACGAGCTCCCGCGCCATTCTTTATAATGCGCGCAGCGAACCCATTGCCACCGCCCAGCAAGAATTCCCTCAATATTTTCCCCAATCCGCCTGGGTGGAACATGATGCGGAAGAAATTTGGCAAAGCGTCATCCACACCGTACGCGAAGTCTTTCAACGTGCACAAATCCAACCTTCCTCCATTGCCACAATAGGAATCACCAATCAACGAGAAACCGTACTTCTTTGGGATCGTGCTACAGGCAAGCCCCTGCATCGCGCCATTGTCTGGCAAGATCGCCGTACTGCATCGATCTTGGACAGACTTAGAGAACGCGGCGGTGAAGAAATGATCCGAAAAAAAACCGGCTTACTTTTAGATCCTTATTTTTCGGCTAGTAAACTCCAATGGCTTCTCGACAAAATTCCGGACGCTCGTACTCGAGCCGAACGTGGAGAAATTGCCGCAGGCACCATGGATTCCTGGCTGCTTTTCCGACTCACAGCCGGCACCGTACATGCAACCGACGTGGGAAATGCCTCGCGCACAATGCTTATGGATTTGCGGCGTATGGAATGGGATGAGGAACTCTTAGAGCTATTTCAAATTCCTCGCCAACTGCTTCCTAAAATCGTGTCTAATAGCGAACTTATGGGAACAACCGAAAAATCCCTTTTCGGAGCTGAAATTCCTATCCACGGAATGATTGGAGATCAACAGTCCGCCCTTTTCGGACAACTTTGTACCGAACCCGGACAGGTAAAGTGCACATACGGTACCGGTTGTTTTATGCTAATGACCTTGGAAAATGAGCCCGTCAATAGCGCATCCCGCCTTCTTTCTACAGTTGCATGGAAAATCGGAAATCAGCCGATCCGCTACGCTTTGGAAGGCAGTGTATTTGTAGCGGGAGCCGCAATCCAATGGTTGCGAGATGGCTTGGGAATTATTCGAACTTCCGCCGAAATCAACGATCTGGCAGCACAAGTGCCGGACAGCGGCGGGCTAATATTAGTTCCCGCTTTCACAGGATTGGGAGCACCCCACTGGGATTCCTCCGCACGTGGAACCCTTCTTGGAATTACACGAGGCACTACAGCCGCCCATTTGGCTCGCGCTACATTGGAGGGCATTGCCTTCCAAGTGACGGATCTTCTCGGAGCCATGCAGAGTGATTCCGGTAGAGTAATTAGCACTCTGCGGGTGGACGGAGGAGCGTGCGCAAGTGATCTTCTGATGCAGACACAAGCGGATTTACTCGATGTCCGTGTCGAAAGACCCGCTAATATCGAAACCACTTCTTTAGGTGCGGCTTTAATGGCAGGTTGTGCGGCAGGCGTTTGGTCCATTGGAGATCTCTCCACTATTCGCAAAACGGAACGCACTTTTATTCCACACATGAACTCAACTGAACGGACAACCAAGGTGCGAAACTGGCGAAAAGCGATTAGCCGAGCACAACGGTGGCAAGAAGCATGAACCGAACCGCTATGCTACGTCGTTTAGAGGAATCTCCTCAAACCGACTTTCTCATTATTGGGGGTGGAGCCACAGGCTTGGGAATAGCTGTGGATGCTGAGTCCCGCGGATTTCAAAGTGTGCTTCTGGAAGCCGAAGATTTTGCCAAAGGTACATCGAGCCGTAGCACCAAATTGGTACATGGAGGCGTCCGCTATTTGGAACAGGGAGATATCCCTTTGGTTCTTGAAGCTCTGAAGGAACGCGGAATTCTTCATCAGAATGCTCCTCACATCGTCCATCATCTTTCTTTTATTGTTCCTCGCTATAAATGGTGGGAAGGGCCTTTTTTCGGTATTGGCCTGAAGGTTTATGACGCATTGGCAGGACGATTGAACTTAGGTTCTTCCAAGATGCTTTCGCGAGAGGAGACGCTTCAACGCATCCCTAATGTAGAACCGGAAAACTTAATGGGCGGAGTGGAATACTTCGATGGACAATTTGACGATGCACGGCTGGCTATCACCTTGGCACAGACTGCTACGGATCTCGGCGGATGTCTCTTGAATTATGCGCAAGTCACTGCCCTCACCAAGAAAGACGGTTTGGTCAATGGTGTGGAATTTATCGACCGTCTCACTCAGCGTACTCTTCGAGTGGAAGCACGAGTAGTCATCAATGCAACAGGCATTTTTGCGGACCAGATTCGTAAATTAGACGATCCGCAAGCCATTCCTTCCGTTCAACCCAGCCAAGGCGTTCATCTCGTTTTTAGTCGAGACTTTCTTCCAAGTGAATCAGCTATTATGGTGCCGCATACCGATGATGGGCGCGTCCTTTTTGTCATCCCTTGGCATAATCGGGTCGTCGTAGGCACGACAGACACAGCAATGTCTGAGCCGCAAATTGAACCGCGAGCATTAGACGAAGAAGTGGAATTTATTTTGCGGAATGCAGCCCGCTATTTGGCAAAATGCCCTACCCGCAAAGATGTCCTTTCCATTTTTGCCGGCCAACGCCCTCTCGTAAGGCCCCCGGGAAAAAGCGGCGGAGCTACCAAATCGATTTCGCGCAATCATGAAGTCTTTGTTTCTGATTCCGGCCTACTCACGGTGGTGGGAGGTAAATGGACCACCTATCGCAAGATGGCGGAGGACGCTTTGAATCACGCCTTGCAGCTCTCAGGACATGGCCATTCTCCCTGCGTCACCGAACATCTGCATTTACACGGATGGCGGAATGCGCGAGCCTCAAAACAGGAAGAATTATTGCGGGTATACGGCACTGATGTATTTGAGCTCGAAGCACTCTATGAGGAAAATTCTCAATGGCGTGAACCTTTGCATCCCAAGTTACCTTATCCCAAAGCAGTGATTCCCTGGGCTGTCCGTCGTGAGATGGCATTCACCGTGGAAGATGTCCTCGCCCGCCGTACCCGTGCATTGATCTTAGATGCCATTGCAGCCGCTGAAGTCGCACCTATGGTGGCCGAAATTATGCGAGTAGAATTGGGCTTAAGTACAGCGTGGGCAACAAATCAAATATCCATCTTCCAAGCGCTAGCGCGCGAGTATTCGTTGAGTTAAGGTACTTTGTCTCATCCGAGGTACGGTTTCCACAAGATTTTCCGAGAGTATTGATAGAGAGATAGATTTTTAAGATAGAAAAGGCTCTCCTCGAGAAAGTTAAAAGAAATAAGAAAGTGTACAAAGTGCAAGGGGAGAGAATATCCACCTAAAGATAGATACAAATTTGTCCTGAAAAGAAGAAAAGATCTCGTCAGTAGTAAGAGCGACCGAAAGCTTAATGGAATCGTAAACCATGCTCGTCTTTTTTGAGACTACTTTAGTGCGGCGAGTCATACGGGATAAATGGGGGCGTATATTACTATTATCTCGCTCAATAGCAAGTGTTCCGAATTTTGGCTCCCCGCTACTGAGAATGGGTTCAAGGAGGAGAAAATGCCAAGGTCAAATTAACGCTAAAACGAAGCTATGGTTTTCGTACCTTTGATATTGGTGAAGTTGCTCTCTACCATTCTCTTGATAATTGGCCGGAACCAAATTTTACCCACAGTTTTTTTAGACAGCCAGAAAAAGTACTGTATAGCGAACCTCGATTTACAGATTTTGGGAAAATGTGCCCATTAGGGTGCTCCTTTGAAGTATGTGACCCCACATTACATTTTCCAGCTTCCGATAATTAAAGCCCGATTTCAAATTGAGCATAGCATCCAATGCAAATATATGGATTAAATAATGATGTGTGCCCAACGGAGGGGAGGGGCCATCATACTGGCAATTTCCAAAATCATTTGTTCCAATAACTATTCCTGTAGGAAGGTCGGTGGCTGTCAATATATGGACCGAAGGAGAAATATTAGCGGCTAACCAGTGAATCCACACGCCGGCAGGATTATCCGGATCTACCATTTGAATAGCGAGAGACCGAGTCTCTGGAGGAATATTCGAAATGACTAATGTGGGAGGGCGATTCCCATTCTTTTGCGCGCTTTCGGAAGGCATCCGCATCCCATATCCAAAATCGGGTGAAGTTACCGATAAAGCTCCCCTTACAGATGGGTGAGACGCCGAAGCTATCAGCGGGGAGGCTGCCAGGAGAGGAAAGAGAGAAAGCAAGGATACGAAGCGTTTCTTCAAAAAAGTCATATAGTAAAATCAGTATAAAATGAGCACGATTTGCCATTCTTTTTTCCGCAGAGCTTGTTGAAAAAAGTCTTCTATGTCTCAGCATTCTTAGGTTGATGGTATATTTCGTTTCCCGCTGCGGAAAATTCTTGGGCTTTCTCCTGTAATCCTTGAACAAGGGCTTCTTGTTCAGTAACGCCCTTGTTTTGTGCATATTTGCGTACATCTTCCGTGATGCGCATCGCACAAAAATGAGGTCCGCACATACTACAAAAATGCACGCTTTTTGCCCCTTCGCTAGGAAGGGTTTCATCATGAAGGCTGTAAGCGGTTTCGGGATCCAGAGAGAGGTTAAATTGGTCAGTCCAGCGGAATTCGTAGCGAGCCTTACTCAGGGCATTATCGCGATATTGAGCGCCGGGATGCCCCTTGGCGAGGTCAGCTGCATGTGCTGCTATTTTGTATGAAATGACTCCATCTTTCACATCTTTGCGGTTAGGAAGCCCGAGATGTTCTTTAGGAGTCACATAGCATAATAGGGCTGTTCCATACCAGCCGATTATGGCTGCTCCGATGGCGCTCGTGATATGGTCATAGCCTGGGGCGATATCTGTTGTAAGTGGCCCCAGAGTATAGAAGGGAGCTTCGTGGCACCATTCGAGTTGATTTTCCATGTTTTTTTGGATCAGGTGCATAGGAACATGCCCGGGTCCCTCGTTCATCACCTGTACTCCGTGAGCCCATGCCCGGCGAGTTAATTCGCCCTGGATGTGCAATTCACCAAATTGTGCTGCGTCATTAGCATCTGCGATGGAGCCTGGTCTTAATCCATCTCCGATGCTGAAACTGACGTCATAGGCGGCCATAATTTCACAAATTTCATCCCAATGGGTATATGTGAAATTTTCCTGATGATGGGCGAGGCACCATTTGGCCAAAATGCTTCCGCCGCGAGAAACAATTCCGGTGGCTCGCTGAGCTGTCAGGGGAATGAAACGTAGGAGAACTCCCGCATGCACGGTAAAGTAGTCCACTCCCTGTTCGCACTGTTCGATAAGAGTATCACGGTAAATCTCCCAAGTTAATTCTTCGGGTTTAGCATCGACTTTTTCCAATGCCTGATAGATGGGGACCGTACCAATAGGTACAGGGGAATTACGTAAAATCCATTCGCGAGTAGTGTGAATATTTTTACCCGTGGAAAGATCCATTACGGTATCCGCGCCCCATTTTGTCGCCCATCGTAGTTTTTCTACTTCTTCTTCAATGCTCGAAGCGAGGGCGGAATTTCCAATATTAGCATTAATCTTTACGAGAAAATTCCTTCCGATAATCATCGGCTCCAACTCAGGGTGATTGATATTTGCCGGAATAATAGCACGACCTCGTGCCACTTCTTCTCGGACAAATTCAGGAGTGATCCGACGAGGAATCGAGGCTCCGAGTGAGTTGCCGTTGTGCTGGTGATAAAGCGAAGACCGTTTTTCTTCCGAAGAAATTTTATCGCGGATCTTTTCCAAACCCTGATTTTCTCGGATAGCAATGAACTCCATCTCCGGAGTGATGATGCCTTGTTGGGCATACCAAAGTTGGGTGACCGGATGTCCCGCGCAAGATCGTAAAGGACGACGCGATGACTGAAACGCGCCCGTGGGATCTTTTGAGTGATGGCGATGGATTTCAGAAAGATAGCCATCGTCCTTTGGATGAACTATGCGGCCGTCGTATTCTTCTGCGTCCGCTCGGCCGGTAATCCATGGACTCCGCAGGCAAGGAAGGCCTTCTTGACTGTTTCCGGAAAAACTGGAATCTCCCCATGGACCACTTGTGTCGTAAACGCGAACAGGATCATTTGCTTCCACTTTTTGGTTGAAGTCGCGTGTCGGATTGAGTGCAATTTCCCGCATGGGAACGCGTATGTCAGGATACAAGTCACCGTTGAGGTATACGCGCTTGGAATTTGGAAATTCCTGAGAAGTTTGAGAGGGCTGGTTGGGTGCAATCATAGGGTGATATCATTCAAAGCCTGGAATCCGGGCTGCTTGATTTTGTCTTATACCGGTACCGGATGGTTTCGATCTGAAGAGAAATTTCCACACGAAGCAACTTACATTGAACTTTCGATGTGGAATGCTTTTCTTTTCTCTGAGAGAGGATAAGGAGTTTCAGAAAGGCGTCAACTGACGAATTGATGCCGGAAAGCCGGGTGGTCTCTGTGTAGGGGGGGCAGCCTTGTTGCATATGATGGTACGGAAAATGCTACTTTGCCCATCCATCAATAATGGAGAGGAGGTATTCTTGCTTCGGGCCTTGTTCTACGCTGAAATCTCTGATCGCGCCCCCGCAATAGTCTTTTTGGACAGGCTCTGATTCTCAAAGAAACGCTGATGGAAAAAATCCATTGGAGATGGCTGAGTATTTCCATGAGGCGCAGGGATAAAAATATTGAGGGAAAGCTGGCGGTTAACTTTTAATGAGAGCATCCAGAGCGTAGCGGGCAGCTCCTAATAGTGCTGCCTGGTCATTTAAGATGATTTGGATGGGCATTTTTTTCATTAAGGCATCCATTCTTCCTTTATCTGCAAATGCATGAAGGAAGATGGTGCTTTTAATGCGTTCGGCATTGCGTACGGGAATGCCCCCCCCCAGGTAAACTCCGCCTATGGCCATTACTTTCAATGCAAGATTTCCGGCTTCCGCGGCCAGGCATCCCACAAAAATTTCCATGGTTTGTACACAAACAGAACAGGATCCTGAGTGGGCATGTTTGGAAATGACATAGCCCGTGTCTTGCGTGGCCATTTCTGCGACAACCTCCGGCGAGGGGTCTCCACGGCCGGTGTCTCGTAAAAAATTAAAGATATTTTGAATTCCCTGGCCACTGGTCACGCGCTCGCAACTGACGTGTCCAAAATGGCGGGTCAGATATTGAAGAAGTGCCACTTCCAGCTCGCTGCGTGGGGCAAAATCGGCATGACCTCCTTCACACGCCCAAACTCTATGGCGCTTTCCATCCCAATAAAGTCCTGCTTCTCCCAAGCCAGTTCCCGGCGAAATGACGCAACGGTTTCCAGGTTCCAGATTAGGGTCACCGGCCTGAACTATGAGAAAATCGGAGAGCTTTAACTCGCTAATTCCATAGGCGTTTGCAGCGAGGTCATTGATGAGATGGACGGAAGGAATAGAGAATTCTTCGGAAATTTCCTGAGCATTTACACCCCATGGGAGGTTTGTCAGCTTGGCTTCGCCTTTGTGGACCGGGCCCGGTACTCCAAAACAGGCGGCATGGATGAGTAGAGTTTCTTTGGCAAGAAATTCGCGTAGGATGGTATTTAAGCGAGGATATGAGGCACTTGCAAATCGACGGGTTCTAAGCGGCACCAATTGCTCACCTATTTCGCTCCGATCTACGCTGAAAAGCGCGATATTGCACTTTGTGCCGCCGATATCCCCCGCCAGAATGTGTTCTGATCGATGAGGAGGCATGTAAGATTAGGATATTTTGGAGTAATAATGCCACTGATGACCAAATTTGGCAATCAGCCGCTCTGAGGATTCGGGGCCCCAACTGCCAGCATCGTAGTTTGGAAAACCCCGCGCGGGTAATGCATTCCAGACATCCAGTATGGGATTTACGATTTGCCAAGAGGCGTCCACGCTGTCGTAACGGTGGAAGAGGGTGGGGTCCCCAATCATGCAGTCATATAAGAGGGTTTCATATCCAGTGGCAGCTTGTGCTAAACCAAAATCGCTGTAATTGAAATTCAGGGGAACATTCGCAAGACTGATTTTGGGTCCCGGACGCTTGGCATGGATATCCAATGTAATCCCTTCTTCGGGTTGAATGTGCATTACCAGTCGATTGGGAGGTGCAAAATTCTGTATTTCTTTTCCAAAAAGAAGCAAAGGGGCACATCGGAACCCAATGACGACCTGAGTGGTATGTGCGGCAAGACGTTTGCCCGAGCGAATAAAGAAGGGGATTTGTGCCCATCTCCAGTTTTCTACATTTAGCTTGAGAGCGACAAATGTTTCGGTGTTTGAACGAGGATCGACATCGGATTCCGTTCGATAAGCAGGTACAATTTCATCTCCTATCTTACCCGCGGAATATTGACCGCGAACGGTGTTTGAAAGGATCTCTTCCGGAGACATCGGACGAATAGCTTCCAATACCTTGACCTTTTCATTCCGGACAGAATCTCCTAAAATGGAACTGGGAGGCTCCATAGCAATCAGGGAGAGGACAGAAAGAATATGATTTTGAACCATATCCCGCATGGCCCCGGCATGATCGTAGTAACTTCCTCGCAATTCGACTCCAAGTATTTCTGCTACAGTTATTTGTACATATTCGATATATCTGCGGTTCCAGATAGGCTCAAAAATTGAGTTGGCAAAACGGAAAACGAGAATATTTTGAACGGTTTCTTTACCCAGGTAATGATCGATGCGGTAAATTTGGTTTTCCTTAAGTTCCTGCGATAGTTCGGTATTGAGAGCGCGGGCACTCATAAGATCATGGCCAAACGGCTTTTCTATGATAATGCGGCGCCAGGACTGCTCGGTTTCTTGGGTCAGGCCGACCGCTCCTAATTGATGGACCACTGTGGAAAAAAATGTGGGAGCAATGGCCAGGTAAAAAAGAATATTTTCAGGAATTTTCAAATCTTTTTGTACTTGCGCCAACAAGCTCTTCAGTTTTTTAAAAGTAGCGGCGTCCTGGAAGTCCCCTGGAATATAAAAAGAACGTTTGCGAAATTCTTCCCATACGGATTCATCCACTTGATGAGTGGAAAATTGGTGAATTTCCGAGGTGATGTTCTTACGAAAAGACCCATCGTCGCCTGGAGAAACCGCTACTCCTATGATGGCAAAATCCTTGGGGAGCAGGCCCAAAGCCTTAAGGTTATAGAGCGCCGGAAGTAGCTTGCGCTTAGTCAGATCTCCGGAAGCACCAAAAATGACAATAGTACAGGGATCGCCCGGGCGATCGTGACCGGTTAAAGGGAACGTAGCCATATGACTCTAGTGAAGGTGATAAGCCAATATCTGTCATTAAAGAAATCGTATTCTTCTGCTAATCTGCATCTTTAATCATTGTACATGATATTTGCTACAAATGGGTACCTTGGAGTAAAAAATTGCCTGTTAGAGCCTGCTTGAAGGTGCCTCCCATAAATTCCTTCTGGATATTCTGAAAAACTCTGGTAAACTAATTATGCTTTGTTATGCAAAGAAAAAGTGCTTTTTCCCGTCGGCTTCCAGACCTAGTAACAGAAGAACTTGTTGCTGCGCTCTCAAGAAAGAATACAGCTTTTGAATTCAAGCAACTCTTTGATGTTGTTCATGAAAGGCTGCGTGCTCGAAACGCGGCAAGTGGCGGCGAGGAGATGCTGCGTTTAAGGGCTTATGAAAAACTCCAAAATCTTGTTTCACGAGGAATGGTGAAAAAGAGTGGCAAAAAATACAAAGGTCTGGCATCTTTAGCCAAGGCTTTGACGCCTGCAGATACGCCGTTAGCGGTTAAGTGATTTTCCCCTTCTCGCCGCGAGCAGGAAGAAATTTTAAAATCCCCCTCATGCTTAAGGATTACGTACCAGTACTCTTACACACTTTGGTAGCGGTAGGTTTTGCTTTTGTGGCTTTCTCGATGAGTTTTGTGGTCGGAAAAGTAGGGCAGCGCAATCGTACCAAGGGTGCTGCCTATGAGTGTGGAGTCTTTTCGCAAAATGGGGGACAGCCTCGGTTTTCTGTGAAGTTTTATCTCGTGGCCATGCTCTTTATCCTCTTTGATATTGAGATTGTCTTTTTGTATCCCTGGGCTGTGGTCTTTCAGAAGTTTGTCACTCAATTGGGGCCTGAACTGCTGTGGAATTGTCTCAGTTTTGTTGGCATGTTATTGATCGGTTTTTTCTATGCCGTCCGTAAGGGAGCACTGGACTGGAGTCACTAGTCGCAAGTCATGAAAACCCCTGCAGTTTCCTCAAAGGAGATGTAATTTACGATGGTACATCATCTAGTCCTGTTTAAGCTACGTCCGGAAGTGGACGAAAAAACCATAGAATCCATGATGCGTGATACACGTATCTATCTCTTGCGTATTCCGGAGGTGTTGGCCGTCCGTTGTGGAAAACGAATTGATTCAAAGAATCAGTGGTCTTTTTTCTTGGGTGTGGATGTGGACTCCATGGAAAAATTGCAAATTTATGCTGAAAATGCACATCACATGAAGTACGTGGAGGAAGTTATTAAACCCCAGGTGCTGGATCGACTAGCGATGGATTATGAAAGTGATCCGGCAAAAGATGTCAGGTATTCTTGAATCCAATCGGTGGTAAAACGGATTTCTTCCTCGGAGATTCCGAAGGGAGGAGCTAAGGAAAGCACATTACCATAGGGAGCCCCTGCTAGAAAAATAAACCCTTTTTCTAATGCGTGTTTCATCAGCTGATTCGTGAGAACGGCATCAGGTGAGCCATCCGCTCGAATAAATTCCATTCCTAACATCAGACCGATGCTGCGGATATTACCAATGGCGGGATGTCGAATACCCTCAAGAGCGACGCGAAAGAAGTGCCCTATTTTGCATACATGAGCGGCTGTTTCAGGCCGGCTATGCTCTTGAAGAGAGGCTAGGGCCATGGCGCAGCCTAGTGGGTTTCCTAGAAAAGTGCTAGTATGTAGTGCCTCACCTTTCGAAAGGGGCCAAGCATCCATAATATCGCTACGTCCGGTACAAGCGGAAAGTGGGAATCCATTGGTGAGGCCTTTGCCCAAACAAAGAATATCCGGAAGAATCTTGCTATGTTCACAGGCAAAAAGACGTCCGGTTCGATTGAAACCAGTATAAATTTCGTCTAATACCAGAAGGACCTTATAGGTATCGCAGATACGGCGAAGCAGCACGAGAAAATCGAGGGGAGGAATAATTTCTCCGCCCCGTGCTTGGATGGGTTCGACAAGAACACAACCGATTTCGCGGCTAGCAAGAGTTTTTTCAATTTGGTCTTCCAGTTTTTTGAGACAAAGATGGGAGCAGTTGGGAAAAAAAGAACCTTCGAGGCGAAAAGTATCATGCACCCCAAATGGACAGCGGTAACAGGAAGGGTAGGGCAATTGAACTGAGAACCGGCCTAGCTGGTCTTTAAAAGGAGTTCGGAAATATGGAATTCCAGCTATTTCCAGTGCGCCATAGCTTAAGCCATGGTAGCCGCCAGTAAAGGAAAGTACGCCTGATTTTCCATTATAGAGGAGAGCGGTTTTGAGTGCGACTTCAATACTTTCGGATCCGGAATTGCAAAGAACAGTTTTTGCAGGTCCTGTTCCCCAGCGTTCGAAAGTGAGCTGACTCAGCGTTTCGCAGAGTTCCACTTTAAGGCGGGAAGGATGCACATCTCCCATTGCATGCCAGAGCCGGGAGGCTTGCTTTTCCAAAGCGTGCCGGATAGGAGGGGCACTGTGTCCCAGACTGGTCACACCAAAGGCTGAAGTGAAATCCAGGAATCGGTTATTATCCACATCCCATACATTGACTCCCTGCGCACGTTCCCAGAAAATCGGGAAGTCTTCATCCAAGTAAGTCACGTTTTGTGATTCTACCACCCGCAATCGGTGCGCCAGAAGACGAGATTGTGGACCGGGAATTGATGTGGCCACTTCGGGTAACATGATAAAGAGTTATGAACTACTTAGAAGGGAAGCATAGAGTTTTTCATAGCAGTTTGCGGAAGATTTCCAGGAAAAGTCCTTCGACATGGCACGGGTCACGATTCCTTTCCAGGCATCTTTGTCCCGAAAGATATTCAAAGCGCGTCGCAGAGAATCCAGAAGCGCTTCCGAAGTATTATCGTAAAAAAGGAAGCCCGTGCCTGTATGATTCGCATGGTCGTAGTCCTGAATAAATGGATAAAGGCCGCTACAGGTCCGGACAATGGGAATCGCTCCATATTTAAGCGCTTTCATAATAGAATCTCTATGAAGTTCTATTTTCCTGGGAAGCAGGAAAATATTGACACCTGCAAATAGCTGATGGATCAATAATTCATTATATTCCACTTGATAGGAGAGCTTGGAACTATGTTTGTGAGCCGCAACTTTTAAAGCAGTATCATAATTGCCTGTTTGACCGAGTATAATCACGCGTACATCTTCCGCTAGTAGCCGATCTAAAGCAGGCAAGAAAAGATCGAAGCCCGCTCCCGTGACTAATTGGCTGAGAATGGCGATCACGGGTCCCGTGGGCAATGGAGCGAGACGGCTCGAAGACAGAAGTTCAGCTGAACACATGGATTTACCTTTTTGATTGGAGGCACTGTAAAACGCTCGTATCAAATGGTCCTGCTCGGGATTCCAAATGGATTCATCTATTCCATTATGAATCCCATATAACTTTTTGGAGTGCTCGCGCAGAACACCATCTAATCCGCATCCATGTTCGACCTGTTGTGCCTCTTTCACACAGTGCTTACTGGGAAGGACGATCGCATCGGCAAAAAGGATTCCTCCTTTCAGAAAATTCAAACTTCCATAGAACTCCAATCCACTTGGTGAAAAATAGCGGCTGGGAAGATTGGTCAATGCAAAATCGTGACTCCAGAAGTTACCTTGATGCTCGAGCTGAGAAATACTGAGGACGGTTTTGAAGGGGAGGTGAGCATCTTGTATCATCACCGGAATGAGCGCTGCCTGCCAATTATGACATTGGATAATATCAGGTGTCGGCGAAATGCGACGTGCTAGTTCTACGACGCATCGAGCATAGAATGTAAAACGAGCTGAATGATTCTGGTAACCGCTGTGTCCCGAAGGTTCCGGGCGATCGAAATATTCATCTCTTCCAATAAAAAAAGCTTGTATGCCACACGCTGTGTCAATTTCGAAGATCTCGCAGGGGATCTTCTCGTTACCTATCGAAACTAAGAAGCGGACTCCTGTGGATTGGGGGGAATACTTTCGATCTCTCATTATGGAGCGATAGAAAGGAAGAACGATGCTCACCTCATGGTCGAGAGCCTGAAGCTCTCGCGACAATGCGGACAAGGCATGAGCGAAAGGCCCTGTTTGAACAAAGGGCTCCATTTCACTGGCTGCCATTAGGATTTTCATTGCTTACGACTTTTCGAAGCGAAGAAAGCAATTAAAGAAGCCAGGGTGCTATATTACGCCCCCAATGGCTTTTTGGCAGGCCGCGCTAGTATATTGGCGATTCATTCTGGCGATGAATTCGGTGGGGATGCCGACAGGGCAAACTGCTTCACATTCATAGTAATTAGTGCATCCTCCAAAACCTTCCGTATCCATGGCTTGGACCATATTGAGAACTCTGCGTTTAGACTCGGGTTGTCCTTGAGGAAGTAATCCCAAGTGGGTGATCTTTGCGGAGACAAAAAGCATAGCAGAGCTATTTGGACAAGCTGCGGCGCAAGCTCCACAACCAATGCAAGCGGCTGCATCCATGGCGGAATCCGCAATAGCTTTTGGGACAGGAACCGCATTGGCCTCGGGAGCGGAACCCGAACGTTCACTAATAAAGCCCCCTGCTTGCATAATACGATCAAATGCAGAGCGGTTCACCGCGAGATCTCGGATCACAGGGAAGGATCCTACGCGGAAAGGCTCAATATAAATAGTGTCCCCATCGCGAAATTTTCGCATATAGAGCTGACAAGTAGTGCCTCGGCCCGGTCCATGCGGTACCCCATTGACCGTCAGACTACACGTTCCGCAGATGCCCTCACGGCAGTCGTGATCAAATTGGATCTCTTCTTCACCGCGAGAGTTGAGGTCTTCATTGACAATATCGAGCATTTCAAGAAACGAAGCCTCAGGCGGAATATTTTTGGCTTCGTAGTCTATGATTTTTCCTGTGTCGGTAGGACTGGATTGCCGCCAAATTTTAAGATGAAAATTCATGGCAGAAAATTGCTATTTGTAACTTCGGGTGGCCAGATGAACCGTTTCATATACAAGCGGCTCCTTAATGAGAGAGGGAGGGGATGGATCTCCTTCGAATTTCCAAGCTGCCACGTAGGCATAATTTCCATCGTCTCGCAAAGCTTCTCCATCAGTGGTTTGGTATTCTATGCGGAAGTGGCCTCCACATGATTCTTCACGTTGCAAAGCATCATGACATAAAAGCTCTCCGAATTCTAGATAATCGGCGATTCGTCCGGCTTTCTCAAGAGCCTGGTTAAAGTTTTCTCCCGAACCCAGGACATTTGTGTTTTTCCAAAATTCCTCACGGAGTTGAGGAATTTTTGTCAGTGCTATGGCAAGGCTTTCTCTGCTACGGGCCATACCGCAATTTTCCCACATGAGGTGACCGAGATCGCGATGAAAAGAATCTACCGACCGATGGCCGCGTATGGAGAGAAGCTGCGTAATACGAGCACGGGTTGCATTTGCCGCATCCTGAAAAGCGGGATGATCTAAGCTGGGCCGCTGAGTGTCAAACTGAGTGGAAAGATAACTTCCGAGGGTATAAGGGATCACAAAATAACCATCGGCAAGTCCTTGCATGAGAGCACTGGCCCCGAGCCGATTGGCACCGTGATCGGAAAAATTGGCCTCACCGAGAACATGTAAACCCGGAATATTACTCATTAAGTTGTAGTCCACCCATAGACCGCCCATGGTATAATGCACGGCCGGA
>JAHFTB010000054.1 GCA_023269545.1 Verrucomicrobiota bacterium | reverse complement strand
AGATTTTCACTCTCCTTACGCCTTCTTAAATCTTCATTTCAAAAAAATTATTTACCTCATCAATTAATCCAATTTTCTCTGCTTCCTAGCTGTCTATTTTTTCGGGGGAACTCCAGAAGCCCGTAGGCAGGAGGAAGCTCGCCAAGCAGAAGCCCGTAGGCAAGAGGAAGCTCGGAAGGCAGAAATCCGCAAGCGGATAAAAGCCATTATAGAAGCTGCTAAGCAGAAGGCAAAAGCTGCTGAGCAGGAGGTAGAAGCTGCTATAAAAGCTGTTATAGAAGCTGTTAAGCAGGAAGGGCGGGAGGCACTGGTACGTCGAGATCAAGCACTGCTGCGTCTAGAGCAAGCACAGGCGCTTCGAGATCAAGCATTGGAGGATCAAAGAGAGCAAACACTGGAGGGTCGAGAGCAAACACTGGAGGATCTAGAGCGATCACTGGCGCGTCTAGAACAAGCACAAGCTCGCTGTGAGCAGGAGAGTGCTCGTCGTATACAGGAGCGTCTAGCGCAAGCGCAAGCGCGTCAAGAGCAGCAGCATGCTCAACAACTGGAGCAGAGGTGGGCGAGCATCAAAGATAAGGTAGGTATAATAAAAGAATCTCACCTAAGAGAAATGGCGACTCGTACGGGATTAACAGCAAGTCCCGGATGGGCGGAGTGGGAGCGGAATTGGCAGCGGCAAGAAGGAGAATGGAAGAGCTTCATGAAGTCAGAATTGGATAGCCTAATGAGGGAGTTTCGACAGAGAGATAAGACAGGGATTACAACGGATGGCAAAAGGATTGCGATTAATGGTGAATTAGTGATGAATGCTCAAGGCATTGTGATGAATGGCAAACCTTATCATTCACTGGCAGATGCGGCCAATGCGGAGAAAGAGTGGAGGCAGACTCGTGAAAAGGAATTGGAGAAGAAACTGAGAGAAATACAGCTCCAGAAACACCAGGAGTTGCAAGGTAAATACGACCAATTTGTTGCTACCGAAAAAGCTGCCAAAGAAATTAGAGAATTTGAGCAAGAGTGGGAGGCCGGCAAAGAAAAGATAACCCTTACCAACATAGACGCGGTGAGAGAAAACGTTTCTCGCGCGGGGTTAACGGCCAGCCCTCAGTGGCCGGAATGGGAACGTCAATGGCAAGAAGAAGAAAAGGCATGGAAAAGCCTGGTCAGGGGTGAGCGATTAAATTTGCTCAAAGAGTTTCATAAAAGGAATCTGGAAATGACTTCTTTAAATGCTGATGAAGTCAAGACGGAGAATCAATGGAGGCAGGCTCAGAGAGAGGGATTGAGTAGCAAATTAAGAGAGATAGGAACCCAAAGAATCCAAGTGTTGCAAGATAAACTCGATCAATTGGCGACTACTGAAAGAATACGAATTCAAAGAGAAGATATTCAAATCGCACAATTCTTTGCTGAGGCCGCAACAGATGCCGTTACAGATTATTTAAAAACTTTATCGAAAGATAAACTCAATCAATTAGCGGTTGCTAAAGAGGTACAGGTTCAAAAAGAAGATGTTCAAATCGCACAATTCTTTACAGAGGCTGCAACAGACGTCGTTACCGATTATTTAGAAGCCCTATCGAAAGACCGTCATCTCTATGAGTATACCAATGGGCTCATTACCAAAATTACCGATCCATTAGGTCAAAGCATCCACCAGGAATGGTATCCAGTGGGAGACACTAGCCCCGGTGCTTATCCTGGTAGTCTAAAAAAATATACCGATAAACGTGGGCTCGTTACTCAATTTGAATACGACACAAAAGGAAATCTCATCGAAAAAGCCGTCATTGGGGATGTTACCGGAGATAAAGTGAGCTATGAAACAAGGACAAAATTCGCTTATAATGATAATAACCTTCTTACCTCCATCATCGATCCTTATCCTTTCGGGAATGAAATTACCATCTCCTATGAAGATAGCAACTATCCTCAACTGCCCACGTATATAGAGGGGAATATGTCAGGTTGGTTTTCCACAACTATTTTCAGTGTAAGCAATACCTATTACAAAACTGGAAATGACGGCAAAGGTCTTTTACAAAGACAGATCCTAGCAGCTGGAACTCCTGAGGAAGCCACCGTGGAATACACATACAACGAGGAGGGATTACTGATTCATAAAAAGCAGATTACGGGAACAAGTGATCCTGATGTCGTGATGCAATTTGAGTATAATTCTAATGGAGAACTAACTAAGCAAACGGACGAGCTTGGCATAACCCACTATTTACATGACTTGCTAAAGAAGCAAATTATGATAGAACGCCGAAACAAAGCCGATGAGCTTCTTGACCGGAAAGTGATGCATTATGGCTTCTCTCAGTACGACATTGCTAATCTTGCTAAAGTGAGTAGCTCGGAGAGTCGCGTACAAGTAACTTATGATGCAATAGGGCAAATGCTCAGCCGTACCTATCGCGATCATAACGATAGCTCGAAAATCTATAGCGAAAAATTTACCCGAGAGCCCGGCGAGAAAATTGCCACTTATACAAACCCCGAAGGGGATAAAACCAAATACTTTCATACGCCATATGGAAAACTTTACCGTCAAGAAAATCCCGATGGGACGACTCAAGAATGGCGTTATCGACTCGATGGGCGCTTGGAAAAAGAAATCCTCTCTGATGGTAGCTACTGGAAAATCGATTATGACGACATAAATTCCGAAATCATTTGTATCCTACAAGATTCCACTCACGAGATACTAGGGGAAGAAAGCTATAGCTTTGATCAACACGGAAATATGATTTCCTACACCGATAGAGAAGGCAAAACCATTGCTAGAGAATACGACAAACTCAACCGTCTTATAGCTGAGATAGTTTATCCTGAGGAATTCTATTTACCTCCACAGCGGACTGAAATTGCATACAATGGCAACACGATCACCATCACCAATGCTCAGGGAGAGAAAGGAATTATTACTAAGGATGCGCTAGGACGGACCACAAGCATCCTAGTCCAAGATGCCAATAATGAAAAGGTGTCTGAGACAAAGTATATTTATTCCGCTGATAAAATTAGTGTCACTGAAACTAAAGGATCAGAGAGTACCACCACTGTATTTGATGCTCTTGGAAATACAGTTTGGGTCAACCGGGTTGATTCGAATGAAGGGTTCTGGACACGGCTATGGAATACCACATGGAGTAACTCCGACTCAAGAGTCCAAGGCGACCCTGCGGTAGTTGGAGGGCTCATGGAGAGGTTTGGAGGTCTAGTTATCCCTCTTGCTATGCTGGGAAAACAAGTAACAGCAATAGACGATGCAAGGAGATTCGCTCTTCCAATGATAGGAGTCAGCATGGGACTCGGTGGAATTGGCACTATGGCAAATAAACTGGGATTGAAGAGTGTTGGCAACACGTTCGATAAAATATCAGTCAATATGCTCCAGAACGTTGCGGATAGATTGAGTGCTACTAATGAAGGTCCCTTGGGAAGAGTATTTGATACACTGACCCGTTCAACAACGGGTAACATGCGACCCTTTTTTGGACACAATCAGCCGTTCCTGGCAGATTGGATCACGGAAAATCTTCCTACCCGCATTGTTTACCCTCCGGATTCCATTCAGGTTCGGGATATGGTGGAATCGCCAAACGTGCAGCAGGCAATAGATGAGTATTACGCGGCAGGTGCTCCGATAGAGGGAGCGACATTCCATCATGAAACTTTTGAGGCATTTTTGGAGACCATTGTTAATCCACGAACAGCAAACTGGAAAAGCACAGCAATGCAGGTAGGAGGTTATCGGAATGCAAAAATTACAAACAACGGAGATGGTACAATGACTATTCGGATTACAAACGTAGCAGGAGCGAAGTCATTCTTTTATCACCTGTTACCGAATCTGCCTGGCAAAACTGGTCCAATGCATAATGTGGAGCAGGTATTTGAATGGACGATACCAATTGATCCGAACCGATTGCCTCAAACGAATCAATAAATAAGATTCCCAATGCCGAGAGCCTTCAAATTATTGGTTAGCAACATGGCTGGCCTTGCAATTCTGATAGGACTTAATGGTTGCATTGCGTGGCCAGTGAATAAAAAGGATGTGATTGGAATATACCAATCTGTCCTTCAGGATGGCACACCCGGACTTCCTGACGGCGGTTCGGAGGTCTTGGAGCTAAAGCCGGATGGTATATGTAAACAGAATATTGCCCTTAAAGATGGAAGGACTTTTTCCGCTCAAGGTATTTGGAAATGGAGCTGCGATAAACGCTATGTTGGTAAGCGAGTTGTGATAACAGGTATTTATTATGTGCTTGATGAGGAGGATAGGGTGCTTCCTAACTTTGAAAAAACAAAAGGTATGCTACAAATCTTTCCGGCTGTCCGCACTCTAACTGGCCGAGTGATGCTCGGGTCGGACGAAGGTTCCCATTACGAAAAGAAGTGAGTAGTTAGGGAAAAGAGGGATGGCAATTTTGAATTCGCAACATTGCATACAATGGCAACACGATCACCATCACCAATGCTCAGGGAGAGAAAGGAATTATTACTAAGGATGCGCTAGGACGGACCACAAGCATCCTAGTCCAAGATGCCAATAATGAAAAGGTGTCTGAGACAAAGTATATTTATTCCGCTGATAAAATTAGTGTCACTGAAACTAAAGGATCAGAGAGTACCACCACTGTATTTGATGCTCTTGGAAATACAGTTTGGGTCAACCGGGTTGATTCGAATGAAGGGTTCTGGACACGGCTATGGAATACCACATGGAGTAACTCCGACTCAAGAGTCCAAGGCGACCCTGCGGTAGTTGGAGGGCTCATGGAGAGGTTTGGAGGTCTAGTTATCCCTCTTGCTATGCTGGGAAAACAAGTAACAGCAATAGACGATGCAAGGAGATTCGCTCTTCCAATGATAGGAGTCAGCATGGGACTCGGTGGAATTGGCACTATGGCAAATAAACTGGGATTGAAGAGTGTTGGCAACACGTTCGATAAAATATCAGTCAATATGCTCCAGAACGTTGCGGATAGATTGAGTGCTACTAATGAAGGTCCCTTGGGAAGAGTATTTGATACACTGACCCGTTCAACAACGGGTAACATGCGACCCTTTTTTGGACACAATCAGCCGTTCCTGGCAGATTGGACTACGGGTAATTTTCCAACGCATATTGTCTACCCTCCCGATTCCATTCAGGTTCGGGATATGATGGCATCGCCAAATGTGAAGCGAGCGATAGATGAGTATTATGCAGCAGGTGCTCCATTAGACGGATGGAAATTCTGGCACAGTACTCCTGACGCATTTTGGGAAACGATTGCAAATTCTGATACCCGTAACTTGAAGAGCATAGCAATGCAGGTAGGAGGTTACGACAATGCAAAAATCATAAATAATGGTAATGGCACGATGACTATTCGGATTTCAAACGTAGCAGGAGCACATTCATTCTTTTATCACCTGTTACCGAATCTGCCTGGCAAAACTGGTCCAATGCATAATGTGGAGCAGATATTTGAATGGACGGTGCCAATTGATCCGACCCGATTGCCTCAGCCGCCTAATAAATGATGTTGCAAGCACAGGGAGGTATCCAAGCACAGATCAAGAATCTGGCTACCCTAGCAATCTTTGTCATCCTACCGATAGGCCTCAATGGCTGCATCCTTCTGTGGCCAATTCTGTGGCCTGTAAATAAGAAGAATGCGATTGGGACTTACCAGTCTGTCCTCGAAGATGGAACACCTGGTCTTCCTGACGGCGGCTCTGAGATCCTAGAACTCAAAGCCGATGGAAAATGTAAGCAGGAGATCACTCTTAAAGACGGAAGGTATTTTTTTACACAGGGTGTTTGGGAATGGAGATCCGATGGAGGTTATGCTGGCAGAAGGGTACTAATAAGTGGAGTCTATAGTATTATTGAAGATGGTAAGGTCCTTTCTGAATTCGAAAACACTAAGGGTATCTATCAAAGTTTTCCGGTTTGGCGTACTTCAACTGGCCGGGTTGCTCTTGGATCGGACGAGGGTCCCCACTACGAGAAAAAATGAACGGTGTCTATAGTTGGACAATCGACGGAAAGCATAGCACTCGAGGCGCCAAAACTTTGCAATGAGCGTCATGACAAACTTCTTTAACGAGACCTGGCGTAATGACGCTGTATTATTCTTATATTATGATTGGCTAATTAGCTAAACTTTGGAAGAACCACCTCAGCTAGTCGTCCCTGAAAAAACTATGTAGATGTAGGAAATAAGGTGGAGTAGAGGAGGAAAGAGAGGTAGGATTTTGACCAGAAAAAGGCAGAAAGAACAAAAAAACCGGTCGAAATGAAACC
>JAHFTB010000037.1 GCA_023269545.1 Verrucomicrobiota bacterium | reverse complement strand
CTGAGAGAGCTGTAGGCTGCGAAGAAGATGAGCTGGAAGACGGCGGTGGTGTGTTGCCGGAGAGCTGAGCCAGTGCCGTCCCGACTGGCACGGCGGTCCCTTCCGAGACGAGAATTTTCTCTAGTATTCCTTCGTCGAAGGCTTCCATTTCCATGGTGGCCTTATCGGTTTCCACTTCGGCGAGGACATCTCCAATTTCAATTTTATCGCCTTCTTTCTTGCGCCAGCGAAGGAGGGTTCCTTCAGTCATGGTGTCGCTCAATTTTGGCATTTCTATGGGAATGGACATAAAGGCATTAGCAAATAGAAAGCGCCTTGCTGACGACGCGCTCTGCGGTGGGGAGTTGCTGTTTTTCAAGTTCCGGGCTGTAAATTGCCGGAGCATCGAGAGAACAAACCCGCATTATGGGAGCATCCAGATCGTCGAACGCTTTTTCTTGAATGAGCGTGGTAATTTGTGAGGAAACTCCGCAGAAGGGCTTGTTTTCATCTACTAAAACAGCACGGTGGGTTTTTCTGACGGATTGGAGAATAGTTTCCTCGTCGAGAGGCCGAATAGAACGCAAATCGATGACTTCCGCGTGAATTTTATGTTCGTTTTCGAGAATTTCCGCTGCTTTGAGCGCGGTAAGAACAGCTCGACCGTGGGCGATCAAAGAAATGTCGGTTCCTTCTCGTTTCACATCTGCGACTCCCAAGGGAATGACATATTCCTCCTCGGGAACTTCCCAGGATTCTCCATACAATAGCGTATTTTCCATTACACAAACGGGATCATTATCGCGTATCGCCGCTTTCATTAAGCCTTTTGCATCGTAAGCCGTTGCCGGGCAAACCACTTTGAGTCCCGGAGTATTCGCTAGGAAATTTTCGGGTGTATGCGAATGGGTGGCAGCTACATTGGTGCCGCCGTTGGAGGGGCCTCGTATTACGATGGGAACATGGATCAAGCCACCGGACATATAGCGTACGCTCGCGGCATTGTTAATAATTTGATCGAAGGCCACATAGGCGAAGCTCCAAAACATGAGTTCAATCACGGGGCGAATGCCCAACAGGGAAGCACCTATTCCCAGACCGATGAAAGCGCCTTCGCTGATCGGCGTATCCACCACACGTTTGCTGCCGAATCGTTTCCAAAGTCCCTCGGTTACCTTATATGCACCATTATATTCGGCGACCTCTTCGCCAATAAGGATGACATTTTCATCTCGAGACAATTCCTCTGCGAGGGCTTCGTTGAGTGCTTTACGGTAAGTGATGAGCGGCATGAAAAATTAATGATTATCTGAGAGGTTGCAATAAAGCTCTAGTCATTGAAAAAATGCTTGCCGCTGGGTGCGGTTCCTCGATCGACTTCCACATAGATATCTTCAAAAATAGAGGAAAGTTCCGGGAAAGGACTCTCGCTGGCAAATTGAACGGAGAGTTCCACTTCGTGTTTGGCTTCTTGGTCGATCTGATTCGCGACTTCTTCGGTAAGGACTTTTTCTTCTAAGAGACGTTGCCTCCACAGTTGAATGGGGTCGTGAGAATTTTTATAATGATCGATTTCCTCTGGGGTTCGGTATTTTTTCGTATTCGCATCCGCTACGGAATGTCCATAATAACGATAGGTCTCAATTTCAAGCACCGTAGGACGCGATTTCTCTTTTGCACGCTCGATCGCAATCTGAGTTTTCGCTCGGACTTCGTAGAGGTTTTCCCCATTTACCGTATCCCAATCGATTCCATAACCTTCCGCGCGTTTGGCTAAGCAGTCTTTAAAAGCGGATGAGCGTTCGATGCTGGTGCCCATGGAATATTGATTGTTTTCAATAATATAAATGATGGGGAGGCTCCAAAGACCGGCCAAATTGAGCGATTCGTGATAGACTCCCTGGTTGACTGAGCCATCGCCTAGAAAGCAGAGGGCATAGCCCTTGATGCCTTGATACTTTAGGGCATAGGCGAGTCCCAAGCCCAGGGGAGTGTGGCCGCCGACAATTCCATGTCCTCCCCAATAATGTTTATCAGGAGCAAAAAAGTGCATTGAGCCACCTTTGCCTTTGGAGCAACCAGTAGCTTTTCCGAATAATTCGGCCATGCATGCGTTCATAGTCATGCCTACGGCAAGCGCATGTCCATGGTCGCGATAAGCAGTGATGACGTGGTCGGTTGCACCCAAAAGAGATATTGTTCCGACAGCCACGGATTCCTGGCCGCTGTAGAGGTGAAGGAATCCTCCTATTCGGCCATGGTTGTAGTACTTCAAGGCTGCCTGTTCGAAGCGCCGAATGCGCATCATATCGCGCATAAATTCGATCTTTTGATCGGAGGTAAGTACTGCATTGATAGGGGCCTGTGAAGGGTCCGTCGTGTCCTTTTTAGCCTTGCCCGAAACAGTCGTCCTGCTCATTCGTGATTATTTAAAGAAAGAATATACGATTAAATTTGTCGGATTTGCACCCGATTATGTCAAGAAACTGACGGAGTATCTTCGATGATGCTTGCAACTTTGACAATAGCAATTCGGAGGGAATGGGGCGAGAGTGTCCAATTTCTTTGGGAGTGATAGGTGGGTGAGTTCGCGGTGCGGAGACTCTACAGATTAAAAAGCCGTAGAGTCTCTCAATGAGCATGAATTTGATGCATGGGGCTCAGTCGCGCTCTTACGGGCTGCGAGATATTCCATATATTTTTTGGCAGTTGGGCAGTGGACGACCAAAAGCGCAATAGGTTGCTTATCGCTTTTCAGGTGCGCATGCAATCCGAATCCACTCTCTGCTCAGGGAGTGTCTAAAAACATAAGGAGATGGCCTGTTTTTGGTGTCTTGTCTGGCTCGAAAACTCCTGGCAATACTTACTCCGTTCCTACTTGGGGCTTGCCGTTCCTTATTTGGGGTCCCTATAGCGAAGCCCCTATAAAATGAGCGTGGACTTACGCAGATCCCAGCGAAAAGCTCGCTCTAGTTACGATCTTTGAGGCCTTGGACACCCGATTTTTTTGCACAATGGGCGCCGCAAAAGATTTTTTCTTCGGCTTCCACTCCATGGCCGATTATTTTGCAACCGCAATGGGCACACTCAGGTGCCAAGGTATGGATAGCGCACTCGAAAGAATCAAAGGTATGAGTTTTGCCTTGGAAGGTAATTTGAAATGTTTTGTCGTAGTCATTTCCGCAATTTTCGCAAACAGCCATATTTTCTCCTTTTTATTTTTCTCCTCGTTATTAAGTGAGGGTGAATGTTAATCGACTGTAGGATAATGCGATATGTTCGGTATGTCCAGTGTAAGAAGGTGAGGGCGATGCAATGTTTTCGATGGGGGGGTAAATTTTTCTGGTAAGAAGTGTAGGGGGAATTCGATCTTTACCTCATAGGGCGAAGGGTATTGCCGTCCACCCAGATACCTGGGATAAAAATTTTTCTGGGTTCTCGGGGGATTTGAAGTTCACTTCGGCTGAGCTGTCCAATCAGCAAGTCTACGCTGGCAGCTCCAATCTGTTCATGTTGTTCGAAAATGCCATCCCAACCGGGCACATCTTCCACCAGATTCAAGTTAGCAAGGCCGATATCGTCTGGAACTCGTAGGCCCATACTGGCCACCCATTCTCTGACGACGGGATTGATGCAAATGATGGCGTCGGGATGGTAAGTTTCCATCCACTGATCAAATTCCGCTGGTCGACCTTCTTTAAAACGGTCGAGGAAAATGGATGGAACGCGATTTTCCGGAGGCAGATGGGATTGTTCGAAGAGGTAGGCTCCATAGACCCTTCCTTGAGCTTCGGTATCGAGATATCGGCTATAAACCAAACCAATACGCTGATAGCCTAACTTCCTGATTTTGGAAAAGCACAGGCGAAGATTATAAAAAAGGTCTCGGTCTGCGCAGGAAAATCCCTGGGGGTGAAATTGTGTGTGGGAACTGTCATGACCATTTTGAAAATGGCTGCTACCGATAAGCGCAACAGCGCATCCTTCCCACTGTTCGATGAGGTATTGATGGTGGAGAAGAAGAGGTAAAATGACACCGAAAACTCCGCGGGAGCGAATGCTATTGGCTAGCTTATTGACTTCCAGGGCATGATCGGCGGTATTGGAACTCGGAAGCAGTAGTTCTTCCAAATGATACCCTCGATGTTCGCAGCGATTGCGAGCTCCGGAAAAATACCCTTTTAACCAGGGGAATTGTCGCCAACACTCTTGGTTCGGGTAGTCATTGACCCAAGCTAAGGTGGCTTGCATGGAAGGCGGGCGGTTAGACCGAGTGTGAGATTGATAAAGAGATACGAGTGGATTGGGTCGATACCCTTCTCTTTTTGCAATCTCATGGATGCGCTCCCGAGTATGACGAGGAATGGTGGGATGATTTCGCAAGGCGCGCGAGACGGTTGCCTTATGCACCCCGGCCAACTTAGCGATGTAATCGAGGGATATTTTTTGTAACTTCATAGAAGTTCAGTCAACTAAGACCAAACTATAACTTTATCCCCTCAAATATATTACGCAAGTGATTCAATGCGACGGGTAAATTTTACTTAAAATCGCTCGAATAAGCAGCTCATGTTTTTTTGAATGCCCGCTACAGAAGGTGATTTCAAAGGCGAAATCAGTTTTCTCCAAACGCCAATTATCGCAGTGCATTAGGGGCGATTATTAATTGATATTGAATTAAATCCAAATCCTGATGGAGGTTAAAATCAAAGATAGATTGAAGTGCTTGGGGCAATGGTTCTGCTTTGTGGAAGAAGCTAGGTATATTTTCCCTAGAAATTGACTGTAGACTATTTTTGAATTGTTCACAGCGGGACCGGCCCCAATGTGGAGGAACCTGGATGAAGGATGAAAAATTCAGCCGCTGTGGACTCCTCCTTTGAGGACACTTCCGAGACCTCCATAAAGAATTTCTTCAGGACTTACGCAAAAACAGGGGAAAACGAGCGAGCTTTTCTTTTTAGAATCTGAGTAACTGACGTGACGTACTTTGAGGAGCTCCGGGAGCAAAAAAACTATTTTAGCCTACAAGGTTTCCCTTTTTTGCGTAACATCACTGAGTAAGTCCTGCTTAAATGCAAAATGTTTTAATCAGTCCGGAGAGGAAAATATTTCAACATCACGAATTTGCAGATCTCGCCTTCTTATTAAAACGCAAACGCGAATTGGGCTACACGATTTCCCTCTGCATTCCGACTCTGAATGAGGAATTGACTATCGGTTCCATTGTCCGCTGTCTTCGGAAGGCTCTTTGGGAAGACATTTCTCTTTTGGATGAAATTCTCGTGGTCGATTCTGGCTCTACCGATCGGACGCGAGAGGAAGCGCAAGCTGCCGGAGCGGCCGTTTTCCTTGCTTCCGAGATTTTGCCGGAACTTCCTTCCGCCACAGGAAAAGGAGAAAACCTCTGGAAATCTCTTTTTGTCGCAAAGGGCAACCTCCTCTGCTTTTTAGATGGAGACATTCGAAATATTCATCCTCGATTTGTTTATGGATTGATCGGTCCGTTACTCACTTCTCAGGAAATCGACTACGTCAAAGCTTTTTACGAGCGCCCCATTGCTACGACAGGAGAATACGCCCGAGTGGGAGGAGGGCGAGTCACGGAAATTTTGATTCGGCCCCTTTTCTCCCTTTTTCTTCCCGAGCTATCCGGCATCCTGCAACCCTTGTCCGGCGAATATGCCGCTCGCCGCTCATTGTTAGAAAAGCTTGCATTTCCTATTGGGTATGGAGTGGAAACGGCTCTTCTCATGGACATTTATCGCATGGTAGGGATGGAGAAAATCGCTCAGACAGATCTCGATGAGCGGAGGCATCGTCATCAAAGCATTTTCGATTTGGGGGCAATGAGTTTTATTCTTTTAAAGACTTTTCTTAAGCGAACGCTTCCTCATTTTTCTGAAAATCCGCTGCGGCAATTTTATCCGGATTCCCAGGGTTACCGTCTTCTTGAAATCGATCCTCCTGACTGGGAACGCCCTCCTATGATCTCAATTGAAGCTTACCAACAGCGTTCTCAACAGGGGAAAACGAGCGAGCTTTGCTCTGGAATCTGCGTAAGTCCTGTGAATATGAATTGCGAATGACCCGCAAAGAACGTGCCCGCATTCTTTCCCGATTACTGCCCGAGACATATCCCAATGCGCATTGCGAGTTAGTGTATCATTCCCCTTTTCAGCTATTAGTGGCCACCATCCTGTCTGCTCAATGTACTGACAAAAGAGTAAATTTAGTGACGACGTCTTTATTTCAAACATTCCGATCGGTGCAAGACTTTGCCGCAATCCCCCAGGAAAAATTGGAAATTGCAATTCACTCCACAGGATTTTATCGGAACAAGGCCAAAAATATTCGGGGTGCCGCAAAAAAAATTTTGGAAGTCCACCATGGTGAAGTGCCTGACACCCTCGAAGCTTTGGCGGCTTTGCCGGGGGTAGGTCGGAAAACAGCGAATGTAGTGCTTGGAAACGCTTTTGGCCGTAACGAAGGCGTGGTGGTGGATACTCACGTCATGCGACTTTCTCAACGGCTGGGGCTTACCCAGCATTCAAATCCTATTAAGATTGAACAGGATCTGATGAAGCTATTTCCAGAAAAATCTTGGACGGATCTCAGTCATTGGCTGATCTGGCACGGAAGAAGACGCTGCACAGCTCGAAAACCCGATTGCATCAGCTGCGAATTGCAAAGTGTCTGCCCCAGCGCCTTTATAGCGGAATGCCTTTAAAATGAGAACGACTGCGCCGTTATTTTCACTCCCAGCCTTGTGACATTATACTGCAAAGATTTCCTGTAGAGTTCTTAAAGTAGCGGCTAGCGTCTTGTGGCTCATGCCGCCCATTTTTTTGACCCACCTTGCCTTATCTAGAGTCCTGATCTGGTCGAGTAAGATCAACCCCCTTTTACCCTGGAATGCTATCGGGATTCTGTATGGTGCAGGCCTATTGCCTGTAGTCATCGGTGCGACGATGACAGTGCGTAGATAATTGTGCATTTCTGCCGGCGAGACAATGACACAAGGCCGTGTTTTTTGAATTTCACTTCCAATTGTCGGATCTAGAGCTACCAGCCAAATTTCACCGCGTACTACCATGTCAACTTTTCATCTTCTGCGTGGGGAAATTCGGGCCAAACGAGCATATCATCGCCTTATTCGGCTAATTTCTGGCTGGCTTCATCCCATCCATCCCGGACGGGGATTTCAGGCTTTGCCAATATCATGCCTTCCGTCGTTACCTTCATTTCCACCTCGTTTTCAAATCTGAACTGCGCTATCAGCGTTTTTGGGATAATGACCCCTTGTGAGTTGCCCATTCTTCTAAGTGTTACTCAGCCAATCTTTCCATTTTAACTCTGCATTTTGCTACCGATTTGCAAGTTTAAAAATGGAGCAAACTTATGTGCTAAATCATCCAGCTTTTTCAAATAATATGCGATATTTTCGTCTCGCTGTTCCGAATTCCAGCTGCTCACAGATTTTGCCACTTGATAAGCAATCACGTTTTTTTTTGTACCCGTAATATAATAACTAATTTGGTCTCCTGCCTGATAGATCCCGCTTTTAAGGGCCAGCTCGAAGGCAGCGGAACGGTTGCGCGAAGAGAGGTTTATTTTCTTTTGATAGGAAGTGGGTGAGTCTTGCAAGGTATCCGTCTTCATGAGCATTTCTATCGGCCATTCGCGTCGCACGATTTTTTCAGAAAAGGTATCCCGTAATACGGCGGCTTCTTTTGTTTTTTCTTCTAATAGGAACCGGATCAGTTCGGTTAAATAAATACGGAGATATCGCTCCATGCCTCGGGATTTTAAGGCAGCCCCTTTGAGGATGAGTCGTCCGTCCGACTCCAATAAAGCATAGTTTTTTGCCTTATAACTCAACATCGCCTGATAGCGGTGATCGAATTCGACATTGATGCCTTCCGGAAGTTTGGCACATAAGTCCGCTTCCATTTTTTCTGAGGAAGCGCCGGGCGGGGGTTGAAAATAAATACCATCCGTATCCATTTCAATCACACGTGCGCCTTGTTCATGGAGCCATTCCATCATAGAGCGCAAAATGTCTCTTCCCCGTGCCGTGACGGCTGCCGCTGCTTGAAAGTCTGCAAAATGTCCTTGGGAAAATCCTAAATAGCCATAGAAACTATTGATTAGGATCTTAAATACTCCTTGGAGGGCATTATAATAATGTCCTGGTGCGGAATAAGCGGAATGTTGGTGTGCCAGCGCTTTAGCTTCGAGACGGAATGTTCTTAATTCTTTCAGTAAGCCGGAAAAAATTTTCAATTGATCCAATGCAGGAGTCAAATTAAATTTTAAAATTACGGAGGGATAAAGCGAAGCCACATCGCAGTGCCACACATCTTTTAATATCCCGGTGACAAAAACATCTGTGTATCCCCCTTCGAATGGTTCGGGCTCAGGAAATTGAGGAATAGAATGCTGACAGCGCAAATATTCTCTCAAAAATAAGGCGTCAATACGGGTTGCATTTCCCCGTAACACTACCTCTTGGAGAGTGAGCGGAAAAATCTGACTTTGAATAAAGTAGCTGCGACTTAATAAATCGCTAATCGCTCGAATTTGTCGTACATCTTCCAAAATATCGCACGTATTCAACTTTGAATGAGTAGCGCCACTCTGCGTCGGAAGAGGATTTTCCCAAGAGATTCCAAAATGTACGGCCACACTTTTTAGGTCGAAACCCTCGAGATCGCGAGACCCCACATCATAAAATTGAGCTAATATCCAAGTATCCAGTATATGGCGCCCATATACCGAAAACCTGCTCAATTGGATGGTTTTTTCCGCGATTTGAATCCGTGAGGATCGCGAGCGAGGTGAGCTTCCGTCTCTCCCCCACATTAAGGGACATTTGAGCTTGCGCGCACGAGCCAATAGGTAAGGCAAATCAAATTTTAGCAGATTGTGGCCTTCGAGAACATCCGGATCTCGGTCCATAATAATTTGATTCAATGCTTCCAAGGCAGCGCGTTCGCCCCCCGAGCTTTCAGAAATCTCTAAAAACTTCTCCCATCCGGTATGGTCAGAAACCGCAATGCCAAGCAGAGGGGAAAAATCCGAAGAGACCGAAGGACGGAGGAGAGCCAACTGCAACCGCCTGAGAGCAGACCAGTCCATCTCCTTGAAAAGTGTTTTTCCCGATACAGTTAAATATTGCTGTACGGGATCACTCAGAACAAAATTTTTCGCTGGATTTCGTCGAACTTTTTCTAATTCTTCCCAGCTTTCAAACCGAACGAGATAACCTAAAGCTAGGTTGCCTTGTAGAGGCACGGCACCTTCTTGAGGAGTCGCACTCCAAAAAAATGGCTGCCACGTTTCTTCGCGGACAAGAGTGAGACCATTGTCCGGGGTGCGGGAAAAAATCCGTACTGAATTTCGAGCAGACTGGCTCTTTGAACCCTCCCACTCTACCGCAACAATCCTTGGTTCGGGGTCTATTCCAAATAGCTTTTTACTGCCGATAAATTCCACACTTAATCAGTAATGTGACGCAAAAAAGAGAAACCTTGTGGGTGAAAATGGTTTTTTTGCTCCCAGAGCTCCTAAAAATGCGTAACGTCAGTTAATCATGCTTTTTTTCTTCCCTGATGGGGATGATGAGGACAGGGAACTGAGTCCGTTTCAGCACACCTGTGGCAACTCCACCGCCAAAGAGATGATACAAAGCACCATGACCATGGGAGCCCAGGATAATCACACCGCATTGATACAACTGAGCCCGTTCGAGAATTTCATCCACCGCAAGTCCCACCTGCACTTCGCACAGGACAGCCAAACTGTCCTTCTGACGAATGGGGTTTGCCAAACGTTCCAATCTTTCCATGAGCGGTTGAGGATCCAAAGCTTGCAGAGCTGTAGGCGTTGTTAAAACATCCATGGAAGTGGCGAGAGGTACATACTCCGCTATGGGTTCCACCACATGCAAAAGAACCATACGCGCTTTTAAAGCAGCAACAAAGCCAGCTGCAGCCTCGACTACCTTGGGTGTGGCATCGCTAAAGTCTACGGGAACGAGGACAGTCTCCATAAGAGTGATTGGGTGGTAACTTCCTATTAATCAGTAATGTTACGCAAAAAAAGGAAATCTTGTAGGCTAAAATGGTTTTTTTGCTCCCAGAGCTCCTCAAAGTGCGTCACGTCAGTTAAACATTAACTCCAATTGATGGCTAGTCCCAATTAGTTCGTGCTTCGTAGAAGTGGGTGGTTTCCAGTTCGCAACAATGGATGGTTCGTCGTCGGTAACTTCCGACCAGGAACTAGGCTTTCTTTAAAGGGAGTATTGCGTTATCCATTCGGTTCTTGAGCGCAATTCGCAGCTTTTTTTGGGCTGTGACGTCTATCAACCACGAACTAACATGCAACCGGAACTACTTGCTATGAGCCACGAAGTGCTGCGAACCAGCAGCCAGGCGCTCCCCACTCAAAACATGCCCTTAGCGACTCGCATGCGTCCACGCTCTCTCGACGAAATCGTAGGTCAAGGCCACATTTTAGGCGAAGGCAAATTGCTCCGACGTGCCATTGAAGCCGATCGTATTTCCTCACTCTTGCTTTACGGGCCTCCTGGAACCGGAAAAACCACTATAGCTCAAGTCATTGCAATTTCTACCCATTCTCGTTTTGAACGGCTCAGTGGAGTGGAAAGTAATACTGCGGATATGCGGAGAGTGGTTGCTGCCTCTGCGCAGCGTCTCCAAGTGACTGGCGAGCCCACGTTGCTTTTCATCGATGAAATTCACCGATTTAATAAAGCACAGCAGGATGTGCTGCTGCCAGATGTCGAAAACGGAGTCATCCGTCTTCTTGGGGCCACCACACATAATCCCTTTTTCTCCGTCAATTCCCCTCTCATTTCGCGATCTCAGATCTTTCAACTGGAACCATTGAGCGAAAGCGATCTGATTCAGTTGATGCAACGTGCAATCAGTGATCACGAGCGAGGGCTGGGAAACTGCCAGGCGATTCTCGATGAGGATGCCCTTCGGCATCTTGCCCGGATGAGCGATGGAGATGCTCGTAAATGCTTAAATGCCCTTGAAATCGCTGTGCTTACCACTCCCTTAGCACCAGATGGCAGGCGGAAAATTTCCCTCTCTGTGGTGGAGGAAAGCATTCAAAAGAAAGCAGTGGTATACGATGGGGAGGGAGATGCCCATTACGATACCATCAGCGCATTCATCAAAAGCATGCGCGGAAGCGATCCGGATGCCACTCTTTATTGGCTGGCGAAAATGCTCCATGCCGGGGAAGAAATTCGATTCATCGCCCGCCGAATCGTGATTTGCGCCAGCGAAGATGTGGGTCTGGCGGATTCACAAGCTCTTCTTGTTGCCATAGCAGCTCAACAAGCTGTGGAATTTGTGGGAATGCCAGAAGCGCGGATTCCCTTGGCCCACGCCGCTGTTTATGTGGCAACCGCTCCCAAAAGCAATAGAGCTTATGTCGGCATCGATAAGGCGCTCGCCGAGGTCCGTTCAGGTCGCACTCTCGCCGTTCCCTCCCATTTACGCGATACTCATTATCAGGGAGCTAAAAACCTCGGTCACGGCAAAGGCTATCAATACGCTCATGATTATGAGGGAAGTTTTGTTCCTCAAGCCTATCTCCCCGAAGGCCGCATCTATTATGAACCTACGGAAAACGGCTGGGAAAAACGCATCAAAGAACGCTTGGAGTATTGGCGCCACTGCTTTGAGCAAGCCCAGAGACGAAATTAGCAACCTCATTTTCCAGTCCTCATAAAATTTTTAAATTATTAATTTTAAATATGTTATAAAATTATATCATACCAGGTCGGTGAAAATTCGTCTCTGTCCCATCTGCACAGCAGAGCATTTCCGCATTTTACAAAAGTTTCCGGAAATGACGCCATCGTGCGACTTGGTAGAATGTTCCTTTTGCCAACTCCTCTACATCCAGCCCTGCCCCCCTTCGGAAAAAGTGATCGCCCAGTATTTGGAGAACGATTACTTTCAACGGGGGGGGAATCCAAATGGCTATAGTAACTACCTGGAAGACCGCGAGTTGCATGTTGCCTTTTTTCGCAAGCAACTGGCCTGGTTGGAGTCTCAGATCCCTCCGGGAAAACTACTGGATGTCGGGTGTGCCGCGGGCTTCCTTGTGGAAGAAGCCAACCGGCGTGGTTGGGAAGCCAGTGGTGTGGACCTTTCGCCTTTTGCAATCCACCATGCACGGCACGTATTAAAATTGGAAGTTTTTCATGGCAAGCTGAGGGAAATGCGAGTTGCCTCAAACTCCTTTCGGGTAGTCATCATGAATGATGTGATCGAACATTTTGAGGATCCTCTTGCGGAAGCACAAGAAGTGGCTCGCATTCTGGAACCAGGCGGAATCTGGTTATTGCATACTCCGAATGCAAAGAGTCCGTGGCGATGGGGGATGGGAAAAAAGTGGATGCATCTTAAGCCCTCGGAACACCTCACGTATTTCACTCCGGATACTATCAGGAAACTTTTTGAATCTAGCAATCTGCAACCCATAATGGCTCGGTCTGCAGCCAAAGCCACTCACTTGAAATATATAGTGGGAGTCATAGGAAAAAAATATCCCTTTGCTGCAAATCAACTGCATCAAATTTTTGGAAATATGAAATTTTGGAAAAAGCCATTTGAATTTCGCGGCGGCGGAATGCAGGCTGCGGCACGCAAACCTATCCGGGAACCAGGCTTTCTTAAGGAGATAGAAAGAGACGGAGTCTCCTACACCCATTCAGTTCTTGGAGGCAAAAATAACGGTCAATTCGAACTCATTTTATACGGGCTTCGCTATACTCTCTAATAAAATCGAGAATCATGGAAGATAAATGGATTTTGTGGGTGCTACAGTTGCCACATCGAGTGTGGGTGCTTTTGTTAGCTACCATTGTCGTATTAGTGATTGGACAAGCTTTGCTTTCTGGAGATCAGCTTATCTCCCATCCCTCGACGGATATTGCAAATCATTTCCTTTTCTCGCGCGCATTCGGTTTTGGAGAAATTGCCCGTGGTGATTTCCCCCTCTGGAATCCCTTTACTTATGGAGGAGCTCCCTACTTGGGACAATTTCAATCCGCGCTTCTCTACCCTCCGAATCTCCTCTTTCTCACCCTGCCGATCGGACAAGCTCTGAATTGGAGTATAGCACTACACGTTTTCCTTCTCGGGCTCGGAGTGTATGCCTGGTTAATCGGGAAACGAATCAGCCGTCCAGCTTCTTTTCTTGCGGCAGTAGCGATGATGTGTGGAGGGCCATTTTTTCTGCACATCTATGCCGGACATCTCTCCAATCTCTGCACCATGGCATGGGTCCCTTTTTTATTTTTGTGTATCGATAGCTGGCTGGAAAAACGACACAGCAAGTGGATTCTCCTGGCCTCGCTGATTGTGGCGTTACAGATCACCGCCGGTCATCCGCAATATGTCTACTATACCGCAATCCTAGCAGTTCCATATGCTTTTGTGCAGGGAGTAGGCCTCCCACGTCCTCTCGTGGCAGCCGGTGGATTTTTGTGTATTTATTTTCTAGCTGCTTTATTGAGCGCTGCACAGCTTTGGCCAGACATACGCGCTGCCGCAGAAACTTCACGCACTAGCGGCACGGATTATGCCTTCGCATCGACATTTTCTTTTCCACCGGAAAATTTATTGACCCTAATATCCCCCTGGTTTTTTGGAGACATACGCTCTCAGTCATATTGGGGACGCTGTTATCTATGGGAAATCGAAGCGTATATGGGGGTGGGAATATTGCTGCTCGCAATATTTGGGGCAACAAAATTACGTCGGACATGGCGTCCATTGATCTTATTAGGACTGGCTCTATTGTTAGCGCTCGGGCGCCATACTCCACTCTACGATGTGATGTTCCACATCATGCCGCTTTATAATTCCTTTCGAGGAACTTCAAAATTTCTGTTTTTCGCCGCTCTCTTTGTCGCTCTTTTAGCGGCTCAAGGTTTTGATCGCCTGCTTCAGGGAGAAAAGCCTCGTCTCAGTTGGGGAATTGCCTCTCTCGTACTCGGAGCATGCTTTATTATTGCTGGTCTGGTGCTGGCCTCCGGAGGCCCCCCTTCGGATAGCTGGTGGCAATGGGGCTGGAATCAAATATTCCTGTCCGGGGAATCCTATCTCCCAAAATCGATATTTGCTTCCGTTGACTCAATGGCAATGGCAAAGCAAGGAACCGCGCACACATTAGTCATCGGAGGAGGAATCCTCGCTCTGTTTGGAGTCGCGATGGGCGCCATCAGACGATGGCCGGAGGTGCTTTGGTTAATCGGAATAGGAGCCATTGTGGAAATCGCGATTTTCGCTCACAATTCGGTAGAGACTTTCCCGCTCCGTAACCTTCTTTATCCTGGCGTCGCCGAAGCAACGGCGCAGCTGCCTGCGGATTCCCGAGTCCTGAATCTGCTCAATCCGGACTCTTCCCTTCTTTTACAAAACGAAGGAATCTGGGGGTATGATCCTTCTGTTTTGAAGCGCTATGCCCAGCTCCTGGCCCACTCCCAGGGGATGGATCCGGACCGAGTCACTCAGTACATTGCTTTCAACCGACCCAGCAAAATTCTGGAACTTCTTCGCTGTAAAAAAGTATTCTTTCTTTCCGAAAAAGGCGTCGAGCAGTCCGATCTCAAATCCGACTTTCCACGATTTTTTCTTTCCGGTAGTGCCATCGTAATACCCAAAACCAAAAAAAGTCGCGAATGGCCCTCGAAAATTGAATGGGCTAAAGAAATGCTTTCCTTAAGAAAGCCCGGTTCCTTGGCAACTTCCGACCGCACGGCCATCTTCGCCGCCATGGATATTGCAGATCTGCGGAATCAGGTGGTTTTAGAAGAAAGTCCGCATCCTCCGCCCTCCGGTTCCCCACCACAAGGCACCGTCACCGTATTGAAGCAGTCTAACCACTGTTGGCAACTTCAAGTAGACACAGATCGGCCCACCCTCTTAGTCAATACCGATGCATGGTCAGCCGATTGGCAAGCACGGGCCTTGCCTGGGAGTGTGCAGCAAAAGTACCAAGTGCTTCCGGCAGATTATGCACTTCGGGCGATTCCTTTGAGCGCCGGGCGCCATCTGCTGGAACTCAGTTACTGGCCACGAGGCTGGGGAATAGCCATCGCTATCAGCGTACTCACTTTGTTTGCCTTAATAGTTCGTGGTTCGTGGTTCGTAGTTCGTAGACACGAACTCATTTGACAGTCTTTATTTTCCTGGGAGACTGCAGATCCATGTCAGTTTGTTCAGATAAATGGATTCGCCGGATGGCTCTCGAGCAAGCTATGATCGAGCCGTTTGTAAACGGTCAAATACGGACTCGCGAGGACGGGGGACGCGTGATTAGTTACGGACTTTCCAGCTACGGCTACGACTTGCGCGTTTCGAACGAGTTCAAAGTTTTCACCAATGTCTTCAATACCCTCGTAGATCCTAAGAATTTTGACGACCGTTCTTTTGTTCACGTCGATACCGACATTTGCATCGTGCCACCCAATTCTTTTGCCTTAGCCAGAAGTGTCGAATACTTTCGCATTCCTCGGGACGTCCTCACGGTTTGTGTGGGAAAGTCTACATATGCACGCTGTGGAATCATTGTCAATGTGACTCCATTTGAACCCGAATGGGAAGGTCATGTGACCCTGGAAATTTCCAACACCACCCCGCTACCCGCTCGGATCTACGCCCATGAAGGGCTCGCTCAAGTCGTGTTTTTCCTTGCCCACGAACCCTGTGAGATTAGTTATGCAGATCGCGACGGCAAGTATATGAAGCAACGCGGAATTACCGTTCCTAAAGTATAGGCACTCCCATTATTGTGATTCGTTTGACAGAAGCCAAATAAATCAAAAACCGGAAAGACATGCATATACAAAAATGCAACATATAGCCTGCCAGGGAACTGGGCCTTCATTAGTTCGCAAGGAGGGGTAGTTTCGCGCGGTACTTGATGATTGATCCGCTAGTTCCTGGGGTCATTCGCAGCTTTTTTAGGATGTGCCTTCTAGAAACGAAGGGAATAAATTGAATCGGTGAATTGAGTAATTTTCAAAAAATTGTTCTCCGCGTACGAGGAGTCAATAACTCCTTCATTTCATTTCCTACCGGATACCACCCAGGGACTACTTCAAATGCTTGTTTCCCTTCGTTATTATGAATATTGAGATCTCAACCACTCAACTTATATAGTTTAATTAACCGGATTGCATTTGGATCCGGATAAAGTGCGTGCTTTTCACTCGCCGTCCGAATTTATAATTTTCCGTTTTTATCATCGGAAGTCGAGAGAGCGCCTTATCAAGCAGAGGTATTTGCTGCAGTGCTGCTCAACAAATACTTTTCATTCATTTAGTTGTGTCCTACAAGCAGGCTCACTTCCCTCCTCCATGGCAATCAGTAATTTCCCAGTCTCTAGCTCAGAAACCGTCTTATCCTTTCCTAATTCCTCCCCCACAGCCCCCCAAAAAATACTACCTATTCCCCCTGTGGAAAATGACGAAACATATTCTCTCCAAGTATCCTCCCAGTTAGAAAAACTGATCCGAAGAAGAGTAAAAAGGGTGGCACCAGAGAGCCAAAATATTTCTCCTTTAATGACGGCTGCTTATTTACACGAAGCCCTGATACAAGAGAAAAAATATAATTTTTTGCAGCCGCAGTCATCTGTACTTCAGGATATAAAAGACATTTTAAAATTATATCCGAATCTTAATAATAGCGATCGTCGCTTAGCCGGTGGGTTACTCTTAGAAATCACACGCTATTTTCAGACCTCCCTCCCTCCCTCAGGGACTCTACAAACATTACAGCAACAAATTCAAGGGGAGTTCGATCGGATGAAACAAACCATTGAACCTAATATCCATTTTATTTGGACCGGATTGTTGTCGGAAAAAATCAAAAGTAACATTGGAATTTTTCTAAAAATAAATCCTCTTCCTACAACAGGCACAAATCAGCGCCCTCCTCTGTCTTTCTATTTAAGTTACGATCCTCGGGGATATATGGCGTATTTGTTAAAAACATATCTCTATCGCATGGCACAGGCGGATGTGAGTGGACTCCCAATAGGCCCTTCTCGGGATAAACACTATCAACAAACAGTATTAAAATTACAAAATGAAGCCTATGCGTACATTCGTTTAGCAAAAACCGCAGAAGCATTTAACCATCGTGCTATTGATTTTATGGTCTGGAGACTGGGAGGAAATGAGGCGTTTTTAAATGAAGAATTAAATAAGGCAAAACGTTCTTTTTCTGAATTTAAAGATGATATGGATCAAAAACATGGGAAAGATCGTTTGAAACTACTTCACCTCGACACTCTCATTCATGACACGCATCCGCTGCAGGAATACTATCTACAGGAAATATGGCTAAGAGGAAACCTTGCATCGGCATCTGATATGGGTCGCGCCGTTTTATTATCTCATTATGGAGGAACCTATATCGACGCGGATCTCAGTCCTCTATTAGAAGACAATATTTTTGATACTCATGCCATTGAAACTGAAATCAACGCAAAACTTGCTGGTAATTCTTTAAATACTTGGACACTTATCATGCAGGCAGCCAAGATCCAATCGGTCCATAATTTCATCGCCAGTAAGGATCCGAGTATCGCTTCACTGGCCAATGAAGCTGTTTTTCACAAACTTCATGAATGGGGAAAAGAAATCCCGGAAATTACAGACCAGGTGGCGAACTATATTAAACAAGTAAAAGCAACACCGGAAAAATATGCGCAAGGTAGCACCGTCGATATCTGTCGTTTCTTTAAACCCGTGGAGCAGCCCAAGATTTTACCTGCTGGTTTAGCCATGCAACAAAGACCTTCTTCTTTAGGTTATGACAATAGTGTTCTCCATGGAAAGAAAGGTGCTATGGCTTTTCCGCGTTATGTACAGCTGGTGCAAGAACGATATGAAGAATTACGGCGAGGGGGGCTTTTTTGGGACCTGAGTATTCCTCGTGACATGAATAATAATTCCCAGCTGAAGGAACGATATGGTGCTTACTATCGTTTGGACGGACTTCAAATAGGTGCGGCAGCAACAGGGAAAATTACAGGCCCCATAGTCTTAGCTCAAGCTGTAACAGGTCCTTTAAATGGAATAGTCAATCAAACTCTTTTGGAAAAATTTAAATCCTATCTTCCCCCTTCCGGGATTTTCTACTCCCGGCCTTTATTTGTCGTTCCCCGTCTTTTACAATTCGAAACTCCGGAAGAGCTTCATTCTTCATGGCGAGCACAAGCTATACCTCAACGCAGTAATTTATTTCAACCTTCAAAAAAGTATGATAAACAAATTATACTTCAGTTGGATGATAGTGTAAACAGCAGAAGGGCCGTCCGTTATCTTAATAATCGTCACCCTCACTCCACATTATTAGTGGTAGGAAATAATGATTTTTCTCGGCAAGACGGCTCGACGTTTTCTGGATTAACCTCTGAAGAATGGGGAGTTCGAGCGCGTGTAATTCTAGTGGGCACATTTCGCAATCAGCAAATGACCTTGGGAGGAAAATCCGCCAGGGACCTGACTCTTATGATAAAGAAATTGGCCGAAACAAGAGAGAATATTTCCTCTTCCTCCTGGCTGGACTGGATACTCGGAAGACCACGTCACTCTCTCGCACGCATCAAAGTGGTGGGCTGGTCTACGGAGACTGAAGAAATCGTGAGTACGGTTGGTGAAAATAGTGGAATACGCAAATTTTCCACCCAATTATTAGAAAACCTTCAAAAAGAAAACGTTTCTGCGGAATCTCTTAAAAGTTATGATGGTCCGGTAGAGATAGATGTCTTAGGTCGAACTTGGGTAACGAATTCTCAAAGCGGAGAGGTAGAGCACCATTCTCCTATGTTACGATTTTTGGTGAAGATGGAACGAAATCAAGCGGTGATCCAGCCGGTGCCATTTGCGGATATGGAAGAATGGGACGTGCTCTCTCAGGCACCTGCCCTCAGTGTGGGGAAAGCTGAGCGACGAGCTATAGTGTTAATAGTTCCGGAAATTGTCTTGAAAACTAATGCCCCCACCGAGTTTCAAGCCGCAGTCAAGGCTCTTCGGGAAAAACATCCGGAGGTGGAGGTCTATGCTATCAATGAAAAAGAAAACGAGGGACAGTGGAAATTTGATCCCACTATTCAAGAAGATGGTTGGAAAGAGAATTGGCGCGTACTCAAAACTCCGCTGAACGGAAAATATCAAAAGGTGGAACTTTTAGGCCACGGTAAAAATGCCCAAATAGGCCACATGAGCTATGATCGGGCTGCTCAGGCATTTTCCAAACTCATGGGCAAGGTTACGGAAATCGGCCATCTCAGTATATTAGCGTGCTCGACTGCCTTGGAATTTGGCATAGCACTCCAAACTCAACTTGCCGGAAATGGAGACTGTATGGTGGAGGAAATTACGCTATCCGAAAGTCCTCTTTCCATCGAATTGAATTCCTCTCCTGGAAGGCGACTCTATTGGGAAAACAATAGTCCTGTAAAAAAATGGCAAATTAAACTCCTGCCCACGGGGGTGTTAGAAATTCTACGATACCGTCCCACCTCGGATCAAATAGTTTCCTTACCTGAAAATCCCAAACTTTCCGCAGGACCCTTTCATTATGCTCGGCAGCTGCAAGAGCAAACCGAGGCGAAGCAAAAGGTCTATGCAGCCATGGAGACCCTGAATCATCTTGGAAAGCAATCGGAAGCAAAGGCGGCTCTCCTTTCTAATAAATCGGGAGCGCAGGTAGCGCTTTGGGATCAATTGAAAGGAGAAAACGGCAGATACTTCCTCCCTGTAATCCATGTTCCGGATGGAAGCAGCCAAAATGTTGAAATCACTTCGGAAAAAATAAAGGATATTCAGGCAGCACAAGCAACACTTTCTATTGGTTATGAATATTTGAAATCGTATTTGGATATTAATGCACGGGGAGATTTAATTGTGAAGCTTGGTGAGGGAGGAGAAGTGAACAGCATGAATGGCGCCTTTTTTTCCATGGCATTGTTAGGATATCTGAATACGCAAGATCGACGTATTTCGTCGTCTACACTCAGTGTTTATTGGAACTTAGGAGGAATGGCAGCAGCCGTCGCCGGAGATGGAGTCGAATTAGGAAAGACCCTCCATCAAATACTAGTACCTGGCGGAGCAATGGAACGTTCATTGCAAACACTCGGGAATATTTTTCATACTGCTAATACCGCGTTTATGGCAGGAACTCTCGCACTGGATATTTATGAGTGGACTCAGACCAAAGATCCTGTAAAGCGTCTGGGAATCGAGATAGGATTAGCTTTCAATAGTGCCACCCTGCTCTTGCAAGGTGGCACCACGATGGTGAATTGGATGATGCCGGCGGCGGCAGCCGGTACCGCCGGGGCATTCGGATCCTTAGCAGTTCCATTGGCGGGATTGGGTTTTGGATTTTCCGAATTGGCGAGGCAAATTATGCGAAATAATATCAAGTTACATTCTTTATTAGAGTATTGCAAGGAAGCTCAGAAGGCTTATGAGGCGGGCGGCATGGAAAACAGAAATGGATTACTCGTTCCAAATCCTGCGGCTGTGATCACTAAATTAGATTTTAAATCCGGAAAGGTAACTTTTGGCAGTCAACAGATGGCAAAAAGTCAATATTCCGGATGGTATGCCCCCCACTTGATCTATAATTTCGAAAATCACGACTGGCAGCGATTTGGTCTGCGAGAGGTATTGGGAGCCGCTCAGGAAACTTCCTTGGATGTAAGTACAGCGTGGACTCTTGTTCCCGGCACACCTCATATTCACATCGATTATGACTATGTGAATATAGCGCCAAAAATAAGCTCTCAAGAAGATGCGCTGGTAAAAATTCTTCAAAGGACAGGAGCTTTCGTCGCATGGAATTCTAATAAAACCCTCGGCGCGGGATTCACATCAAAGAGAGGATTGGTTTATCGCCCGTTGACGATGAATTTGGTTTTAGATAAGCGATCGCGCGGAATTTTATTTCCTCCTGAAGTCAACGAAAACATGAGCTATCAGGCGGTAGGCGGAGGAGGGAATTATAGTTTCAGCGGCTTACATGCTGGAATTAAATTAAAAATACAAGATGATCTATCAGCTGGCCCCGCATCCTATTTTCTTCAAGTACCGGGTGCAAAGGTGTTGGAAAATGAAGAGGTCCTGATTGATCAGGAGATCTTAGTTTTGAAGGATCGCAATAAAAATCCGATCCGAATTGATATTTCCGGTTTGCATCCGAATTCAAAAATCAGCGTAGAGGGAACAATAGCTAGCTGGAATATAAATGCCGCAAAGAGCCGGATCCGCACCCTGGATCTCAGAACGGATACCTCTTTGGAGGTCGAAACTTATCTCAGAAAGATGGCCTCCCAAGGGCGAACAGAAGAAGTGGTCTCCTTAATTCAAGGAGAGCTCCCTGCGGCTCCGAAGGCAAATGTAAGAGAAGAAGCTATTTATCAGCATCAGTTAAAAATGGCGGAAATATTGTCGATCCATACTGCTTATGATGCGAAGAATTTTCGAATCATTGCTCCGGCAGAGAATTATCCCACACCAAAATCGGCATTACTGGAAGGAAATCAAATATTAGCACCCTGGATAGGCACTAAATTAGTTGGCGTTACAGAAACGCATTCCGTATTTTTTAATTCTATAACGCAATTATTATGGCGTACGGATCGTTTAACCAATCAGGTATTGGAACCACGTTATCAATTGACTTTTGCTAATAGTGAAAGCCGAGTGGAAGGATTTTCTCAAAATGACAATTCCTTTCGACTGCGAGTCCCCTCCACCTCATCCAAAAGTGAGCTGAGTTTTTCGTATGTTTTTAAAGAGGGTGCGCTTTGGCTGGAAGCGGTGGGAGGCCTCAATAGCGATCAACTCAGAAATTTCAACCACCTTTTTTTTCGTGAAACACCACAGCTCGATTTTCAATTGGCAATGCGGGATGCATTATTTTTGGAAACCAGGACCTCGAATTTGCCCACACCGAAGATAGCACAATGGCTCAGGGTTCAAGGAACGGGTAGGAGGCCGCGGCGATTCCTGATCAGTTTTGAACACAGACGCGTCATACCCATCAGTCTGTTAGCAAATTCCTTTGTTATAAAAGGAATGTGGGGAGAAACGACCTGGATCAATTTTGATGATTCCAAACCACTCGGCACGGAGGCAGGCGCTCCGAGGGACGATTTTAAGGTGGTAGCGAGCTGGGAGATCCCACAACCTAAAAAAAGCTGCGAATTGCCCTCAAGAACTGAGGGGAGAGAGAAATGCTTTTTTAACGAAAGCCCGGTTTCCAGGCAGGATAAATCCTCCGGAGGCTGGCGCTTATTGCTCCAATTGCCTCAGGGGGCTAAGATTTGTGATGTTCCTGGAATGCCCGTAAAATCTTCGGCCCTTACTTTTGTTATTTCCACCGAAGGGAAGCGGCTCGAAAACCCCTTCGATTCAGCAACTCTTCGGAATGTTGCGGACGGAAAAAAAGGCAAGCTGATCCCTCATTTGGGTATCTTCTATTTTGTTAGCGAGGAGGGGAGGATGTTTATGGTAAATCCCGATGGATCTTCCACAGCTATACAATCTGAAGAAAGACCTTAAGAAAAGAGTCCTTCTTACAAAAAGAGTCTTTCCCCTAAAAAAAGAGTCCCCCCCCAAAAAGAGCCCTTCCCCCCAGGGCTGCCTCATTAAAAACGAGCCATAATAACCTGATCGAAGAAATCATGATCCCATCCGGAGATTTTTCGCATACATTTTAAACTCACTCGTTTAAGATCTTTTTCTTTTTTTGTGATTTGCAGCAAATTCAGTACAGTTTTTTTTGCAATTGCTATA
>JAHFTB010000036.1:625-22997 GCA_023269545.1 Verrucomicrobiota bacterium | reverse complement strand
TAACAAGGCAACGGAAGCAAAAATCGGCCATTCAAGAATTTGACGCGGAAAGGGCGGATTTAAACTCTTGCCAATGTAAAATACATAAGCCACGACAAAAATCGAGAACAGGGCGGTTTCCGTGACGATCAAAGAAATCATGCCCACTTTTCGAGTGGAAGGCAGTTTCCATTCAGGAGTGGCCGTCGAAGCAATTGCTTCGGATTTAAAGTCATTCATGGATCAAAGAAAAATGTGGGCAAAGCATCATTGGTGTTTCCAATCCGGATCTTCCGGATGTTTTAAGTCCCACAGCGGACGCGCACTGCGTACCTCCGGAGTGTGTTCAAAGTTATATTCCGCCGGCGGCGAAGTAGTTGCCCACTCCAGTGTCCATGCGTCCCAAGGATCATCCCCCGCCTTCTTTCCCTTATAATAAGAATAAATGAGGTTGATAAGGAAAAACAGAACTCCCAGGCCTTGGAAAATCACACCAATACTGGAAGCCATATTCCAGATCTCCCAGCCACGATCCGCAGGATAACTGTAAATACGTCGCGGCATTCCCAAAATACCCGCGACATGTTGCGGAAGAAAGGTGAGATGGAATCCAATGAGAAACATCCAAAAATGCCAGTGCCCTAGCCGATTATCCAACATCCTTCCGATCATCTTCGGATACCAATAATAAAAGGCGCTAAAAACAGTGAAGATTAAGGACCCAACAAGGACATAATGGAAGTGCGCGACTACAAAATATGAGTCGTTCAACTGCCAGTCAAATGGCGTGGTTGCAAGCATCACCCCAGTCAAACCAGCGATTAAAAATTGAAAAAGAAACGCAATGGAAAAGAGCATCGGCAACTCCATCCGCAGCTTCCCGCCATACATAGTTCCCAACCAATTGAAAATTTTAATCCCAGTGGGAATGGCAATGATAAACGTGGAGGTTGCAAAAAACGTATTGCTCACGGAGGTAAGGCCAACCGTAAACATATGGTGAGCCCAGACGCCTAAACTAATAAAGGCAATCATCACGCTCGCAGCGACCATCATCGGATATCCGAAAATCGGTTTCCGCGAAAACACCGGAATGACTTCCGAGGCAATAGCAAATGCGGGAAGAATTAAAATGTAAACTTCCGGATGACCAAAAATCCAAAAAAAGTGCTGCCAAAGAACAGCCGAACCGCCCGCTTGGGTGTCAAAAAACTTAGCCCCTAGGTAGCGATCCAAACAAAGCATGATCTGGCAGGCGGAAAGCGGTGGCATTGCGATGATAATCAGAAAAGCAACGACTATGTTCAGCCACACAAACAACGGCATCCGATTGAGGGTCATTCCCTTGCACCGCAAACAAAAGATAGTCACAATCAAGTTAATAGCCGTGGAAATACTGCCGATACCGCCGACTAACAAAGAAAGAGTCCAATAATCCGTGCTGTGTCCTCGGGAAAAGGCTTTAGCTGTCAAAGGAGAGTAGGCAAACCATCCCACATCCGGAGCGGAACCGGCTCCATAGAGACCATCTCCCCCCAAATAACTGAAGTAAAGTAAGATCCCGCTGAAAAGAAACATCCAAAATCCAAATGCGTTGAGACGCGGGAATGCCATATCCCTTGCACCCACCATGATAGGCACAAAATAGTTCGCAAGACCCAGGATCAACGGCATTCCCACTAAAAATACCATTGCCGTACCGTGCATGGTAAAAAAACGGTTGAAGGTATCCGGATCCAGAACGTGATTGTTAGGCACGGCTAACTGAAGCCTAATGGCTGCCGCCATCAAACCGGCGATTACAAAGAATATCAGCCCTGAACCCATGTACATCATACCCAGTTTCTTGTGGTCGACAGTGTAAACAAGCTCTTGGATCAGAGAGGTCAATACCCCTTTCTCTTCCCCTGGCCTTGCGGGAACCACTTCCGCATCAGTCGTAATATTGATTCCGTTTGCCATAATAAAATATGTTTCCTTCTATCGCAGAGTCTCCAAATAGGCAACGATCTCATCCACCTGACGGTGCGTAAGCTGCATATCTGGCATGAGACAGCCTACTTTCAAAACTTGAGGATTACGGACCCACTGCCAAAGATTGGGGTGTGTATTCTCCGCCACACCCGCTCCAATCGTTTTGCGGGACATCAGATGTGTCAAATCCGGGCCGAATATCCCCTGTGCGGAAGTTCCCGCGATCCGATGACAATTCACACAGGCTACTGACTGAAAAATCTTTTGCCCTTCAGCTGCCAACACAGCAAGCTGTGTCTTTTTTACAGCAAGCTGTGGCGCCCCATTGATAGTTTGCTGCTGTGCGATATCGGCGGAATTGCTTTCGAAAGCAACGGAAGTCAAAGAGGCTGCCGGTCTTTTTTGATTCGCCACCCATCGTTGAAAATCTTCCGGCGTGTGAACCACCACACGCAATAACATAAATGCATGCTGGGTTCCGCAATATTGAGCACAGTTACCTAAGTAAGTGCCTGTCTGCAAAGGCTCAATCCAGGTGAAATTTGTTTTGTTAGGCACCAACTGGGTTTTACCCGCCAGCTGCGGCACCCAAAAACTGTGCAATACATCACTGGATTCCAAAATGATCCGCGTAGGAAGACGGTGTGAGGAAGAACTCACGGGAACGTGAATTTCGTTTGCCGTCACAAACCCATACTGAGGATAACGCACTTCCCACCACCATTGATGCCCTATAATTTTGATTTGCAACGCATCCTTGGGCAATTCCTTATCCTGAATATCCCCAATCGTCCGAGCCGTCACCAAAATCAATACAATAGTGATTAAGATCGGAATGACGGTCCACGCTAATTCGATTTGGGAGCTCCCGTAGATCTGCTGAGGCTCCTGACCATCATCCGTCGCACGATGTCGATAGCGCACCACCACATAGACCAAAACCACGGTAACCACCAAAAAAATGGCCGCACAAATTGCGAGAACAAGCATGGAAAGCGCGTGAATGTCATGCGCCGGAACTGAATGAGGATCAAAAGCGTTCGGTATTTTGTATACCTGGTCGGAGGATGCCCACACGGAATTGAAGCTCCCCAACAAAATGCTAAACCAAAAAATCAGAGTGGAAAGACGCCATTTTGCCATCTTCACAGGACAGGGATCTTTTGCTCTCCCTTTCCGGTCTATTAGGCAACTCAGTTTCTTTATGATTTCCACCTTCACTGTAAACTCATACTCACGAGACCGAGCTCGAGACAATATCTTTCCCTCTTTTTCAAAGGAATAAAAGTATCTACTCAACCCCTCATCGGAGAGAAATCACTGAAGATCAGAGGGATGAGGAGCGAAACCGAAGAAGGTTTTAGTGAGGACCTCGATGAGATGGGCCTCTTGTGGATACATATAGCGGATGATACAGAATATGTCGGCGCTGTTTGTGCTGCGAAAGCAGCCGGGAATTTTCTGTTTTACCTTGGGCATGCGCATGGCTTGCCCGGCAATGTGATGGGTAAAGGGGACCTCAGGATCGTACATCAAGCACCACGCTTCTTCGACATGTTCGCGCAAACGAAGGAGCAAAAAAACCATTTTAGCCTACAAGGTTTCCCTTTTTTGCGTCACATCACGCCCTCATCTAAAATCATTTCATCATGACATAGAGCATTCTACAATGAAATGGCATCACGGCTGAGGCACTCAAAGCATTTTAGAAAAACGGGACTGAACGCTTCCGGTTCTTTTTGGATCCACCGACGGATGGTTTCTTCTTTAAAGAAAGCTCCCGCATCAAGTTCTAAAGGCGCCAGGGAAAAGGGACCCTCGTGCCGGGCATAAAAAATCTCAATAAATTCCCAATGAGTCGTTATGGAGGGCTGTAAGCGTCCTGCCCCGCGCACCTCGCAATGGATCCCCAACTCCTCTAGCAACTCGCGGCGGGCCGCAGTTTCATAATCTTCTCCCGCTTCCAAATGGCCTGCGGCACTGGAATCCCATTTTCCGGCGTTCTGATCTTTCCCAATCGACCTTTTTTGTAGGAACCATTCCCCAGCTTTGTTTTGTATTAAAATATGGACGGCTCGATGGAGAAGATTTTTGCTGTGAACTTCCGAACGGCTAGCCTGCCTCACTATCTGATCATGGGAATCGACCACATCAAAAGTTTCCTCAGCGCTTTGCGGTTTCTGGAAATGGGAGGGATCGAGCTGAGAAGTCAGCTCCGCATAGTCCCGCACAGACAACTCTTCAGCACGGACCAGAGGAGAAAGCCCTTTTGCTTCAGCAAACTTTTCCCACACACCACCTGTATCGCCCAGTAATTTGCGCAATTGTTTTCGGCGTTCAGAAAATCCTCGTCGTACTAACTTTTCAAATAAGACCTCATTGCAGGGAAGTATTTCTGCGGATTCCCGAGGGGTAATTAGGATCACAGCAGAATCCACCTTAGGCTGCGGATAAAAAACAGTGGGCGGAAGCGTACGGAGAATATGAATTTTCCAACGACGTTGAATGCAAACAGTCATCGCCCCGTAGTCTTTCGTACGAGGAACGGCAACCAATCGGTGCGCCAGCTCTTTCTGTACAGTAAAGATCAGCCGCATTGCCGGTGAAAGTTTTCCTAAAAACAAAGCAAGAATGGGTGAAGTCATATAGTAAGGCAAATTGCCAATGACCTTTACCGGGCCCCAACCATATAATTCCCGTAAATCAATGCGTGCCGCATCCGCGTGCATCACTTGTATTCGATCTCCCAAACGAGCGGTTAATAAAGCGGCCAACCGACCGTCTTTTTCCACCACGGTCAATCTGTTTTCGAATTCCACCAAATATTCCGTGAGCGCTCCAAGACCGGGCCCAAGTTCTACGAAATGATCTGCCGGAGAGGGTTCCAACACGGATACCATCCAGCGAGCAAGATTTTGATCGTGTAAGAAATTTTGCCCCAGGCTCTTTGAAGGTTCTATGGAAAGCTCGCCAAGGAGTCTCTTGATTTCGCTCAACTTCATTTTAATTCTCTGTTCTCAACCTCACAGTTATCAGCGGGGAAAAAGCGGAAATTGATCACTCATATTGACCAGCAATCGCTTCTTGTGCAACAGCTCTACTTCTCCCATATTAGCGCTTGATCATGAAAAAAGGAGGATTTCTAGGCATTGTTTTATTTTTATTACTTTGTCTCAGCGTTTTTTTTAATCTTTTGTTCATTGTACTCCTGACCTATAAAGGAACAAAGATTCTCTTGCCGGAATCACCTTATGACGAGGTGGTCCTCTTCCCCGGTTCAAAGAACTCCAAAATCGTCGTCATTCCTCTCACGGGTACCATTGGTTTTTCTCAAACCAACCCTCTGGGGAATTCCATGGTGGAGGACCTCAAAGAAGCCTTTTTACAAGCAGGTGCCGATCCCGATGTCAAAGCGGTAGTAGTCTCCGTGGATTCTCCGGGTGGAGAGGTGACCGCTTCTGATGCCATTTATCACTCTTTGCAAACTCTCGCAAAGAAAAAGCCGGTGATCTATTACATGAATTCCATGGGGGCTTCGGGCGCCTATTATGCCGCTTGTGGAGCTTCCTGGATTATGTGCAGCCCCACTACTTTCACAGGAAGCATCGGCGTAATTATTTCCACTCTTAATTACCGAGATCTTTTAGGAAAAATCGGCTTGCAAGCCGTGATATTTAAGAGCGGAAAATTCAAGGACATGCTGAATCCCGCTCGGGAAATGACCCCGGAAGAAAAAAATTATGTTCAACAGCTAGTCATGCAAACCTATGATCGGTTTCTACATGTTGTAGCTACCTCCAGACACTTAGATCCCGAAACTTTGCGCAATGGTGTGGCGGATGGAAGAGTTCTCAGCGGAGAAGATGCCTATCGCGATAAACTGGTAGACGGCCTGGGCTATATTGAAGACGCCTATAACAAAGCCAAAGAACTGAGCGGGGCCAAAAATGCTTCCATTGTCAATTATAAAGCGCAATTTTCATTCTCAAGATTCTTTCATTTATTAAGCGAATCGACTGTTCCGCAAATCCGTATCGAATTGCCGCAGGGTTTTCGTGCCCTAGAACCAGGACGGCTATATTTGATTCCATCCATTTTGGTACCCTAGGGCTCGTCGTTCCTTCAAAATGAGAGCTCTTCGCTCTTGCTCCTAAATCACCGTCTTTCCATCTCATCCCATTATCACACTGATAACAAACTAGTTAACTATCTTAGTAAAGACATGCTTATAGCTTTTTGATAAAAAACAAGCTGTTTGTATACGTACATTTCTCTAATTTTTAAAAAAAGACGCCAGCCAATTCTTGTTTTAGAAAGATAAAAATTCTATGCGGGAATGTTGTCTGTGCGAGGATAAAAAAAAGAGCTTACTTTCCATTCGGGATCGAAAAGGAAACTATTTACGGACAATTGCCTGCCAGGGTTGTGGACTGGTCCATCATGACCCTCTTCCTACGGATCAAGAAATTACTCTTTATTACAAGAAAAACTACCGTCTCGACTACAAACATACCTATCTGCCTAAACCCAAGCATATTTACAGGGCTGGCCGCATCGCCCTCGAACGCATCAATCGCCTCACGCCCTGGCTATCCCCAAATAGCCGCATCCTCGATGTGGGCTCCGGTTCAGGAGAATTGTGTTATCTGTTAAACACACATGGATATCATGCGGCCGGAATTGAACCTAACGATGGGTATGGTGCTTATTCTCGAGACAAATTAAGACTCAATATCCATCTAGGTTCATTTGCAACGGCCTCCTATCCACCGGAATCATTTCATTTGATCACTATGTTCCATGTTTTGGAGCATATTTTGCATCCCGTGACCCTCTTGCAACAAGTCCATCGATGGATGCGTCCCGAAGGATTTCTCATTGTGGAAGTACCCAACGTCGAAGCCACGTGTGTCACTCCAAAAAATAGATTCCATTTCGCTCACATTTACAATTTTAACATCCTTACATTGGAATTTATTGGTATAAAATGCGGATTCTCTGTTGTGAATAGTTATACTTCCCAAGATACGGAAATCATTCGGGTGGTATTTCAAAAATCATGCAATCTGACAGTTCTGGCGTCAGCCAAAGATCTTTTAGCAAATAATTGCCAAAGAATCAAAACCTGTCTCAATAACCATACTACAGCAAAGCACTATTTCAGTCGCGTCCCTTATCTCAGATTGCTCCAAAAAGGACGGCGTGGCATTCTGGAAAAATTAAATACTTTCAACCGAAAAAACGGTCTTGAAATTCTTCATGGACTGATGCCATCCCATGATCCTGTCGCTAATCTTAGCAGCCCAAAATAAAGAGCTTAAGCCTTAGAGGCTGTGATATTTTCATTGATCACGGCATCGTTCGCCTCCGCCTCTCCCTCAGTTTTCATAGGTTTCGCAGAGGGAACTGTGGAACGTATCTTCCAAAATTTACCCATCATTGTGGACCAATCTTGCAGTATTTCCTTGGCGAAATCACTATTTGTCACTTTAAGATGATACTTTATTAAAGTTTGGAGGGCTTCGATATCGGCGGTTTCACTGAGTCGCTCAGGAGTCACAAGTTGTAGATTACAGCGGCTACAAAATTTATCCTCGAGATCGAGTACGTAGGCAACACCGCCTGTCATACCAGCTCCGAAATTGCGACCCGTATTTCCTAAAATGACCACTGTCCCATTAGTCATGTATTCACAGCCATGATCTCCCACTCCTTCCACCACCGCTGTTGCACCTGAATTACGTACGCAGAAGCGCTCGCCTGCTCGTCCACTTGCGAAGAGACGCCCTCCGGTAGCCCCGTAGAGGACGGTATTACCAATAATCATACAATCCTTAGCCACAAAGTTACGGCACTCCAAAGGCTTGACGATAATTTCTCCGCCGCTCATGCTTTTGCCCACGTAATCGTTACATTCGCCGGTCACCACCAACCGCACGCCTGAAGCGAGAAAAGCTCCCAGACTTTGTCCCGTAGTTCCCAAAAGCTTCAGCTCAATAGTGCCTTCCGGAAGCCCCTCTTCACCATATTGATATCCAATTTCTCCGGAGATTTGAGTACCCACGGAACGATTGGTATTATGCACAGGGTAAGACAAGCTAATCGGTTTTGCATCGTTAATAGCGTCCTTGGCGTCCTGCATGACAATGTCATCTAAGGTACGATCTTCAGGAGCATCATTACGAAAGCGTGTCGCATGACGGACCGCTGTAGGATCGTCCTTCGCCACATCGACTAATAGCCTGCTCAGATCGAGCGTATTTGCTTTAGGATGATCCGGAACCCGTCTTTGCCGCAGACACTCCACATGCCCCACCATTTCTTCAATGGTGCAAAATCCCAATGTTGCCATAATCCGCCGTACTTCTTCGGCAACAGCATTAAAGAAGAGAACTACATTTTCCGGTTTTCCTTTAAACTTACCACGCAAGCGGTCATCTAAAGTAGCCACGCCTACAGGGCAGGTATTTAAGTGACACTGCCGCACATACACGCAGCCCATCGCGATTAACGCAGCGGTACCGAAATTAAATTCTTCCGCTCCAAGCAGCGTTGCATAAACAATATCTTCACCTGTACGCATGCCTCCATCCGTCCGAAGCGTAACCCGGTTGCGCAGACCATTTAACATCAAAACTTGATGAGCTTCTGCCACTCCTAATTCCCAAGGACCACCTGCATTTTTAATAGAACTTAGGGGTGAGGCTCCCGTACCTCCTTCGTGACCACTAATAAGAATAATATCCGCATGGGCCTTAGCGACACCCGCAGCAATGGTTCCTACCCCAGCTTCGGCAACTAATTTTACGCACACGCGGGCCCGGGGATTGACTTGCTTCAGATCATAGATCAGTTGGGCAAGGTCTTCGATGGAATAAATATCGTGGTGCGGCGGAGGCGAAATAAGAGTTACTCCCGGAACGGCATGCCGAAGTCGTGCGATGTAAGCACTGACCTTATGACCGGGAAGTTGCCCCCCTTCACCAGGCTTGGCTCCCTGGGCCATCTTAATTTCGATCTCCTTCGCGCTAGCTAAATAAGCAGCTGTCACTCCAAAACGACCCGAAGCAATTTGCTTGATAGCACTGTTTGCCCAATCGCCATTGGCCCTTCTACGAAATCGTACGGGGTCCTCACCTCCTTCACCACTATTCGATTTCCCTCCGATACGGTTCATGGCAATAGCCAGAGTTTCATGAGCTTCGGGACTTAACGCACCCAGAGACATCCCCGCAGTGGTAAAACGACGCCGAATGTCTTCTATCGGTTCCACCTCTTCCAGAGGAACGGGACCCTGAGTGCGCGGAAGAAATTGCAACAGATTCCGAAGAGAGTGAGGGCGTGCGGTCAAGACGCTTTCCACATACTTTTTATAGTCTTCTTCCTTCCCTGCTTTATCCGCACCCTTAATACCTACAAAAGTATGAAAATTTTGAATCACGGGAGCGGAAACCACGTGCACCTCTCCTGCTCGCCGAGACCGATAGTAACCGAAATCCTCCAATTTCCCGGCTTCCACTTCAAACCCTAGCGAATGCCGCTTCAAACTCTCGTCCGCTATTTCCTCATAGGAAATTCCTCCCAAGGGAGAAGGAGTGCCGCTAAAGCATTCGTCAATCAATGAAGTTGAGAGACCGATCGCTTCAAAAATTTGAGCTCCCCGGTAGCTACTGAGCATAGAAATGCCCATTTTGGACATAATCTTCAGCAAGCCATTTTCGAGGGCTTTCTTATAATGGGCAAACACCGTGGCAAAGTCTCCTTCCAATGTCTTCTTTTCCAAGAGCTCACGAATCGTTTCCAAAGCCAAGTAAGGATTGACACAACTGGCTCCATAGCCAATGAGACACGCCATCTGATGGACATCCCGTGCTTCCCCGGTTTCGCAAATAAGACTGGCGCGCATCCGTTTACCCACACGACAGAGATGATGATGTACCGCCCCCAAGGCCAAAAGCATAGGCACAGCCACATGTTCCTCATCCACTCCCCGATCAGAGAGGACCAACATCCGCGCTCCGGCGTCCACTGCTTGTTCAGCTCGGGAACACATCCGCGAAATAGCTTTTCGCAGACCTACCCGACCTTCCGTGCGCGGCCACAGTGCGGAAATCAAACTCGCAGTATGCACTCCGCCGATATGGGTTAAACGTGCTAATTCTTCATCCGTCAGAATCGGCGATTCCACTAAAATGACTTCCGCATGTTCCGGCGTTTCGTTCAGAAGATTCCGGCGCCATCCTAAGATGCAATCCAGGGACATCACCAATTTTTCCCGAATGGGATCAATGGGTGGATTCGTTACCTGCGCAAATAATTGTTTGAAATAAGTATAAAGAAGTCTGGGCCGTAAAGAAAGCACGGCCAAAGGAGTGTCATCTCCCATAGATCCCACTGCCTCCGTCCCATCCTTCCACATAGGCTTCAAAACCATATCCAGCTCTTCGCTGGAATAGCCAAAGGAGATCTGCTTCCGGGTCAGAGCAAGAATATCCAAATCACCCTTCGAGGCTTCCGCCACCTTGTCCAATGGAAATCTCACCAGGTATTTTGCCAACCAAGCGGCATAGTCCTTCCTCTTCGCTAAGGATTCCTTAATTTCAGCATCTCTTAACAACCGCCCTTCCGCAGTATTGATCGCTATCATTTCCCCCGGTCCCAACCGCCCCTTTTCCACAATGGTAGAAGGTTTTAATCCGGTGATCCCTACTTCAGATCCTAAGACAAAAATACCATCGTCCGTGAGCTTATACCGAGCAGGACGTAATCCATTTCGATCCAAACAGGCAGCCACCGTAATTCCATCCGTGCATACGAGAGCCGCTGGCCCATCCCATGGCTCACACAAACACGCATTGTATTCATAAAATGCCTTCAGCGCAGGCGAAAGTTCAGGGTGACCATTCCATGCCGGAGGAACCAGCATGGTCAATGAATGCAACAGATTACGCCCAGACATCGCTAGAATTTCCAAGGCATTGTCCAAACTTGCGGAATCTGAGCCATCCGGTTGAATAATTGGTTTGAGAAGTTGGATATCTTTCCCCCAGAAATCCGCACGAAGCTCGGATTCGCGAGCATACATCCAGTTGCGATTTCCACGAATCGTATTGATTTCTCCATTATGCGCTAGCATCCGGAAGGGTTGGGCAAGCGACCACGTAGGAAAGGTATTAGTACTGTACCGCTGATGATATACCGCTAGCGCAGTCTCATAATCCGGATTCGAGAGGTCGGGATAAAATTTCTCCAGCGCACTCGAAACCAACAAACCTTTGTAAACCAAGGAACGACGCGAAAAAGAAGGGATATAAAAATGCCGGATTTTATCAGCCGCCGCCCTGTCTTCGATTTCATTACGTGCCAAGAAGAGACGTCTTTCGTAATCTTCATCCGACATTCCCCATGGGCGCCCAATAAGCGCCTGTTCGATCCGTGGTAATGTCGCCTGGGCTTTCTCTCCTAAAACATGTAGATTAAGAGGGACTTCCCGCCATCCAAATAAAAACACTTCCCGTTTGGAAAGTACCTCGGCCGTAATAGCTTTTGCGCGTGCTTGTGCATAGGCATTGTCATGTGGCAAAAATACCACGCCGACGGCCAAATCTGCTTCCTGATAGAGCCGATGTCCCAATCGTACCACTTCAGGTGCAAAAATTTTATAAGGAATTTGGGTGACGATTCCCGCTCCATCCCCTGTCTTTGCATCCGCGTCCAACGCCCCTCGGTGCATAAGACCACAAATGGACTTCAATCCAATTTTTAAAATCTTGTTTGAGCGCCGGCCCGTCACCTGGGCAACCAAACCCACTCCACATGCATCATGTTCAAACGCAGGGTCATACAGAGAATTCATAAAAATCTTCGGCTCTCTCTTTATTTCTGTAACTTTATCCCTGATCATTCTTTCTTCCTTATCCCTTATTTTAGCTTCGTTCATCTGGGGCTCCTTCCCTCGTTAAAATCAAATCCGGTGAGAGTACTGGAATGACTCCCCGTTTGAAAAGCGTACTCTTTCCGCGCCACTCTTCCTTCGCAAAGACCGGAGGTTCTGTCGAAGCATTTTTCATTCCAATATATAATACAATATACCGTTTTTTTAAATTGGCGCTTGAAATAGGTATATTTCACTCCATATTTTCCGAAATGTTTCGACTTCTAGATGCCAGACTCTTGATTGCCTTCCTCCTGGGGACCGCGATAATTCCTGTACATGATGCTCATGCTCAAAAGAATAGAACCCACTCTGCCGTTTCATCGGATTTCGTAGATAATACGCAAATGGGAACGGCTTCTTGGTACGGAGGCCGTGATATCGGCCGCCTGACAGCCAGTGGCGAACGCTACCACCGAATGGATATCACTGCTGCCCATCGGCGTCTGCCTTTTAATACGTTAGTTCTGGTCACCAACCTGAAAAACGGAAAAGCAGTCGTTGTACGCATTAATGACAGAGGCCCATATGCCAAAGGACGCATTATTGATCTGAGCTTTGAAGCAGCCAAAAGCATTGGCCTGCTAGAATGCGGGATAGCCAAGGTCTGTCTAGAAATTCTGGATCCCGCTGAAATTCAAGAATTCATCAGCGCAAGCTAGGGTAAGCAGCACATAGAGCCCCACAAGCTATACGGGCTTCGCTATAGTTACCTTCTTCTTTTCAATTCCCTCCCCTCTCTCTCTGCATAAAGCAGCTTTCACGTTCCCACCGGCAAAGCAATATTTCCATGAAAACGGTAATTTTCATCTGATATGAGATGAGCGAGAAGATTGAATGGATGGGTTTCCCGTGATAACCAGTTTTGATCGACAGCAAGCATAAGAGGCCGATTTCCCGGTTCCAAAAGGAGGGTGAGTCCGGATCGAGTCATAACGACTACCCGACCATCTTCAAAGCGTGTGGCACGATCCACCCATTCATTTGGTAACACCATATTTGGGGCGCTCAGTTGAAGAAGTGATGACCTCAGAATGCCATTGTGATCCACGGCGACTTTCGCCCATTCTGAAGTAAATGTGGGTTGTTGATAGAGGCGTCCCGTACCAGGCTGAAAAAGCCAAGCCCCTGCTTCTTTGGTGATAGATCCAAGATGCAGAGACTTTTCATTCGCTAATTGCTCGGGAGCAAATGTGAATTGTTTTTGAGACTTATCATACCAACAGGGGAGTGATTTTCCGTTTGCAAGCTGTAGTCCTTTTATTTCCACTATATTAGCAATCCCTTCACCACGGCACAGCTGCGCCACATCATCCGCCCATGTGGCGCGGCGTGTTTTCAACCACTGCGAAGTCAGCATCACCACTTGTTGATTGCCTGCGGCATTCACCTCGTAGACAACACCGTCTTGATTCTCCACATGTAACCGCCCGTCCACTAACTTGAGTCCACGGAGCTTTTCCATCAACCGCGTACTACGAGACCCGGCAAATAGTCCATTATTTCCATTTCTCCGATAGAGACTCTTAGTAGTGGCACTATAAAAAAAGAGCACTTGTTTCAGACCTAAGAGTTGGGTGGTTGCAACAGGGATCACATCCGATGGCAAATTGGGATCCACATCGATGAATACATTATGATTTGTATCTAACCAAAACCGACGCTCTTCTTTCTGTTTATTGCGCAAAACTAATAAAATAAGGTGAGCTCGGGTTGCAGTGGGAACCACAGCGGAGGGTATAAACTTTTGAGGCGCTGAAAGCAATTCATTGATTGCATGAAATACCTCGGAAGCCGAGATTAAGGCACCAGAGGGAATGCGAGCACTCAAAGCTTCCATAGGAAGAACTAATTGAACCAGTTTCGGTTGTCCGGCTTCATTCAGTCCATAGACTGCCTCCAAAACCTCCTGCTCTTTTTGCAAAGTTATTCTTTGAGAAACAAAGGTGGTCCCATTTTGGGACCAAACATGGGTCACATGACTCTCACGGCTTGCTTCTGCAAAAAAAAGACTTTGTTCTTTAATGGGCGTGTGATCGCCCCCCATTCTCTTCCAGAATATATTTCCTTGGGAAAAGTAGGCTGACGAATCCACTTCATCCACAAACTTTGCATGTGGAAAATTTATACTGCCGCTTGTAATTACGTGCCTGTTTTGCGTATCGTAAATAACGGTTCCGGTGCCATTGCCTGTAGGAAACCGATCCATTCGTAAACGATCGGTAGTTTTAATAGAATGGGCTTTAAAAAACCTAGCAAGTAATTCCGGAGTTAAATTCCAATTTGTTTGAAGTCTTGATTTGTTTGCCAGTTCAAGAACCGAAATAAGATTAAGGACCTTTTTGATTCCGCCTTGTAACTTTGCTCCTTCTGAACCCAAAATTTCATCTCCGCCGAGATTCCAATAGGCAAGTCGGAGAGACATGGAATTACGGTCAAGTCGCCAGACTCGCTGTTTTGAGCGAATTTCAATCATCCCTTCTACTTCCGCAATATTAATTTGTATCGGACCACGTACGGAATCGTGAAATATTAAGCTTCCTTCCGTAAGCGAATAATCAAAATCATTTACCTCTTCAAATTCCGAAAGATCTATTAACCAATTGGACGCCGCATTGGCAGACTCTCGTAACGTGAAATGCGCATCACGGGCAGGGAACAGTCGGTAGTTGCCACCGCCTCCCTCCAAAGTATATTTTAAATATTTTCCAATTTCCCTATGAAGATTAGGAGGCATGAACAAGGTGCGATCACGCAGACCGAGGCGGACGTGGATGGGCGTTTCCTCCCCCATCGGCGTCAAGGAATTCATTGTGAGGCCACAATTTTTAAATATGAATGAAGGATCTGCCATATCCAATTGCTTCAGAATGGAAGCCCCCTCACTGTTACTTAATAAACTTTTTCCATAGTTATAATAACCATAACTTAAATTTGTTATTGGAGATGCGGGAAGAAGAACATTTGAAGCTGTGGCGAATGATTTTGGAATTTCTTTTTCATTTGCCCACCCCATCTTATCCCGAATATCCAATGGATATTTTTTCATCGTTTTGGAAAGAATAGGCACCAGCGCCCGAAAGGGATTCAATCTTTCTTGGCACGTGATCTTATACTCGCCCACCATCAGCTTTTGGCTTCCAAACTGAATTTTAGAAGCATCATCGAGTACCATCGAAGTAATCACCGCCGCAGGAGCGAAGCTAAGCAAATCTCGATTTACGTCATACCTCACAGTATCACCGGTATAACTCTGCTTAATATTTTCAAAATAGCGAAAAACAGCTTCGAGTGAGGACTGTGCTTGACCGTGTTGTTGATAAAGGGTTGCACCCATTTCGAAGGCAAAGGCGCCAAGACCCAGTAATAGCCCGAGCGGGCCCGTCGTAGCGGAAGCCAGCCCAAGTGCATTGGCGCCCTCAAGGGTGAGCATCGCTCCATCCAAACTGAGAGCGATACCTGCTCGAAGCTTTTCTTCGGGAGTGGTCGCTTGATTGAGTTCATGGATATCAAATCCCACATTTGTTGCAAGGAATCCGCGCCCCACTGTCCGATTTACAGCTGCAAAGAATTTAGCTGCATAAGATCCTGTTTCCTCCAGCACAGGTCCTCGCTTTAACGCCGAACGCATATTATCTAAAAGGATTGCCGATTCATTACCTAATACATGTACGCTTTGAGCCACATTCATCAGTGTATGAGCTCTGATCTCAGCAATATATGGACTTTTGATCTGCCGATGAAAATCGATTAAAGTTCGTACGGCGGACATACTGCCTAAAAGGCGATTGAAGTAAGAAATTGAGTATTGGAAATTCGTGGCTAGCTTTGGACTCTCCATTGCAGTTAACACATGGTCATCAAACCGATGAGAGCTTCCTACCCTCTTCGCATGCGTCTTTGTGAATACATCAAATGCTTCTAACATTTGATTTCGAGTTATTACCGGAAAAATATTTTCTGCTCGACGAAAATTCATCCGATAGCTTCCATCAAACATTTTAACAACCGATTCTAATTCCGGCCGCCAATCTTCACTGAGCTGATTTTCTTTTCTTAAAATGTCGAGAGCTTCTGTAAGTTTGTTAATGTGATAGCGCGCTTCAGTACCCTCTGCAAGCGGACCCGCCGCATTTTGTAATGTGAAGAGATTCGGCCAATCTGATATACTTTTTACTTGCTGCACTTCTTGCGGCTTTCCATTCACATCAAATTCAAAAACTTTTTTGAGATGTGCGTGCTGCCACAACATACCCACCGGATTCTGCTGCAATTTTCGCCCGGCAGTATCAATCATCAACTCCATATTACGGTGAATCGACCGTACCAAGCGGATGTTTTTTTCTTCAAATGCTTGATACACCAGCGTGAGCTGATCAGGGGGGACTTTACAGGACACGAAATTGAGAGTGACCTTCGCCTCCGCATTGAATTCTCCCGTCTGTTGTCCTTTATACACCAAAGTTACCAGCTCCTTAACAAGGCTCATCAGCGATATTCCGTTTAGCTCATTAGTACCATTCCCATGGCTAATGATGTTAATACGGAGAGTTTCCGGGGGCCGTAGAGTTGCCAACGTTTCCGTAGCAGTTCGATAAAGCACTGGAGTCCTGACACTAGGACCTGGACGGCGTATATTGTATGCAACCGCGGAAGGATACAACTGTTGTAATTTTTGCACATGCCGGATTGAAGATTGATTGGGAGAAAGCCCGACAATAAAATCGATATCACCTGCGAATGATGATGTGTCCGCGCTATTTACAATGCCATCGCGATAGGCAATGGAGGGTGGACTTAATTTTCTTGCGCGAAAAAAATCTTGAAGTTCTTGCTTCTGCTCTTCACTTAACACTCCACAGGCTATAAAATCCAGCAACACCTTTGATTCCAGACCGATCTCACCCGCCCAACGTCGCTCTTTTACTAGTGTAGCTAGGCTTTTACACAATTCACTAAATGATGTCTCGCCAAAGGGCGGTATACTTTTGGTGACATCCTGACTGCCTACAATATGGATCTGAACTGTTTTTGGTTGCCGTGCCGTATTTGGTGGGGTGCTCGTCCGTTCCACATGGAGCGGAGCTCCCTCAACTTCCGGCGAGTGAATGAGATAGTTATCCGTCTTAGAAGGATGTTTTCGGTGCAAATAGCGCTGTGCCAGAGTGACATCGTCGTCGATACCGATTGCCACATTAAGGATTCTATCAAATCGAGTTCCGGAGTCGGGGATCCTTGGATTTGGCGCAGTTTCCATCATTTCCGTTGGACGCCTCCAAATACATTTTCCTGCGCGATGAATCGCAATGATCGCCGCCTGCGGAATACGAGGTCCGATAAAAACAGGGTTTGCAGTATGTCTTGCCACTACAGAACTAAATAATTGAGAAGTGCTGAACTCCTGATCAATTAAGTCAGCACCATAATTCCGAATAATATCCGCTGGTCGTTCAAAGGGATAACCCGTCAATTGCTCTGTGAGAATTGGGTCGACCTCAAACTCGATGTCAGCGGCACTCCCCACATGAATAGCATTCGCATATTGCAGAGCACGTACCCGCCCCTGGCTGAGGACATTTTTCCGATCGATTTCATCATATCCTAGAAGGTTATTTGGTATGACATCACGATAATTATTGCTCACCGAATCAATAGGCCGACTGACTAATCCGAATCCCAAGACATAATCGAGGCTAAGAAGCGTCTTGTAATACAGTGTCTGCCGCGTGTGCGTGGCGTCCGGTGAAGAACGAAAAAATTCAGGATGCGATTGAAGAAGATCCGCAATAATCCCCTCACCCGTGGGCCGGGGTCTACGACAAGCCGCCACTAATTGGTCAAAACAGGGACTACGCCGCATTCGTTGATTGAAGAACTTTTGAGTCGTGGCCCCAGGCACGTTACGAACTGCTTCATCGAGCGGACTCAACGTACGCTTTGTCGCGATAGGCTGATCTTCATTTTCTCTTCCCCGAGAGACCTTACTCCCCATGCTAGAAACACTTAACACTGGCATCTGTACTCCTTCATGCAATAAATATACACCATTTATTATCAATAAATTTTAATTAATTGCATTGGGAAGAAATTTCAGCCATTTCTTTGCGTGTTCCGCACTTAAAAATTTTAGTCTGTGCTCTTCTGTTATTAGTTTTTAAATTCTTTAAGCATAAGCGTCACACGGCGGAGGTTCTTCCGAGAAAATATAGTGGATAGGGCAAACAAAATTTCCCTTCCAATAAGAACCTCTACATTGAAATGAGTGGGAAACTAGGTGAAGATGAGGGGCGAAAAATTCGCAGCCATTTTATACGGGCTTCTCTATAAAGATACGAGCAAATGATCAACCCGGAAATTTTCTTTCCTTATGAAAATGCACTTACTAAGTTCTACGTGAGATGATTTCCATTGTCTGTCGGAGCTTAGCGATCGAATGAGCGGGAAGGACTCCTCTCCACTGACTGCCAGGATACACTACCGAATGCCGTCCGATGAGTGAGCCTGGGCTGAGCACGGAGTTGCAGCCTACTTCCGCATAATCTCCTAAGATGGCTCCGAATTTTCTCAACCCTGTTGCTATCTTTTGCTTGGGTCCCGCAACGTGAATTTCCTGATGATCTAATTTTACATTAGAGAGAATGACACCGGCTCCCAAATGGGCGCGATACCCCAGAATGGAATCCCCCACGTAGTTAAAATGAGGAATTTGTGCACCATCAAAAATGAGACAGTTTTTAAATTCACAAGAATTCCCCAGAACCACATCGTTACCAACAATGACATTTCCCCGGATATAACAACCGTTTCGGATTTCACAATTTTCCCCAATCCATGCGGGACCTTTGATCATTGCTCCGTTTTCAATGATGGTTCCCTGTCCCACAAAAACATTTTCCCCAATGAGTGGCTTTCCGATCAGCTCTGCTTCGATACCGGGTTGCAAACGAAATTGGAGATAAGGACCAATCTCTCGCAAAGCATCCCAAACGTTTTCCGTTTTTTCAAAAATCAAGCGATGTTGGGTATGAGCGAAATCCAAATAATCTTCCGGGCGAAACATGAGGGGAACTATTTACTAACTGATGTTACGCACTTTGAGGAGCTCTGGGAGCAAAAAAACATTTTAGCCTGCAAGGTTTCCTTTTTTGCGTCACATCACTTACTAAGTTGTTGGCCTTCTTTGGTATCCTTGACTATCCATCCCAAAGCAAGAATTTGATCACGCAAGGCGTCACTTAAGCTCCATTGTTTTTGAGATCGAGCTTGTGCCCTTTGCTCGAGGAGTTTTTTTACTTCTTGAGGAATCTCTTGTTGGTCTGGCTCGAAACAGAAGATAGAATTGATCTGTCTGAGCCAATCACGCAGGAAAGCACTCTGCGCAACAGAAAGTTTATTTTGATCCAACAATCGATTGGAATCGCGGAGTACATCAAAGAATACACCAAGGGCACCTGCTGTGTTTAAATCTTCATCGAGCGCTTTTCCCAATGCCTCAGTATCCAGCTCGGGATGCGGTTCGGATTGAGTGGCATTTGCAGCGGAGATATGAATCCGCCGGCTCCATTCATCCAGCCGTTCCAGAGAGTTGCGAGCGGCGAAGAGGCTATCAAAAGTAAAATTCAGAGGTTCGCGATACCGAATACTGGCTAACACATAACGGATTTCACGGCCTGTCCATCCTTTGCCAAAGAGATCCCGGAGGGTAAAAAAGTTATCCGCGGATTTCGACATCTTGGATCCATTGACCAAGAGATGGCGGCAATGCATCCACAGTTTGACGAAGGGTTGGCCGGTCACGCATTCTGTTTGAGCAATTTCCGCTTCATGATGCGGAAAAATATTGTCTTCTCCCCCGCAGTGGATATCAATCCGAGGTCCGAGAATTCCTGTAGCCATGGCGCTACATTCAATGTGCCACCCCGGACGCCCTTTCCCCCAAGGACTTTCCCAAAAAATAGGACCATCCGATTCGTTCCACGCTTTCCAAAGCGCAAAATCTCCGATGTTTTCCTTTTCGTATTCATCGCTTTTTACGCGTCCGGAAGGTTTCAAGTCATCGAGGCGAAAATGAGCAAGGCGGCCGTATGAAGGGAATGTTGACAATCGAAAATACACTGATCCATCTTCCGCTCGATAAGCATGACCTTTTCCAATAAGAATAGAGATCATTTCAATCATGTGCGCAATGTGTTCAGGATCAGTGGCTTCTGGGTAAACATCCGCGCTTTTGATACGAAGCACACTTAAGTCTTGAAAAAACGCCTGTTTGAAAGGCCTGGTAAAATCGTCGAGGGAAATGCCAGCCTGACGGCATCCCCGGATGGTCTTATCTTCCACATCCGTGAGATTCATCACGCGCCGTACTTGAAATCCTCGAAATTCCAGGTGGCGCTGAAGAATGTCTTCAAACACATAGGCTCTGAAGTTTCCAATGTGAGCAAAATTGTAAACTGTGGGACCGCATGTATAAAGCCCAACCCTTTTACCTGTGGGATCCAGAGGAATGAATTCCTCAATTTCCCTTGTGAGGGTGTTAAAAAATCTCATAATTTCCAACGTTTTTCCCGATCATTGCTGAGTTAAACTCACTACTGCAAGTGCGGCAATTCCCTCTCCTCTCCCCACAAAACCCATCCCCTCATTGGTGGTCGCCTTGATACCCACACGCATCGGATCCACACAGATGGCCTTCCCAAGAGCTTCCTTCATAGCGGTCAAATAAGGCGAAATTTTTGGCATCTCCGCAATGATTGTGCAATCCGCATTGTGTACGCTCAATCCGGCTGACTGCAATATGACGCCCACTCGTCGTAGAATTTCCAAGCTGTTAATTCCTTGGATGGAAGGATCCGTGTTAGGGAAAAAATGGCCGATATCAGGCTGTCCCCCCGCTCCCAATAAGGCGTCCGCAAGAGCGTGCGAGAGGACGTCCGCATCGGAATGGCCTTCTAAACCCATGTGAAATTCCATGTGGATCCCTCCCAATATCAAGGGACGATTGGCGGTAAAGCGATGGACGTCGTATCCGATGCCCACAAAGATTCCACTCATAGATCCAGAGGAATAGAACCACTGCTGGCAACAATCGAATATTTTTCAGAAATGGTCGAATGAGGTTTCATCTCAATTTGTCCACCGGCCGCTTCGACAAGTAAAATTCCTGCGGCCACATCCCACAAACTGATTTGGTTCTCGATATAGGCATCCAATCGACCGCAAGCCACATAGGCAATGTCCAAGGAAGCACTCCCCATCATTCGGCATTTTTTTGCAGAACGGACCATTTTTTGAAACAATGGCATTCCACGATCAATAGACTCTACAGATTTGGAGACGCCTACTGAGACGATGGCATCGGATAATGAGTTTCGCTTGCTCACGGAAATTGGAATGCCATTGAGCAGGGGGGGCGATCCTTTTTCCACTTCCCACAACTCATCCCGCATCGGATCATAGATGACACCGACCAAAATTTCCTTTTCTCTCCGCAACGCGATAGAAATCGCGAAATGGGGAATTCCATAGAAAAAATTTACCGTCCCATCGATAGGATCAACAATCCACTGATAGAGACTGGAGGCATCACCGCGAGTCCCTTCCTCACCATAAATGGCGTGATCAGGATAATGCTCCAATAAAAGGGTTTCGATCAGCCCCTGAGAACGCCGGTCTAACTCCAGCTTGATATCATATGTTTCATTGGCATCCACCTGCAGCTCTTTTTCAAAATGGGCCCGCAAGAGTCCACCGGCCGTGAGCGCCGCTTCGCGAGCGCTTTGAAGGAATGTTTGCATGTCTCTCTGTTGTATACATGCCCACAGATGAAGTCTAGGGCTGTTAACACAGAAGTGGATTACTGGGTTGATTTATCATCCAGGTGGAAAAAAATTGGGAGAAACCTATATGGTTTCTCCCAATTTACTCCCTCGGAATGGACCGAGAGATGGTTGAGTTATTTTTTCCGGGTCATTTTCTTAGCCGTCCTTTTTGTTACGGACTTTTTAACAGCCTTCTTGGCAGTGGCCTTTCTGGCTGCAGGCTTTCTACCTGCGGTTTTTCTAGCTGCAGGCTTTCTTGTCTTTTTTGCCGCGGTCTTTCTTTTAACAGTTTTTTTTCTAGTTAAGGGCATCCACATTCCCCCCTTTCTTTCCGCAATAGCGGTACATGTGAAAATCATGTGAACAACTCACTATCTATTGTGAATAAAGCACTGCCGTTCAACAGTCAATAAATTTTTATATTTTTACTTGAATTTTTCTACAAGAATGCTCTGACCACTTTTTAAGTGAGTACGTTCGCCAAGATAACCGCATTTCCTTTTGGTTTGACGAATCACTCACTCTTACCCGCGTGCACGAAGAATTTCATCCGCACGAGCAACAATTTTTTCCACCGGCCAGAGTCTCCCGATACCTTCGTAACCACAAGCGAGCATTCCTTCTTCGGGGCCGATGAACTCCGCACCTCGTTCGACAAGAAGTTTTG
>JAHFTB010000036.1:0-615 GCA_023269545.1 Verrucomicrobiota bacterium | reverse complement strand
TCGCGGGATGCGTCCACATTTTTCCATTCATTGCAGGAGCGATAAGAATCGGCGCTCGGCACGCAAGTGCAAGAGAAGAAATGGCATCATCGGCAAAGCCCAAAGCAAGTTTTGCAATCACATCGGCTGTAGCAGGCGCAATGAGAAGCAAGTCCGCGATATCGGCAAGAGCCACGTGATCTGGTTGCCAACCATTCTTTTCCGCAAAGACGTCGGTCAGCACCGGATGCCTTGCAAGAGTTTGAAGCGTCAGAGGAGTGATAAATTCGGTGGCGGATCGTGTGAGAACCGCATGCAGCTGATATTTCAACTTAGTGAGTTGACTGATAATTTCCGCGGATTTATACGCTGCGATGGAACCGGAGATGCCGAGAATAATGGTCTTCATGAAGGTATTTTTCTGAGTGGGGTCTGCCCGGGAACTGGGCTTTCATCGGGTCAGTTTGCAGTGGGTAGTTCTTAGTTTGCAGAAGCTATAGCGGAATTTCTATAATAGTTAGCAGTGAAGGGTGCATATTACTTGCCAACGAAGAATTGCGAACTCCTCATCATTCACTATGGATTCACCATGGAAAGTCTTCGACTCAGGTAACGTTCGGCACGCATGACGGCTCG
>JAHFTB010000009.1 GCA_023269545.1 Verrucomicrobiota bacterium | reverse complement strand
AGCAGCAGACTGACTGCATTTTTTTTGAATTGTTGATCGTAGTTTTTTGGTGGTTTTGGCATGTTGCAGTGCTTTCTTTATCACTGCCTCGGGCTCTCCTCAATTTCGGGGGAAGTTCACATGTGACCCTTCCCACACCCAGCACATTCATTTACCCAAATGGGTTGACTCTTATTGTGGAAGAAGACCCCAATGCAAGTAATACCAGTATAGCACTATTTACCGCTTCCGGTATGCTTGATGAAAAAGAGCCACCAGATAGTGGACTTTCCCATCTTTTAGAGCATGTTCTATTGGAAGACCTGTTGCTCGAAAAGACCGAAGATCCTTCTTCCAAACCTCCTTCTCGCTTGCAAAAATTCGTGAATTACGCAAGCGGATGGACTGATTTCGATTATACAAACTATCAAATAGATGTGCCTTATAAACATACGGACGAAGCCATCGCTATTACATTCGACACGATACTGAAGTCAGAATTGCCAGCCCAATTAGTGGCAAGGGCACGAAAAATGGTCCAGGACGAAGTGTTACGAGAGGCAAACAAAAGTAACAATCGAAGCCATTGGCTAGCACTTCGCACACGTTTTCCCTCCTTTCCTTACCGGCTGCATAGCACCACAGAAAGCAAGGATCGTTTAGATATGGTCACACGAGAAGATCTGCTGCACTATCACAGACAGCATTATTCTCCAAATAATTTTACTATTGTAGTGGTAGGAAATGTGGATGCTCACCGATTGCGAGATCTATTCACATCACTTTCTAAAAACCACCCTGTTCACACTCCCGAACCAGTCGAATTACTATTCGAACCATCGCAAAGTGAAATACGCTTTGCAGCCGAAGAGCATCATACTCCAATAAGCCACGTAACCCTGACATGGGAAGTTCCGGACGTCACACATCCGGATGCGCCAGCACTTGAAGTATTCCAAGCTCTTCTTGCAAAAAGTGATGTTCTTCCAGCCAAATCCCAACCAGAAATTTACCCTTTTGGAAATAGGAGGGCATTTGCGCTTACTGCTAGCAGTGAAGCTAATGAACGCAAACAAATAGCGAATTTGATGTTGGAAGCCATACAAAAAATTCGTTCAGGACATGCAATGGAAAAAGAATTGCCAGGCATAAAATCATCGCTTCTTTTTGAAAAATTGAAGGATTTGACAAACACTCAGAATCGTGCAAATCAACTGGGCCTCAGTTGGCTGCGTTCACGGGATCCTAATTTTAGAAACGACTATCTCAAAGCACTTCAGGCTGTTTCTGCGAAAGATATTGTCTCTGTAGTAAACAAATATTTTCAGCCGGCAGCGGTAAGTATTACAGAAGTAAATCCTATGGGGACTTCTTCTCATGAAGCCTCTCCTCAACTGCAAGATCCCGATTTTACTACTCCCCAAAGAGTAATTTTTCCTCAGCAATTTCCCTCTCCACCACAGGCATCTCCCTCCGACGCTAGGGGTGTGATAGAAATGATCCCCGCGGGCACCTCTTCCGATCCATCAATCCGGCAGCCTCAACCGACTATCAAGGAAGTGAGGAGCTTTCATTTGCCGAATGATCTTCCTGTATGGATTAAAGTCAATAAAAGTGTCCCCCTTGTAGCAGTGGAAGCGGCTTTTCAAGTAGGCAGCTCAGGGGAAAGCTTACAGGAAAGTGAAATATCCTCATTATTGGTGTCTACTTTATTAAAAGGAACGACCACACAGAGTGCTCAGCAAATTGCTGATAAAATCAAAAATTGGGGGGGCACACTAAAAACTCGCTTTAGCAATGGGATTCTCACTATTACAATAGAAACAATTTCCTCATTTGTAAATCCGGCAATAGATCTCATGGCGGATATCATAAAAAATGCCAATTTCCCGGAACAAGAGGTGGAAGCAGAAAAGGCCGCACAGATTTCGGACCTCAATGCTCAGACATATCTTCCGTCTCGAGCTATGGATCTGACACGCAGCCAATTATTCAAATCTCATCCTTATGGAAGACCCACAAGAGGGACTTCGGAAATGGTTGCTGGTTTGGATAGCGTGGATTTACGGACTCTAAAAGCACAAACTCTGGTAGCAAAGAATGGGGCACTTACCGTCTCCGGACATATAGACCCCCATCAGGTACGTTCAAAGGTAATGGAAAGCTTTAAGGATCTTCCTTCGGGCCAGCAGCCGAAGATAGGCTCTTTTCCAGAACCTTCACCACTGTCCTCAACCATTTCTATCAGACAGACATCTTCGAACCAAAAAGCCGTTGTGATATTTGGCTATCAAATTCCAGTTTTGTTAAATTCAGATTCTCCGGCTATGGAGCTGCTGATTGAGGCACTAAACACCCATCTTCTTCCAAAGGTAAAAGCTAATCAATTAGGGCGCATGGACCATGAAGTAGAAATAAAGTCCCCATTAGGATCAGGAATGTGGGTAGTTTATATATTGACTAGTCCGGATAAAGTGGAAATGGCTTCTGCCATATTGCGTGAGGAAATCCAAAATTTAGCGACAAACGGTTTAACAGATACTCAATTAAATGGTATCAAACCATTACTAATAAATCATGAATTTTCACAAAACGACTTGCCTATAGACAATCAATTGCGAGGTCTAGGGCACGATTACTCTACGCGAAGAGCTTCAAAAATTGAGGCGGTCACTCCGGAAGACATTCGAAGAGTTGCAGCAAAATATCTGGGAACTCCCGGATATGTAGAAACCGTCATCAGCCCTACGCCTACCCAATAACCGGAGCTTCTTTATAGTACGGAATTCCTATCACCAGCGAATACTCCCTGAGGTCTTCACTGGTTTTGGTAGCTCTTTATTCTCACACGGCCATGCCGGAGAATGTTTATTTTGACACTCCAGCTGGAAGCGCAGACAACAGCTCTTCTCGAGGAAGACGCTCGCAGAAATCAGAGAAGGTTTCCGAACCCTGCTTATGTGCATCGTAATACTTCAGGAGAGCATTGATGGCCACATGCACCTCGGAAGCCAAGATCTTGCCTTTGAGCAGTTCGTTAAAACGGCGCCGGTTGCCGAGTCGGCCTCCGACAAAGAGATCATAGGCATCCACCATTTTCCCCTCCATTTTCGTTCGCGCACCTCGAAGTCCTATATCAGCAATTTGATGCTGACCACAACTGGAAGGACATCCACTAAAGTGAATGCGGATTTTATCCTGATACCAACCACTCATAGTTTCCAGTTGGCTTACCAGAGAAATCATGCGGTTTTTCGTTTCCGCAACAGCTAGGTTACAGAATTCGATTCCTGTGCAAGACACACATCCTTTTCTAAAATTAGAGGCTTCATAAGCCAATCCTGCTTCGGAAAGATCCTGCTTCAGAGCAGGCAAATGAGCTTCGGGAATATGAGAGAGAATGAGGTTCTGCTTATTAGTAAATCGAATTTCTCCCAAACCTGGTTGAGCATATCGGGCAGCGATTTTTCCGATAACTGCTAATTGGCCGTTACGCAAACGTCCACCCGGAAAAGAGATCCCCACCCAATAAAGGCGCCCTTCCACACCGTCCTGCTGCTTCTGCGGATGAATCCCCATGTGATCTGACTCAGGATCTTCCGGAAATGAAAACTTTTCCTGATGCGCAAGCGAAAAACCGAGATGCTTTTCTAGTTCTGCAAGTATGCGTTTCACCCCCCAGTCTGCTACTAAAAATTTAAATCGAGCACGGTTCCTTTTAGCCCGGTAGCCTTCGTCACGATAGATTTCACTGAGAGCTTTGGTTACGGGCCACACCTTGTCAGGTGCCATCCATACCGGAAGTGTCTGAGCTAAATGGGGAGCCGAAGAAAGGCCTCCGCCCACTTTCACCCCATAACCGGGTTCGCCAGCAGCATTGCGAAGACCAAAAAATCCTACGCAATTAATGTCTGGTTGGGAGCAGTGAAGATGGCAGCCGGAGATGCTCAATTTGTATTTGCGAGGCAAATTGGAAAATTCCCGATTGTTCGTCAGGTTGCGATTGATTTCGAGCAACTGAGGAATCGCATCTAAAGTTTCTTCCGGATTGAGTCCGGAAACGGGGCAGCCAGTGACATTGCGCGTGTCGTCCCCACAAGCACCACTGGTAGTAATTCCGACAGCATCAAGGCGTTCAAAAATTTCTGGGATATCCTCGATTCGTAACCAGTGGAACTGAATAGTTTGTCTTGTAGTGATATCACAAAATCCATGGGCAAAATCATCTGCAATCTGCGAAAGCACTCCGGCTTGTTTAGGGGTAATGCGGCCACCTGGAACTTTGGTGCGCAGCATAAAGTAACCGCTGTCTTTGGGCTTTTGGCGATAGACCCCATACCACTTCAGACGATCAAAGTCGTCTTCAGGAATGGATCCAAAGCCTAATTTTGCAAATCGCGAGATGTCATGTATGACATCCAGGCCATCTTTCTCCAGTTTGATTTTTTCTTGTGGAGTCACAGGAACCAGCCCCTGTTTGACGGCGGCAAAATTAGGAATGATTTCTTCCATATCCCTGTATTCCTATAGAAATAGTCTGTTTTTGGCTATTCTTTTCTTTCTCTTGCTACGGGCTTCTCTATCAAGTTGTCGATGAGCTTTTGATTTTTACGACACAACCCTCTTTCCACGAATGTACTGCAGCTTCCGAAAGCTCTTGAGCCTTGATGGCATCGGTGATGGTGGTACGTACGGGAGCGCCAGTTGTCAGAGCATTAAAGAAGTGCTTCAGCTCCATTGTGTAAGCTATACGGTAGCGCTCAAGGAAAAACGGTTCCGTGCAATCAGTGGAAATCCCTTGTGCAGTCGCTGCAATTACCTCGGTGGGACGATGATTTCCGGCCTGTAACATCCCCTTGCTGCCCAACACTTCAAATCGTTGATCATAACCATACTCAGCACGGCGACTGGCATTGATCTGGCAAAGGATTCCCGTTTGGCTACGGATAGTCACCACAGCGGAATCCATATCACCCGCTGTTTGATATTCCGGAACAATCAGGCAGCTACCGGTTGCATAAAGGGTTTCGGCTTCAGCTCCCATAATCCAACGAAAAATGTCAAAATCATGAATCAGCATGTCGCGGAAAATACCTCCTGAGCAATTGACATAGGAGAGGGGGGGAGGCGATAAATCTCGACTAGTAATGGTGAGCATTTCCGGAATGCCAATTTCGCCGGCGTCGAGGCGCTTTTTTAAACTTTCGAAGGTGGGGTCGAAACGACGTTGAAATCCTACCATACAAGTCACCCCCGCATCGCGTACTGCCTGCTCACAGCGTCGCGCACGTTGGATGTCGAGATCGATAGGTTTTTCGCAAAAAATCGCCTTCCCTGCTTGAGAGGATCTGAGGAGGAGGTCCGCATGAGTGTCGGTACTCGAGCAGATCACTATTGCTTGGATTTCCGGATCGCCGAGTACGGTATCCGTATCCGCTGCAGTGGCGTCAAAGGATTTTGCAAATTCCGCTATATCCGGGGAATGAGGGTCCACAAAATATTTGATCTGCGCAAGAGTATGCTGCGTAATATTATTTGCATGAATACGGCCGATGCGACCGATACCAAAGAGGGCAACTTTAATCATAGTCTGAGTCAAATGAAGGATGGTCGTGTTTATATGCAAGTGCAATGACGAGCGCCTGACAAAGGCATAATGTGTTTGTTAGCGAACGAAACCCCAAAGCAGTCCCCTCTTTCACAGGTAATAATACTTTTAAATAGCGATGAAAAGGAGCCAGGCAACCATCGGTAATCGCTAAAATATCGACCTTTTTTTCGCTTGCGAGATGAATGCAACGCTGGGTTTCTTTCCCATAGGGATAAAAGCTAGTAGCAATTAATACATCGCCTTTGCGCATTCCGGAAATTTGTTGTTCCATCATACCTCCCATGCCGGAAAGAAGAATCACGCGCTTTCTTGCACGCTGCATCGCATAGGTGAGGTAAAAGGCGGCGGCAAAGGATCGACGGACTCCGATAGTATAAATCGTCTCGGCTTTGTGAAGTAGCATCACAGCAATTTCAAAGTCCTCCGCATTCAAGGTAAGTTCGCCAATACCTTGACGACATCCTTCGATAAATTCCTGTGCCACTTCCGCAGCTGTGGCTATGCGTGCTGTGGATCGGGTATTAACAAGTCGGCGAATACGCTGCTGGTAATTTTGGATGGGAGCATTGCGTTCGGTATAGTTTTTCCGAAAAATAGCCTGCATATCGCTGAAGCCATTAAATCCCAAGTTCTTAGCAAATCGGATGATTGCTGAATTCTGTACCTCACAAGCTTTGGCAATATCACTCACTCGGTCTACCGCCACACTCGAACCGTGTTGAATAATATAATTTGCAATACTCTTTAACTGTTTTGGCAGACTCTCATAGGTATCTACGATTTTCTGGTTGAGACCATCAACGGTATTAGGGAGCACCATAAATGCCTGGCAAATTTGAGGCAGATAATAGAAAAACTCAAGCGAAATAGAATAAAATTTCTATTATAACAAAATTTGCAATTTATTTTGCGTTTTATAGAATTTGGCTTACGTTCAAAAAAACCAAAATCCTCCCCGAAGGTTGGCAGAGCATCCCAAATCAACCTCAAGAATCATGATGAGTTCTTCCCAGAAAACAAATCATATCAGCAATGGAACTCTCGACAGGAATAGCACGATCAATAATCGGTTCCCATTAGAGAAAGCCCCCCTTCCCTCTGATAAAGGAGCACCGTTCCCCCTCCCCTCTTCCGGATCAGACGAACGTCTTCGTAAAAGCTCTTGGTTTCAACGTCAGTTAAAGCGCCCGGCATTTGCAGCGGTTTTTGGTACCATCCTTGTCTTTGTTATTTTTGCAATTCTTGCTGGGAATTCGGGGATATTCCGTCCGGACGGTATTATTAATTGGGCACAAGTGTCTGCTTATCTCGGTATTATTGCAGTGGGTGCGGCGGTTCTCATGATTGGCGGTGAATACGATCTTTCGATCGGTTCCATGATCGGATTTTCCGGCATGATAGAAGCTATTCCCTCTGTTTATTTTCATTGGCCGATCTGGCTCTCTATTCTAATGGCATTTGCCGCTTCCATGGCTCTGGGTGCGCTGAATGGATATTTAGTCATCAAAACAAAACTTCCCTCATTTATTGTCACACTGGCTTTCCTATTTATTTTGCGTGGTCTGACACTCGCCCTCTCCATTACCTTTGCAAATCGAACGGTCGTCAGCGGAGTGGGAGATTTAGTGGAAAAGGATTGGTTGGCGAGCACGCTGTTTCAGGGCGTCGTGGGGCACAGTCTGTTCGGCTGGTTAAGCCATGTGGGCTGGTTGCCGCTCGTCGCCGATGGCACGCCGCTGCTGGACGGAATTCCAAAGGTAATTGTGTGGTGGATCGGATTGGCTGCCATTGCCGCTTTAATACTGGGAAAGACCCCATTCGGAAATTGGATTTACGCCGTAGGTGGCGATGCTTATGCGGCGAGAAATGTGGGTGTACCAGTAAATAAGGTGAAAATTTTACTCTTTATTTTTACTGCTTTCTGCGCATGCCTCTTTGCGGTATTACAGGTCTCCGATATCGGTTCTGCAGCAGCAGATCGTGGACTGCAAAAAGAGTTTGAAGCAATCATTGCGGCAGTGATCGGCGGATGCCTGCTGTCCGGAGGCTTTGGATCCGTGGTAGGAGCCTGCTTCGGCGCTGTCATTTTCGGAGTGGTGCAGATTGGTATTACCTATACTAATATTAGCTCTGATTGGTTTCGTGTCTTTCTTGGCGCCATGCTTCTTTTAGCAGTGGTCTTCAATACTTTTATACGCAACCGAGTGACCCAAAATAATTAATCTCCATGACAGATACCATTCTTGCTCTTGAAAATGTCAGTAAATACTTCGGTAATATTATTGCATTAAAGAACGTCACCTTGCGCTTGCGTCGAGGAGAAGTGCACTGTCTCTTAGGTGATAATGGTGCTGGCAAGTCCACTCTAATTAAGACACTCGCCGGAGTTCATATCCCGAATGCGGGACAATATTTTTTTGAAGGCGAGGCCATGCACTTTCAATCCCCCAAAGACGCACTCGATCGAGGGATTGCCACAGTTTATCAAGACCTTGCATTGGTCCCCTTGATGAGTGTCACACGCAATTTTTTTCTTGGCCGAGAACCCATCAAACATTACTTCAGGTTTTTCCGCGGGATGGATATTCCCTATGCCGCTGAAGTGGCTCAAGCGCAGTTGGCTGAAATGGGCATCCGCGTGCGCGATCCGCATCAACTCATTGCCAATATGTCGGGCGGTGAAAAACAATGCTTAGCCATTGCGCGAGCGATTTACTTTGGAGCTCGTGTATTGGTTCTTGATGAACCCACGGCGGCTCTTGGTGTGAAACAAAGTTGTAATGTTCTCAAATTGATCCATCGCGCTCGCGAGCGTGGAATTTCCGTGATTTTTATTACACACAACGTTCAACACGCCTATCCGATCGGCGATTCCTTCACACTGCTGAATCGTGGCCATTCACATGGCACCTTTACAAAAGAGACCATTACTAAAGACAAACTGTTGGACCTCATGGCGGGTGGAGAGGAAATGCAGAAATTTTCCTCTGAATTAGCGGGTATTACTATTTGAATTTTCATGAAAAATTCCCATATCTTCGTATCGAATCGTAAATTTGATGTCATTTGTCTCGGCCGCCTTGCAGTGGATCTCTATGCTCAACAAGTGGGAGCGCGACTCGAAGATGTTACCAGCTTTGCTAAGTATTTAGGGGGATCTTCAGCTAATATCGCCTTCGGTTGTGCACGATTGGGATTAAAATCTGCGATGCTGACACGCGTAGGGGATGACCATATGGGACGCTTCCTTACGGAATCTCTGCGGCGTGAAGGATGTGATACCAGCCATGTGACCATTGACCATGAACATCTCACGGCTCTGGTACTTCTTGGCCTGAAAGATCGGGAGACGTTTCCTTTAGTGTTTTATCGGGATCATTGTGCCGACATGGCTATCCACCTCACCGATTTCAATGAAGATTTCATTGCTTCGAGCCGTACTTTATTAATTACAGGCACACATTTTTCCACCGCACAGGTACATCGCGTCAGTTTGCAAGCAGTGGAATTTGCCCGTCTCAATCATGTGCGAACCATATTGGATATCGACTATCGTCCCGTCCTGTGGGGACTCGTAGGCAAAGCCGACGGAGAAACTCGCTACATTTCCAATGAAAATGTCACGCGTCATCTGCAAGAAATCCTTCCGCTGTTTGATTTGATCGTGGGTACGGAGGAAGAGTTTTGTATCGCGGGAGGATCCTCAAACCTCCTATTAGCCCTGAAGGCAGTGCGGGAAAAGGCGCACGCCACCCTCGTCATCAAACGAGGGGAATTGGGCTGTTCCATTTTGGAAGGAGCCATGCCCGAAACCATCGATGCCATCCCAACCTTTAGAGGGACGCCTGTGGAGGTGCTGAACGTCCTGGGGGCTGGGGACGCTTTTATGGCGGGATTTCTCAGCGGCTGGGTTCGGGGACATTCCTACGACATTTGCGCCGAGCACGCGAATGCTTGTGGGGCGTTCGTAGTATCCCGCCATGCTTGCGCACCCGCCATGCCCACACCAGCGGAATTGGATTATTTCCTTACAATCGCCAAGAATGAGCCTGAACGGATGAGGCGACCCGATCTCGACCCCACTTTGGTCCGCCTGCATCGAGTAACAGTTCCACGTCCCGTTTGGGACGAATTATTTGTTTTTGCCTTCGACCATCGCAACCAATATTTCGAACTCGCCCAGAAAGCGGGCGCTTCGGAAACTCGGCTCCCCATCTTGAAAAACTTGCTCGTCCAAGCAGTCACTGAAGTCGAGCAAACCCCTCATTGCAAGGGGCACATTGGCATTTTATGCGATAGTTGTTATGGACAAGATGCACTGAATGCTGCCACAGGCAGAGGCTGGTGGATCGGCCGCCCCGTAGAACTGCCAGGTTCCAATCCCTTAGTATTTGAAGGAGGCCGTTCCATTGGCACCACACTGATTTCCTGGCCCAATGAACATATAGTAAAATGTCTGGTATTTTATCATCCGGATCAACCTATCGAACATCGGTTGGAACAAGAGGCACAAATGCGTGCGCTCTATGATTCGGTTCAAGCAAGTGGGCATGAGCTGATGATCGAACTGATTCCTCCGAAGGATCTTCCCTCTGCTGAGGATACTATTCTTCGTTGTCTCACACGTTTCTACAATCTGGGTATTTTTCCTGAATGGTGGAAATTGGAATCCCTTCCGGAGGAGACTTGGCCTGCTATCGACCAATTGATCACCGAACGAGATATCCATTGCCGAGGAGTGATGTTGCTGGGATTGAATGCCTCCATGGATTCTTTAGCCAAAGGATTTCGTGCAACGCGTAGTTCTTCTACTTGTAAAGGATTTGCCGTGGGGCGAACCATTTTTGAAGCTCCCAGTTTAGCTTGGTTATCCGAGCAAATTGATGACCGCACTCTCATCGATCAAATAAAGAAAAATTTCGAGACGCTCATCACCCTTTGGCGCCACGCCAGAAAATTATCCACCACGAACTCATAGAAGAAAGTCCGGTTCCCAGGCAGGTGTGCAACATGCAGGGATTTTCATCTTACCTATTATTATCATGATCAGCCGAACCCCCATTCCCCCTATTCCACGGATTCGATGCACCGTCGCACAAGCCGTGGTTCGCTATCTCGCTAGTCTTCATGTGCAAGAGGCAACTGGAAGCGCTCCTCTTTTTGGAGGAATGTTCGCCATTTTTGGTCATGGCAATGTCGCCGGCTTGGGAGAGGCTCTTTACCAATATCGCGAGCAATTTCCTACCTATCGTGCCCACAACGAACAAGCTATGGCACATACGGCAATCGCCTATGCTAAGACACACTTCCGTCGGCGGATGATGGCCTGCACCACGTCGATTGGACCCGGTGCCACAAACCTGGTTACCGCCGCTGCTCTTGCGCATGTCAACCGACTCCCCATACTCTTTTTGCCAGGCGATATCTTTACATCCGGAGATCCGGCACCAGTCTTGCAACAAGTGGAAGACTTTCAAAATGGTACGATTTCCGCCAATGACTGCTTGCGTCCCGTTTCTCGTTACTTCGAGAGAATCGTTCATCCAGCGCAACTTCTGAGCGCACTGCCGCGAGCGGTAGCCATACTCACTGATCCCGCGCAGTGCGGACCAGTCACGCTGGCAATGCCTCAGGATGTACAGACAATGGCATTCGATTATCCGATAGACTTTTTTAAAACCTCTCCCATCACGTTTCGAGCGCTTCCTCCCTCTACATCCGATATCGTCGAAGCGGTTCGTGCTATCTCGAATTCCAAACGACCGCTGATCATTTCCGGCGGAGGGGTGCTATATAGCAGTGGAGCCTGTGACGCACTGCAAAAATTTGCAGAAAAGCATGGGGTCCCCGTTTGTGAAACACAGGCAGGAAAAAGCGCTCTCCCATGGAATCATCCTTTACAGCTTGGTGCAGTGGGAGTCACCGGCTCTTCAGCCGCAAACGCCATGGCTTCCGAGGCAGATTTGATTCTTGCCATCGGCACACGATTACAGGACTTCACGACCGGCTCGCATACGCTCTTCCCACAGGCTCGCTTGGTGTCCCTCAACGTCAACCTATTCGACGCCACCAAGGTATGCGGACTTCCTTTGCAAGCAGACGCTCGTTTGGGACTCGACGCCCTCGCGGAAAATCTTTCTCCATGGCATGCGGAAAGCAGTTGGAAAGAGCTTGCAGAAAAAGAAGCCACCGCATGGCGCGAAACTATCAACCGCATTACCCAACGTCGGATTTTGGACAAAGAGGAATTGCCCTATGAGGGAGAGGTCATTGGAGTCATACAGGAAAGCCCTCACTCCACAAAGAATGATATTGTAGTCGGAGCTGCCGGAACATTGCCAGGGGAACTCCATAAACTTTGGCGAACAGAATTTCCAGGAGGTTATCACATGGAATATGGCTATTCTTGTATGGGTTATGAAATCGCCGGCGGATTAGGCGTCAAAATGGCACGACCCGACAAAGAAGTCATCGTAATGGTGGGAGATGGTAGCTACCTGATGCTTTGCAGCGAGATCGCCACTTCGGTGATGTTGGGAAAAAAATTAATCATCGTGGTATTAGATAACCAAGGATTTGGGTGCATTAACCGTCTTCAGCAGCATTGTGGGGGCCAGCCTTTCAACAATCTATTGACGGATTGTCTCCAGGGATCGGAAGGTATGATTCCCATCGATTTTGCAGCTAATGCCGCTTCATTAGGTGCACTTTCAGAGCATGTGAAAAACATCGAAGAATTTAAAGAAGCCATGAAGCAAGCTCGGGAGGCTCCGCGAACCTATGTGATCAGTATGCACACCAGTCCCACCCGCACCACTTCCGAAGGTGGCTGGTGGTGGGAAGTCGCCGTCCCCGAAGAGTCTCCCAGTGCCACCGTACGCCAAGCTCGTATGGCCTATGAACAAGGCAAACAGAAACAAAAACGCACATGAACCCTGAATTTTGCGTCAAATTAGGAATCAATCCCATTTCTTGGAGCAACGACGACCTCCCTTCTCTCGGTGCCGCCACATCATTGGCTACCGCTCTCGAAGAGGGCAGCGCGATCGGTTACGAGGGATTTGAAATGAACAGCAAATTCCCTTCTACCGGTGAAGCGATACAAAAATTACTCCAACCATACGGCGTGGAACTTGTCTCAGGCTGGTATTCAGGACGTCTCGCCCAGCATACGGTGGAGAAAGAAATTCTGAGCGCAGCATCCCATCTCGATCTCCTCGCGCAAAATAGCGTCAAAATTCTGGTATATGGCGAGGTCGCCGGTTCGATTCAAGGCTTGTGGGTGCCGCTTTACAAGCGACCTCGTTTTCGTACCGATAGCGCATGGTGCGCTTATGCGAAACGCTTAACCACTTTTGCTCAATACACTCTCCGGCAGTATGGCATCCGGTTGGCTTATCATCACCATATGGGTGCATACGTTCAATCGCCTGCAGACGTTGATCAGCTGATGGAACTCACAGGCGAAGAAGTGGGCCTCCTCTTCGATAGTGGACACATTACCTTTGCCGGTGGCACTGCTGAAAAATTTCTGGAGAAGCACCTCGACCGGATTTGCCACGTACATTTCAAAGATGTGCGGTCGGAAATTATGCAAATTGCACAAAATCGGAGCTGGAGCTTTCTGGAATCTGTCTTGAATGGTGTGTTTACAGTACCGAGCGATGGAGCAATCAATTTTTCTCCACTCATTGAGCGCCTGCAAGCGAAAGGCTACCAAGGCTGGATAGTCGTTGAAGCCGAGCAGGATCCCATTGTGGCTCCCAGTTCTGTTTATGCCAAAAAGGGCTATCAAACTCTGCGCGGATTATTAAACCACTTTGCTGAAAGATAGCTATGAATTTACTCGTCAAAGCTAAACAGCAAGGACTGGAAATTGTGTCGGTCACTCCGGAATCCGCAAGTTGGAAATACACCGGATTTTCCGCATATCGCCTGACACAGGGACAAAAGTTTACCATGCCTGCTTTCCCTTCAAAAGAATGTTGCCTCGTGATTTTAGCAGGTATCATAGAAATAGAATCCGGTTCCATGAAATGGAAAGAGGTGGGCCAGCGACAAAGCGTTTTTGAAGACATAGGACCCTATGCGCTTTATCTCCCTCCAAGACATTCCGCGACCATTACCGCAATACAAAACGCCGAGGTCGCCATAGCCACTGCTCCCGCACAAGGAAATTTGAAACCACGGCTCATTCCACCCCACTCTATGCGCCACAGCATCCGAGGCAAGGGATCTAACACACGGTATATCTGCGACATCCTTCCACAAGAGGAACCGGCGGAATCTCTTCTGATTGTTGAGGTAAAAACGCCTTCCGGCCACTCTTCGAGTTATCCGCCACACAAACACGATATCGACAATCCTCCGAGTGAGAGCTTACTGGAAGAAATTTATTATCACCGCATCCAACCTTTTCAGGGATTTGTTTTTCAACGTATTTATACAGATTCACGTGACATAGATGTGCCGCTGTCCGTCGAAGATCATGACGTCGTATTAGTGCCTCGCGGCTATCATCCCGTTGTGGTGCCACATGGTTATGAATCCTATTACCTCAATGTGATGGCAGGCCCAAAACGCACATGGCACTTCCATAACGATCCCTCGCATGAATGGATGCTCAACGCCACTTTTCACGGAAGCAAACCCAATCCAGCTTAATTATGAAAGCCCACCCTCATTCTCACTTCGAATTTTGCGAATCCGAAAACACAAACAAACTTTCAATACCACGGCATATCGCTCATTTTATCGACGGAAAATCCGTTCCCGGAGGAGATCCAACCAGTGATGTTTTTAATCCCGCAACAGGAGAAGTGATCGCACAGGTTGCTCTTGCTTCCCATGCAGAGGTCAATGCGGCAGTGGAAGCTGCGCGTACTGCATTTCCTAAGTGGTCCGCACTTTCTCCCCTCAAACGTGCAAGAGTGCTTTTCAAGTTTAAACAACTTCTCGAAACACATCACGATGAGCTAGCCACATTCATTACATTGGAACATGGAAAGGTATTTTCCGATGCCAAGGGCGAGGTGCTTCGAGGTATGGAAGTCGTCGAATTTGCCTGTGGGATTCCGCATCTGCTTAAAGGAGAATATACAGATCAAATTGGCGGTGGAATTGATCATTGGAGTTTACGGCAGCCGTTGGGAGTGGTCGCCGGCATCACACCTTTTAATTTCCCGGTGATGGTTCCTTTATGGATGGCTCCTTTGGCGATCGCTTGCGGAAATACTTTTGTGTTAAAACCTGCGGAACGTGATCCCTCCGCTTCCCTCCGAATTGCTGAGCTACTCAAAGAATCGGGACTTCCCGATGGAGTATTTAACGTGATTCAAGGAGATAAGACAGTAGTCGAAGCCTTGATTGCACATCCTGAGGTCGTCGCTTTGTCATTTGTGGGTTCCACACCGGTTGCAGAAACTATTTACAAAGCAGCAACCAGTCGAGGCAAGCGTGTCCAAGCTCTTGGAGGCGCTAAAAACCATCTGGTCGTAATGCCCGATGCAGATCTCGAGGTAGTTGCCGAAGCACTGATGGGAGCCGCCTATGGCTCAGCTGGAGAACGCTGTATGTCCATCTCCGTTGCGGTTGCGGTCGGCAACACAGGCGATGCGCTCATCGAAAAGCTGATACCTCGTATCCGAGCACTCAAAATCGGGAATGGTATGGATGCTGATTCTGAGATGGGACCTGTGGTCACAGCAAGTCACAAGCAACGCATCGAATCTTACATTGAGGACGGCATCAAATCTGGCGCTGTATTAATTGCTGATGGACGAAATTACAGTGTTCCCGGCTTTGAAAAAGGTTTTTTTCTTGGCGGTACACTTTTCGATCAGGTCACACCCGATATGCGCATTTATAAGGAAGAAATTTTTGGTCCGGTACTCTGTGTGGTACGAGTCCCCGATTTTGATAGCGCGGTCACATTAATTAATGCGCATGAATTTGGCAATGGGGCCTCTTGCTACACAAAGAGCGGAGGCGTAGCTCGTGAGTTCACGATGCGTATCCATGTCGGCATGGTTGGAATCAACGTACCGATCCCTGTTCCCATGGCATGGCATTCCTTCGGTGGTTGGAAGCGCTCTCTTTTTGGTAGCCAGCACATCTATGGCTTGGAAGGCATTCGATTTTACACTCGTTATAAGAGCATTATGCAACGCTGGATCGCAGATTCCTCCGCCCAATTTTCGATGCCCACTAATTAGAAATTTAAAATTCCCAAATTTTTTAAGGTATGAAAATTTCATCATTTCTTTCCATTCTCATTCGTAAGGCCATCCCATTAGCAACAGTGTTTGTATTATGCGGTGCTATGATGGGCTGTCATCATACTAATCAACCAAGATTCGTCCTCATCAGCCACGCGCCTGATTCGGATCTTTGGTGGAATACCGTAAAGAATGGAATGACGGATGCTGCGAAGGATTTCCATATCGCTGTGGACTATCGTAATCCTCCCAATGGAGACATCGCCGACATGGCCCGCCTCGTCGAGCAAGCTGCCGCACGTAACTACGACGGCCTCATTATTTCCATAGCCGACTATTCGGTCCTCAAGGAACCTCTTCAGGCAGTCCGAGCCAAAGGCATTCCCATTGTAACCATCAATTCCGGAACGCCTGAACAAAGCCGAGCCCTCGGCGCTATTATGCATGTTGGCCAACCTGAATATGGAGCGGGAAAGATGGCTGGGGAGCGGGCAAAAGCAGCCGGTATCACCTCTTACCTCTGCGTCAATCACTACGCAACCAATCCCTCCTCTTTTGAACGGAGCCGCGGTTTTGCTGAAGCCATTGGTGCAGACTTTCGAAAATCCACATTAGACTCTGGGGATGATCCCAGTACGATTGAAACTAAGGTGAGTGGCTACCTCCGAGCCCATCCAAAGACTCAGGCCATCCTGGCTCTTGGTCCTAATTCGGCTCAGGGCACCTTGGTGGCACTCCGGAAAATGGGCTTATCCGGAAAAATTTACTTTGCTACATTCGACCTCACTCCCGAGGTAATCAAAGGAATCAAAGACGGGATAGTAAATTTTGCTATCGATCAACAGCCCTATTTACAGGGTTATATTCCAGTGGCTGTGCTAGCTATCATGAAACAAGATAAGATGACCCACATCAGCCAGATCCAGGAAAAACTAAAATCTCATACAGCCTTCCAGCAACGATTGAAAAAGTATGGCCTCAAACCCATATACGACAAAGACGGTATCAGCTCAGGTCCAGGATTTGTCACCAAAGAGAATGTGGATAAAGTGGAAAAATTTGCGGGAGAGTATCGATGAGGACCTGCCCCCTAAAATCGCACAGATAAAAAAGGGTTCTTCCGGGAAAATGGTGGATATCCCAGCCAAAATTTGACACTGCAATCGGCTATACAAATGGGGAGGAAGAGGTTCGCCTATCAAAAAACAGCATGCTATAATGTCATCCGGTTCACTACGTATTCCGCGATGGCTAATGAAGCTGTGGCGGCAGGACTCGGAGCATTTAATACATGCATTGCCCCCGGTCTTTGTACCAACCAGAAATCTTGTACGAGGGTACCATTGCCAAGCATAGCTTGAGCTCGGACTCCCGCGCTACCCGGTACCAAGTCATTTTCGCTAATTTCAGGCACCAGCTTCCGGAGTGCTTGAGCAAATAGTTGCTTATTAAACGATCGTATCATTTCTTCCCAACACATGGAGGGATAGCGGAGGAGAAATTTCCAGAGTCCCGGAAACAAAAGCGAGTCCATCATATCTCGCAATGAAATAGTTGATTTGGAATATCCTTCGCGAGCAAAAGCAAGAACGGCATTAGGGCCCGCTTCCACACCTCCATGAATCAAACGTGTGAAGTGAACTCCCAAAAAGGGAAAAGAGGGATCCGGTACGGGATAGATGAGGTTACGCACAAGATTTTGTGCTTTTGGGGTCAGTTGATAGTATTCACCGCGAAAGGGCACAATTTTCATCTCGCGAGGAACGCCCGCTAATTCCGCAATCAAATCACAAAAGAGACCGGCGCAGTTCACAATATAATCCATAGCGTGGATACCTGCAGTGGTAGACACACGCCATTCGTTTCCCCGACGGGTCATTCCGAGGACTTTGGCGCGGTTCATAAATTTCCCGCCAGCTGAGCACACATCTTCCAACAGACAACAACATACGGCTTTATAATCGACAATACCTTCTTCAGGAACGTGCAATCCCGCAAGGCCCGCTGCATGCGGCTCAAGCTCGTGCAATTCTCCCGCATTCAGCCAGCGTAACCCAGTAAGACCGTTCCGGATTCCCCTCTCTTTCAATTCACGCAATCGCTGCACTTCCGCCTCGTTAGTAGCAACAATGATTTTTCCGCAGACCTCATGTGCAATCTGCTTTTCACGGCAGAAAGAAGTCATGCGTCGAATGCCTTTTACTGACAGCTGCGCCTTCAGAGATCCCGGTTTATAATAGACTCCGGCGTGGAGAACTCCGCTATTGTGAGTGCTTTGATGCTGACCTGGACCAGATTCCTTATCAAAAATGGTCAGAGAAAATTCTTGATGTCGTCGGAGAATCTCTCTGGCGGTTGCAAGACCCACGATACCGGCACCAATAACTCCTATTCGCATACGAGAGTCTATTGATTGCTTAATATGTCATCAGGGATGAGTGAGTTCACTCAAATGACTTCCGCAAATGACTTCCGCAAATGACACCGCGCAACGCTCTCTGGTTTGTCCGAACATTGACCTTAAAAAAAATGGGCGGATAAAATTCGGAGGGAATAGTCATGAAGATTTATTAGCAGAAAGGAATGATTTGATGGGCACGGAGATTGCGATATCCACATGATTCTCCAATGAATGCGAGCGTAACTGATTATTTTAGAAAACGATACAAATAAATAGAGGTAACTTCGTTACTTTTTCCCCTTCGTTACTTCCTTTTTCTTCCCTCACAATTCCCACCCGCAGTCCCCAAGCCTGAATTTGTGAATAGAGGTCTATTTATCGATTCCCAAGATACTTAAACCAATCTGTCGTTGCGGACGCGATGGATTGTTGATCCCAAAGAGGAGCCTCACGCCAGTCCTCGATCACTTCTAACATCTTGGCAACGCCGGTCTTAAAATCTATCCTCGGCTTCCAACCGATCGCTTCGCAAATGCGCGTAATGTCAGCCAAACTACTGTCGGGTTCGCTAGGACGTTTCGGCACATAGACTACGTCTCCTCCCAACAATTCCACAAGGCGATTAATAGTAGTGGTGCCGCCGGAACCTACATTCAATGCCTCGCCGGAAGCAGCGGCTTTCGCAGCTGATAAGAAGGCATGAGCTACATCCGTAACGTAGATAAAATCACGAGTTTGAGTTCCATTCCCCACGACAGTGAAAGGTTTTCCTGAAAGCTTTTGTTTTAAAAATACTCCAAAAACCGCTCCATAGGCACCTGCAGTCCGGCTTCGCGGACCATAAACGTTGAAGAGGCGCAATGAAAGTGCCGGAAGTTGATACACCAGAGCCCAATGCAGGACGAGCTGTTCACCAAGATATTTGGTCAATCCATAGGGATGTGTTGTCATGCAGGGATATGTCTCAGGCGTTGGGATCACCTGAGGAATTCCATAGCAGCTCGAACTTGCTGTGTAAATAAACCGCCGCACTCCAAGGGCTCGCGCTATCTCAAGCATACGAAATGTGCCTTCGACATTTACTTGAAAATACTCTTCCGGCTTTTGGATGGATGGTACGAGATCGGCCCGCCCTGCAAGATGAAAAATCCAATCAATTTTGTCCGAACCCATGTCAGAAAGCGATAGATCCGTGATGCTTTTATGAAGGAGACGAAAGCGACCGCTCTTTTCTGCGCCTTCCAAATTACTCTGCCTTCCCGTAGAAAGGTCATCAATTCCAATGACTTCGTGTCCTTCAGAAACAAGTAAATCCGTGAGGTGGCTACCAATAAAACCCGCCGCCCCTGTAACAATGCATTTCATAATGCGAATATCATATAGCAAAAATTCCCATGCCGCTATTTACTTTTTTTTGGAAATCGGACAGATCTGCCCAATGTGCGTTCAGGAAGTTTTGGTTAGCTGAGGAATCAATCGCACATAAACCAGTTCACTGAGCAGCTCGATCAACGTCTGTGTCACGATGATTGCTGGCAAAAGGGGCAATCCCCCTGGCACAGCAAGGGCCAGCGGCAATACTACAAGTGAATTCCGCGTGCCGGCACTAAACGCTATCGCCCGAGCAGCCGGTATTTCGAGGCGAAATAATCGTCCGATCATCCACCCGAACATCGGCGCAATGATTGCAAAGGTAATATAAATCGGAATCACTGTCCATGCCATATCCTTCACTGCTCCCACCCGAGGCATCACTGCTGCAATTACCAGAAACAAGACGAATGCAGTTGCCGGTACCGGCAGTAAGCCCAGCCTTGCTAATATCCATTTTCCGATCTCAGTACGTGCCGCCCATAATTGTACAAGACCAGCAAATAATAGCGGCACTATAATCAGCCAAATAAAGGCACTGATAAAGGGACCCCTGTGGATAATAAGAGAGGAGGCCTCTTTTCCAAGGAATAAAGTGATATAAACTGGCAGTACTAACATTTGCATTGTCAGGAGAACAGGTGTCGCTGCCAGTAATAGAGAGGCATCAGAACGACCCAAATGAGAAAACGTCACTACATAATCCACGCAAGGTGCCAATAGCACTAAAAGGATCCCCAATCGAACCATGGGATGAGCCGGAGCAAATCGAAGAAGAATGGTGACGAGAAGCGGGATCACTACAAAATTGGCTGTAAGCAAAGCTGACATGAAGCGAACCTGCAAAAAAGCCTTCCGAAGGTCTGCAAAAGGCACCTGTAAGAAGGTGACAAACAGCATGAGCGCAAGAGCCGGATTGATACTTGACTCCGGAACGACGGTACCGGGCACCCCTATAGCGACAATAGCTGCCAAAACAACCATCCCAAAGTAAATGCCAATCTGGCGAGTCTCCAAAAACTCTCTGATGATTGCCCTATTCATCAGTCGGAGAGACCCAGCGTGCGATAAAAGACCTTACTAATGGTTTCCGGCACACAAGTATCGAAGAGCAGCTTCATGTTGAGAACGATGATGCTGATAGTAATAATCCAGCCAGAGATCTTGATCCAGACGGGATTTACAAATTCCCCCATCTTTTTCTTATCCCCCGTAAACCGCATCAGCGGCCAAATAGCAAAACCTAGTTGCATGCTAAGTACTACCTGGCTGGCTATCAGGAGTTCGGTGGTTTTGCTTTCTCCATAATATCCCACGATGCAGACAGCAGGGATAATCGCAATACCTCGGGTAATGAGCCTCCGCAGCCAAGGAGTGATACGGAAGTTAAGAAAACCTTCCATGACGATTTGTCCCGCCAGTGTGCCGGTGAGAGTGGAATTCTGGCCGGATGCCAGCAGAGCCACTGCAAAAATAGTACTCGCAGCCGCAATGCCTAATGTGGGACTCAGGAGCTTATAAGCGTCCTGAATTTCGGCTACATCTTGATGGCCATTCCAGTGGAAAGCCGCCGCTGCCAAGATCAGGATAGCCGCGTTGATGAACAAGGCGAACAGAAGTGCAAAGGTAGAATCGAGGGTCGCAAATCGGATAGCTTCACGCTTTCCCTCCGAAGTACGTTTGAAATTTCTTGTTTGAACCACGGAGGAATGCAGATAGAGGTTATGTGGCATGACGGTCGCCCCAAGGATACCGATGCTCACATAGAGCATTTCCCGGTTTTTCAGAATATCCGCACTCGGAACGAATCCGAGCAGAACCCCGGTAATGCTTGGCTTGGAGAAAAATAGCTCTGCGGTAAAACAAACGCCAACGGTCGCAATGAGGGCAATGACGATGGCTTCCACCCAACGGAATCCCTTGTTGTGGAGATAAAGGACGATGAGCACATCCAGACAAGTAATGAGACAGCCCCAAATCACTGGAATGCCAAAGAGGAGTTGCAAACCAATGGCAGAACCCACGACTTCCGCAAGATCACAGGCTGCGATGGCTAGCTCACAGAGAATCCAAAGAAACCAAACCGTAGGAACGGAATAATGGTCCCGACATGCCTGCGCAAGATCACGCCCTGTGACAACTCCCAGCTTAACGCAAAGATGCTGTAAGAACACCGCCATCAGATTCGAGATCAAAATAGCAGCCAGAAGAGTATAGCCAAATTGTGCTCCGCCAGCGAGATCGGTTGCCCAGTTGCCAGGGTCCATGTAACCGACGGAAATGAGAAAGCCAGGCCCCGCAAAGGCAGCCATCTTCCGCCAGAAGGGAACTTTTCCAGGCACAAAGATGGTACGATGGACTTCCGGCAAGCTGACCTGCCCCACTTGGCGCTTCCAGGCGGTCAATTCAGTTTCGCTTGTGTGGAGTAACTTCTTTGCGTGCATTTTTGAGATCGCTGTGAAAAATTTAGGATTACTGTGGCTCGGCAGCCATAATACAACTGGTTGCTAAAACGGTGGAACACCTCACTGAAAATTGGCTCATGGTTGAGCAATCTGTCCGACGAATAAAAAAGTGCAAGCTGATTTTGAGAATGAGTCTCAATTAAAAATCCATAACTACATCCGGACACGCGGGCTTAAAATTCCGTTGACAGGGCATCCCTTGATCATGGGAATCTTGAATATCAACGACGATTCATTTTCGGGCGATGGAGTGACTGATCCTACATTGGCTCTGGACCATGCTCGCAAAATGATCGCTCAAGGAGCCGACATTGTGGATGTCGGAGCAGAAAGTGCCCGCACTAATCGAAGGCCTATCAGTGAACAAGAAGAAATCCAACGACTTCTTCCTTTTGTACAAAATTTTGGTTCGGCCATGCAAAATGTCGGGCGCCCCCCTCTCCTTTCTCTCAATACTTGGCGTCCCGCAGTGGCACGAGCTATTTTGGCATATGGCGGGCACATTCTCAATGACATCGGAGCACTTCCCACCGCAGAGAATGCCCGTATTTGCGCCGAACACGGTGCAGCTCTCGTCATTATGCATTCTGTGGGAGAACCCAAGGTCTCCCATCGGCATATGCGATACACTAATATTCTCCACTCACTGCGAGATTTTTTTGAGGAAAAGATCCGTTGGGCGGAACAAGCCGGTATGGAGCGAACTAGCATCATCCTTGATCCAGGAATCGACTTCGCAAAACAGGATCATGATAACTTAAGAATCTATCGGGAATTGGAAACGCTACACACTTTTCGTCTTCCCCTTCTTCTTCCTGTTTCTCGCAAACATGTCATTGGAAGTGTACTCAATATCGCTCAACCCAATCAGCGAGATGCGGGAACTGTCGCATGTATGGTATCGGGCATATTGCGAGGAGCCTCCATTTTTCGTGTTCATAATGTTCCTGCTGCTCTTCATACTATCGCAACTGTACATAGGATGTGCTATAGCGAAGCCCGTATAAAATGAAAACCGTTCGACTCATAGTGGCCCTGACACTGGGTCTTTTATTCCTTTATTCAGGAGCTGTAAAAGCAAGCAAATCAGATGAGTTCGCAATGAACATTGCACGGTATCTGATTCTTTCTCCCTGGTGTTGGAAACCGGCGGCTATAGTGATTTCACTCTTGGAATTCGGCGCTGGCACTCTTCTTTTAATACCACATACTCGCCATTGGGGCGCTTCGCTGGTTTTACTCTTGATGGGAATGTTCCTCTATGCTTTGGGAACTGCTCTTTTGCGTGGTTTGGTGATCAGTTGTGGCTGTTTGCCAGGACAAAACGAAGGAAGCCCCCTGGCGCTCTGGTTCGCTCTATGGAAGGATGTGGCAATATCCCTAGGCGCCGCCTTTTTATTGATGCCTATAAAAAAGAAAACCTCATAGGAATTCCGTGAGAAGCAAGAAATGTTTTGGCTGCTAATATGGTATATTTTCCGAAGTGAAAAATGCTGGCTGCCAGAACGGCGTCGGCTCCTCCTTCCGTGAGAACTTGCGCCAGATGATTCAATTCCCCTGCCCCTCCACTGGCAATCACAGGAATTCCCACAGCCCAGGTCACAGCTCGAGTCACCTCCAGATCATAACCCTCACAAGTCCCATCTGCATCCATACTTGTCAGAAGAATTTCTCCCGCCCCCAAGGATGCCACTTGTTTTGCCCAAGCTACGGCCTCCCACTCGGTGGGATGGCGTCCTCCATGAGTATAGACCCGCCAACCAAATCCTGGCTCCTGTTTGACGTCCATTGCCACCACAATACATTGCGAACCAAAGTTTTCCGCGCCTTTGGCGATAAGGTCGGAATGCTGAAGAGCAGAAGTGTTAATGCTTACCTTATCGGCTCCTGCCAATAATAGTGTGCGTATATCGTCAATATTCCGTATCCCTCCTCCCACAGTGAGAGGCATAAAACATTCATTGGCAGTCCTTTCCACCACGTCAATCAGGGTACGTCGATTGTCACTCGAAGCAGTAATATCCAGAAAGACCAATTCATCCGCACCTTGTGCATCATACATTTTCGCACATTCGACCGGATCTCCGGCGTCTCTAAGCTGCAGAAATCGCGTTCCTTTTACCACGCGACCGTTGGTCACATCCAAGCAGGGAATGATGCGTTTTGTTAGCATGATAGAAAAAATACGGGGAGAAACTTGCTGCTACGAGTGCCAAATGATTACGATAAAAAGTTTGTTTTCTCACAGGGCCTTTTTGGATCTATGATTCCAAAAATGGAGCAAAGCGGACTTGGGTGGAAAAATAGATGGGGGCACCGCATCTTCACGTTTGTGTGCGGACTCAAAAATCGCCTGCTACGTGCTGCTGCATGGAAACCCATTTTGCGAAGTCTTCGCCCAAGTTTAAGCGGTGCGCTAGGCATTTTGATACTTACGTCCTGCGAGTCAATGGATTATTATCGTGGGGCAGGCAAGTTCGACACAGTGGTTCTTGATGCCGGCCATGGAGGGTACGACATGGGCGGTCGGGCAATTTTTGGAGTCAATGAAAAGAGCATTACGTTGGATATTGTGGAGCGTATCTCTGAAATTCTCATTCAAAAGGGCTACCATGTCATTTTGACGCGGAAGAGTGACGTTTTTATTCCGCTCGGAGAACGCACCTCGATTTCCAATCGCACGCCAAACTCGATTTTTGTCAGCATCCATATCAATTGGTCCGGCAATCGGCGTGCACACGGGTTAGAAACTTATTATTATGCTCCGAATTCGCGACGCCTGGCAGCCAATATTCTCCAAGCAGTAGGCTGCTCCTATTCCACTCCGATCCGTGGTATCAAATTTGCCAGATTCCATGTTCTCCGCTGTAATCTACGGCCTGCGGTTCTCTGTGAACTGGGTTTTGATTCCAATCGATACGAAAATGGCCTACTTCAACACTCTCAACATAGGCAAGTACTAGCTGAAGCAGTAGCCCAAGGAATTATCCATGAAGAGAAAGGCCGGATTCCTTAGCTGGTGAATTCGCAATTCTTCATTGGCAGACCTCATAGCCTAAGATGAGTTCGTAGAACCCACGGCTAAGATTTTTTGGAATTGATAGCGGAATTCCTTTAAAATGAGAATGACTGCGCAGTTGTTTTACTGTTCCGGAGAAAACAAGTTGGCAAGGCGGACCTTAAGTCGAAATAAAAAACTTCCCTTTTCATAGCATGTGAGATCTTCGAGTGTGCTCCGATCGAAATCCACTAACAACATGCGTTCCACATCATGGGCAAAAGTAGAATCGCAAATAGCAGCGGCTGCTTCAAAATTGAGCATAAATGAACGAAAATCCATGTTGATAGAGCCCACTACAGCAAGATCGTCGTCTATAAGCATTACCTTTTGATGCATAAAGCCCTCTTGATAACGATAGACTTTTACTCCCGCCCGATGCAAAATCGGATAATATCCGAATGAAGAAAGCCACGGAAGCAGATGATCGATGCTTTGCGGCAGTAAAATACGCACATCCACTCCTCGAAGAGCGGCATGGCACAGAGCCAGGCGTAAAGCATAGTCAGGAACGAGGTAGGGACTCGCTATCCAAAGTCTCTGTCGGGCTGAACGAATTAGCTCTAGGTAAACTGCGGATCCCACTTGTAGCATTTCGGAAGGGTCTGAGGTCACCAGAAATACAGTTTGATTGCTTTCCTCAGAGGGCGTGGCCGGGAAGGGAAGGGGCAATACAGATCGTGTCACATAATTCCAATCTTCTATAAATAGCAGTTGTAGAGCATTGACGGCTGGGCCCTCCATTCGGATATGGGTGTCCCGCCAAGGAGTCAGGCCCTTTTTGAGTCCCACATATTCATCTCCCACATTCAGTCCTCCGATATAGGCGATATGACCATCGGCAATTAATAGTTTTCGATGATTGCGAAAGTTCATTTGGAAGCGCTTTCCAAATTGTCGATTAGTGATGAAAGCATGGGCGTCGATACCTGCCTGCCGGAGATCCTGACAGTAAGCCGGGGGCAATTGTTTGGAACCTATACCATCAAACAGAAGCCATACTCTCACCCCTCGTTGAGACGCTTCGATGAGTTTTTCCTTTAGCTGGCGCCCCAGGTGGTCATCTCGAATGATATAGAATTGAACAATGAGGTAATGAGAAGCTTTCTCGATTGCTTCGAACATGTCTGGAAATGCTTGATTGGCATCGATGAGCAATCGAACTTTATTCCCTTCCGTTGAGGGAAATTTACGAAGTTTCTCGGCAATGATTGCAGCGTGGGCGTATTTTTCAGGCGGATTTTTCCGATGAGGAAGCAGAGAGTGCAGTGTGGCCTGTAAAGCGGTATCGAGAGTGGGACAGATTCCTGAGCCAGCCAGAGTATAACCCGAAAAATTAGACTCCCCGAAAATAAGAAACAGGGGGATCGCCAAATAGGGAAAAAACACCAATGCAATGCTCCAACCTATAGCGGCTTGTGGAGTCCGTGCGATCATGATGGCACGGACTGCACAGATGATTCCAGCCATTTGGAATAAAATGACGGTGCACGAAATCAGCGTATTAAACCAATATCCCATATGAACCATGGAGGCAATCATGTCGCCGGAGATCCTTTCAGGCAAGTTCTTGAAAAACAGTCACTTTTCTTCTTACCCAGTGATGTGACGCAAAAAAGGGAAACCTGGTAGGCTAAAATGGTTTTTTGCTCCCAGAGCTTCTAAAAATGAGTAACGTGAGTTACCCAAAAGATTCGGGGCAGGTGGATCATATAGCGGAATCCTCTGTGTTAAAAAAACGCCTCTAATGCATGATCCCACGAGTCGTGGTCTCGACAAAAGAGAGGAAGATATCCACAGGAGCAATCGGAGGAACCCTCTCGCGGATTTTTTCCAGGGCTTGTCGCACATTTAAGTTCGACCGATAGAAGGTGCGATAAACATCTTTGAGAGCGGCGATTTCATTCTCTTTAAAGCCACGCCGTTTCAGGCCGATGGTATTGACCCCTCGTATTACGGCAGGATTTCCGTCCGCAATCATAAATGGAGGTACATCCTGCACGATTTTAGAGCAACCTCCGGTGATAGCGTGCTCACCGATGCGACAAAATTGGTGGACAGCGGTCAGGCCACCAATAATGGCATAGTCTCCGACAAAAACGTGGCCGGCAAGGGTCCCATTATTAGAAAAAACAACGGAATTGCCTACGAAACAATCGTGGGCGACATGACTATATGCTAAAAAATTCCCCCAATTTCCGATGCTCGTTTGAGAGCCAGGAAGGGTGCTTCGATTGATGGTTACGAATTCACGAAAAGTATTGTTGTCGCCGATTTTTAACAAGGTAGGCTCTCCTTGGTATTTGAGGTCCTGGCTGCGCTGCCCAATGGAGCAAAAGGGATAGAATTCATTTTGTATTCCAATATGAGCAGGGCCATGAACTACAACGTGCTCGTGAAGGATACAGTCCTTACTCAATACCACTTGTGGCCTTACCACGCAGTAAGCTCCGATCTTACAGCCGTCGGCAATAACTGCGGAAGGGTCAATAACGGCTGTAGGATGAATTTCCGTCATTGTGAAATTAAGCCGAACAAAAGCATCCCTTCGGAGACGACTTCCGAATTTACGATGCATTTGCAAGAAGCCTTACCTAAACGATTTGTGGCTCGCATCATTTTCACATGGATAAAAAGGGTGTCTCCGGGTAATACAGGTTTGCGAAATTTGACGGCATCGGCACTCATGAAATAGCCAATTTTTCCCGAGCTTTCCGTTTTACGCATCATCAGAATGCTTGCCACTTGAGCCATTGCTTCGAGTTGAAGAACGCCAGGCATCACGGGGTGACCCGGAAAATGCCCTTGAAAATAGGGTTCATTGATTGTCACCGATTTTACGCCGATAGCAGTAATATCGTCTGTAAACTCTACGATGCGGTCCACCATAAGGAACGGGTAGCGGTGAGGCAAGGTTTTCATTACTTCCTTCACATCCAGTACGGAGGAACTGGAAATTGTGGGAGTGGGGGCCATGGCCAAAAGCTCGGCGTGACGTTTAGCAAGTAATTTGGCAAGCTCCGTATTGGGGCCATGCCCTGGTCGAACGGCAATGACGTGTCCCGTAAATCGGCGTCCGGAAAGGGCAAGATCCCCGATAATATCCAAAATTTTATGGCGAACAAATTCGTCTGGGAAACGGAGCGGTTCTTTACTCAATACAGAATCTCCACGGGCCACTATGGCGTTTTCCAAGCTCCCCCCTTTGATTAATCCCTTTTCCATCAGGGGCTTGACATCTTCATAGAAGACGAAGGTCCGTGCGGGAGCGATCTCTTTCTCGTAAATTTCGGGAGTAATCGTGAGCGAAAGAAACTGTGTAAAGCGTCCCTCGGGACCTACTTGGGTGCAAGAGATTCGAAATTTATTATCAGGAATGATTGTCAGTAAGGAACCTTCGCGGCTTTCCACATGAAGAGGTTCGGAAATTTCAAAATAAGAAAGTACGGCGTCCTGTTCTACAATTCCCGCTTTACAAATCAGCTGTACAAATGGTTGTGCGCTTCCATCTCCAATGGGCGGCTCATTTGCGTCCATTTCCACCAACGCATTGTCGATACCCATTCCGGCGAGTGCGGAGAGGACATGTTCTACGGTGTGGACTTTGACCCCTCCATTGACGATGGTGGTAGAACGTTCGACAGTTTTTACATTTTCCGCTTTTGCTTCCACTATGGGCTGATCAGGGAGATCCTTGCGACGGAATTTGATTCCGTGACCGGGAGCGGCTGGATGAATGGTTAAATTCACATTTTCTCCAGTATGGAGAGAGCTGCCGGTAAGAGTGGCCGATTGCGCGAGCGTCCGTTGTTTGTCCACAATTTAAAAAAGCTGTCTTTTACTCAATCCTGTTGAGAAAGAGACTCTGACGTGGGTGCATGTCCGGCTAGAATAAGATCAAGGTATTTTTGATTTCCAGCACGAAGCCGTTGGACGAGTGATCGTCCGATAGCTGCAAGAAGCTGGATAGCCGCCGAAGGTTGAATCCCGGCCAGCACGCCAATCACCATACGAGTGATTTTCAAAAGACGACAATCTTCAGTGGCTAAAACAGTTGCCGAACGAACCCCATCGTCCACGAGAGAGACTTCCCCAAAAAAATCACCGGAAGAAAGTTCTGCCAAGGGCAACTCCCCTGCAGTCACCTTTTTAAATACCAGGGCTTTGCCATTGAGAATGACAAACATACAGTGACCCGGGTCTCCTTCGCACACTATTTCCGTACCTGCGGGTATTGTGATGACATCACTGAGACCCACCAGAGATTCCAATTCCTCTTGGTGGAAACCAGTAAAAAGTTTAAACTTGGAGAGGGTATCTGTGTGCTTCAATCCCTCTTCCAATGAAGAGCTTTTTTTTGCCTTAGCCTGAGATTTGTGGGACGATTCTTCCATCGAACGTATAAGTCAGTCAGCCAGATTTAATCCAAAACGACTATACTTTTCATTATCCCAAAGTTTTTGGGAAGAAGGCTAGCACAAATTATAGATACCAGGACTTACGCGGATTCCGGAGAAAAGCTTGCTCGTTTTCCCCTGTTTTCACGCAAGCCACGGTTACAATAACTCACTGTAAATTAAAGAGATGTTCAGCAGAACGGACCCATCGGATCATTTTGATATCTTAGCCGAAACCGCGGAGTGGATAGCTGTAAACAAGTCTTCCGGCGTGTTGAGCCATCCCACAAAACCGGGTGGGCCCCAGACTCTCTGGCACGGCTTGCGAGATCTTCTGGCCTTCGAGATAGTGAATGGAGGGAAAATTTCGTTAATTAACCGCCTGGATCGAGAGACCAGCGGAGTCGTCCTGGTAGCAAAAACGACTCGTATCGCTTCCCATCTCGCAAGGGCTATGGCAGGTGGGAAAATTCATAAAGAATATCTGGCAATCGTACTGGGATGGCCTGCGCAAAACGAATTTGAAGTCCACCTGCCTATCCTTCGATTGGGAGAAGTTGCCTTCAGCAGCGTTTGGTTAAAACGGGCGGTGCATCCGGAGGGAGCTTCGGCAAAAACTCTTTTCCGGGTGGAAAAGCGTCTTTTGCATCCGTTGGCCGGCAGAATTAGCCTCATTCGCGCAATTCCTCTTACGGGGCGGACTCACCAGATTCGAGTGCATCTTGCTCACTCGGGACATCCGGTGGTGGGCGATAAGCTCTACGGAGCCAGCGAAACGTACTATCTTCAGTTTATTGAAGAGGGATGGAATCCCAGCCTCCAGGCTCTCCTCTATCTGCCCCGCCATGCATTACACTCCACCTCTATGGAAGTCCATACCGGGGAGATGCATATGGGGTGGAAGTGCGGCCTTCCTGCGGATATGAACCAATTTCTGCAAATTTCCAGCGAGGTGTTATAGCGGAATTCCTTTAAAATGAGACCGAATGTGCCTGGGATTTGTGATTCCAGCGAGGCGCAAAATATTCATGCTGCTTCCGCCATTCCCAAAGAGATATTTTCCTCTTGCCACGCATCCATTTTTTCTTGGGAAACCGTCTGCACTTGATATTGCAGTGACATTTGTTCTCCATAACAGTTTACCGCAAATATTTGTTTTCCCTCCTCGGTAACTAAGTAAATTTGTCCGTACTCTTCAAAGAAGGTGACCTTTTGATTCTCCGCCAGTTTATGGAATCTTCCTGGAGGATTGATCCCTGAAGAAATTTTTTGGGGAAAATGGGATATTCCAAGGGCCGAATTGCCGACCGCCTGCTCGCGAATTATAATGGGATTAAACTTTCCGGGCGTCAATTTAACAAATCGCGCCGTTTTCTTCTTCCGAGACCATAGCAAAATCCCCATTCCTCCCACAGATGAGGAATAAGACCAACTTTTCACTAAAACATCGTCATTCCCACCGGTGTTCACAATATAACCTTTCTCCAAATTAAGAAATACCGTCTCCATGGTCCCTCGACTATTCCTCCCGCTTATTTTCACCCATTCGGAAATTTCCGCAGAGAGAAGCGGCTGTGATGGTTCCCACCATTCTCCTAACTGAAGCTGACGTGAAAATACTTCCATGAGATTAGCTGCTTGATCCGATTCGCTACCCTCGGTTTTTACCGCTCTCAAGTCCGTTAAAAAGTCATCGGAGAAGTTCGTGAATTTCTGAAAATGTTTATGATTTAAACCAATTACTTCCAATAGGTTAATTTTGTCTTCCTGTAACATATGAATCAGCGTGACTTCTTCATTTTGCAAACCTAAAGGAATGACTTGTTTTGCAAATATCTGATCACCTATCCGGGTGATTCCTTCGATGCGGCTCCCATTGGAAAAAAATCGTAATTTATAACGTGCGATCTGCTGGTTTGTCCTTCGGTCTGTTTGTATGAGAACTGGCTCCTCCGTATTAAAAAAGAAAGCATACTTTTGTGTAAATCCCGCTTGCCTGATTCCCAACCAAGGTTCGAGTACTTTATTGCCTTGTAGCGAAACCATACTCAACGTGGGATAATTTTCACCGGGAGCCATAATGCGACGATTTTTGGTATCCCACAGAATGCGGATAGAAATTTTCTCAGCTTCCTCCAACTGCTTTTGATAAAGAGCCCTGTTCTCCTCATTCGCGTCCTCCTTCTTAGGAAGAACGGGCAATAAGAACCCTTGAGTGAGCGACACCAGGTCCATCAGTTGTCCCTGATCCGTCAGTCGATTTAGAAGGATTTCCGCTCTTTCCGCCCCTCTTAAATCCAAGGAGTGAATCTTACTTTCTCCAGTGATCAAATCCAGATTTCGGATGGTCTGTCCTTTCCCTACGAAAATCATTTTTGAATCCGGATTTACATCGGTGATATCCACTTCAATGACCTCATTTTCCTGACATTTAATTTTTAGGATTCGACTATTTCCGTTGGCAACGATACTCACATCACCCGACCCTAATAACGTTCCTTGGGGTACTTCCAAGATAATTGAGGAAGGATTTTTTTTCTCATCCTTCAAAGTCACCTTCACTCCAGAATACAGCCCTCTCAGTATGGAGCGTCCTCCTCCGCATTCTATGACAAAGCGCACCTTGCCGATCATATGAGAATCGCTCCGACGAGGTGGAAAATAAAGCACCCTGGTTTTCCCATCCAAAACCACCTTTTGCGTTGCCTCGCAATAATTCGGTTGAGCTTTAGGCTTCAAATTTTTCCACCAATTATTTGGTTCGAACTCTCCCATCGTCTGCATTCTATGATCAATTTTAGTTTCTTCGGAACTCTTTGTAGTCAGTGAGTCGATATAATTATAGTTCATATCGACTGGCGGCATATCTGATAAAATTACTGCGCTTGCAGTCGTATCCAGATGAACTGTTTTTGCTTTCGGATTTAGGACATCAAAATAATCGTATCCTTTTCCGAAGATATAGACGTGAGACGGGGCAGCTCCTGAGAGACGTTGAATCCAACCTCCGCTGGCTTGACGGCTTTTTGCCAATCGCACATTTCCCAGTTTTATTTTCTGAGTTCTATAATTAATTTCCGCTATCGGCACATTGACAGGCGGGATGAGGATGTTTTCCTTTTTGGTATAAACTCCCCCATCACACTCTTTAAAGTATTCGATAAAAAATTTATAAAACTCGTGAACTGCTTGATTGTTCCGCGCGATTTGCTCGCCAAAAACGGAAAATCCAAAGCCTACTCCCATCAATGGCACTGCTAAAGATCCTATGGCACCTAGCGTTCCAGCCGCCGCAGGCATGAGCAGACTCATTCCCATACTTCCTCCCTGCAGTCCCAAGGCTCCAAGATTAAATCCCAAGCCAATTGCCAACCCAACCCGCTTTACTGGATCGTCCGTAGCAGCTAATTCATAGCTATCCCATCCCACCGATCCCACCATAAATACGATATTAGCACCTTCAAATACGCGTCCCAAAGTTTGTAAGGAACGTTCCACCGTACTGCCCATCGCCTCGCTGACGAGCTTGCCTAGTTCCACGCCATCTCCGGCAACCGCTACTCCCAGCCCTCCGAGATTCCAGTATACACTCAGCTTTTCCTCGTCCGATAATTTAGTCTCTTTGATATACCGGAGTAATGCCATGGCGAAGAATGCCCCGTTCATAGTCCCGGAATGCCCTTGGGCTCCTTCAATTCCTTTCATTCTTAACTGTCCGGTACTCTCTCTTTCTATAAAAGGTTTTAATGGCTCATAGCTAAATTTTAAGGTTTCTTGCGCTGTTTTTAAAACCTGCGCTCTTTCCAAGGAAATTTCGATATCATGCGTGAGTCCATTTTCCAGATTAACAACTGGAATTAAGTATTTTCCGGTTTCCTCTTTTATTTTTTCAAGTACTGCTACGAAACTATCCTTATTGGTTTTGTGAGAAATGGATGCCGCTTTTTCCCGCACTTCATTCCCTACTTCCCCCGTGATTTCCATTGCTGTCCGGACTGCCGCCTCCGCTTCGGATTTTTCCTGCTGCAGGCGTGCATAACCAAAAGGCCCCGCATGTTGTTGAGTATCGCGGATAATGGTCCCATTCCCATGGGTAGGCAACAGATAGCTGGTAATTTCTATTTTTCCTTCCACATTGCGTTTTACCTCCCATTTTGCATCGCTCACTCCATGCTTAATTTTCCCGTCTTGTTTATCTTGATAAAGTCGATTTCCCACTTGGACGGCCGTATTTTTACTGGTTCCTTCCTCGCCATTTCCTGCTATGTAAACAGGCAGCTCCGAACCAGTGATTCGGTCGATTTCGGGAACCTTTAATAAGGGGACTTTTCCGAACATTGGGCTTTCTTGATACAATTTGCGGTAGAGCATGACTCCGAGCTCGGCCTTGATTCCACAAGCTAGGATGCTCAGATGCTTGATTTTCGAAATATTTCGAGTCCACTTAGCGATAGCTTCGACCAATGCGACATAGTGGATATCTTCGAACCTACCCAACTGATTTTCGCCATGTCCTAATAAAATTACTTTATCATATTCCCCCTGAGGAAAATCTTCCAAGGTCTTCCAGCTCGTTGCCAATTTTTCTTGAGAATCGTGAAGCTGCCATTGTTCCAAACGCTCATTTTCATCCCAACTCAATGCATAAAAGGCGCTTTCAGGATGTTTGCTTCGAAGATTTTCCACCGCACTCCGGAACTCGGTTAACTGATTTGTATAAAGTTCAGTTTTTGGCACGAACAGAAGTACTGCCTGACGTCTTTCCAACCGGACTTTTTTTTCAGGTGACTGTACGGCAGGATCTCCCACATCATTTTGCTTACGTTTGCCAGAAAAGGGATGCGGAAGCACTTCTAATGCAGTTCGCTGATCAAAAAAAAGACTGTCTTTTTCCGCAACTAATTTTTGGTACAAAAAACTATTATCCGTTTTCCATTTAAGAATATTTTCAACCGATATTTCTTGAAGTTGAACCAGTCTGAAAGAGTCCCATTGATGCTGAGTCAGTTTTTCAAAAAAATGCGAATGAATTTTCCCGATCAATTCACGGGGGATCTTTTGGATTTGCGCCTCTGTCAACCATTGAATAGGATGATTTTTTTCACCATTATTCACTTTATCCGCAGGAATGTCTGCCAAAGCATTAAGATGTTCCACGCGTATTATGGAAAATATTTTTGGATCTAAATTTTGTATATCCGGCCTGGTAATATTCGCAAATACCTCCGATTTTAAATTAACAACCTGCAACGGCTTTAGTGCGGAAAATACTTTCGAATTTAAGCTTCCGATATGTTCTTTAGTAAATGATCCAAATATTCCCGAATCCATTGCGGATATTTGTTCGGATCTCAGATGCGAAAAAACTTTTAATCTCAAGCAAAGCACTTGTCTTGCATTAAGACTTCTGACCTGATCCAGGTTAAAATCTTTAACAAAATTCTGTGTCACATAACGGAAGACCTTGGCAGGGACTTTGGCGAGGGCCGGAGGTTGGATGGCAAGGAGAAATTCATCACCCATTTTTTGGTAGACTTCTACGGGAATCCCAGCCACCTGTTCCGGAGTCAAACTTTGTATAATTGCATGAAACTGACTCAGAGAAAAAAATCTTTGATACTTGGGATCTATAAATATCAGTCGCGATTGCAATGGAACTAATTTCCCCCAAAAGTTCTCTATAGTCAGTTTTGTAAAGACTTCCGGAGAAATTGCCTGCCTCTGAATTTTGCCAAAAGTTACCAATTGCTTTGTATTGAGGTAATGGAAAAAGTCCGCTTTCTGAGCTGAGATTTGAGTAGGAGTCATCTTTTCTATCTGCGAAGGAGATAGAACAGAAATATCACTTGCACTTAACTTTGTAAAAAAATCGGGATTTTTTTCGGCAAGCTGAGTGGATGATATTTGACTCAGATAGGCCTGTTTGACTCTACGAAGCCTGGTTTGGATGAGCGCCTCTGTTGTTTTGGATTGCTGACGTGCCGATTGGATATCCTCCGATTTAAATACCTTCAGCTGGTTTTCTGTGAACCAATCAAGTTGCATTGAATTTAGTTTTTTTAAAAAAGCCGTTCCCAATTGTTGCAGCATATCGGGTCCGAGTATGCGAATTTCTTGTTGCGTCAACTTCCGGACTTCGTACTCAGGCATAGTCCGAAAATAATCCATCAGATAGCTTTTCATGATGAATTTGTTATCTGTAAGTTGAATAGCAACGGATATTTGATCTTCTGTAAGCAACCGCAATTGTCCTCCTTTAAAATTTTCTAATAAATTTTGACCTCGTTCTAAATAATCTGAAAATAATTTTTGGAAATTTTTCGGAGAAATGGCCCGAATCTGATTTGCGGTTAGTTCCGAAAATTGATTTTTATTTAATGCGGAAATAAAGTATATAATGGAAGGATGCTTAAAAATCTCCGGATTAATTTCAGCAAGTTGTTCGCCTGAAAGAGTGGAAATTTGTCTTGGCTTCAGCGACATAAGAAATCCGCTATTCAGATCAAAAAAAACTTCCACCGGTATTTGAGAAAGTTGTTCCGTTGTAATCTGTGGAATACGTTCTGAAGCACGTTTTGCCAAAGGCAAGTGGTTGAGATAATCCGCGGAAAGTTTTCGGAAAACCAGAGCATTCAGTTGAGCTATTTGCTGTGGCATGAGAAGCGCGAAGACCCTAGATGGCAGAGCCGTGACTTGTTCCGGTATCAATTGCATGATTTGTTCCGAACTTAAGCGTTGTACTCCCTCGCTCGTCAGATTTTTAAATATCTCCGGATCTATATTTGCAATTTTTTCGGGCGGAGTATTGCAAACGATATTATCATATTCACCAGGAAAAACGGCTCTGCGTTGCCGCTTAATCACTAATTGACTAATCTGGGATTGATCGATGGATGCCTCTGACGAAATTTCAGATACTTCTTCAATTCTCTCTTCCGGAAGGGAAGTTAATGGGAGACGAATATCCATTGCGAACGAGAGCGGGGGGAAATGGGACATGGAAAATTATTTAGAGCAAGTGAGAGTGCTCTATTTTCCGCAGGTATCCAGAAGATTTTGTAAAGACAAATAATTTTCAGACTCGGAAAGGCGGATTTGGATTTTCCCAAATAAGTAGCCGGGGGATAATACCGATGCCCCATCTTGGATCACCAGCCGATTGCCCGTCGCTAATTCAGCAATTACAAAGTCCTCTCCATCGATCCAACATCCACAATCTTGGATACAGAGAGGTTGCAAGTCGAGAACACCTGAAATGGCAGCACCATGAGAAGATTCGACAACAATCAGTCGATAGGAACGCAATCCTTCCCCTAGTGTCCACCGTGTACATTGCGAGGAGCCGATAAGAATCAACTTTTCAGCATCCAAAATTGGCGGATTGGCAACATAGTATACGATAAGAAAGAGCACCCCATTTTTGCGTAATGCAAAAGATGCTCTTCCTTGGCATTCGCATGAGGAACCATTCACTTCAAAAATTGTATTTTCTCCAAAGATATAATGATATTTCCCATCAACGCTGCCGCCTAATAGAATAGCTTCACTACCGGCTTCGGGAGGAGCTTTGACAATCTGTGAGGTTTGACTTAAAAACCAGCCCACGCGCCGGGCGCCTTTGCTATCCTTAATTTGCAGAGGCAAAATTAGAAAATCTATTTGTGGAATAGCATGAGCGATTTCACAAAAGATTTCTCCTACGGAATCACCTGAACAGAATGCCTGAATCATCTGCCAGGAACCACTCGTGAGTCTTCGGTAAATATCACCCTTGTTGGCACGGAGGTGCAAGAATCCGTCTGCGATTCCCGCCCCGGAAACGGTCTCTGAGAATGGCGCACGGATCATTCCGTTCTGCCCGGGAACTGGGTTTTCTTTCAGAAAGCATTTCTTAATCCACTCGATGCCTAAGGGCAATTCGTAGCTTTTTTTAGGCTGTGGGGCCTTCGAAGCATCTATGGGGTCATTCCATACGTTTGGAATTGGGAGAGGTGAAGAACAAACCACTCTATGATCCTGAGGCAACCACCAACATGCGAAACCTCCGTAGTTTTCTCTTCCTAAAAACCAGCCTTCATTTTCTATTTCCTGAATGGGGGACGGAAACGCAACTTTTCCAACCGGATCCAGGAAGACTATTGTCCGTGAACATGCAGATGATGATTCGATCACTAATCCCAGCATAGGATGGCGGAGCTGATCGCCTAGACGAAAAAGGAGATCCCTGAACTCGGCTTCGGAAACGGAGTCTGTCACTCTCCATCCAATATGTAAGGGAAGCATTGCTAAAGAATAGATGGCTGACAAAAAAATCGTCCATCGTTTGCTATGTATCAAATGTTTGAGCTGATTTTCGTCACCAATTGGAAACATCCGGTTATCCCATCCGTTCTTAAGATAGGTCTGTCCGCCACACTGAAAAAGAAACTTCATTTCTTCCCCTAAAAAGCTGGCTAAACCTATTTGGGCATTTCCTTTCGAAGGGCACTTGCCTTTCCAAATCACAGAATTATCCGAAGTTCTTACCCAAAGCGGAAACAATGATATTTTGGATTTTGGACAAACTAATACGACTTCGGCTAGTTGCGGTAAAATGCCGTCTTCTTCTCTTTCGTCTATTCCCAGAATGGTTTCTGTATCTAACCACCGTAACAAAAATTCATCGAGCGGACACTTGATTTTCCGAGCCGTTTTGAGCTCTGTAAAAAACGAATGAATGTCTGTAGAGACGATGGCGAGAGTCCAGCCGACAGAACTTAACCGATAAGTAAATTCCAAGCTACTGCCGCACAGTGACAATAGATATTCCACCGCAAAACAGCAGCCATCGTGTATCCCCACTCGGTCAAAACGATGGGTCGTCTGAGCATAGATAGTTTTTAGTGGCCCCAGGGGGATGAATGATCGAGAACAGAATGTTTGCAAGGAATGAACGCTGGGATCAAAGCGCACATGTAAGTCGCCTACAATACCAAGAGAAAATCCTGGCAAATTACGGCTATTAAGAAGTGGATCCGGAATTGTCTCTATGAGAGAAATTTGATCTATTGCTTTTGATGGCTCGTGAGTGCCAATGAATAGCTTGCGAGGCGAGATCCCTGTAAATTGAATCAAGATCCCCTCGCCCTCCACACGATTTTCCGTCACTTTAAGAGCCCCCTTCTCCGCAGATTCAAAAGTCCACGATTCCGATCTATTGGCACATTCTATTTCAGCGCTAAATCCTGGACGAACTAAGCATCGATAAGTTCCCCCAGCGCCATAAAAACGGTAGGAGATCTTGGGTGGGGAACCGGCATCCGGGAAAATCAGAAGCTTAGTGGAAAAATCGAGGAAAACTTCAATCTTGGTAAGAGAGGCTTCAAAGTCGAGTTTTTGAACCGCATGCCACTGATCGAATTCCCGATACAGTGGATGGAATCGACCTGTTTTAGCAATTTTTTTCAATGCCCCGTCCGGTAAAAATCGGGGTTCTGAGTCACAAGGACTCCATTCATAGCTGATGCATGTGGTGGGCGTAATAGGAAGCACTACTATTTCCGGCTTCATAGGAAGCGGTTCTCGCGAATCACCTCCCAAAACCTGCCAGAGGTCTATTGCAAAAATTCGACTCCAAACGGGAAACGGTAACCGAGCCGCATGCTCCACTTGGACAAATGGCATCCCTCCCTCTGTGACTTCTGCCTTTCCTTCATGTCTTGAGCTGTAGAGGAGATGAGTACCAAAGCCCAGCCAGGATGTACGAAGATCTACTTGAAGAATCACTGCAAAAGCAGGCGGAGTCCAAAAAACGCCTTCAGGGGTATTTTGAAAGCTGCCGACTGCATTCTTTTGAGCTTCGTGGATTTTTTCAAAGTATTCCTCGGCCTGATTCGATTGAGGTAAGGAATCTCGTGACGGTGACAGGCCCGGTGCCGTCAACAATTCACATGCATTGCCTAATAGCCTGGCGGGAGTAGGAAGAGGATCTAAGAAATCTTGCCAACAAAGAGAAGAGGGCGAAGTCTGAATACAGTAAGCGGAAAACTGATAGGCACGTGCGATTTCATATTCATCCGGTGCCTCGGTCAGAGATAAGGCTGCCCATGCTGCTCTTTGTTGCTGAATCAATGAAAGCCGGATATTTTCATAGTCTCGGGAAACCGCACGCCAAGCTCGCACAAGAATCCCTGCTTTGCTGAGTGATTTTTCTCCAAGATTCTTCAGAAATTCCGAACAGAGACGGACCGCTAGTGCTATCTGAAAAGAATTCATAGCATCCTCTTTTTCAGAATGAGTCAGACAGAGAAGGGAGAGTGCGGCATGCAGGGCTTTATCATAAATCTGAGGAGAGATGCCCACTCGTTTTTGAAGACGTAAATCCCCATCCACTAGGAAGGCCTGAAATAAGTTTTCTGCTAGGACCTGGAAATAGTTTTCAAATTCCCTGAGACATGAAGAACAAGCACCCATCGGCAGCGCTTCGCCTCTGCTAATATCCATCCCTAATAATTGAGGTTCATCACGCAAAGCCGCGATTTCAAGTATGGGAATCAGAGGATGGGAACCTGAAGAAATTCCTTCATAAGATACTTCTGTGAGTGCTACCCGGAGGCGCTCCCGCCACCGTCTGGCAGTAGAACATCCGCTAATCCATGCCAGATCCACTCCCAAAGAAGATCGCCAAACCAAGGACGGCGACCAGGAAGGTTTTCGAAATGGCGCCTCCGGTTCATAGACAGGGGCATCAATCGCTATCAAATCTCCCATGTTCCAATTTAAATCCCTCTCCCAGATAAGAGAAGCAGAGGTCCATTTTAAACAGGAGCTCTCGTTAGTAAGCTGACCAGCATGCAAAAGTCCCGAAATATCCTTTTGCTGCACAAACTCTCGGACTCGAATTTGAATCCGCCGTCTGAGAGCAGCAAATTCCTGAGCTAATCTTAAGGCGAAACCACCGGCAACTTTCTTCTCTGATTGAAAGAGATTGGCTCCTACCAAAAGCAGGTGACTTAACTTTCCATGAATCTCCTGCCAGGCCTCGAACGAATGCAATAATCTAAGAAATCGGATTGCAAATGATGTGGTACTTAGGCCTGCGAATAAATCGCCTCTTTGCAAACAATTCTCACTTTGAGCCACTACTGCCCACCGGGTGCTCCATCGAAGAAAGCGAGGTTCGCCGTAGAGCACTTGCCAATCTCCTCGCGAAGGATTCCACTTCACCCAACAAGTACGAAATGGAGAACTTCCCACTAGTATGCCCGCAGCTTCCGCAACCGCCGGATTCTCCCCCGCATGCACTATAATTTCATAGTCAAAATCCGTTCCTCCTTCTCTTAACATAGGCCCTAAAGTTGCTATTGAATTTGACTGCACCGGTAAGGAAAAAGTCTTCTCATCCTCGATCACTCGGATTTGTTGGGGTAGCTTCACTATGGAGTCGCGGCGAGGACGCATAATCCCTTCGGGACCGCACAAGACATGATATTGAATTCCCCGACCGGTCAGCTCCCGCGCAAGAGAGGGAAGAAATTCCCCTATACCCAGTTTGGGGGCTATTAAATAAAGAGTTCCTATCCGGGAAAGGCCGGCGTGTTTCAAATGGCTCGCCAAAGCGGAAGGCGTCCAGCACTCATAGTTCCATTTTTCCTGAAATCGAAGGAGTAAGAGCAATCCTTCTTCGGCAAAGGGCCCAACAATTTCCAAGCGATCTTGTTCTCCCAATCCCTCAAAGGCACTTTGATCCGCAACTCGAAAACCCGGTAATGCTTCAGTTTGCCTTGGTGACAGACAAAATCTTTGAAGCATTGGAATTTTGTATCTCTGAATACGATCTCTCGCGATCTCTTCGAAAAATGGCAATTCCCCCAGAACAAAAACGTGCGTCTGCTTCGGCCCCCACTCTTCCCACTGAGATTCCCAGGTAAGCTGACAGTCTCGCAAATCGGCCTGCTTCTTCTGTATTGAAGAAGCATTTTTGTTCTCTGAACTCTGTAAAGCATTTTTATTGATGTAATCATTTACTTTCATGTCGGTTGTAAATTTTTTGTGAAACATTCGAGAGTTTGCACCCAAAAAATATTTTCCGCCCTAAACAGAAGCTCAAATCATTGACCATAATAGATTTGGAGACTAAAAATCATTCCACAGGTCGCACCCATTTTTTTTGGACACCGCAGTCCCCATCACAAATAGCTCAGTTGAGTGAGTTGACAGGCCGCTCGAGGAGTTCCATAGTGCGCCCTCTGCAAATTTGCATGGAACACATTCGAAACATTGCCATCATCGCTCATGTCGACCACGGTAAGACCACCCTGGTAGACCAGCTCCTCCGCCAATCCGGAACCTTTCGCTCTAATCAAAAAGTGGACGACCGAGTCATGGATTCCATGGATCTTGAAAAAGAAAAGGGTATCACCATCCGGGCCAAAAACGCTGCTTTCCGCTGGAAAAACTATCATATCAACATCGTCGATACTCCGGGACACGCTGACTTTGGTGGCGAAGTAGAGCGGATCATGAAAATGGTGGATGGAGTCCTCTTGGTTGTGGACTCCCACGATGGCCCTCAAGCTCAAACTAAATTTGTTCTTCGTAAGGCCCTGGAACATGGCCTGAAACCTATTGTGGTGATCAATAAAATTGATCGTGAAAATGCACGTCCCCACAAGGTGCTCGATATGGTTTTCGAGTTATTTCTGGAGCTCAACGCAACCGATACACAGCTGGATTTCCCTCATGTCTATACCAGTGCTAAAGAAGGTTTTGCAAAAAAGGAAATCGATCAGGAATCAAACAATATGGAGCCGCTGTTCGAAGCCATCGTTCAGCATATCCCCGCTCCGGTCCCTTCCGGGCCCACACATTTTCAGTTCCTCGTTTCCAACCTGGATTACAGCGACTACCTCGGTCGGATAGCTTACGGACGCGTGGTCAGCGGAAAAGTGCAAGTGGGAAAGCCCACCTTTTGTCTCCATCGCGATGGACGACGCGAACGCGGCAATATCAGTGCCATTTTTGGCCATGAGGGCCTCGAAAAGGTCCAGATTGAAGAAGCCTCGGAAGGAGATATTATCGGCTTAGCTGGGTTTGAGGAGGTTTTTATCGGAGAAACCATTACCGATCAGGAAGATAGCCCGGCTCTTACCTTTGTGGACATTGATCCCCCCACGATCAGCATGCGCATTGTGGTGAACGATTCTCCGACCGCCGGAAAAGAAGGTAAATTTCTTACCGCACGTCACATTCGGGAACGGCTCGTGAGGGAAACCCGAACCAATGTCTCTTTGCAGATGTTTGATACTGAAATAGCGGGACACTTTGAAATCAAGGCTCGCGGAGAAATGCAAATCGCCATTCTCGTCGAACAAATGCGCCGGGAAGGTTATGAACTCCTCATCTCGCGTCCCGAAGTCATTTATCAACGCAATGCGAAAGGAGATCTCTTAGAACCTTTCGAAACTCTTTACGTGGATGTTCCCACAGAAAATCTCGGCGATATCCTCCAATCCCTCGCCGCACGTAAGGCCGAAATAGTGAATATGCAGCACAACCCGCACTCAGTACTTGTGGAAGCTGTTCTTCCCACTCGCGGCCTGATCGGGTTTGAAACGGACCTGGTAAATCTCACCAAAGGCCATGGCATCATGAGCCATTTGTTCAAGGAATATGGCGCCTATAAAGGCGAAATCCCCACCCGCAACAACGGAGTTCTCGTTTCAATGGAAGCGGGAATATCCACTGCTTACGCCCTGAATAACATCCAGGAACGCGGTCGGCTATTCATTGGCCCTCAAGAAGATATCTACCTCGGCATGATAGTGGGTGAAAATTCCAGACCCGACGACATCGAAGTCAATCCTTGTAAGGCAAAACATCTGACCAATATGCGCAGCCAAGGTGACGGAAAAGGCATCCAACTCGAACCTCCTTTAAAAATGAGCCTCGAAAGAGCACTGGAGTATATCGCACCGGACGAATATGTGGAAGCCACCCCCAAGTCCCTGCGACTGCGCAAAAAACTCCTTGATCCTACCGCTCGCAAACGAGCGGCCAAGTAGTTTCATTAGTTCGCGGTTCGCAGAATGTTTGTTCTTAGTAGGTGATGTGACGCAAAAAAGGGAAACCTTGGAGGCTAAACTGATTTTTTTGCTCCCCGAGCTCCTAAAAATGCGTAACGTCAGTGAGTAGCTTGGGGGCCCTCCACAGCTTAAAAAATCTGCAAATTGCCCCAAAAATGGAATGGATCGACCCACAGCGAATCATCAATTGCTGCGAATTGCCCATCACAAACCATCCATTACATGAAACCCAAACTTCCTGTCTTCTCTGAACAGACCCCCCTTCTTCAATCCCCTTTCGCAAAACTAGGAATTACAGGGAGCCCGGTGGAAGATAAATTACCTTCTTTAGAGGAACCACTTGCAAAAATTTGTGGCCGGCTTATTCTAAAAAAGGAAAAGGCACACCGGTCAGGTAAGACGGTGCTGATCGTGACAAGTTTTTCTCCCAAAATTAGTAAAGAAGTGATTAATTGCTTGGCAAAAGAGGCTAAAATAGCTTGTGGTTGCGGGGGAACTGTCATGGATCGAGAGATCACACTCCAAGGGGACCAGCCTGACAGAGTAAGAAAGTTCTTTGAGTCAAAGGGGTTTCGCGTAGATGGGGTTCGTTAAAATACCTCTACACTTGGCTCAAAAAAACAAAGATATTAGCCCAACCCCAAAGATTTTACAGTTGACATACCAAGCTTAAGACGTTTTTGTTCCCTTTAAGGATTCGCTGAAGGTTCGCTCAGCATGTACACCACCTACGCAAAAAGTGGTAAGAACGAACTCTTCCCTATCATAAACCCGTAGATTTGATTTTAACCTCGGCGAGGACATATATCCACGCTCGCTTTAGTGCATTAGCATAGAGCAAAACTTTTTTCATTTCATGGCCGGCCACAGCAAATGGTCGAAAGTTAAGCGTTTGAAAGGTGCTTTAGATATAAAGCGCGGCAAACTCTTCTCTAAGATTTCTAAAGAAATTATGATTGCAGCCAAGTTAGGCGGAAAAAATCCGCTTTTAAATCCTCGGCTACGAGCAGCGATACAGACCGCAAGATCGCAAAGCATGCCAAATGACAATATTGAACGCGCTATCAAAAAAGGAACAGGAGAACTTACAGCCACCGCTGTGGAAGAAATGCTTTATGAAGGATATGCACCAGGTGGAGTCGCCTTCCTTGTGGAAGCGGCTACCGACAATAAAAACAGGACCGCAGCCGACCTGCGTTCTATTTTTTCCCGCCAACAAGGCAACCTCGGAGGACCAGGCAGCGTTTCCCATATGTTTCAACGAAAAGGACAGATCCTGATTCCTAAAAAGAGCGCTTCAGAGGAAACGCTATTTGAAGCCGCACTCAAAGCCGGAGCCGAAGAGTTTTTTCCCGAAGATACATTTTACACCATTATTACGATGCCCGACCAACTCTATGCAGTTGCCGAAGCGCTTAAGCACGCCAGCATTTCCATTGAAACCCAAAAATTAACTTTCCTGCCACAAAACACCATACACATTAGTGACGAACGAATAGCTCACCAGATCCTACGTCTTTATGACACCCTGGATGACTGCGACGACGTTTTAAACGTTCACTCTAATTTTGACATCCCAGAACAACTCCTCCTCCAAGCAATCTCAGTTGATCCATGAGTATTAGCATTAAGTACAAGTAATATGATAGAAGAAAACGAGAAACAGCCTCCCGGCGCCATGTCCGAATCAAAATCCGGACGCAAACGAACCCTTCGGCCGCGCCGCCTGAAAAAGACCACCTCCACTAAAACCACTTCACGAGCCACCTCGAATCAAGTTCCTCACTCCGCCCTCCCTGATGAACAAGATGAAGCGAACATTTCCACCCTCGTCATAGAGCCACCCTCGAAAAGGAAAACAGAATCCTCCTCTTCCGAAGCCACACCCCGTGTGGAAGAGGCTCCCACTCCCGTCCCTCCCCCAACTACTCCTCCTCCCACACCCGTCTACGCAGAAGGCGTTGTCGAAGTTTCCGGTAAAGGATTTGGTTTTTTACGGGAGGCCAAACGGAACTTTTCTCAATCTCATAGCGACGTCTTTGTCACACCGGAAGTAGTGCGAAAACATGGCCTGCGAGATGGAATGAAAATCAAAGGCGAAACCCGCAGAGGAAGCCGCGGATTACAATTATTTAAGCTCACCGAAATCGAAGGAGAACCCCCGGAGCAGCTCCGCACTCCTCCTATCTTTGAAGAGTTGACTACTGTGAATCCCAATATACGAATCACACTGGAAACCGTGCCGGATCGCTTCACCACACGCATCATGGATTTAATGACTCCTATTGGGCGCGGACAACGAGGCCTCATCGTCGCTCCTCCTCGTACCGGGAAAACCACCCTGCTTCAACACATCGCAGAAGCGGTGGTAAAAAACTACCCGGAGATGAAACTCATTATTCTCCTCGTAGATGAACGCCCCGAAGAAGTGACGGAAATTAGACGGACCGTTCCCCAAGCCGAGCTAATGGCCAGTTCCAACGACAGCGATATTAAGAGCCACACCCGTATTGCACAACTCGCAATCGAACGTGCCAAACGTCTCGTTGAAATGGGAAAACATGTCTTTGTACTCATGGATTCCCTCACTCGCATCGGCCGCGCATTTAATAATGCACAAGGAGGAGGAGGGCGTACGATGTCAGGTGGTGTCGACTCCCGTGCATTGGAAATTCCCCGCAAACTTTTTGCTGCGGCTCGCAATACCGAAGAAGCTGGCTCCCTCACTATTATGGCTACAGCCCTCATCGACACCGGCAGCCGGATGGATGAACTGATTTTCCAAGAATTTAAGGGAACAGGAAATATGGAACTTGTTTTGGATCGCAAAGTGAGCGACCAACGAATTTATCCCGCCGCGGATATTTTCCTTTCCGGCACCCGACGTGAAGAACTCCTTCTCCCACCACAAGATCTTCACAAAATTAATATCATTCGCCGCGGCCTGGCCGGACACAAGCCAATCGAAGCAATCGAACGTTTGCTATTTTTCATTCGAAAACATTCCTCCAACACAGAAATGCTGCGTAACATACCGGGATGAAAACCCCATTACCAGATAGCACAAAACCTCCTGATCCAGTTCAAAAAGCGGTTCGCATTTCCACCCCCCTCGGAGAAATGTTGCTCATTGCTAATGACCAGGGACTCACTCACGCTCTGTTTGCTGATTCCACCCTTCCTCAACTTCCCACCTCCCTTCAAGAGTCGCCTGAAGATCCCATTCTACAAGAAGCCTCCAGACAGATCGCCCAATATTTTCATAGCATCCGAAGACAGTTTACCCTCCCTCTTTGCCCGGAAGGATCTGATTTTGACAAAAAGGTCTGGGAGATTTTAGAAAACATTCTCTTCGGCTCTTTGACCACCTACGGAAAAGTCGCTCATGCCCTAGGCTCACCAAAAGCCGCTCGTGCCGTAGGTGCGGCCTGTGGCCGAAATCCGATAGCCATCCTGATTCCCTGCCACCGCGTCGTGGGAAGTGCCCGTAACTTGGTCGGCTATGCCGGTGGTGTACACCGCAAAAATTCCCTCCTTAATCTGGAAAAAGCCCTGTGAAAACGAGTCGCTCATCCCCTGAAAAAAACCACAAATAAATTCCCATGAACCAGCCAGTTCATGCGTGCTGGGTCGTACCTATTCACCACGTCTCAAATCCAATAAGAAAGAATCATAAAAACGACGTATTGCCCCCCCGTAATCCATGCAGCCTTTGAAAAGGAAAGGAGACGTCCCTCGGAACCCCGTATCCCCAGCGAATACAAGAGCAAGCAAATGAGAAAACCCACGAGATTTAAAAACGTAAGTTCTTCCCACAGAGGCAATTGGCGATAGGGAGCCATCATGATCCGATAGACAAATGGAAGAAATAAATTGGTCAGGCAGCCTACCAACGCCAACCAATAACAAACGAAATAGTCAGGGCGAATACCAGCGAGTTTTTGTACCGCCCACCGCAGGTAAAACCCAACAAAAACTGCCGCCACACCTGCTAAGATGGCCACAGTTAAAAAAAATCTCGCCTCCATTTCTTACAAAAGTACTTACAGAATCACACAGCATTCACAATCATCCCCGAAAAAAATTTATAAAAACTCCCATATGAGGACCCTTCCATGAAGAATCCTCCCTCTACTCGAGTCATTGTGACTTGCGGACCTGCTGCCGAACCCATCGATCAGGCTCGTTGTATCACAAACTTTTCCACCGGAGAATTGGGAAGTTTACTCAGCGAGGACCTGGCAGCCCAAGGCTGGGAAGTATTTTGTCTGCGTGGCATAGGCGCCACATATCCCCCTCCTCGTCATGCTCAGATTTTTCCTTTTTCCACCAATGTGGATTTGGAAAAGCTGTTCCATCAGTTCACTACTTCCTCTCCTCCCATAACAGCGATTTTCCATGCCGCTGCCCTTTGCGATTTTCTTGTGGTTGGTGCAGAAAACCATCGAGGAGAAAAAATAGATTCTCCCAAACTCAACAGTCAATTAGATGTGCTACGATTACTACTCGCACCCGCTCCAAAACTCATCCGGAAACTGAGAGAGGAGTTCCCCAACAGCAAAATTGTGGGATGGAAATACGAGCTAGAGGGCTTGCCATCCGATGCTTTAACCCGGGGAATCGAACAAATCAAAGAAAACAAAACCGACGCCTGTGTCGTCAATGGCCAAGCCTGGGGAAATAGCTTTGCCTTTTTGGATCAGCAAACAATGGCCCTCGCTCCCACTGTTATTCCAACTAAATCTCAACTTTGCACTCATCTCGCTCATTGGCTAGCTGCTCAATTCTCCTCTTCTCATTGAGCATGATTTTCCCCCCTCGGAAAATTTCTTCAACTATGCAGTAAAGGATCTTCCAAAGCTTGGATGACTGGATCCGCTCGTTTTATTTTATCTGCCAGCTTCTGATACTCCGGTGAAGTTTTGTCAGCCATTTCTTTTAAGTCGTCTACATCACATTTTTTAGAATTGAGTGCGTAATTTTTAGCTGCATGTGAATGTACATCCAGATGCAGATTATGTACATGTTCATTAGGGTCCGCACCCCATTCTCGTAATAGTTTGATTGTCGCGAGATTTTTAGAAATATCTATATTTTTACTGAGCATGGCATCTCGTATTGCTGTGTGTAGCAGGCGGCTGCTCACCCCAGGCTCCTGCAGGTAATTTGCAAAGACCCCCCCTCCTTGGATAGCAAGACTTTCATTAAATTAGGGCACCCTTGCCCCGCAGCCTCCATTATAATATTATGTTTATATTAAGCTTCTAAATGACCCCCAAATTTTTCCACAAGGAAGCACATCAGCCTTTCCGAATGAGAATCCGCCACCCATTGCGATAGTATTGATTGACATGGAGCAACATAAACTAAAACAACCTGCCGCGAAAATCATCAACGTGAAAAAGCGCGTATCATTTACCATCTTCTTCTCTGCAAGTGCGCGGAAATTTTCGTTCCCTCCCATTATTTGCATGAATGAGAGCGGGATCCAATGATCCATTTGCAACCGATTTTTGATCCATTGAACTGCAGGCTAATTTTCGATAGTTTTTCTGTGTGTCGGAACATTCTCCATCCTCTTGCTGTAACAAACACACGAAAGAAACGGAAACATCAGTGAACGATCCAAAGAACTCCCAGTCTGCCTCCCTCGAAAAATCCAGTCTAGGCGAAGCAAAATTATATCCAGGCGAAGCCTGGTTCTGCCCGATGTGTCCTGAGGTAAAATCTGATCACCCGGGCGATTGTCCGCACTGTGGAATGTCCCTACAAAAGAGCCCCACCGCATCTCGATATGTATGTCCTATGCATCCTGAAATCACAAGCGGCACCCCGGGTGATTGTCCTATCTGCGGAATGGCATTGGAATTAGTGAGTGGAATCGATCTTAGTGAAGTAAAATATTTCCGTAAGCGTCTGCTCATCGGATGTATTTTGGCCCTCCCTGTGCTCATTTTTTCCTTAGGACATATGATTCCAGGACTTTCTTTAGAAACACGGGTTCCTGCCGACGCTTCCGGATGGATTCAAGCATTGTTTTCCACTCCCATCGTTTTTTGGGTGGGAGGAACCTTTTTTTCTCGCGCTTGGAAATCCTTGCAAACCAGAAAACTGAATATGTTTACCCTCATTGCAATGGGGGTGGGAGCTGCATATGCGTTCAGCATCATTTCCATTTTTTATGGGGGAGCCTCCCTGTACTTTGAATCTGCCACGGTAATCACTCTCCTTGCCTTGTTGGGACAATGGATGGAAGCAAAGGCTCATGCGCGTACGGGAGAAGCTATCACATCGCTCCTTGCCTTGGCACCCACAGTGGCTTATCGAGTCCGAAATGGAGTGGAAGAAAAGGTCTCCGTATCGGAAATTCACCCCGGTGAAGTGCTTCGGGTTCGTCCTGGAGATAAGATTCCCGTTGATGGAAAAGTCATCGAGGGATCCTCTGATGTAGATGAGTCTATGATCACCGGTGAACCCATGCCCGTACCAAAAGTTGTTGGAGATACCGTGACAGCAGCTACGATCAATCAATCAGGAGCATTTCTTCTCCACACAGAAAAAGTGGGTTCGGACACCTTGCTAGCACAAATTGTACGAATGGTGAGCGCTGCACGGCTGAGCCGAGCTCGCATTCAATCTCTGGCTGATCGCGTCGCAACCATCTTTGTTCCGTCCGTTCTTTTCATTGCCATCCTCACATTTCTCATCTGGAATTTCCTGGACCATCGTTTTTCGGATGCGGTGATGAATGCTGTGTCCGTACTCATCATTGCATGCCCTTGCGCCTTAGGTCTTGCTACTCCGATGTCGATTGTCGTGGGAACAGGCCGCGCCGCTAAATTCGGGATCCTCTTTCGCAATGCCGAAGCTATTGAAACACTCGAAAAAATTACTCACCTTGTTACAGATAAGACGGGCACCCTCACCGTTGGAAAACCTTCTGTCGCCAAGTTGGCTCCGGAAGTGGGTCTCTCTGACGAGGACCTTCTCATCACAGCAGCAGCCTTGGAAACCATGAGTGAGCATCCCTTGGCTCGTGCGATAGTCGCCTCCGCCAAAGAGAAAAAACTTTCATTACCATTGGTTTCGGAATTCCGAGCGGAGCGCGGACGTGGAGCTGAAGGGCGCATTGGTGATGAGCAGGCTCTGATTGGAAGCGCCAACTTTTTACGCGATCATGGCATCATGATCACTCGGGAGAGTGAAGAAACTGAAAAAGCACTTTCCCGTCAGTCGATGTCTGTCGCAGGAGTGGCAAAGGGCGAGCATCTCTTGGGTTGGATTGGTTTATCAGATAAAATTCGGGCTCATTCCGCACAAGCTATACGTCTTTTGGAAAACAAAGGTATTCACATCACTATGGCTACCGGAGACAATCACCGAAGTGCGCATTCCGTAGCAACTCACCTTGGCATTAAGGATGTTGCAGCTGAACTTTCTCCGGAAGGCAAACATGACCTCATCTTAAATCTTAAAAAAGGGGGTTCTATCACCGCTTTTATCGGGGATGGAATCAATGATGCGCCTGCTTTAGCTGCCGCCGATGTAGGCATTTCAATGGGAAGCGGTTCAGACATCGCTATTGAAAATGCCGGCATCACGCTCATACGAGGGGGATTACTTTCAATCCACACCGCCATGAATTTAAGTTGCGCTGTTATGAAGAACATCCGACAAAATCTCTTTTTTGCTTTTGCTTATAATATAGCAGGAATTCCCATAGCAGCAGGAATCCTTTATCCCTTCTTTGGCATCTTGTTAAATCCGATGATCGCCGGAGCAGCTATGAGTTTAAGCAGTGTATGCGTCATTATGAACGCACTGCGGTTAGCGCGCATCAAAGTTTAGGGTGTCTGTTTGCAAAGTTAAGCAACAAGGTTCGCAGGCACCTTTCCGCCATTCGCTGCAATCTTTCGTAACACTTCCTTGTGCAACCATTGGTTCATGCTTGCGGAGTCACCTAAATCACCGCTATAGTTCAATTCTTGAGCAAGTTTCTTTCTTTCGGAAAGACTACTGTCCATACCCACAAGCTTCATAAGATCCACAACAGAATTTTTCCAATTCAGAGGTTCAGAGTTTTTCGCAGCCAGAGCATCCAATATAGGTGTAATGTCTATTTGATTTGCCCCTGAGCCGCCTAATCCAGCACTTGTGGAAGAAGTGGGAGCGTGATTAAAAATTTTGCTGAGAAGATTGTTGAAGAGGGACATCATTTTCGTTGGTTTGCCACATTTTGAGGTGATGAATAGTTCTGTGTGTATTCGCGGCTGAGCTAAGGATTGGATGCATGCCCTCTCTGCCTATAGCGGAATCTCCCCACAATTCCTACTCGGGAACCGGGTTTTCTTTACATGGGAACCGGGTTTTCATGGTTTTTTTTGCTCCCAGAGCTTCTAAAAGTGCGTAACGTCAGTTACTATGCTTGATATTCGTCTGATTCGCGAACACCCCGAGGAAATACAAAAGCGACTTGCCACCCGCGGTCAATCTTTTGAAGCGGCAATCGCCGCGGTTCTCGCTTGCGACTCCCTCCGGCGTCAAGCCGAAACCCGACTTCAGCATTTAAATGCGGAACGCAAACGTCTCAGTAAGCAAATCGGAATCTTGCGTGGACAGGGGCAAACTACCACAGAGATGGAAGCGCAAGTCAAATCCTTTGGCGAAGAAATGGAAACCCTCAATATGCGGACTGCTGAGCTGGATACGCATCAAAGAGAGCTCCTCCTCCAACTGCCCAATCTTCCTGCCCCTGCAGTTCCATATGGAAACGACGCTTCCGCAAATCCAGTGATTCGGACCTGGGGAGAACCTGCTGCAGGAACGGAAGATCACGTAGCTATCGGATCGCGTCTCGGCCTATTTGACCTCGATCGAGCTGCAAAAATTAGTGGCAGTGGTTTTGTATGTTTTACGGGAATGGGAGCCCGTTTAGAACGCTCTCTGTTAAATTTCCTCTTAGACCTCCATACTCGCGAACATGGGTATCAAGAAATGAGCCCTCCATTTCTGATTCGTCGCGAATGCATGGTGGGGACAGGACAACTTCCAAAATTTGAAGAGGATATGTACGGAATAGAAGGAGGCGACTTCTTCTTTGCACCTACGGCCGAAGTACCTGTCACAAATTTACGTCGTGATGAAATACTAAATCTCGCCGAACTCCCTCTCCGTTTCGCAGCTTATACCCCCTGTTTCCGCCGAGAAGCAGGATCTGCCGGTCGCGAAACCCGAGGAATCATTCGCATGCATCAGTTCGACAAAGTGGAATTGGTAAAAATTTGTCCGGCAGACCGCTCGGAAATGGAATTGGAGTCCCTCACTGCGGATGCGGAAAAGGTTTTACAACTCCTCAATCTTCCCTATCGAGTCATCGATCTTTGTACGGGGGATTTAGGATTTGGTTCCTCACGAACCTATGACATCGAGGTGTGGTCACCCGGCCAAGGAGCCTTCCTTGAAGTCTCCAGTTGCTCTCATTTTGGCGACTTTCAATCCCGGCGCATGAACCTTCGCTATAAAGACGCAGAAGGGAAAAATCGCTTTGCCCATACGCTCAATGGCTCCGGCACAGCCTTGCCTCGTTTATACGTCGCACTTCTCGAAAATTACTCGCAACCAGATGGTTCCATCCTTCTTCCCGAACCTCTGCGCGACTACTTTAAGGCAGATCACATTGAACCCCTTTCTTGAAAAACTTTCCGAAGGTCTGATCCATCTTTCGCCAAAAACCAAAGCTTTGGTAGCTGTTTCAGGAGGCCGTGATTCGATGTGCCTCCTGCAGGGGTTATTGACACTAGGATACCGGAAACTAGTGGTCTGCCATCTTAATCACCAGCTACGAGGAGCGGCATCTCGGGCAGATGAAAATTTTCTCCACCGTCAAACCAGCAGATTGGGATTACCTCTGGAATTGGAAAGAACTGATACACGAAAATTTGCCGCTGACCGTAAAATTTCCTTGGAGACAGCGGGGCGTGAATTGCGATATGCGTTTTTTTTTGAAGTGGCCAAGCGCACCCGCTGTTCCACTCTTCTTTTGGGACATCATGCTGATGATCAGCTGGAAACCTGCTGGTTAAATTTTTTACGCGGCACAGGCATCGCAGGACTCGCTGGTATGCGACGAGAATCCATATACAAAGCAAACAAACGGTCTCTCCATGTGATACGGCCTCTCCTCCGGATCTTTCGCTGGGAAATCATCCAATTCGTGAGTGATCAGAAAATTCCCTTTCGAGAGGATATCACTAATACCGATGTTTCTTTTACCCGGAACCGAATTCGCCATGAGTTGCTGCCCTTTGTGGATCAAAAGTTCGGAATCACTCATCGTGAAGCTGCATTACGTTGCGCCGAAATTCTTGCGGATGAAGAAGATTGGATGAGAGCCTCCGTCGATCAATTTCCCTACGGCCCTCAGCTTTTTTATAAAGAACTTCTGATCCTACCCTTGGCTTTGCAACGCAGGGTCCTGCGCCGTTGGCTCGTACAAGAAGGCGTACCGGAAGTGGGCTTTGCCGAGGTAGAACGTGTCCGCAGCCTGATGAGCAACTCCCCTTCCCGACCAGCAAAGATCAATCTGCCAGCAAACATTCATGTACGTCGCCGCACAGGAATCCTTTTCTTGGAAAAGGCGATATAGCGAAAGTTCGGACCCAATAGGATCTGATCCCCCCAGCATCGAGAGAGACTCCCTACCGCCAACTTCAAAAATGGGTTTCTGGACAATTCCCGCTGCCACGTCTACATCCGAACAAAGTGAATTCACTTGATGTTTTGTTATTAATTGCCGGAAACGGCAACTATCCTTTTCTCGTCCTTCGCTGTGCCCGAGCTGCAGGCGTAAAACGCATTGTTTTGGCGGCCTTTGAAGGAGAAACCCTCCCCAATCTCAGTGCTCTGGCCGACGAAACCCATACTCTGCGAGTCGGACAGCTCAGTCGCTTGCTGACCATCGCTCAGAAATCCGGTGCCCGACATGCACTCATGGCAGGACAAATTGCCCCCCAAAATCTTTTCGATCTTCGTCCCGATTTTCGCGCACTCATTTTGCTTGCCCGATTACCCAAGAGAAATGCTGAGACGCTATTTGGAGCTGTAGCAAACGAATTGGCCGCCATAGGAGTGGAACTCTTGCCAGCAACTACTTTTCTCGAAGATCATCTCGCAGGAGAGGGGCTCCTTGCGGGTCCAAAATTAAAACCCCGAGAAATCGAAGACCTCCAGTTTGGATACCAGATTGCAAAAGAAGTCAGCCGGTTAAATATCGGCCAAACGGTTGTCGTTCGCCACGGGACGGTACTCGCTGTGGAAGGGTTCGAAGGAACGAATCAGACTATTTTGCGAGGAGGTCAACTGGCCAAAGGAGGAGCCACAGTCGTCAAGGTCTCCAAGCCGAATCAGGATATGCGGTTTGATGTCCCTATCATTGGTAAAACGACATTGGAAGCCGCAATGCAGGCTCAAATTCGGTGCATCGGGGTGGAAGCTCAACATACGCTTTTACTGGAGTGTGATCAACTCGTAGAGTATGCCAATCGGTATTCCCTTTCTCTTTACGGATTATCATCGTCATGAATTTATTACGCGTTGGAGTTGTTGGCGTTGGCCACATGGGCATTCACCACGCTCGAGTTTATTCGGAACTCCATTCGTGCCAACTGACAGCTATTTTCGATACAGATCGTAAGGCCGCACAGGTGGTTGCTCGAAAATACCATGCTTATTCTGCCACTTCTCTGGAAGATTTCGCCAACTGGGTGGACGCCGCAACAATTTGTACACCTACGGTCACTCATTTTGAGATTGGCCAATTTCTCCTTAAGCGAGGAAAACATCTCCTCATAGAAAAACCTATCGCGGAAAACTCTGAGAGCGCTCATGCCCTCGCGTTAAGCGCTCAAGAAAATCAATGTGTCCTCCAGGTGGGCCATGTGGAGCGCTTCAATCCGGTCCTTGAAGCTTTGGAACGCAAACTAAAGAATCCTCGTTTCCTGGAAGTCACCCGTCTTTCCCCTTATCCTAACCGGAGTACGGATATTGGAGTCGTACTCGATCTGATGATTCATGATATTGAAATCATTTTGCATATAGTACGCTCGCCTGTAACTAGCATCGATCCCGTAGGCATCGCGGTATTGAGCAAGAGTGAGGATATTGCAAATGTCCGTTTCCACTTTCAAAATGGATGCGTGGCAAATGTCACCGCCAGTCGTATCAGCACCGAAAAACTTCGAAAAATTCGTCTTTTCCAAGAAGATGCTTATCTGTCGCTCGATTATCAAAACCAGAGTGGAAAGATGTACCGGCTGATAAATGGAAAAATTGTCAAAGATCATGTGGAGATTGCCCGAGGCGAGCCATTGAAATCTGAACTGACCTCATTCATCTCTTGTGCACAGGAAGGAAGTACACCACGAGTCTCTGGCCATGAGGCTGCGGCCGCTCTGGATATCGCTCTGGAAATTACCCGTCGCATCGAAGAAGCGGATCCCCGCCGGAAGCGCCCACAGCAAAAAAAAGCTGCGCAGTGCCCTCAAGAACTGAATGAAGTGAAGAAATATTTTCCTTAAGAAAACCCAGTTCCTGGACAGCAACCACTGATATCGACATGAAAAAAATTTGGATAGTGGCTGGAGAAGCTAGCGGTGACAGTCGCGCTTCCGAAGTGATGCGCGAAATACTCAAACGCGAACCTTCCCTTATTTTTCAAGGTGCGGGAGGCCCTCAGATGGCAGCCCTTTCCACTCCGCCTTTTGATAATTGGATAGAAAAGGCCGGAGTAATTGGCATCTGGGATGTCCTCAAACTTTACCCCTGGTTTCTCAGAAAATTTAATGAAATGCTTCGCCAGATCGCAGACGTTCAGCCGAGTGTTCTTCTTCTGGTCGATTACCCGGGCTTTAACCTCCGCCTGGCAAAAACGGCACGGGAACGTTTTCCTCACCTAAAAATCATCTATTATGTGAGCCCACAGGTATGGGCATGGAATCGTGGCCGCATTCCTAAAATGGCAAAGATTTTAGATCTTATGCTCTGCATCTTTCCTTTCGAAAAATCTTTGTATGAGTGTTCCGGTTTAAAAACAGAATTTGTCGGACATCCATTGGTCGAAAAGTTGGAAACAGAACGCAGCAATATGACTCGCGATCCAAATTTACTCGGCTTATTTCCTGGCAGTCGTTGGAAGGAAGTTCGCCGCATCCTCCCCGTAATGATGGATGCCGCATCTTTAATTTTGCGACAGCGACCCACCACCCGATTTGAAATCGCCGCTGCAAATAAATCCCATGCCAATTGGATGCATAGTAAGATCCTGAATTCTACGCTTCCTATTACCCTATCCACCGGGACTGCTCATACCTTGATGCAACGCGCATGCGCTGGCATTGTCTGCTCCGGGACCGCCACCCTCGAAGCCGCCTGTTTCGAACTCCCTTATTGTCTCATTTACAAAACTGCCTGGCTCACTTTCGAAATAGGACGCCGCTTAGTCACCATTCCATTCCTTGGGATCATTAATATCCTTGCGGACAAAGCCCTTGTAAAAGAATTCATTCAGCATTTTGCCACCCCCCAAGCACTCACCACAGAAAGTCTGCGATTGCTGAATTCTCCGCAAGATCGCCAGGAATTAATTTTAGGACTCCGCTCTGCGATTACCTCCCTCGGAGGACATGGCGCAGCATGCCAGGCGGCGGACGCCATTTTACAAGCATTACAATAGTAGAGAGCTTGAGTAGTAGAGAGCTTCGGGAACTGAAAAGACCGGAAATGGGTTCGGCCCATCCATCTTAAAACATCCACTTTGGTGGTATAGCGGAATTCCTTTAAAATGAGCATGAATTTTCCACTGCGAAAAAATCATTGCGAAAAATTTTTGGAAATTTTCAACTGCTCAGCATGAATATCTCACAAGGTGCTCATGTTAAAATGGTTTAATCTGATCAATATTGCTCGCTACGACTCCGCTACCGTTCTTCCCAGAGGGCTTGAGGAATTGAGAAGGCCTGGCAACGGTGTCGGCCAATAAACCTTAAAATATTAACTTTTGTTATGATTCCTCTCAAACAACTGCTATCCACACCCTCTTTTTTCAACCCCAGTCCACTATCTTCTTCTCTACGCTTCCGCCCCTTGCAACATCTTGCGCGCTTATTGAGTATTCCATTGGCAGTTCTCGCGTGCGATATGGATGAAATACGGGCTCAGGAACAAAGATCCAAGCTAAAGGACAGCCCGGGAGCGGCAATCACTCAATGGTGGAATGGCACCTATGCTACCGGAGATTGGATGGGAGCACGAACCTTCTTGGAGGACCATGGACTCAAACTGGGAGGAAACTCCACTGCCATCTATTATGGAGTTCCCACAAACGACCTGCGCCACAATTCGGTTTTTTGCTACAATCTCATACTCAGCTCGGAGTTTGATTTTGGAAAAATGTTTGGGCTGAAAGGCCTTACAGGCAAAGCGGGTTTCCAATGGGCAACGGGTGAAACCTTTAGGGACAATGTCGGTACTGGAATCGCATTCAGTCCCATTGCCTTCACGGGATATTGGAAATGGCGCCTCAGGCCCATAGTCCTCACCTATGTCACACCAGAATTATTCGGCATCAAAGAATTTCTGACTCTCGCTGGCGGTTGGCAAAGTCCCACAGATTATTTTATCCTTCAACCCTACGCAAGTTTATTTCAAAACTATGCTTTTTATGGCGGTCCCTTAGTCGCTAACAATATTTTATTCGATGGCGATTACGTTGCCTGGGGCGGCTGCATCAAAGTCAAACCAACCCACTGGTCTTATGTGCAAGGAGGCTTGTGGGCTGCGGTCCCTAATGCCCTGGATTGGCGTAACCGAGGAATCTATTTCGCACTGGCCCAACGCAATGGGTTGTTTTTCATGGGAGAAACCGGAGTCACCCCTCAATTCGGACGGAGTCGCTTACCAGGCAAATATGCGTTTGGTAGTTACTATTGGGGCCTTTCATGCCCTTCTTTTTTTGGTGCCACTTATCCGGGGCAATTTGGGTTTTACTGGCAAGCGGATCAGATGCTCTATCGCGAGCCCACATCCAATACCGCAGCAACCTTACCAAACAACGACATCAAAAAAAGCGTTTCCTCTTCAGGCCGTTTAGAAGAACAATTATCATCCCAAGGCCTTTATGGCTTCAGCCTATTGACCTATGCTCCGAAATTTAATAATATGCTCCCTTTCTTCTTACGTCTGGGATTGGTCTATCAAGGACTCATTCCCACACGCGATCAAGACAAAGTAGGCATTGCATTCGCATATGGTAACTACAGTTACTACAAGATTCTCGCCAATCGAGCAAAAGGCATCCACAATCAACGTACAAATGAAGCCCTATTAGAGGTGGACTATCGGATTCAAATTAATAAATGGCTCTTTACGCAGCCTTTCTTGGAATACATCATGCGCCCAAATGGAGATAGTCGCTCTAAAGATGCTTTAGTACTCGGAATCGCCTCACAAATCCTATTTTAGGATTTCCCGATCAGCTCATACCCCCGAGGTGAGCTGAAATTTTCACTTTATCAGGACTTACGCAGATTCCAGAGAAAAGCTCGCTCGCTTTCCCCTGTTTGTGTGTAAGTCCTGTTTAGATAGTGATGTGACGCAAAAAAGGGAAACCTTGTGGGCTAAAATGGTTTTTTGCTCCCAGAGCTCCTAAAAATGCGTAACGGCAGTTATATAGCGGAATTCCGCTATAGGCATGGATTTGTTAAATTCCGTCGCCGAAACATCCTTCGACAGGAGGAACTGTCGAAGAGGGAGGTGCCGATGATTTCTGATAAAAATTTTTGAGAACCCCCGCCAACGTAGTTTGATCCATCAAACGTGCAACGGACTTTCTGGCTTCCAGAAAGAGCGGTCGAAATCTACAAGTATTCTCCTGTGAACAGCGTTTGTATTCACTGATGGAAACACACGCAATTGGAGCCAAATAACCATCAAAGTAACGTACTATCTCTCCCATTGTGATACGATCGGGACTGCGTAATAGACGATAGCCACCATATTTTCCCGCGATGCTCTCCACCACCCCCTTTGCCTTGAGATCCAACATGATGTGCTCTAAAAAACGCTTTGGAACATCATTCCTTCTTGCCAATTCCCCAATCGAAATGGGTCCTCCCCCAAAATGTTCCACAAGAGTAAAAAGCGCCCGTAAGGCATAATCCGTCCGCATAGAAAGCTGCATGTTGATGTCGTAAATCAAACACAGGGAACAAGTCAAAGAAACGTATCGCAACCATCAGAAAATCAATTAATTGCATCTCAAAAGAATTTTATTTCTTGTCCGGATGGATTGCCTGGTGACTACCTGGGAACTGGACTTTCTTAAGGAGGTATTTCTTCTTAAGGAAAGCATTCAGTTCTTGGAGCCATTCGCAACTTTTTTTAAGCTAGGTTCTACGAACTACGCACTCCTCTTAAGCCTCCAGCAAGAGTCGGGCAGGATTTTCAATGCAGTCCTTGATACGGATGAGAGACGTCACCGCCTCTTTACCATCAATGACACGATGGTCATAACTCAGAGCAAGATACATCATGGGGCGGATCACTACCTGGCCTTGAATAGCAACAGGTCTTTCCTGAATTTTATGCATTCCCAGGATACCACTTTGCGGTGGATTAAGAATCGGTGTGCTTAATAAGGAACCATATACGCCGCCATTGGAAATGGTGAATACTCCTCCTTGAAGATCCTCAAGTGCCACCTTGCCTTCGCGAGCTTTTACGGCAAAACCCGCTAGTTCTCGCTCCAGATCCGCAAAAGACTTTTGATCACAGTCGCGGAGAACGGGAACCATAAGACCGCGCTCGGTGCCCACTGCCACGCCAATATTGTAGAAATGATTCTGAATGAGTTCATCCCCTTCCATGCGCGAATTGAGTGAGGGGACGACTTGGAGAGCATCCACCACGGCCTTGATGAAGAAGGACATGAAGCCCAGTTTCACACCATATTTCTTTTGGAATTCTTCCTGAAGCTCCTTCCGGAGCTTCATAATCCCACTCATATCACATTCGTTAAAGGTGGTGAGAATCGCAGCGGCTTGCTGGGCGGAAACCAATTGAGCAGCGATCTTGCGACGGAGTGGAGAAAGGCGCTTCCGCGTCACACGCGCACTATTCTCGGTCGTGACCTCACTCCGTTGTGCAGACATCCGGAGCGGCGGTGCAGCCTTTTGCGGCACTATTTCAGTAACAGTCGGAGCCTGTGGTATAGCTTGCGTTTGTTGCGCAGCAGGGGCCTCCTTCTGGGACACGACAGGTAAAGGAGCGGATGATTCCGGTGTGGCGACACCGGTGGTCTCAATAGTAGCTACCGCTTGACCAATACGCACTTCATCTCCTTCGTTTACCAAGGTGGAAATCGTCCCTGATTCAGGCGCATTGACCTCGGTGGAAATTTTATCTGTATCTAGGGAGAAAAGAATTTCTCCCGCCTGAACTGCCTGTCCATTTTTTTTGTGCCAGGCAGACAAAACGCCTGTGACAATCGATTCTCCAACGGCTGGAACTTTAACTTCAATTTGCATGAGAAATAATCCGATTTATAACTGACGTTATGCACTTTTAGGAGCTCTGGGAGCAAAAAAACCATTTTAACCCACAAGGTTTCTCTTTTTTGCGTCACATCACTTTATAATTCAAAAGCTGTTTTTACTAACTCGACCTGTTGCCTTTTGTGTGCCGATGTCGAACCTGATGCCGGACTCGCGCTGGCCGGACGGCCAGCATACCCGATGGGATGACCGAGCAGTTTTTGAAGTCTCGGTAAAATGAATAACCCAGCCCCCATATTTTGCGGTTCTTCCTGGCACCAGATGACTCGCGACACCCCTTTGTAACGTTGGAAAATACGCATGAGCTTTTCTTCGTATAAGGGATAAAGTTGTTCCATGCGAATCAGGGCTACCGATTCGTCCCACTGATTAGCGGCGCGATACTTAAGAAGATCATAATAGACCTTACCACAACAGAAAATCACTCGCTGAACCTTATCGGGATGTTTCTGATGAGGGTCATCCAAAATTTCGAAGAAGCGGGAATCAGTAAAATCCTCTGTTTTCGATACCGCATCCTCAGAGCGCAATAAGCTCTTCGGAGTCATGATTACAAGTGGCTTCCGATAACCGCGATGGATTTGGCGGCGAAGGGCATGGAAGTATTGGGCCGGTGTAGTCAAATTACAAATCTGCATGTTTTCTTCCGCACAGAGCTGTAAGAAACGTTCTAAACGACCACTCGTGTGCTCGGGCCCCTGGCCTTCATGACCATGCGGTAAGAGCATCACAATAGAACTCGGTCTTTGCCATTTGGATTCGGAAGAGGCGATAAATTGATCAATGATGATCTGCGCGCCATTCACAAAGTCTCCAAATTGGGCCTCCCAAAGACAAAGCAGGGAGGGGAAATCCATCGAATAGCCATAATCAAAGCCAAGTACGGCATACTCAGATAAAGGACTATTATAAGCACAGAATCTGGCTTGATCGGGACCGAGGTTCTCCAAAGGAGTGTAGCGTTCCCGGTTGACTTCATCGTACAGAATGCTATGGCGATGACTAAAAGTACCACGGCAGCTATCTTGTCCCGAAAGCCGCACGGGCGTCTTCTCCAATAAAAGAGAGCCGAAAGCGAGGGCTTCAGCAAATGCCCAGTCATAGGGACCTCCATTTTTCCAGACCTGTCGCCTCCGATCTAACAACATGCGACGAATTTTCGGAAGCACCTGAAAACCATCCGGAACAGTGGTAAGCGCATGGACAATTTTTTCCAGCATCGCGGCATCAATCGCCGTATCCACAGGTTCGTGAGAATATGGCGGCTGAAAAATGGCGGTGGATCCAGAAAATTGGGATTTCTTTTCCTCGCTATTTTTTACACAGGCAAAAGCTTCTTCTAAGTCCTTCAATTTCCTGGCCTTCATGGCAAGGACTTCTTCAAGCTGAATTGCCGGCTGTTTTTCTAGCTGCTTCAGAAAAATGTCGCTGAGCAGAGGATAATCTTTAATTCTCTTGTAAAGATTCGGCTGCGTGAAAGCAGGCTCGTCAGCTTCATTGTGACCATGTCGGCGGAAGCAGACAATATCGATCACAACGTCTTTTCCAAATTCCTGACGAAATTCCAATGCCATTTCCGTGACAGCAGCAACAGCTAAGGGATCTTCCCCATTTACGTGAAAAATGGGTGCTTCCACCATTTTCGCTACATCCGTACAATAAAGCGTCGATCGCGCATCCGCGGGCAGAGTGGTAAATCCAATCTGGTTATTGACAATTATGTGAACAGTCCCTCCCGTTTGATAACCCGGCAATTGAGACATATTCAGGGTTTCAGCCACGACCCCCTGTGCTGCAAACGCGGCATCCCCATGAATTAAAATAGGAAGAACTTTTTTACGTTCCTTGGTATCGTCACAGATACGTTGGATAGCCCGTGTTTTCCCTTGTACCACTGGATCCACAGCCTCGAGGTGACTGGGATTGGCCGCGAGGTGAATTTGCACGGAATAGGCCGCGGGCGTCTGATGAGTAGTCTGATAACCCAGGTGATATTTCACATCGCCACTTCCTCCCACAGAACCGGGCACATAAATATCGCTAAATTCGTTGAAAATCATCTCCAGTGGCTTCTGAAGAAAATTAGCCAACACGTTCAAGCGTCCGCGGTGCGACATTCCAATCACAAGCTGCTGCAAGCCGAGTTTTTCGCAATTATTCAGAATGATTCGCAGGCTGACGAGAAGGGATTCCCCACCTTCCAGGGAAAAACGTTTGTGCCCTACGTAATTCGAATGCAGAAAATGTTCAAAAGTTTCCGCCTCGTATAGTGTTCGAAGCACCTCCAGGCAAAACTGGGCCTCCTGATCATTTTTTTTTCCTTCCCGCTCCATGCGATCCAATACCCAGTTCCTCTCGCGAGGATGCTGAATGTGCATGAATTCCACTCCCACGGTCCCGCAATAAATCTTTTCAAGAATTTGAATTAACTCCCTAAGTTTGACTGTCTTACCGCCGGAAACAGAGCGAACTGTTTTATCTAAATCTTCTGTGGAAAATCCGAAATTGCTTAGGGCAAGAAGAGGCTGTTCACGGGGGGCTTCCGCAAGAGGGTCAAGTTTAGCAATAGAGTGACCTAAGGTGCGGTAGGCATAAATCAATGCATCCACCTTGTTCCGGAAGTCGGAGTCCTCGCTGGTGACAGAAGTATTTTCTGTTTCCACTCTTTTTTTGGCGAGGTGCGCAGCGCCAAGCTCAAAGCCTTCGAAGAAGGCTCCCCAGTCGGGTCCTACAGATTGAGGATCTCGCTGCCAACTCTGGTAATTTTCGTCCAATAAAGCCTCATTCCAACGAGCCGTAAAAGAACTGTTCATGGATAGTTAGCGTCTGTACCGAGCAGCGGGGTACGCGCGATACATTAATAAAATTGATGTATAATTTGGTACGCTTCAACGCCTGTTGCAATGCCTTTTTTTCAATCCAGGGGTTCTTTCAAGGCAGCAACATGAAGATCACTCCCACGATCAAAGTTGGAATTATCGCAGCAGCAAAGAGATATACGGGATGCACTCCGTCTTCACCAAAAAATTTTTGCAGAAGGGTCTGACCCGCCGGATTGGGGGCATTTGCAATCACTGTCAACCCACCGCCCGCCACGGCACCCGCCACTACCGCGTATTTCAAAGGATCACTCAGACCCGGAACCAAGGAAGCCAGATAAGTGATCGCCGCATTGTCGTTGAATGCGGTCAGCACGGTGGAACTGATCATCAGAGGCCAACGACCGAGATCTCCGAGAACCGGTGCCAGCCACCACTGCTGAAAACCTCCATGGATGACGAGCGCCGCAAGGAAGAATCCTACAAGAAGAGGCGCTCTGAAGGCTATCTCCTCCTGATGCCCCGGCGTAGCAAGAACAAAGGCTAGAAAAAACAACAAACTGAGTACGACGACAGCAGGATGATGAGCCGTGAAAACCACCCATCCGATCATTGCGATATGTGTGAGCGTAATCCAGATGGGAATCCGCACTTGTCTTCGATGATCCTCATCCTTAATCGCTAAGGAAAGTAGCTCCCGCCGAAAAACTGAAAGGAAAAGGATATTCGAAATCAGAATGCTTAATGCTGCCTTCCAACCAAATGCCTGGAGCATATATCCCATCCCCCAGCCCCACTCCGAAGCCACCATAACCACCGGCGGAGCTGCAAAATGAGTCAGAGTCCCCCCCACCGAAATATTCACAAACAGAAGACCCAGCGTGGCATATCGCAGAGGCATTCCAGGTTGGGCCCGAAAAAAACGATCCGCTAGCAACAAAGCGCAAATCGTCATAGCCGCAGGTTCCGTGATCAAGGAACCCAACAACGGCCCCAAGGTCAGAATAGAAAACCACCATGCCGCCACTGATTTTCCACCCAGGGATGCCACCGCAGACAGACAAGCTTCCGTAAACCGCAGAATGGGACGCGATGCCGCCATGGCCATGATCACCACCACAAAAATCGGTTCCGAAAAACGAACTTCATCCAGATACTTAAATATCGTGGGGAATCCCTTCATCACAGCAACCGCAATCCCCAGCGGAATTAACCAAATGCCAAAAATCGCTTCCACTTCTCCGAGAAAATGGCACATCACACTGCGAAACCGCAGTCCGTCACATCGGCTCCTCATCTTCTTATCACCCTCCTCGGGAACTGAGAGAGACTCCGCTTCCTGAGCATACCGATGCGAGAGAGCCATAAACTTCGGCGCAGTGAAGGTATGGACGATGGCTAACAAAAATATCAACGTCGCAATCCCATTGAGCGGCTCAGCCTTCAGGCGATCCCAAAGTTGGGCACCAGCAGAAAGACTTTCGTCTGCATAACTGGAAAGAGGTCGCGGAAAAGTCTCTATCGCCTCCGAATTCTCAGCGCGCAGTAAACCGGTGCCGGCTAACCAACAAAACAGCAGAACCACAAAGCGGAGCGATATTCGCATGGAATGTGACAGAAAAACCCGCATCCCCCCTCTACGTCAAGCGCGGGAAATGCGGATACCCCTTCCAGCCAGGACTATGGATATCCGGACACCTGTGGATTCAGAAAAAATTCGCGCGCTTTCCCCCTCTTTGTGTCACTCCTGACAATCTCCTCGGAACATTCAAAGCTATTGATTTAGCTTAACAAACATTATTATTATAATAAGGGAAACTAAAATGAAGATACTACATGCCGCCATTATTTTTAATAATTTTTTTGGCCCTATTTTTGGCCGAGCGAAATGTTTAATCGAATGTGTCACAATAGGAAGAGAATTACCGGAAGTTTTATTTTGTGAAATAAACACATGATCCGATGGCATCGCGAATCGTACAGTGCTGTAAGTACATGGGAAAGCATCGAAATAACCGAAGTGGACAAATTGCACTGAATCACCCCTCATCTGATTTGTTGTTTCGTAAGTCTTCGGGAAATTTAATGGCAAAACTTCCAAGCTACTCTGATTTTGTCTATTTTTAGAGTATTTTTCCTTATTAAGCAACTCCTCCTGTTCCTTGTCTCTTTCCTTATTCACGAGCGTTTTTTTTGACACTTCGTCGAGAGAATCGTCCCGCCGCTCGTTATGAGAAGACTGCTGCGAGAGAACACTCCCTATTCGTTTATTATCGAAGCGTTTGTATTTTGTCTGCAACCCAACGTATAGTTTGAGCAATTTTTCCGAGCTATTAGAAAGAGTATCGTTCTTTCCTTCGAAACCCCTCCGATTCGGCTTTATCACTTTATCACTAACTAATGCTGCACTCCTTGTTTCATTTCCCCCTGAAAACTTTAAATAAATATTTTTATTATTTAGCCTCGAACTTCCTGCGACGCGGCCCTCCACGGCTTGCGATATCAAATTTGTTTTCATCAATATGAAACCCTATTGATTAGCATTTCAATGCTGATATCCTGAAATCTAAAATCTAGGTATTACATACTCTCCATAATTTCTTCATTCCATTTTCCTTGCACCCACAATGTCCGAAAATTCCCATCCACTCATTCCGGAAATCACCCGGCTCTTAGAAGATGCCTCCCGCGATCGCTTTTGGAAATTGTGGGGCCCCTATCTCTCTGACCGTCAATGGGGTACCATTCGAGAGGATTATTCTGAAAATGGAAACCCGTGGAATTATCTTCCCCATGATCACGCACGTAGTCGCGCCTACCGTTGGGGCGAAGATGGATTATTAGGAATCTGCGACCGTTTCGGAAGGCTTTGCTTCGCCATCACTCTCTGGAATGAAAAAGATCTTATCCTCAAAGAACGTCTCTTCGGCCTTTCCGGCCCTGAAGGCAATCATGGTGAAGATGTTAAGGAGCTCTATTATTATTTGGATTCCACTCCTACTCATTCTTATTGCAAGGCTCTCTACAAATACCCACAAGCAGCCTTTCCTTACACGCGTTTAGTGGAAGAAAACGCCCGACGTTCGCGAGAAGAACGAGAATTTGAAATTATCGACACCGGCATTTTTGATGAGAATCGTTACTTCGACGTCTTTGTCGAATACGCCAAGGCATCGATTAAAGATATTCTGATTCGCGTCACTATTTGCAATCGAGGCCCCGAAGCCGCTCCTCTGCACATCCTCCCCACCCTTTGGTACCGCAATACGTGGTCCTGGGGCGAACTTCTTGAAGAATGTATAGTGCCACCAGTAATTCACTTAGCTTCTGAATCGCAGTTATTGGCTCACCACGAAGTCTTGGGAGATTATGTTTTCTCAGTGGATCCCCGTGAACGACTTCCGGAATTTCTTTTTACCAACAACGAAACCAATTTGCAACGATTGGAGAACCAACCCAATCCCCAGCCCTATGTAAAAGACGCCTTCCATGCACGCTTGATTGAAGGATGCGAGCATGCTGTAAATCCAAATTTCAAAGGCACCAAGGCAGCGGCCCACTATCGAATGGAAGTACCCGCCGGCAGCGAAATCATCCTCCGTTTTCGCCTTACTCAGCATGCCGATTCGCCTGATTCTCGCTTTGACGAATCGTTTGAGGACATCTTTCAGCATCGTATCGCAGAGGCTGACCAATTTTACGAAACTCGTATCGCGAGCTCCCTATCACCTGAAAAAAAAGCAGTGGCTCGCCAGGCTTATGCCGGCCTCCTTTGGTCCAAGCAATTTTATAATCTCGTTCAGACGGAATGGATGAAAGGTGCACCGAAGAGCTCTCCTCCGCCATTCGCGCATACTCAGCGAAACGCGGGGTGGGATAACCTTTTCAATCGAGATGTCCTGTCCATGCCCGATAAGTGGGAATATCCTTATTATTGTACCTGGGACCTCGCTTTTCATGCAGTCTCCCTTTCGCGCATCGATCCGCCTCTGTCCAAGCAGCTATTAACTTTGTTTTTGCGGGAATGGTATATGCATCCTAATGGGCGCATTCCCGCCTATGAATGGAATTTTTCCGATGTCAATCCGCCCGTCCATGCTTGGGCCGCTTGGCGGGTATACCGTCTCCCTTGGCTCTTACCAAGTGAAGATCGCGTTTTTCTGGAAAGCATTTTTGGAAAACTTCTCCTCAACTTCACTTGGTGGGTGAACAGAAAGGACCCCGAGGGAAATGACCTTTTCGGTGGTGGCTTTCTCGGATTGGACAATGTGGGGGTCTTTGATCGTTCCAAGCCTCTTCCCACCGGAGGCACCTTAAAGCAAGCTGATGGCACCGCATGGATGGCATTTTACTGCATCCACATGCTCTCCATCGCACTCGAACTGGCCCAGCAAAACCAGGTTTACGAGGACCTGGCATCCAAATTTTTTGAGCACTTTGTTCGCATTGTACATGCGATGCATCATTTTTGCGGGACGGGTCTCTGGGATGAACAGGATGGCTTTTATTACGATCTTCTCCAGCTAGACGACCGCCAGGTCCCTCTCCGGGTTCGCTCCATCATCGGTTTTCTTCCCTTGCTTGCCACCACCATTCTTCCTGAGTCAAAACTCCTTGCATGTCCGAACTTCGTCAAACGCGTTCAATGGTTTATCCACAATCGTTCCATTCTTACCGAACATATTGATCGCGGTCCTGCCGACAAAAATTTTCAGGGCGACCACTTCCTTGCAGTGGTCACCAAAGAACGCCTGCAACGTCTACTCCTCTATATGTTCGATGAAGAAGAATTTCTCTCTCCTTATGGCATTCGATCAGTATCTAAATTTCACGAAAAAAATCCTTATATTTATTGGCTGCAAGGTGTCCCCTATTCAGTAAATTACGAACCGGGCGAAGGAACTACCGGTATGTTTGGGGGCAACTCCAATTGGCGGGGCCCTATTTGGCTGCCTCTCAACTATCTTCTCATCGAGGCACTTCGTATTTTTCATCAATTTTACGGAGACAAATTCACGGTGGAATTTCCCACGCGCTCCGGAAATCGGATCACCCTCGGCGAAGCTGCTCGCTTGCTGACCCTCCGTCTCATGTCTCTTTTTCTGCCGGACCAAGACGGAAATCGTCCCTGCCACGGCGGAGAGCCTCGCTATGCTCAGGATCCTTTGTGGAAAGAACTCGTCCTTTTCTACGAATATTTCCATGCTGACACAGGGCGTGGCTGCGGCGCCAGCCATCAGACAGGGTGGACCTCCCTCGTTACGGACCTTTTAAATTTGAGCGAGCTCACTCAAAAATAACCCCTCTCATTGCATCCGAGACGGTCGTGTTGACTTCTGAATGCGGAGAAAATTCTTACTTGCCCAGCCAAGGCAGGAAGAGTAGCTTCGCTGGGCTTGGTCGCATCTCCTTCCAAAGGAGATGCCGAAAATATTGTCTCGTCCGAAGGTTGCCGCCTACCGCCCCGTTGGAGGCAGCGCACCGAGGGCCCATAAAGAGTATAGAGGGGTCATAGCTCAGTTGGTAGAGCGCCTCAATGGCATTGAGGAGGTCTGGGGTTCGAATCCCCATGGCTCCACTTTTCAATTTTAATTTTAATTTTCCAGCTCCCTGAGCGAAAATTCCCGATTTTTGGACGGAAGCTTTGCACAATCAAGAGATTTTAGCTATCCTCCGATCACCCCTGTAAACACAGATGAAAACTGCCTTTAAGTTTCTCGGCATAGTCACCATGTTAGCGATGGTATTAGGATCCAGTGGATGTGAATACTATAACCGCCTCGTCACCCTCCGCCAGGCAACAGACAGAAGTTGGGCGGATGTACAGAATGTTTATCAACGAAGAGCGGATCTCATTCCCAATCTGGTTCGGAGCGTGGAAGGGGCAGCGAACTTCGAAAAATCGACCCTAACCAGCGTCATCCAAGCTCGGCAGCAGGTCAACAAGGTACAATTAAACCCTAATGCCGCACCGGATAGCCCGGAAGCCTTGAAACGATTTCAACAGTCTCAGGATCAACTTTCAAGCGCTGTTTCTCGCTTGCTCGTTGTGGCCGAAAGATATCCTGAGTTAAAATCCACTGAAAACTTCCGAGACTTGCAGACACAGTTAGAAGGAACCGAAAATCGGATTGCTGTGGAACGCCGTAAATTTAACGAAACAGTACAGGAGTATAATAATGCCACTCAGACAGTCCCTGCTGTCTTTTATGCAAAAGCCCTAGGCTTCCTACCAAAACCTTACTTCACAGCTAGCGAAGGCGCTGAGAAAGCTCCCCAGGTCAATTTTAATTCAATGATTCCAGGGGCAGCTCCCACTGTGACTCCTGCGGCCACTCCTCTCAGCACTCCCCTAATGACCCCTCCTGTTCCCATTCACTCCCCTACACCGTGATGCGGATATGTAATTGACCGCTGCTCGCCATCTGTGTGCAGGGGATTGCGAAACATTTCCAGATACCATGAATATATGCGTTACCAGGAATCCAGCCCTGCCAAAAAAACGTGCCTCCCTAAGAAGAGCATTTCTTTATGCCATTGAGTTCTTGGGGCAATCCGCTGCTTTTTTGAGGTTGAAGGGACCGCTGGCCCTCCTGGCACTGCTCAGCTTCTATTTCTGTACGGCGGCAATGGCGGACAATATTCCGCCGAAACCGGATACCTATTTTTTTGATCCCAGCCATCTGCTCCCACAAGCAACCGCAGCCCGAATTAGCATTGATCTCATTCAATATGAAAGAGATACCTCAAATCAAATCGTCGCTGCCATCTTTCCGGACCTTCCCGAAGGAGAGAGCCTGGAAGACTTCACCCAACGCACCGCCGAAGCCTGGAAGGTAGGACAGAAGGGCCGCGACAATGGAGTCATTCTTTTTATCTTTCTTCGATCTCATAAGATGCGAATCGAAGTGGGATATGGACTGGAAGGAGCCCTTCCGGATATCACCGCTCACCGGATCATTTCGGAAGAAATCGCTCCGGCATTTAAGGCAGGCGACTTTACGACGGGAATTGTGCGAGGCCTCAAAGCCATTATGGCCGCCACTAAAGGCGAATACCGTGGCACGGGATTTGTAACCAGCGACAAACAGAAAGAAAAATCCATTTCTCCCTTCGGATGGCTGGCACTCCTGTTTTTTGGCTTTGTGCTGTTTCTTGTCTTACTCATGATCCTGCGCAATAGGAATGGGTATTTATATGGTCCCCTCGGAGGATCTTCCCTGCCCGGCATCCCATTTTTGGGAATACCATTTGATAAAAAGGGGAACCGAGATGACGATGACCGCGGAGGAGGATTCAACGGCGGAGGCGGCGGTTTTGGTGGCGGAGGAGCCAGCGGAGGTTGGTAACTTATAGAGTCACAGCTTAAAAAAAGCTGCGAATTGCCCTCCAGCACTCCATGTTTCTTCTTACGATTGCATACATTGAATGTTAAACTACTCTTCACCATGCAATTCCGAAAGTTCCTCAGCAAGCTCGACGAAGCCACTCTGACACATACTATTCATTCCATCGAATCGGATACGATAGGCAAAATACGCGTTTTTGTTTCCGGCCGCTCTCTTCACAAGGACAACATTATGTGCCGAGCAGCAACCCGTTTTCAGAAACTGGGATTACAAAATCCGGAAAGACAGCATGGAATCTTTCTTTATTTTCTGCCCTTATCTCAACGTTTTGCCATTCTTGCCGGCCCTCCCATTCATAAATGTTGTGGTGACGCTTGCTGGGAGCAGCTTGCTTCAAAGGTGGAAGAATTTCTGCGGCAAGAACAATTTAACCAAGCCGTCCTGCATGCTGTTCAGGAATCCGGAAAACTGCTCGTTCGCCATTTTCCCCGAAAGTGATAGCAAAGCGCCCGTATCCACTCATCTGAGATCAGCGAAGAATCATTCCATCTTCAATTTGCACCTCTCGATCGCCTCGCTGGGCAAGAATGGCATCATGTGTCACGACCACCAGGGTATGACCCTCTCGACGCCCCAATCCGAGAAGCAACTCAATAATGGATTCGCCTGTACGCGAATCCAGGTTACCAGTAGGTTCGTCGGCAAATAAAATTCCCGGGTTATTGATTAAAGCACGGGCAATTGCGACGCGTTGTTGTTCTCCTCCACTGAGTTCGGAGGGCAAGTGATTCTCTCGACGTGCCAGTCCCACTTGCTCCAAGAGCCTTTCAGCACGCTCCTGCGTTTTTTTTCCGGCGATCAACGCAGGCAAGAGGGTGTTTTCCAAAGCGGTTAATTCCGGGAGGAGAAAATAGGATTGAAACACAAATCCCATTCTTGCGTTTCTCAATTTCGCTAACCGATTAGAACTCATCTCATAAAGAGATGATCCTTCAAACAGTGCCTGGCCTGCTTCGGGACGTTCCAATCCGGCCAAAGTGTAAAGCAAGGTGGTTTTACCCGCACCAGATGCGCCACGGATAAAAATAGCTTCTCCGCGAGAAATCTGCAGATCAATATCCCGGAGTACTTCAATCCGCTCTTTTCCCATCTGGAACGAACGACGAAGCTTTTTGGCCTCCAACTGCACATCACTCATGAGGCGCCTCAGATAATCACACCCTCTCACACACGGCAACAGGAAACCTTTCCGGCGATAGGGAACCTTTCCATATCCTCCTCATACCCCATACACTCCCTTCTTGCCTCAGACTGCCAGCAAATCCATAATGCCGACGCCTCGATGGATTAAAAAATATTGGATATGAAGTTTATCATTAAAATAATCGCCCTCACCCTTTTGGCAGTAGCTACAAACGGGAAAACGCTTCAGGCACAAACAGCGATTCAAGGATCCGGAGCCTCTTTTCCAGCTCCTCTCTACCAACGATGGGTGGCCGAATTTGTTAAAATTCATCCGGATGTTCAGATCAATTACCAACCGATTGGAAGTGGCGCAGGCATTAAAAACCTGGCGGCCGGCCTTGTGGATTTCGCCGGAAGCGACGCTGCAATGAGTGACAAAGAAATCGCCGCAGTGCACAAAGGAGTTGTCATGGTTCCCGCCACCGCCGGTTCAATCGTCCTCGCTTACAATCTGCCAGATGTTTCCTCACTCAAGCTTTCTCGAGCTGCTTACGTCGGTATTTTTCTAGGAAAAATTACCAAGTGGACCGATCCCGTGATCGCCTCCACCAACCCCGACAGACCACTCCCCAACCTTCCCATCATGGTCGTGACACGTTCGGATGGCAGCGGCACTACGTTTGCCTTTACCCAACACCTTTCCGCAATTGATGTGGAATTCTCTCAGAACGTGGGGTTTAACAAAGCAGTCGCCTGGCCCACAGGCATGGCAGGCAAAGGCAATGATGGCGTCACCGCACTCATCAAGCAAACTCCCGGAGCAATCGGTTATGTGGAATATGGCTACGCTATTAACAACCACTTACCCTTCGCCAGCCTCCAAAATAAATCCGGTACTTTTGTAAAAGCTACGCCGGAAAGCGGGAGAGCCACTTTATCTCATACCTCCCTTCCTGCCAATTTACGTGCTTGGCCTTCCGATCCCAGTGGCAAAGAAGACTATCCCATCACCACGTTTACTTGGTTGCTTCTGTATAAAAAATACGAGGACCCTCAAAAGCTCAAAGCCCTAAAAGAGTTTGTATCCTATGGCCTGACTACCGGACAGTCTTTTTCCGATCCACTCGGATATCTTCCCCTCCCAGCCGAAATAGTCACCCGGGCTCAGGCAGCACTTGAAACGATTCATTAAAGCGAAATTCCTATATAGCGAAACCCTCCTCAAAATTGAAAAATTTTCCTGGAACAGATCTATTTCGAACTCTTTGCTGGATAGCAGCCATAGCACCCATTGCTCTGCTAGGCTGGATTATCGTAGAAATTACCAGCCAAGCGCTTCCTTCCATCAAAACCTTCGGGCTACATTTCATTTTCAATGCCCAATGGAATCCCAATACTCACCAGTACGGGATCCTTGCCTTCCTCGTTGGAACGGCCATTAGTTCCTCCATCGCACTTCTCATCGCCTTGCCACTGGGGATTGCTATTGCCATCACATTAAGCGAAAATTTTCTTCCCCTGCCCCTACGGCAAGTGATCCGTTTCATCGTGGAGCTCCTTGCTGCCATTCCCAGTGTCGTTTATGGCCTCTGGGGCATCGCTGTGGTGGTTCCTCTGATCCAGCACAGTGGTCAATGGTTATCCGCTTATCTGGGATTTATGCCGATTTTTCGAGGACCCGCTTTTGGAAATAGCATGCTGACCGCCAGCCTGGTCCTGGCTCTCATGGTACTCCCCACCATCACCGCTATCTCCCGTACAGCCCTGGTCAGCGTTCCCAGAACCTTGCGAGAAGGAGCATACGCACTGGGAGCAACGCGGTGGGAAGCTATTTTGGGCGTCATTTTACCCACCACAAGACCGGCAATTGTGGCTGCAACAATTCTTGCCTTCGGACGAGCCATGGGAGAAACGATGGCTGTAGCTATGCTCATCGGAAATAGCGCACGCCTTACTTTTTCTCTACTTTCTCCGGCAGGTACCCTAGCCGGCTTACTTGCCAATCAATTTGCGGAAGCCGAAGGTCTGCAGATTTCCTCCTTAATGTATGCGGCTCTCCTTCTGATGCTTCTGACACTCTTAGTAAATATTGCCGGACAAATCATCCTCAAACACACACAGTCTACTACAGTGGGAACGCGCTAACCATCCCCACCCCTTCATGTCCACTCTCTCCACCTTTCTTGCTAACAATCAAGGATCGGGAAGACTCAAATTGCGGTCTCTTTCCAACAGACTTTTTAGTTCCATCTGTATTGGGCTGGCATTTTTAACCCTGATTCCCCTGCTCTCGATCCTCTATCTTGTCTTAAAAAATGGACTTCCCCTCCTCACGCCTTCGATATTCACTCATCTCCCACCCGCTCCGGGGCTGACCGGCGGAGGATTTGGAAACGCTGTACTGGGCACTTTTATCATGGTAGGCATTGCCCTCCTCCTCGCGGCACCCATTGGAATTCTGTCGGCAATATACATCAACGAATATGCCCGCCAATCGTATCTCTCCAATACCGTCCGCTTTGTAGCAAGACTACTTACCGGAATTCCCTCAATCATCTGTGGCGTCTTCGCATTTGCCATACTGGTGGTCCATACCGGATTTTCAGCCTGGGCGGGTGGAGTAGCCTTAGCCGTACTCATTTTGCCCACCGTCCTTCTTACCTCTGAACAGGCTTTATTGGCAGTACCTCAGTCCTTAAGAGAAGCTTCCACCGGATTGGGAGCCACCCATCTTCAAACCATCTGGAGGGTAGTCTTGCCCGAAGCTTTGCCTTCCATGATGACCGGTCTCATGCTCGCCATTGCACGAGCCGCAGGAGAAACCGCACCCGTGCTATTTACAGCACTTTTCAGCCAATATTGGCTCACCTCTCTCAATCAACCCACCGCCTCTCTTTCCGTCTTAATTTACAATTTCTCTACTTTACCTTATGATTATCAAATTAATCTGGCATGGACCGCTTCCCTTGTTCTGGTGGCCATCGTCACGCTTACTAATGTGACAGCTCAAATGCTCTTTAGAAAAAGACATCAATTATAAGAATATCCTACTGCCCCCTCGGAGCGGTCATGAGCTCTATCACCATGCATCATCCACCCCGAAGCTTCTCTCATCTCGATACTACCGTTTCTTCCCAAACGGGCACTCCCCTTACGTCGAATTCTCCTGAGGGGAACCGCTCCGATTTTCTCTCCATTCAGAACTTTAGCTTCTATTATGGAGCCAAACAGGCTCTCTACAATATCTCGATGGAAATCCCCGAAAGGCAGGTAACCGCCTTTATCGGACCCTCGGGATGCGGAAAGTCCACTTTATTGCGTAATTTCAACCGCATGAATGACTTGATCGACGGAGTCCACCACGAAGGGGATATCAAACTCATAGGGAAAAGCATCTACGATCCTAAAATAGAAGTCATCGCCCTTCGTCGTAATATCGGAATGGTTTTTCAAAAGTCGAATCCCTTTCCAAAATCCATTTATGAAAACGTCGTCTATGGCCTTCGCATTTCCGGACAAAATAAAAAAAACCTATTGGACGCAAGCGTAGAACGCAGCCTGCGAAGTGCCGCCCTTTGGGATGAAGTGAAAGATCGCCTACACGAAAGCGCCCTGGGCCTTTCCGGTGGTCAAATGCAACGTCTCTGTATCGCCCGAGCCATTGCCAACCAACCCAAAATACTCCTCATGGACGAGCCCTGCTCCGCTCTCGATCCCATTGGTACTGCCAAAGTCGAAGAGCTGATCCACAGACTGAAACAACATTTCACAATCGTTATCGTCACCCACAATATGCAGCAAGCCACACGTTGCTCAGATCGGACCGCATTTTTCTATTTAGGGCGTCTCATCGAATACGATACCACTACTAAAATCTTTTCTAATCCTGCAGAAAAACAAACCGAAGATTACATTACCGGCCGTTTTGGTTAAACACCGCCCCCTCCCCCCTTTGCACCCATGAATGAATCCACCTCTCGCCATATTTTAGGCACCTTCGAAGCTGCTTTGACATCTCTCCGTACCAATGCACTCATGATGGCTGGTCTTACTCAACGGAATCTTCAAAATTCTTCTTCAGGGCTGATAAAACGCGAAACCGAATCCTGCAAAATGGCCATCGCTGACGATGAGGAAATCGATACTTTGGAAGTTCTTATAGACCGTGATGGAATTGACACCATGATGCGTTTCAATCCGGTTGCCTCTGACATGCGTGAGGTCCTGGCTACCATGAAACTCAGCGTTCATCTCGAACGTATCGCTGACCAATCCGTAGGCATCGCTCGTCGGGCCATTAAATTAAACACCGTCCCTGCCGTCCCAGAAGTCACCTTGATTCATGAAATGTTGAACCATTCCATCCGCATGTTTCAAGATGCCCTCCAAGCTTTTACCGATCGCAATGTGGAACTAGCCCTCACACTCAAACCTAGGGACCGCCAGCTGGATCAAATGAACAAAGATGTCGCAGAAAAACTCACCGATGCGATGCCAGAAAATGTCTCTCGAGTTCGCACTTATTTAGATCTCATTTTCATCGCCCGTTATATCGAACGCCTTGGGGATCACTCTGCTAACATCGCGGAAGATACCGTCTTTCTTGTCTCAGCTTTGGATATTCGACACCAAACCGCAGGCACACAAAAATCCGCAGCCGCTTATGGTGACATTCCTATAGCGAAGCACCTATAAATAAAGTGCGCGTCAGAGTTTATCGATACTCATGATTTTTTCGATTACGTCACCAACCTGCAGATTTTTCATCCGCCGGATCCCATCGTCATCGCTGGAAGCCTGAACCGCAATGTTCAGCTTCGTAGGATAATGCCAATTCGCTAAACTTGTCGGACCAAAGAGCGTCACACTGGGAACCTCAAAAGCTTGGGATAGATGTGAGGTGGCTCCATCCACCGTAAGCACAAAAGAAGCACGGGAACAGAGCCAGAGAAAATTTTCCAAACTGGTATGCTCGAGTCCTCGGACGATGCCTCCGGATTTTTCAATAATTTCCTGGCAGTGAGTCATTTGCCAATCCGAGGATGCGTTCGTCATAAACAATGGCATTTGATAGTGATCGTACAAAACTTTCAATACCTCCGCCCATCGCTCAGGTAGCCAATTTTTCGATTTCCAACCCGAGGTAGGATTGATCAGGATGAAAGATCCATTATCCATTGCTTTCGGTTTCCAAACTGATGGAGGAGATTTCAACTGAGGTGTCCGAAACGTATTTTGAAAAGGCACAGGAGTATTTTCCCAGAAATACTCGGCTACATATTGATCCTCGAGATTCAACCCAATGATCCTGCGAAATAATACCGAATGAAACCACTCCATTTCATGTGGATTCGGAAAAATGTAGTGACGCCGGAGAGCGGGTGTAAAAAATGATCGCACCGCAGATTTTCTCAAAGGGTCGTAACAATAGAGATTCTCTTTCCAAGCAATCGGCAATCCAGCCTGATATTCCACACCCTCCATCAGAGTGACTAGCGACCGATGCCGACTTCTCGTCAGCACACGCACCGGGGCATCGTGATAGCTCCGCAACCGTGCCAACGATGGCTCAAGCAAAAGAAGGTCACCTAATTGCTTGTGAAAAACGACGTAACAGCCAGCCATACCAAACTCTCTATCTTCACCTAAAATACTCTCCTCTAGCAAGAACATTGCGCATATTACGGAGGTCCTATCTTTCTGTACGGAAGATTTTTACAAGTTCTCCGATTTCTTTCGCTGTGCGCCGGACATCTCCCTGAGGCCCCTCCCCCTCCAACGGAATTCCAGTCGAATTACCAATCACTTAGGCCACACAGCTCTCCGTATGCTATAATGTCCAAGGCAAAAACCGACTGATCAAGGTACGCCAAGTTCTATGGGACCGCTCTACGTTGAGACGTGGTAAAGTAAAGGGATCCGTAATATCCGTACAAACACCGGCATTTGTCGTAACAGCGGTCTCATATCCTGCCTCTTCCACTAGGTTTCGAACCCATTGTTTCCAATTTCCATATGGATAACAAAAATGGCGGATGGGCACTCCAAATCTATCTTCCAATTTTTTCTTACTGGAAAAAATTTCTTCTCGCGCCTGTTTCGGGTCAATTCGGGTCAAACGAGCATGCGTCAAAGTATGCGATCCAATTTCATGGCCAGCTGACAACCAAGCTCGCACTTCACTTTCTCCCATCAGCGAATCTTCAACTTCGCCATTCATAATATCCCACTCATTTTTTCCCCCTATGAGATCCGCTACCAAATACTGGATGGCAGAGAATCCAAACTTATGGAGTGAACTGCATGCGGATTGAAAAACGCTGTTGCTGCCATCGTCAAAAGTAATCACAAATTGACGACGATTGGGATTGGTAAAACTTTTCCAATGACTCAGTTTTGCAGTTTGAAATCCCGCTCTCTGAAACTCTGTGAGTTGCCTCTCAAATAAAGCCGGTCGTACGTACAGGGATTTCATCCGGACTGTTTCCGCAGGCTCTCCAATTTTATGGTAAGTTAAAATGGGAACCCCTTCCTTAAAGATGCCCCGATATGGGGCAAGCTTTATATAGTTAGCATGCTTGTTCTGAAAGGGACGATAAGAGAGTCTCATGGAGAGTCTTCATTCACTATTTACTATCTTTACAGCTAATTGAATCGCAGCAATCATACTATCAGCCCGAGCAATTCCCTTACCGGCGATATCAAAAGCGGTGCCATGATCCGGGCTCGTTCGGACATAGGGAAGTCCTAATGTCACATTGACTCCTTCGTCAAAAGCATGCAACTTTAAGGGGATAAGGCCTTGATCATGGTACATGCAGAGGACTGCATCGAAGTCTCCCTTCACCGCACGGTAGAATAAAGTATCTGGCGAATGAGGTCCGCAAAAATTTCCTGTTGCAGCTAAAGTACGTACAGCGGGCTCAATAATATCAATCTCTTCTCTGCCTAAATCCCCCTTTTCGCCTGCATGGGGATTCAATCCCGCCACTGCAATTCGCGGCATTGGAATGCCTCGTCTGATTAAAAAAGCATGCAACAACTTCCCCACACGAATGATCTCCCTTTCATGAAGTCCTCGAATGGATTCTAAAATAGGGAGATGGGCGGTTACTAATGCCACAGTGAGCCCGCCTCCCGTCAATAACATAGCAAAATTCCGTATTGCGGCCCTTGCGGCAAAAAATTCCGTTTGTCCTGGAAAGGAAAATCCCACTTGATGAAGTTGATTTTTAGAAACGGGCCCGGTGACCACAGCGTCGATCTCTTTTCGGTTGGCGAGGGCCGCCGCCTCTTCCAGAGCATCCAGAGCGGCTTGTGCAGATTCCAGATTCGGCTTACCCACTTCAAATCCTCGCTGATTTCCAATGATTCGAAGATCCCATTCAGAAGGAATTTTTCCGGAAGCGAGTGCTAGCTGAATAATTTCGGGTCCGATCCCGGAGGGATCTCCTAATGTGATACCTATGCGAGGTCGGGATACCATGGATTTTAAGAAAAGATCCTGATGTAAGCTTTTTTTCGTAAGGTTTCCAACCAGCGATCCTGCGCTTTGATACGTTCTCGCTGGATCAAATTCCGTTCGATTTCACTACGCACATCTCCGATCTTTTTTACCGACGCATTTTTCCGGGCTTCCACGGTCAAAATATAATAGGTATTCCCTATTGCAACCACAGGGCTTACCGTACCGGGCTTCATAGAAAATGCTAAATCAGACAGTTCCGGATTTAAGGTGCCTCGTTCGATCCATCCCCAGTCGCCTCCCGAATCCTGAGTGGAAGCATCTTCCGAATACATACGCGCCATGCGATCAAAATCCGCGCCATTCATAAGCTTAGTACGAATTTCTTCAGCCATGGCTTTTTTATCTCCCGTTGCGGTAATATCAGAAGTGTCTCCTTCTCTTAAAATAATCATCCGCAATTTGACTTGCTCAGGCATAGAGTAGGCCCCTTGGTTGCTATTGTAATATTCCTGAATTTTAATCGGAGAAATTACGAAATTATCCTTAACGTTTTCTTGGCGCATAGCCATGACAATGACTTTGTCCATTTCCGTGCGTTTGAAGCGAGTCAACGTATAGCCTTGGGCCTGAAGAGTCCGAATAAATGCCGATCGGTCGCCTCCGAATTCCTCACGAATGATTTTTTGTACCTGTTCGTCGACGATATAGGAGGGGATGGTAAATTTTTTTTCGCGAAATTCCTGAAGAATGAGCTGGCGATCTACAAGATCTTTAATCGCCGATTTCCTCAATTCTTCCAATTTATTCTCCAATTCCTCTCCATGATAGGCTGCCCGCAAAGCACGCTCCCGACTGCCCACTACTTCTCGCACTTCGGAAATGGTAACGACATCCTTGTTGACAACAGCCGCAATCCCATCAACCAATTCCCCCTCATGCGATTGCGCCCATAGCAAAGGAGATGAGCCCACGAGGGCACATAAAAAGAACCAGAGGATCTTCGGCATCTTCATCATGTGAGCACTTCGATAATTTTTACCACCTCGCGCACGCTAAATTCGAGGTCTGGTAGCGTCAAGCGGGGAATCCAGGTGACTGAGCGACAAAGGACGCTTAGCTCGAAAACTCCCGTTATAGCGGAATGCCGCTATAACGTTGCCTACTCCTACTTTGACGACGCTTCCTACTTCAGCACTTCGATAAATTTTATCACTTCGCGCAACTTCGCTTCAGGATTCACTAGCTTCAGGCGAGGAAACTTCCCCCCCAGGAGTACATAATCATTGCTTCGCGTAAGGATTAATTTTTCACCCTTGGTTTCGACCATGCTCACTTTCTTTTTGGCAGCAGAGATTCGAATCTCACTTGTAATCAGCAGGTTGCGAGCAGCTGGTGACAGAGGTCCGAAACGGTCCCTCCATTCGGCCTGAAGTTTAACGAGATCGGCTTTAGTCAGGCATTCGGCCACTTTACGATATGCCTGAATTCGCTGCTGAGCATCCGAAATGTACTGCGAAGGCAGAAAAGCAGGAAGCAAATCGGATTGAAAAAATTCACTTTCCGTCATGCAAACAAAATCGAGGCGTAAACCGGCCTCGGAAGGAGAGTCTGAAATTTTACCACGAACACTATCCGTCGCCCGTTTCAGCATTTTACAATACATTTCAAACCCAATCGCTAAGATGTGGCCACTCTGCGCCGTACCTAAAATGTTTCCGGCACCACGAATCTCCAGATCTCGCATGGCAATTTTAAAACCTGCTCCTAATTCCGAGTATTGCCTGATAGCCGTCACCCGCTTCCACGAGTCCCCAGCATCGATTCGATCCCTGGGTAACATCAGAAAGGCATATGCCTTTACGCCCGACCGTCCCACTCTCCCTCGAAGTTGATAGAGATCCGCCAGACCAAAACGATCCGCACGATCGATCAAAATGGTATTTGCATTGGGAATATCCAATCCGCTTTCAATGATCGAGGTGGAAACTAATACATCGTATTTGCCCTCCACAAAAGAGGACATGATTTCCTCAAGTTCCTCCTCTTCCATTTGACCATGGCCCACTGCCACTCGAGAGCCAGGACACAATTCGCGGATGCGCGAAGCGGTCTTTTCAATTGTTTTGATCCGATTGTGGAGAAAAAAGACCTGCCCTCCTCTTTCGCGCTCTCGCTGAACCGCTTCCCGAATAATACGCTCATCATAACCGCACACAACCGTCGCCACGGGCTGCCGGTTGGGAGGTGGAGTTTCTATGAGCGACATGTCTCTTGCCCCCATTAAAGCCATGTAAAGAGTCCTGGGAATAGGAGTAGCCGAAAGTGTTAAAACATCCACCCGTCGAAAACGTTCTTTAATAAAATCCTTATGTTTCACTCCAAATCGCTGCTCCTCATCCACAATCAAAAGACCCAGCCGTGCGAATTCGACATCTTTGGAAATTAAGCGATGGGTTCCCACGACGATATCCACACTCCCTAGCGCCGCCTGCCGAAGCACCTGACGCTGCTCGGCTTGACTTCGATAACGGCTAAGAAGTTCAATGGAAATAGGATATTCACTCAATCGCTCCCTCAAATTTTTCCAATGCTGCTGAGCTAATACGGTAGTCGGCACTAAAAGGGCTACCTGCTTCCCCCCTAGAACTGCTTTGAAAGCGGCCCGAATAGCCACTTCTGTCTTCCCGAAACCGACATCACCACACACCAATCGGTCCATAGGACGCGGCTTCTCCATGTCCCCCTTAGTTTCCTCAATGGCACGAAGTTGATCGACGGTCTCCTGATAAAAAAAGGACTCCTCAAACTCTCTCTGCCATTTCGTATCCGGCGGGAACCCAAAACCTGCTTGGATCTCTCTCTCCGCTTGTACCTCCAATAACTGTTTTGCGTAAAGAGCGATGGATTGTTGAGCACGGGTCTTGCTCCGTTGCCATTGAGGATCTCCGAGCTGAGAAAGTCTGGAAGACTTGCGTCCCAAACCCATGTAGCGAGCCACACGCCAAGCATCCGTCAAAGGAACATACAACTTAGCCTCATCCGCAAATTCAATTGCCAATACCTCCTCGCGCACCCCGCTGGAATTCGAAAGTTGCATAAAACCTAAGTAACGACCGATCCCATGATCAGCATGCACGACAAGATCTCCCTCCTCATACGCCGCAAAATCCTCCACAGATCGTCGAGCATGCAAATGCTCGCGTCGCATCGCCATGCGGCGAGTCTTAAGAGTCGAAGAACGACCAAATAATTCAGCATCCGAAAGAACAGCCAGCTTGCCGGCTGGGAAAATAAATCCACGACTAATAGATCCGATATGCAGAACAAAAGCCTTCGGATTCGCTCCATTTTCCTGAGCTAATTCACTAAATCGTTCCCATTCCCCTTCATTGTTACAAAAAAGTACAATGAGCCAATCGTCCTTTTGCCATTCTTGAATGCGGCCAAAAAAAGATTCCCGTTTCTTAGCATCCAACACAAAGTCTCCAGCATGAAAAAGCTCTATCTCGGCTGGAAAAAAAGCCGCTTCATTTTCCATCATAGGCTTTGCGGTAATCGAAATATCCGCCGCATCCCATGCCCCCGCTATGCTTAAAGTAATATCCTGTCCACGCACATAGTCTTGGAACGGACATTGGATGTCAGATTCATGAGACCTTAACCATTCAAACTCTTGCAGATTCTGCGTGGAAATTTGCGAATCCAAATCAAATTCGCGAATTGATTCCACTATATTATCAAAAAACTCGACACGTATCGGCAATCCTCGTTGCCAAGAAAAAATATCCACAATTCCTCCTCGCACCGAAAATTGGCCGCGAGAAAAAATTTGGGCCGCCCATTCATAACCTACCTCTTCGAGTTCTATTCTTAGTTGACTGAGATCCACCTCTTGCCCCACCGCTAAACGTCGCGCTGAGTCAGCCAATGACGTGAGCGTAGGAACGGGACTCTTTAATAGTTCCGGAAACACCACTATGGCCTCTCCTTCGGGTTCCCTCGCAAGCTCATGCAATAATGCTAGTCTTTCGGCCACCGTCTCCGGATCCGGAAGCACGTCCAAAGTCTCCGCTAATTGCAACTCCGGAAATAATCGTGTCCCTTCATACCAATTCGCCAATTCTCCCGCAAAAGCCTCTTGTTCCCGAACATTGTTACAGACCATCCATAGCCGGCGTTTGGCACAACGCGCCACCAAAGCTGCCACAAAAGATTGAGCTTCTTCACATACTGCGGAAAAACAAACGGACTTCTTTTCGGCCACTTCCGCAAGCTTTGCCGCTAACGAAGGCTGCTCGGCAGCCCGGAGAAATAAGCTTTCAAGAACCTCGGCCATGGGATAACAAAAACTCTTTATAAGAGCCCCCTATCCTTCGGGAAATCTTTCCCTTCTCCAACCTTTGCCCTTCTAACTTCGTTACAGTTGCGACTCCTAATCGACTATTAGTTAAGAAGATTTCCTTGGCGGAAAGCACCTCCGAAAATGCGATATCTCTTTCTTCCACATCATGGTGCTTGATCACCCATTCCCGTACGGTGCCATTCCGATATCCTGGGCGTAGTTGAGGCGTTACTAATTGATCAGAATTCACTACCAAAAATACATTAGCCATTACCGCTCCAGCAAGCAGTCCGGAGCCATCCTCCAAGAGAGCCTCATCTACTTTACACCTACGAGCAGTAGTGAGCAAGTGACAACGCTTGAGGTAATTTCCCGTCTTCCAACCTTCCTGTTCACTTAAATCCGTTTTGAGCCTCACTACAGAGAGGGGGGACTCGCAGCCCAGACTGCCAGGCAAAGACATTTTTTCGTAACGCACAATCAATCTCCCTTTGGAAACCGCATCCGCTGGCCCGCCATCACCAGCGGTCCAGTGGACTCGCAGTAATCCTTCTTCCCAGCAAAACTTTTTCAAAAAGATCGAGAGTCCCTCCAAAGCCGAAGGATCTATGGGGAACTCCCATCTGGCTGCGGCAAGTTCCAGACGATGAAGATGTTCAAATAGAAAAACCGCCCTTCCGCCCACCATAGCCACCGTTTCAAAAACACTCATTCCATATCGAAACCCACGATCTTCAATCGGAATCAATGCCAGAGACTCAAATTGGGTATCTTTCCACACCCAAGACTCAGTGAAGCCTCCCGACATGCTCATTTTTCCCCTAAAGCAGCACTCTGCTGTTTTCGTAGTGCTGACAGGGTAATCCCTAAGAGTTTTGCCGCTTGAGTGGGGTTATTTCCGGTCTCTTTCATAGCACGTCCGATGAATTCTTTTTCCAACCAAGGAAGCAATTGGATTTTAGGATTTTTTGTTGCCAGTGTAAAAAGAGTTTTTATCGCCCGATCAATATCCTCTGCCTCCGCTATGTTCGCCTCTTCTTTCTTTGCCAAGCCCAGAGGAATATCCTTTGGCAAAAGGACGTCTGCGGTAGCTAAGAGAGATGCACGCTGAATCGTGTTTTCTAATTCCCGCACATTGCCAGGCCAAGAATAAGTTTCCAACACCTTGGCGGCTTCTTCAGAAAGTTTGAGTAAAGGACGATGCCTCTGCTGAGCAATTTTTTGTAAGAAGTATTCTGCTAACAGTCGAATATCTTCCGTTCGCGCCCGTAAGGGAGGCAAATGAATGCGTACGACATTTAACCGATAAAAAAGATCTTCCCGAAAAGTCTTTTTAGTAATCTCTTCTTCAAGTTTTCGATTGGTAGCAGCGACAATTCGCACGTTTGCTTTGAGGATCTGATTACTTCCCACACGGGAAAATTCTTTTTCCTGGAGCACACGAAGGAGTTTGCTCTGCACGGCTAACGGCATCTCTCCCACTTCGTCCAAAAAAAGAGTTCCTCCTTCACATTGCTCAAAGCGACCAATGCGCTGGCTCGCGGCACCTGTAAAAGCACCTCGTTCGTGTCCGAAAAGCTCGCTCTCCAAGAGGTTTTCAGGAACCGCAGCGCAATTAATAGCCAGAAAATTCCGATTATTCCGATAGCTGTAATGATGGAGTGCTCGGGCAACCAACTCCTTACCGGAACCACTTTCGCCTGTAATCATCACGGGAACATCGCTTGTAGCAACTTTCCCAATCATTTTAAAAACTTGCTGAAGAGCTTCTGACCTACCCACCATGTTGTCCTGATGCTGCTCCAAAGTGAGTTGAGGCTGAAATGTACTCGCAGTGCGGAGTTCGGCAGTGGCCTTGAACGCAGCATCCACCACTATCTTAAAATTGAAGGGGAGTTGCTCTTTGCGAACAAAATCAAAAGCACCGAGTTTCATGGCCTCAATGATGCTCTGGTTCGTACTGAAAGAACTGGTTAAAATAACTACCGCATTGGGACTGTGTTTGCGCAAGCGAACGAGTAATTCCAATCCCGAAAATGGCTGAAGATGGATTTCGGAGAAAACCAGATCGGGTTGCTTGAAACAAAATGTTTTGTAAGCAGCCTCTGCATTCGTTTCTATGAGCACCTCAGTCGCAGGAGTTTCCAGTTGGTGCTTCGCCCATGCTAAAAAATCTGTCTCGGCATCTATCAACAAAATAGTTTGTCGGTCACTCATAACTACTACTCCGCCACCCCTCCGTAACGACGATGTCGATTGCTGTAATCTTCCAGAGCTTTGTGCAAGTCAGTCGTCCGAAAATCCGGCCATAACTTTGGGGTCACGTAAATTTCCGTGTAACTTGACTGCCAAAGAAGAAAATTTGAAAGCCTCATTTCGCCTGAGGTTCGAATCAAAAGATCGGGATCCGGAATATCACTGGTATAAAGATGATCTCCAATTACCTGATCATTAATCTGATCTATCTGAATTTTTCCCGCTTTTACATCTCGGGCAATGCTCTGAACTGCATCCACAATTTCCGCACGACTTCCATAGCTTAAGGCAAGAATAAGAGTAAAAGCCTGGTTCTGCGCCGTGGAGGCCATGGAATCCCGCAAAAGCTGATAGCAAGATGCTGGCAAATCTTGCAATCGTCCAATGGCACGCAGCCGAATTCCCTTCCGTAACATTTCATCCGTTCTCTCCCGAAGAAAACTTTCCAGAAGCCCCATCAGGCCAGTCACTTCCGTCATAGGCCGCTTCCAATTTTCCAGGGAAAAAGCGTACAAAGTCAGATATTGAACTCCAGCTTGCTGACAAGCTTCCACACACGCTCGGATCGAATTTGCTCCCTCACGATGGCCCAGCAAGCGCGGAAGTCCGCGCTGTTGCGCCCACCTCCCATTACCATCCATAATAATTGCGACATGTGTGGGGATTTTCATCAAAGGCGAATGGTCTGGGCCCTACTCGCTCCAACACTGACAATTGCTAATTTCGCCCCGGTCAGGGACGCTATCAACTCCACGTATTTCCGCGCCTTTAGCGGCAAATCACGATAGGTGCGCGCGTCGGCAGTGGAACAATTCCAGCCCACAACCTTTTTATAAATGGGTTCACACTTTTCCACATCACGAGCCAAACTCGGGGGAGTGTGTAATATACGTCCTTCAAGCCGATATCCCACACAAACTTGAATCGTCTCGACATGATCCAACCCATCTAAATTGGTAATAGCAAGCTCATCAATCCCATTGAGAATGGCGGCGTAGCGAGTCGCTACCGCGTCAAACCACCCGCAGCGACGAGCACGTCCAGTCGTTGCGCCAAACTCGCGACCCATATCATGAAGAATATGACCCAGTTTCTCATTTTCCGTGGGAAAAGGGCCTTCGCCTACCCGTGTCGTGTAGGCCTTCATTACCCCGATCACATGATCCATACGATGCGGAGGAACTCCACTTCCCGTACAAGCACCGCCCGCAGTGGTATTGGAACTGGTCACAAATGGATAAGTTCCATGGTCCAGATCCAGATAGGTGCCTTGGGCTCCTTCAAAAAGAAGGTTTTTCCCCTTGGATATGGCGTTGTGAAGATAAATCACCGTATTACAAACAAAAGGACGCAAAACCTCGGCCGCCGCTTGATAAGCTGTTAAAACCCGTTTGTAGCTCATTGGCTTTACATTGAGCCCACGCAAAATCACATTATTATCCCGAATGCGACCAGCCAGTTTTTCCGCAAAAATGTCCGGTTGCATCAAATCACCAATTCGCAAACCGGTACGAGCCGCCTTATCCCCATATGCGGGACCTATCCCACGTTTCGTAGTGCCAATTTTATTGTGACCTTTCAGCATTTCCCTCTGCGCATCCAGTGCCTGATGATAGGGAAGAACCAGATGAGCGGACTCGCTAATAAGTAAATTGCGCTCAATTTTGATTCCACGCGCCCGCAACCCCTCGATCTCGCTTACTAAAGCAACCGGATCAATCACCACTCCACTTCCGATCACACAAGTCTTGCCTCGGCGTAAAATTCCCGAAGGAATGAGATGAAGAACATACTTTTCATTCTCCAAAACGATCGTATGCCCCGCATTATTTCCTCCCTGGCTACGCACGACGACGTGTGTTTCATCCATAAGAAAATCGATAATTTTACCCTTTCCCTCATCTCCCCACTGAGCTCCAACAAGGATGGTATTCGCCATTCTATGACTTCATTTTAGATTGATATACGTTCAAAAAGAATCCGAACCCTCGATCTGAGTGGGCCGGCATCCGGAGCATTCAAAAGTAAACTGTATAGGTCGAGCGAGAAGAAATTGAAATTTCCCACTCAGGTTCCTCCACCTCACGCAAGAAATCCTATGGCCTCTCCCGTTTCCTCCTCTAGCTGAAGCACAGTATTTTGTTAAATACTGTTGATAGGGATCTGCTTAAAACAAAAATTCCATCCATAACCCACCCGCTGCTGAAACCCCATGCAGGCGAAAATTTTTCCCCAGATCACCCATCAGTTGCATAAAAGCTCCCATTTCGCTAGAATTCACCCCTTACGTTATGAGTACGAAACCTAGCGAAATTCTTTATCTCGACAACAATGCCACGACACAAGTGGACCCACAAGTTGTTGCAGAAATGATGCCCTGGTTGACGGAACAATACGGAAATCCCTCCAGCGTATACCGTTTAGGCCGCCTGGCGGCGGATGCCGTGGAAAAGGCACGGTCTCGTGTGGCATCGCTGCTCAAATGTCAGGCGGAAGAAATCATATTTACGAGCTGCGGAACTGAATCCATTAATTCAGCTATCCTGTCCGCCTGCGCTACGGATCCGGACAAACGGCATATCATCACCTCCACTGTGGAGCATAGCGCAACAATCAAGCTGTGCCAGCAACTTGCCCGGCGCGGGTGGGAAATCACTTCTCTTCCCGTTAATTCTGCCGGTTGCCTCGAGCTGGAATGTCTGAAAAATGCCATCCGTCCGGATACAGCCATTGTCTCTCTTCTCTGGGGCAACAACGAGACCGGCGTGCTCTTTCCCATACAAGAAATCGCACGTATCTGCCGGGAAAAAAACGTATTGTTTCACTGTGACGCAGTACAAGCTATTGGAAAATTAGAAGTCCATCCTTCGCAATTGGGAATTCACTATCTTTCCCTCTCCGGACACAAGTTATACTGTCCTAAAGGAGTCGGAGTTCTCTATGTAGGCAAACGAGTTCGATTTACCCCTCTTCTATATGGCAGCCAGGAAAATTCTCGTCGTGCCGGCACCCAAAACGTCGCATCCATTGTAGGCCTGGGAAAAGCTGCGGAACTTGCAGCGCAGCACCTTACAGAGAAACGGATACGCATTTACCGAGATACCTTTGAGCAAGCCATCCTAAAGGCTCTTCCCGGAACCGAAGTGAATGGTGACCCCGCTCAACGGCTCTCTAACACCTCTAATATTTACTTTCCATCCACGGAATCAGAAGCCGCTCTTTTGCTTTTAGACCATGCCGGCCTCTGCTGTTCCGCCGGCTCCGCCTGTAGCAGCGGCTCCATTCATCCCTCCCATGTTTTAAAAGCAATGGATATGTCCAATGAACGCGCCCGAAGCAGCCTGCGCTTTTCCTTTGGACGCTTTAATACAGAGGCCGAAACGCAGAGCGCTATTCAAATTGTGGTGGAAACCATCCAAAAACTGAAACAGCACTCACCAAACAACGGACCGGTATCCACGGCTGCTGCACCTTCTTGGTTATGATGTTAGGTAAATAATACTTAAATTAATCCTATCGAAATTTATTCGAACAGATCCCATGTTAAAGTCTGACATCTTTAAATTATGGCTATCCCAGCAAGCATCCCGGCTTCAATTCAAAGGACCATCCCCATCCAAAGAACAACTCCACTTCTACCGCCACCTCAAATATACAACTAACTCCTCCTCAATTGTGCAGGGTTATGCCAATATCCCATCCGCAAGCTCCACTAAACAATCATTGGTCGCATAAAGATGGAAAGTGGACTGCGCAACCAAATAAGATATATAATATTATTGCTAATGAAAAAATCGTCCTCCAACCATATACACTAAATATGGAGGATTTAGTTAAGCAACCAGAGGGAAAATGAAGTTTATGTGGTTGGGATTTCTGGCCACATTGGCGCGGTAGTGCAAACACAAGCTTTTTTACCACTTCCACAAGGGCAAGAGGTCCTTTCTGCCAACCTTGGCAGTTAACCTTTACGGCCACAGCAGCTTTTGTATTTCTTACCACTTCCACATGGACAAGGGTCATTCCTACCGACCTTAGGTAATTCTTTGCGAATGGGGAATTCGAGGCGGGATGCGGGCACTGGCTCTTCGGAAGGGGCAACTGAGGCCCCAGCGCTGAGAGTTGAAAATGCGGCTGCTTCCGCGGGGTCCATGCGAAGTAAATGTTGAGGCATAGAAGCCAGAAGCATTTCAAAAGTCTGCAAATTAGTGGTGCTCCGAAAGAGATTGGTCAGAATTTCTAATTTGATATTATCCATGAGCTCCACAAACATCGCATAGGCGTCATTTTTGTACTCTACCAACGGATCTTTCTGACCAAATGCTCGAAGGTAAACTGCTTCGCGAAGACCATCCAAGGCATACAAGTGTTCTTGCCAGAGCCGGTCTACCGCATTGAGCATAATATATCTCTCCAACCCTTTCACTGCGGCGGGATCTTCCAGTGAAGCTTTTCGTTCATAAGCACTACGAATAGTCTCCAGGAGATAGGTGCTATTTTCTTCGACAGAACGAGAAGCAAAATTCGCTTTCTCAGCAGAGAGAGCTAAGGGAAATGTCGTATTCACCCAATTTAACAAGCCATCGTAATCGCATTCCTCAGGATTCTCTTCGAGGAATTCTGTCGCTTTCTTGGGGACGGCCTCACTGAGTGCTTCGAGAATCATCGTATGAGGATCTTCCGCATCGATGATGTCATTGCGGTAACCATAAATGACTTCCCGCTGTTGGTTCATCACATCATCGAATTCCAAGGTGCGACGTCGAACCAGGTAATTACGCTGTTCGACCCGTTTCTGTGCGGTTTCCACACTCTTGTTCAGCAGTGGGTGTTCCAATTCCTCGCCCTCCTTCATTCCGAAGGTTTCCATGATTTTTGTCATTCGATCACTGGCGCCAAAATTGCGCATGAGATCATCTTCGAAGCTGACATAGAATCGGGAAACTCCGGGATCTCCTTGACGAGCACAACGACCGCGTAGTTGTCGATCAATGCGCCGAGATTCATGGCGATCCGTACCAATGACATATAAGCCTTTCAGCTCATTCACTCCTTCTCCAAGTTTGATATCCGTTCCGCGTCCCGCCATATTGGTGGCAATCGTCACGGCGCCGGCTTGACCGGCACGGGCCACAATCTCAGCTTCCTGCATGTGATATTTCGCATTTAATACAGTGTGCGGGATTTTTTCCCTTTTCAACATGCGGCTTACTAATTCCGACGCTTCGACGCTGGCAGTCCCCACTAAGACGGGTTGTTTGCGGCCATAGGCATTTTTAATTTCTTCGATCACGGCGTTATATTTCTCACGTCGTGTTTTGTAGATGCGATCGTTCAGATCCTGGCGATGCACCGGACGATTCGTAGGAATTACGGCTACATCCAGCCGATAGATATCGTGAAATTCGTTGGCTTCGGTTTCCGCGGTTCCCGTCATGCCGGAGAGTTTCGCATACAATCGAAAATAATTTTGGATCGTAATAGTCGCCAGCGTCTGTGTTTCTCGGTCGATCTGCACTCCTTCCCTTGCTTCCACTGCTTGATGTAAGCCATCACTCCAGCGGCGACCGGGCATTTTACGACCGGTAAACGTGTCCACGATAATGACCTTATTGTCTTCCACTACGTATTCGACGTCTTTTTCATAAAGGCAATATGCCTTAAGGAGCTGGGCGATATTATGAATCCGTTCGGCTTGAGCATCACAATACGTCTGACGTTTCGCCTTTTCTTGTACTTTCTCGGTGGCATCCAGTTGAGGATGATTTTCGATGTCCGCAAATTCCGTCAGGAGATCGGGGAGTACGAAGGCATTGATATCATCGGGATTGAGGAAGGTACGTCCTTTTTCAGTCAAATCCGCATCGTGTTGTCTCTCATCGATAGTAAAAAATAATTCTTCTTTCAGCTCAATCAGGCGCGCCTTGCCTTCGGTATCTTGATAAAAAGAGAGCTCGGCTTTGTCCATGACTCGTCGCAGCTCCGGATCTTCCATCATTCGAAGAAGGCCTTTATTACGGGGTTGACCTAACTTGACTTTAAAAAGAACACGTCCCGCTTCTTCGGAGTTCCCCATCTCTTTCGCTTCGGAAACCAGGCGGTTGCAAAGCATGGTTTGTTTCCGAACAAGCTGCTCTACCAGGGGCTTGAAACGATCGTATTGGTGGGTGGAAATGGTGGCTGGTCCACTGATAATCAAGGGAGTACGTGCTTCGTCGATGAGAATGGAATCCACTTCGTCGACGATGGCATAGTAGTGTCCTCGTTGAACTTGTTGCTCACGGCTGGTGGCCATGCCATTATCCCGAAGGTAATCGAAGCCAAATTCACTATTGGTGCCATAGGTGATGTCCTTGAGGTACTGCTCTCGACGAAGGTCGGGAGGCTGATCGTGCTGAATGCACCCAACGGTCAGTCCCAGAAATTGGTAGAGTTGCCCCATCCATTCTGAATCACGCTGGGCGAGGTAATCATTCACAGTGACCACATGAACACCACGTCCCGCAAGGGCGTTCAGGTATACGGGGAGAGTCGCAACGAGGGTTTTCCCTTCACCGGTCGCCATTTCCGCAATCCGTCCCCGATGGAGGATGATTCCACCGATAAGTTGCACATCAAAGTGGATCATGTTCCAAGGCATGGGTTGATCACAGACAGTAAAAGAACGTCCACAGAGGCGACGTGCAGCATTTTTTACTACGGCGAAGGCTTCAGGCAAGAGGGTCTCTAATTCCGCAGACAAGCGATCAGACGCCTCTATTGCAGATAACCTCTCTTGCCATACGGCGGTTTTTTCTCGCAAGGCTTCGTCCGAAAGAGACTGAATTTCTTGCTCAAGTTCATTACAGCGTCGGATAATCGGCTGCATCCGACGGATTTCCCGTTGGTTTTTGGAGCCGAGGATTTTCTTTAACAGCCAGTTGATCATGGAAGGTAAGGCTTAGGGTATTCTAAAAAATAATATGCACATATGGAGTTGCCGGAAATTTTAAAACACAGGGAATAGCCGACCTCACACTCAAAATCCGATTTTAAGAAAAGTAAAATGGTAAATCTCAGAGTTCGTTCAAACAGACTGCCTTTCTCCAAAAAGAGCACTTCCCACCCGGACCAAAGTGGCTCCCTCTTCCACAGCCACTTCATAGTCACTACTCATTCCCATGGAGAGTGTAGGAAGTGGTGCGTACTGCGTCAGCAGGTCTCGAAGTTCCCGGAGTTTAGCGAAGAAAGGACGGGAATTTTCCGGATTGGGATCGAATGGAGCTACCGTCATCAACCCTTCGATTTTGAGATGTTTGAGAGCCAGTAGTTCCTCAATGGAAGTCTTCAAACCTTCCGGAACAAATCCGAATTTAGATTTTTCTCCGGAAACATTTACTTCCAAAAGGATGCGCGGGAGAATTCCCATTTCAGCGGCCACTCGATCAATACCCTGAGCCAGATTCACCGAATCCACTCCATGCAGCAATTCGGACAAGCTTAATGCTTTGCGGATTTTATTACTTTGCAAATGTCCGATCAAATGCCAATGGAGCTTCTTGGGAAGCTCCAGAGCCTTTGTCAAAGCCTCTTGAACACGGTTTTCGCCAAATATCCGTTGGCCGGCTTCCACTGCTTCCCGGATTCGGTCTACCGATTGAGTTTTAGAAACAGCGATTAAACTCACTTCTTCCGCCTGCCTTCGGGAACGTCTGGCGGCTTCTCCGCACCTCTCTCTGACATCCGTTAGTTTTTCAGCGATATTATTCATATTACCATGATATTGGGTTTCTGAATTGCGATACAAACGCAGCCTTTTTGAAACCTTGGCTGCTGTCCCCACTCATAACGTTTTTGCGGCTCCCTATGGCCTCCTGAATCATACCGCCACTCTTTGGAACCCACGAAAGCTTCTCTAGTAAGAATGCTGGGATATGACTCTGCTCCGCTTTTTCAGTTTCTCGTCCATATTCATAGACAGAAAATTGAAATTTCCGCCCAGTGGTATTCTCCTTTTTATGGGTCACAGGAAGCAGCTCTGTATATTACAGCTACTTTAGCACAGAGAGCGCTCGAGACTTCGCAACCGTATTAAAAAGCTTCAACTTTTTTTACATCCCACACTGCCACCAGAGAAGCATCTATGGGACTGTTAAGAAAGTGGGAGTAGGCCGTGTGTGGTCAGGGATACACCCCTATCACTTCCAAGACGCAAGCCACCCCAAACCATCTTCCGTTAAGCCACGCGGACGATATTCGCACCCCACCCAACCCTCATAATCACAGTCATCGAGCAACTGGAGGAGATAGGGATAATTCACTTCCCCCATATTGGGTTCATGTCGATCCGGCACTCCGGCAATTTGCACATGTCCTACCGCTGCCTGGAAACGCTTAAAATTCTGAGCCAAATCGCCATCCATGATCTGCATATGGAAGAAATCCATCGTCACCTTCAGATTAGGCTCATTCAGTTCAGTGAGAATGACATGCGCCTCGACTTGGTAGTTCAAAAAGTAGCCGGGCCGGGTTCGCGTATTGATCGGTTCGATCAATAACGTCAAACCGTATTCCGCAACACATCGTGCTGCATAGCGCAGGTTGCTCAAATATTGCTCGCGCATCTTGGGACGTTGACTCTCATCGATGATCCGACCGGCCATCACATGCACTTGTAAACAGCCAAGCGCCAAGGCGTATTCGATAGCGTGCTCCACACTATCGTAAAATTCTCCCTCGCGACCAGGTAAGGCTGCCAATCCACATTCGCCGGCAGCGGTATTCCCTGGAGGCAGGTTGAATACTACTTGAGTAAGATCATACTGCTCGAGTAGCTCAGCTAATTGCGCGGGTGAATGGTCATAGGGAAATGTGCATTCCACCCCTTTGAATCCGGCGGCGGCGGCACGGCCGAAACGCTCGAGAAAAGGGACCTCATGGAACATCATAGTAAGATTAGCAGCAAATTTTGGCATAGATTGATACTTATATCATTGTTTACCAAAGATTTAAAACTCCGAGAACCATGTGTCGATAAATCCTCTACTGTTCATGTTCCTTTCCCACACCGCAAAAATAACGGCAACATCTTAACAACTTTTAGAGAGACCCCATATTTCGAACGGTATTTCCCAAAAAATAGAAAATTGTTCGAATCAAACAGTTGACAATCTCAGTTTCATCTTAGAACGCTTTCTCGTAAAGACTCCGTGAATCATCCATCCATGAAAAAAACTCCCTTGCTCATCGCACTTCTCAACCTTGCCATCTCTGCAATGGCAACGTCACCCTCTTCGACGCTCGCTTCATCTCCCCTCGCTATTTCAGCAACGCCCTTAGTTTCAGCAACGCCCTTAGTTTCAGCAACGCCCTTAGTTTCAGCAACGCTCTCAGTTTCAGCAACGCCCTCAGTTTCAGCAACGCCCTCAGTTTCAGCTGAAAGCACTCCCTCCGCTCAGTCATCAGTACATACGGAAGCAAAAAAGGAAACCTCTCACGAACCGCGTCATTCCTATAGTTCCGTTCAAGTGACTGGTCCCTATATTGCCATGACGTTTGATGATGGTCCAAGCACTCTCCTGACACCAAAGTTGTTGGACATGCTGAAAGCCCGCGGCATTAAAGCTACATTTTTTCTCATCGGTAAAAATGCGGAAGCCAATCCAAAAATTATTCAACGTATCATTGCCGAAGGCCATGAGGTCGGAAATCACTCTTGGAGCCATCCCCCACTCAATAAATGCAGTGCTGAGAAATTCAAACATGAATTAAATGGCACAAACGATGCCATCCAGGCGGCAATCGGTACTCGCCCCACATTGATACGTCCTCCCTATGGCGCTACTAATGCCAATCTGGATCGCACGATGGATGAAAAATACGGAATGAAAGTCATCCTCTGGAGCGTGGATCCTATGGATTGGAAATACCGCAATTCAGAGCGGGTTGCGACCTACATTCTTTCTCACGCCAAACCCGGAGATATTATTCTTTCTCACGACATTCATGCAACCACGGTGGCGGCTATGCCAAAGGTATTTGATGAACTACTAAAGCGCGGATTTAAGTTTGTCACCGTCTCTCAACTCATTGCTCTCCAATCCGCCGCTGCGTCGCCT
>JAHFTB010000053.1 GCA_023269545.1 Verrucomicrobiota bacterium | reverse complement strand
TGCTTGAATGGCCGATTTGTGCTTCCGTTGCCTTGTTATCGAGTAGCGGAACGATTATTTTTGCGGAAAAGGCTCTGCATAAAAAGAAATTGAATGGGTTCCATTTTTGGTGGTTAGTCACCATCATTTTGGGAGCCATTTTTCTCGGTTACACAGCTCATGAGTGGTATGAATTTATTTACCATCATCACTTTACACTGAATACGAATGTCTTTGGCTCTACGTTTTATTCCTTGGTGGGGCTACATGCCAGTCACGTCATCATCGGTCTGATTCTCCTTTCTACGGTTCTCATCCTCAGCATGATGGGGAAAATTAAGAAGGAGCATCATGAGCATGTGGAGATGATTTCCTGGTACTGGCATTTTGTAGACGCCATTTGGATTGTTGTTTTCACTATTGTCTACGTGGTAAGTTATTACGCTTAATCTGATATTTCATATGTCCGGACCCCACGATTCCCATGATCCCAACTCGGTCGAGCTGCCTATGCCTACGCCATGGCCGATGATTGCAGCCTTTGGTGTGACCCTTGTTTTTGCGGGGTTGGTTACCAGCTTGATAGTATCTTTTATCGGCTTTCTCTGTGGAGTAGTCGCGGGTATTGGCTGGTTTTTTGATGTGTTTCCCCATCCTCGGCACGAGTACGTTCTGATGAAACCTCCGGGAGAGCAGCCGGCTCCCATTCGGGTTGCCGGACGTACACTCGCTTATTTAGAGCCAGGACAAGAGGCCGGGCACCGTCTAGTTCCGCTGCATGCTCATACTTATTCTTCCGGAATGGTGGGTGGCCTTGCGGGGGGGGTAGCTATGGCAATTGTTGCCCTGATCTATGGGCTTTTGCATGGGAGCATTTGGTATCCGATCAATCTACTTGCCGCAGCGGGATTGCCCAGTCTGGGGGAATCGACCAAAGAGGTTCTCATGCAATTTCATCTCCTGGCATTCTTGGTAGCCCTCGTCATCCATGTTTCCTGTTCAGTTTTAATCGGCCTTTTATATGTGGTGCTTCTGCCCATGTTACCTTCTAAGTTGGAATGGCTGTGGGGAGGAATTGCGATGCCAGTGATTTGGACCGCTATGCTTTCGACTTCCATCCGTGTGGTGGATCCAGCCTTGGCCCAATATATATCATGGCCTTGGTTTATTGCGAGCCAACTGGCATTTGGTTTGGTAGGTGGGTTCATAGTGTATAAATCCAGTAAGATCGATACTATGAAAACCTGGTCCATTGCTGATAAAATGGGTGTGGAAGGGATAAAAAAGTAATGATGAAGCCTCAACTTTCAATCTGTTGTTGGATGATTCCCCTCGTTTTTTTATTAGGCGGTTGTGATTGGATGCCTGGCAAGCCTACTGCAAAGGACGTCTGGAAACCACCCGAAGCTAATCTGGATTTTAGTAACCTTTACATGACCAGTTGTATTGCTTGTCATTCGGGTGTAAGCGGGGTGGCTTCAGCTATTAGCATGGGAAACAGTGTCTATCTTTCTCTGATTACTCCTAATAAAATGCGTGAGATAATTGCCAGAGGGATCCCGGGAACGGCGATGCCCGCATTTTCCGAAAAGATGGGGGGACGGCTGACGGAAGCACAGATTGACGTTTTGGTGAAGGGAATTTATGCTTGGAAGGATCCGAAGAAAGTACCGGCCGGACCTTTGCCGGTTTATAGTGCCCCGCCGGGAGATGTACGCCGGGGAGCGCAGGTATTTTCCATGAATTGTGCTAGTTGTCATGGTGTCGAGGGAACAGGGGGCAAAGCAGGATCCGTGGTGGATACGGCCTATCTGAATTTAGTGACGGACCAGTACCTCCGCACATTGGTTATCGCAGGGCGGCCAGAAGTGGGGCACCCGAATTGGCATGAGGCCGCCGGAGGTCAGCCAATGTCCGATCAAGACGTTTCGGATGTGGTGGCCTGGTTAATTTCCCATCGTGGAGCACATAAGGGCGATTTGCCTGTGGAGATGCGACGCTAGAACCATTACGGAGAAGAATCATTCGATGTTATTAAAGAGAGGAGTACGAGATGAACGTGGGTAAAGAGCCAACTGAAATAGGCGAGGTGGATAAATCTTCGCGGCGTGACTTTTTATTAAAGTTAGGCATTGGGCTCAATGTTGCTGCCGGAGCGATGGTAGGTATTCCGGTCGTTGGTTATGTTTTTTCCACTTTTATTAAAAAACCTGAACTTCAGTGGATTGACTTAGGAAAAGTCAGTTCCTATCGGGAGGAGGAAACAACCCTTGCAAAATACAAAAATCCTTTACACCGCCCTTGGGATGGTGAGACAGCGGATATTCCTTGTTGGGTGCGCCGTTTGAAGGGAAATGCTTTCCAGGTCTTTGCTATTAATTGTGCGCATTTGGGATGTCCCGTTCGCTGGTTTTCCGAATCCAAGCTTTTTCTTTGCCCCTGCCATGGCGGAGCCTATTATCAAGATGGTGCTCGTGCGGCTGGGCCGCCTCCGCGAGGATTATTTGAATACGAGACGAAGGTGGAAGGCGATCAACTTTTGATCAAAGGAGGCGTACTTCCCACCCTGGCTAATAATCCGTAGATCCAACAGTCTGAAAAAGCTGCGGATTGCCCCAAGAACTGAATGGATAACACAATACGCTCCTTAAAGAAAGCCCAGTTCCTGGGCAGAGGATGCCTTACTTCCTATGATGAAGACACTGCGAAATCTGGCGCTTTGGTTTGACGATCGCCTACACATTACAAAGCTATTTGAAGAGACAGCCGGGCATCCCGTGCCGAAGAATGCCGGGAGCTGGTTTTATGTCTTTGGCAGTGCGACACTTCTTTGTTTGGTGGTTCAAATTGTCACAGGCATTTGTTTGGCTTTAGTCTATGTGCCCTCCGGCTCGGAAGCTTATACGACTCTTTGGTATCTTACCATTAATCAGGAGTTAGGATGGTTCTTGCGCGCCCTGCACAATTGGGGGTCCAACTTTATGGTCTGCATCATGATGTTGCACATGACGCAGGTATTTCTTTGGGGGGCTTATAAGTATCCTCGGGAGATGACGTGGATATCTGGCTGCGCATTACTTGTGATCACTCTGGGGCTTGCCTTTACCGGACAGGTGCTCCGCTTTGATGAAGACGCTTATTGGGGATTAGGCATCGGAGCCTCGATTCTCGCCCGCACACCCTTTTTGGGAGATAGGTTGGTAAACCTCATGTTGGGTGGCCCTATTATTGCAGCGGACACTCTTTCTCGGTTTTTTTCTCTACACGTATTTGTATTGCCAGGTTTGGTATTAGCGGTAGTGGCTTTCCATCTCCGCCTCGTACTCCTTAAGGGAATTAATGAGTATCCTAAGCCGGGGGTGCAGGTGAGGAGAAAGACCTATGATGCTGAATATCATGCGCTCTTAGAGAAAGATGGAGTGCCTTTTGTACCCAAGGCAATTAGTAAAGATTTGGTAGCTTCCGCCATAGTCCTCATAGGAATTTTCGCTTGTGCGGTCATATTTGGTCCCAAAGGCCCGACAGGTCCACCCACCGCGATGCAGATTGACTCTGTGCCGCGGCCTGATGCGCCATTCATGTGGATCTTTGCCGTGGCGGCGCTTCTCCCCGATTATCTGGAAGATGTCGTAATTTTGGGAGGACCTATTGTTTTAGGCATTTTTCTAGTGGCGCTCCCCTTCATTTCTAATGAAGGAGAAAAGAGTTGGCGGCGGCGCCCTATTGCCGTAGTCACCGTCATTTTCCTTTATCTTGCCATCGGTTTATTAACGCATCTTGGATATACGTCCCCATGGTCGCCTGACATGAATGCGTGGACCGCGGCAGCTACTCAACCGGAATTTTTAAAGGACCGGACGCCGCTTGAACTTGCCGGAGCTTCCGTTCTTCAATTCAAACAGTGTCGCAATTGCCATGCTATTAATGGCGTGGGGGGACACCGGGGACCGGATCTTGCCGAGGTGGGAGCTCGTATGACAGCTCCTCAGCTTGCTCGTCAAATCATTCAAGGAGGAGGCAATATGCCTGCGTATGGGAAAAATCTCAGCCCTTCTGAGGTCAGTGCGCTGGTAGCTTATATGGTGACTTTGCATCCAAAGAACGTACCGCCCGCAAGGGATTCGAGTGTCCCAGCGACACCGCCTCCTTCCTCTTCACAGCCGATGAAGGAGGCGAATGAGCCAGTTGCTCCGCAACTGAGCCCACGATACACGTGGAACGAGTAGCAGAGGCCGCGATCCTTTCCTGGAATTGGGAACCTGAGATCCTTTTGTCTCTGTTTTTGTCCGCGTGGTTCTATGTGCGTGGATGGAGGCGCCTGCAAGCTTTGGCGCCCTTGAAATTCCCACTCTGGCGGCTCATATGCTTCCTAGGTGGACTCATGGTAATTTTTTTAGCGATTTGTTCACCGCTAGATGCTTTTGGCAATCTTCTGCTGCAAGCGCACATGGTGCAACACCTCCTGCTCATGATGCTGGCTCCTCCCTTACTCCTTTTTGGGTTTCCTTATTTGCCTTTTCTCCTGGGTCTTCCGCGCAGTTTTGTTTCCAGTGTGTTAGGACCATTCCTTTCCTGGCCTCTGTTGAAGAAGGTGGGACGTTTCATTACTTATCCTCCGTTTTGTTTAGGACTTTTTATTTTTTCCACTCTTTTTTGGCATACCCCTCCCTTGTATGAATTAGCGCTTCGATATCCCACTTGGCACCGTATCGAACATGCTTGTTTTATAGGAACCTCCTTACTTTTTTGGTGGCCCATTATTCAACCCTGGCCCAGTCGTCCTCACTGGCCTCGTTGGGCGATGATTCCCTACCTGGCGGTGGCGGATATACAGAATACCCTTCTGTCCGCCATTCTTTCTTTTTATGACAGTATCCTTTATCCCACATATCTCAATGCCCCTCGCGTGGGGGGGATGAGTGCTTTGGAGGATCAGGCAGCTGCCGGAGCTATTATGTGGGTTCCGGGATCCATAGCTTTTTTGATTCCCGTGGGTTTGATTGCTATTCAATTTTTAAAACCTCGTCGCCGTTATCAGCAGCTGATGGCTTTACGGCGTGTTCCCCTCTCGCCCTCCCGTCCTTTTGATCTTCTGAAGGTCCCTTTCGTAGGGAATCTCTTACGAACCAGAGCTTTTAGACGTACCCTGCAAGCGAGTCTCCTGGGCCTGGCTATTTTGATCATGCTGGATGGATGGTTCGGGCCTCAGTTCGGTCCTATGAATCTTGCTGGGACTTTGCCATGGACTCATTGGCGTGCATTGACGGTGTTGGCATTACTAGTGGCGGGGAATTTTTTCTGTATGGCATGTCCCTTTACATTGGCGCGGGATCTTGCACGGCAAGTGATGCCAGCACGGTGGAATTGGCCCTCTCGGTTCCGTACTAAGTGGCTCGCAGTGGGTTTGCTGGGAATTTACCTTTGGGCTTATGAGGCATTCGGCCTGTGGAATTCTCCCTGGTTAACAGCTTGGGTGATTGCAGGATATTTCTTAGCCGCGATATTAGTGGATGGCTTTTTTAAAAACGCGAGTTTTTGCAAATATGTTTGTCCTATTGGGCAGTTTCATTTTGTACAGTCATTAAGTTCACCTCTGCAAATTCAAGTGAGAGAGCCTGCGGCCTGTGCCTCTTGTCGCACCTATGATTGCATTCGGGGGAATGAGGAGACAGGAGCTCGTGGCTGCGAATTGCGTCTTTTTCAACCTCGTAAGCAGGGTAATATGGATTGTACCTTTTGCCTCGACTGCGTGCACGCATGTCCTAAAGATAATGTGGGGCTGATAGCTTCACTTCCATGGAAGGATTTGACTTTGGATGTTCCGCGTTCGGGAGTTGGCAAGTATTCGCAGCGATTAGATTTGGCGGTGCTTATTACTATATTAACATTTGGAGCACTTGCCAACGCAGCGGGAATGGTGTCGCCCGTTCTTCAATGGGAGGATCGAATGAAAGCGGCGTGGAACCTTTCCTCATCGATTCCAATTGTTACGCTATTTTATATTTGCGCATTGCTTATCATTCCTCTGAACTTAATTTGGCTTGCGACGAAATGCAGTATTCACTGGGGAGGTCTGCAAACGGGGAAAAATAAAATATTGGAATCGAAACAAATATTTTGCCAATTTGCCGTGAGCTTGGCCCCTCTGGGGTTCGGAATGTGGTTAGCCCACTTCGTATTTCACTTTTTTACGGGGTCGCACACATTTATTCCTGTGTTTCAACGAATCTTTTCCGATGTGGGTTGGTCGATATTAGGACCGCCAAATTGGAGTATTCGTTCCTGGGCTTTTCCTAATTTGCTAAAAATAGAGTTATTTTTCTTTGATGTAGGATTTTTAATAGCTCTGTTTATAGCCTGGAAACGCGCCGCTTTTTTTTCGAAAAATCCAGGTACTTCTCGGCTCGGTGTATTTCTTCCCTGGGGAATACTTCTTCTCATTCTTTATGTTATCGGGATGTGGATTTTTTTCCAACCCATGGATATGCGAGGAACGATGATGGGGTAGGGAGTTTGCAAAAGAGTAGTTTGCCGCCTCTCTCTGGGGCGAAGTTTGAGTCCACATCAGTGTTTGATATGTCTTCGAAAAGGAGGACAGGGCTTTTTGTGTTAAATGAGGTTAGAAGTTAAAGGTTGGCAAGGAAGATTAAAATTGGATTTCTACGGGTTGTTACCGACGACTTGAACAACTC
>JAHFTB010000008.1 GCA_023269545.1 Verrucomicrobiota bacterium | reverse complement strand
CCTCATTAAAAACGAGCCATAATAACCTGATCTAAGAAATCATGATCCCATCCGGAGATTTTTCGCATACATTTTAAACTCACCCATTTAAGATCTTTTTCTTTTTTTGTGATTTGCAGCAAATTCAGTACAGTTTTTTTTACAATTGCTATATTTCTAGGCGCATTGCCGTTACGAATTCGAGATTGATCATCATTAAAAACAACATCTAAGACCCAATGTAATTTATTTTCAATTCCCCAATGGCTTCGAATTGCATGAAGAAGTTTCTGAGGAGATAACTCTGAGCTGCTAATATAATAGCGATTTTCTGTTTCTATTTTGCCTTTTATTTCACGTCGAGTTTCTATTTTTATGATGTTTTTCAAATTGCTCCATTCCTGATGGCGCTTTTGTAGCCAATCGATATTTGATCCCACAATGCATTTGCGATATTCCTTTCTCCCATGGCCTTTATTATCTTCATGGTGCGTTGAAAAGGTGGCGTCATTGGGATGTTCTTCAAAGATGGAACGTACATCTTCATTCAGTCTCCCTTGATTGCCTTTTAAGGCAATCACATAGTCAGCTTCTTTTTCCGTAATCTTTTTTACAATCTGAGTTTGGCATCCCATCGCATCAAGCGTGATTATTGAGTTTTTAATATCCAGAACTTCTAAGAGTTGAGGGATGGCAGTAATTTCATTACTTTTCTCCTCTGTTTTTAATTGCCCTAAACTGATGCCTATCTCGCTAACAAAAGCACTGATTAAATGTAATGGCTTGACATTTTCTCCACCAAAACTACGCCGAGATGTTTTACCATCAATAGCAATAACTTTATTTTCAAGATCAATCTGAAAGGAACGTACCCAATTTATAAAACACGTTTCAAATACTTGCGGATCTAATGCTCGAAAAAAACGTCGGAAAGTATCATCACTAGGCACCCCATTCTGATATGAAAAATACTTCCTTAAATACTCAAGTTTTATTTCCGCAAATGTTTCAAAATTCTTCCAACTCTCACATCCGCAAACCATACCACAAAATACTATCAACAAAATTTCTTCTGCTTTATGCAGCTTTCTTCTGTCTATTCGGTGATCTGGTATTCCTTTTAAAAAGTCAATAAACCCATTCTCCTTTTTTTATCCCGATTCATGTCGAATCATTTGCGTCAATTTGCAACCCCCATCTCTTTATTTTTCAATCTGTTTTTAATGAGGCAGCCCTGGGCTCGGGGGTGCCTTTCTATTTCTATAGTCAAAATGGAGCACGCAATAATGCTTTCGGGGTTGCCGGTGTCACCGCTCAAATAGGACCCCGCTTTGGCGCTTATGCCTATTATAATCCCCAATTCGGAGGCGGGCAAATTGTCTCTCATGGCGTTCTCTTCGGAGTAAATTATAATTTCTGACAAGGCGAAAAAAAAGACCTGCTCACCACCTTGCCTGCTCTACGCCAGCACATTCATCCCACTTCTCGATACCAGAAAACACCCCTCCCCGCCGCTACCTTCATCATCAATTCGGCATTGCTTTTTATTTTGAAAAAAAGCGATGAATTTGAGCGCAGGTGAAATCAATTTGTTCGTCAGAAAGTTCCGGATAAATCGGAAGGCTGAGGCATTCATTAGCTGCACGCTCCGCTACTGGAAAATCCCCTGTGTGGTATCCTAAGGAAGCGTAGCATTTCTGAAGATGCAATGGGAGAGGATAGTGTAAACCGGATCCTATTTCTTGTTTTTCCAAAAATCTTTTGAGGGGATCCCGCCGCGGATGTCGAACGGTATAAAGATGCCAGGCACTGCGACTCCCTGGTGGCTCAAGAGGGAGGCGAAGAGGCGTATTGGCAAGGAACTGGGAATATCGTTTTGCCACTCTGCGGCGGGCATCAGTCCAATCGGCCAAGTACTTCAGTTTTATTCCTAGTACCGCTCCTTGGATACCTTCCATGCGGTAGTTGTAGCCAATTTCGTCATGGTGATAGCGTTGTGTCGCTCCGTGTTCACGGAGAGATCGAGCACGCGTTGCAAGAGTATCCTCATCTGTTACGAGTGCTCCTCCTTCGCCTAAAGCGCCGAGATTTTTTGCGGGGTAGAAACTGAAACAATTGACTTTGCCAAAGGACCCCACCACACGCCCTTGATAAGTGGCTCCATGAGCTTGAGCCGCATCTTCGACAATGGGAAGAGCGTGTTTGGATGCGATTTTTAATAATGAATGGAGATCGCAGGGGAGCCCATAGAGATGTACGGGGAGGATCGCTTTCGTTTTTGACGTGATGGCTTTTTCGACTTGATCCACATCGATATTAAAGGTGGCGTCGTCGATATCCACATATACGGGCCGCGCTCCGACGTAGGAAATCGCCCAACTTGTCGCGATGAATGTATAAGGTGTAGTGATGACTTCATCACCCGGCCCTACACCGAGAAGAAGAAGGGCCAGGTGTAATGCAGACGTCCCACTGTTCACGGCTACGGCATGACGGACTCCACAAAATTCCGCAAATTGCCGCTCGAAATGAACCACGTCAGGCCCCAGGCAAAAGCTGCAATGATCAATGGCTTGCGCCAATGCTTCATCGATTTCTCGCCGAAGTGAAGCAATCTGCGCCGGAAGATCAAGGTATGGGACTTTCACTCCGGATATTTAAAAACATTTTGAAAAAAATGCACATCAGGAGTTTCGGGTATTTTTCATCCGCTCTACAATAAGCATAAACCACAAGCGGCCACACCAATCTGATACGAATTCGTCAATTGTTCCAATAGGGGGGGTGCCGGTTCTGCGGGATCCGTTTGTAAGCCTTCCAAGAAAAGGCGGACATTATTTTCATTGTTATGAAGTTCGGCGACAAAGTTTTCAGCGCCTTTTTGCATGACCTCCAGCGCTGTGGAATCAGCAAGCATGTGTTGAGCGTATTCTACGAGACGGGCACAGTCCCCTTCAGCGCATTTTCCGGGAGAGTATTTGTGGAATAATTCGTCCGGATTGATGTGTAGGGAAAGAAGTGCTGTGGAAGCAAGGCCGGCCTGGATGAAACTATTGGGCCAACCTTCGAAAGAGGAGGTATTTACAAAAATTTTTGCCGCGTCGTAATGTTTCTGTATTTGGTGATAAGGAACCTTCTCCAAAAATGTGAGATGGGATAATTTTTTCGCACGCTTTCGCACGGATTCCCAAAGCCTGACATCTTCTCGAGGACAAATCATTTGGCAACGTGCATGGGGCAATTTTTCTATCAAATCCAAAAAGCGATGAGGCTGCTTAAAGGCCTGACAGCGGGCTACCCAAAGAAGATCGATATTTTTATGAGCGGTTCGCGGTGAAGTCCGTGGCAAAATGAGGTTGCGATATAGGGAGCACTTCATATTGCACTGTTGAAAAAGTGTTTCTTGGTATTTGCTCATGGCAAATCGAAGATCTGCGGCTTGTACCGCTTTTTCAAATAACGCACCTCGCAGCGGATATGTGCAGCGGAATTCTCCATTAATTTCCGTGTCGGATCCGCAAATAAAGACCAGTCGGAATCCAAATAGGGAACGTAATTGAAGTAGAAAATAGAGCCAAGTGGTCCAACCCAAAATAAGAACACAGTCTGGTTTTTCTTGGTTAAGAGCATTTATGACACAGGGAAAAGCGAACGCGGTATCCCAAAGACCACCGGTATGGAAGCGCCCTCCGCGCAAAAGTCGCACGCCGTCCAATACCGGGGGATGCGAGCGAGGCATGTCGCTGCCCATAAAGACTACTTCATGTCCTAATCGAGCCAGGGCTTTTCCCAGTAATGCCACCTGTAGTTCGGCGCCTCCGGACACTCGCTGAGAAGCGGAATCGAGCGCCAAATGAGCAAAGCTGGAAAGAAAGAAAAACTTCATCGCGGGGATCTCCACTTAAGAGTTGCAAGGACTTTATCTCCCAGGATGCGGATCCAGGGTAAGGTGGCAAACCGAGCCGGGTCATTCTCAGAGAGAGCACGTAGAAATGGAATGGCGCAGTGCGCTTGGCGACATTTGCGGTATAAGGAAAAATCTTGTTCGATGAGGATTTTTTGAACTTCTCGCTGATCCGGTTTTTTAAGATGTCGAAGCATTTCTTTTTGAATGAAAAAAAATGCCTTCCAATCCGCTCTAATAGGATCCATCCAAGCGGAGCACAGAATGCTAATTTGCTGTTCCGAAAGGAGCCCTGGCATAAATTCCCGACAATTTTGTTCCATGATCCGCCGCATGGTTTCGTAATGGCCAGTGAAAGCTCCCTCGCTATGTTCCTTACCCATCATAGAGTTTGTGTGAATGCGGTAATCCACGAGATTTTCTTTCAAAACAACAATATGCCCTTGATCTCTGATTATGCGGGACCAAAGATCATAATCTTCGCAGGTACGTAAGAGCTGATAGCCTCCTAATTTTTCCCAAACGAATTTTTTCCGAAACATCACCGAGCCGTGAATAAGAGTATTTCGAAAACATAAATCCCAGCGTACTGCCTGACTATTTTGCGGCGTTCGCACCCATCCTATTAGCCGATTTTTCTCATCTATTAATCGTCCTCGGGAAAAAACAGCGACTGTATCTTTATGCTGATCGAAGGTTTGCAGCTGTTTTTTCATGCGATCATGACGACTGAAGTCATCAATATCGTATCGGGCTACGAATTCGCCGGAGGCCATTTCTAAACCTCGATTTAATGTGGCTGCAATACCGAGATTACGGTCATTTTTTAACGCACGAATTCGCTTATCCTTATAGGAGGATATTACCGCCCAACTTGCGTCTGTAGAACCATCGTCCACAATGAGTAATTCGAAATTCGACCAGGATTGATTTAATATCCTATCTAACGAATGACGTAAAAATCTTCCGGGATTGTAAACGGGAAGAAGAACTGTAACAGGGCAATGATAGGATGGGGAGGGTTTTGCTTTATTACGCAACTGCATGTTTCAGGAGGGGGAGGGGGTGCATTCCTTGAGGGAGAGAAATTGAGGGTCGCCAGGGAGAACAGTTCATTAATTTGTCACAGGAGAGCAGACTCCGTGTGGTATCCCATTTCTGGGCATCGCGATAAGTCACTCTGGCTTTTTTCCCTGTGATTCCTTCGACAAGTTGGATGACCTCTGATATGGAATAAGATTTTCCAGCAGCAATATTGAAGACTCCTGATAATTGCTGTTGAATGACCTCTCCCATAGCCGCAAGGAAGTCCTCCAGATGAAGATAGTCCTTTAAGGCCGTGCCATCTCCTCGGATTTCAAAGCTTCTGCCTTCGTAAATGGAGTCTAAGAGATAAGGAATCAGGCGCGGCGGTCCGGAATGAAGAGGAAAGCCATAAATATTGGAGGGACGCAGGATGGTGAAGTCGACGCCAAGAGTTCCAAATCGACGCACGAGATTTTCAGCAGCCGCTTTTGCAAAACCATGCCAACCGCAAGGCAGAAGTTCATCCTCCTCCTGGCTGGGGCGCTGATTAGCATTGCCATATACAGTCCCTCCCGAAGAAATAAAAATGTATCGGGGTACGGAAACGCCGCATTCCGTCACTCGCGTGAGCAAGCGTGAAAGTCGGGGCAGATCCACTCTCCATTCGATTCCAGGGTGTTGTTCAGAAGAACCGGTAATTGTGCTCCAGGCAAAATCAATCACTACATTCACAGATTCCAGAAGATTTCCTGCCCACAAGTCTTCCCAACTGAATTCACCCACTCCGGGATGACGACTCACGCGCAATACCTTATGAGGGGTTTTTTCCAACCAATTTAAAAATGCTGCGGACAAGGGGCCGTGCGTTCCTGTGACGAGGAGTGATTGTTGAGGAAAATTCATGCTAATTTTCCCATAAGAAGAGCGTTAAAAATTGTCTCATGAGCGCGAAGCCAGTAATTCTTATCGAACGTTTGTAAAGCATGTTGTCTGGCTTGGCAGGAATAAGCGGAGTAAGCGGACATAATACGAACGACTGCGGTAGCGAGATCGTGCGGCTCCGGAGCATGATCGCACGTCCAATCTTCAGGCACGTTCACCAGAATTCCCACAGATGGAGGAACGAGTTCGGGCATCCCTCCGCTATTGCTTCCTATCACAGGGATTCCCATGGCCATAGCTTCGATTGGCACGGTGGGACAAGGGTCCTTATACTTGGAATGAAGAAGAATGTGTGCGTTTTTATAAATAGGAACAGCCTCTTCTTGGGTGAAGGGAGGAAGGATACGCACATAAGCTGTTAATTCTTTTTTACGAATGGCTCTTTTGACCTGCGCATTTCCTCCTCTCCATCGAAATTGCCCTGCAATAGTAAGATAAGCATTTACTCCAAGCTGCTTTCTGAGAACCGACAGGGTTTCGAGGGATGATAAGACTCTGTAGAAATGGTGGCTGGTTCCCATGGCAAGCAGTTCACATCTCGAAAAATCCGGCGGTTTCTCAGCCGGAGCAAATACTTCCGTATCTACCGGGTTAAAGAGAATGACATGGGGAGCTTCTACTTTGCCTAAATATCGATCCGCTGATACCTTGCAAAATTCGCTTTGATAGATCACAAAGTCTGCCATGTGGATCAGCTTTCGCATGTTTTTATTTAACCAGGGATAATAGTCGCCGCACCATGCCGGATAGGCCACGCCATTCTGGTTCCAAACTAATTTGCATCCCTGGCTTTTTGCAGCTCGTACAAAATCGAGCACATAGGAGGGTAACGCACTGCTGACAAGATAAATTAAATTAAAGTTTTCTTCCACATTGGGAAAGCGCCTGCGGAGCTGAAGGAGTTTGACAGCACCTCCAATGACAATGGAATGAGAGGGAAGGCTACCGTAGTTGATCCGAATCTGAGGCTCTCCGCTGAAACCACACCGCAAATGACGCAACTGATAGGTGTTCCTCATACGCGGAAGCGCATTCTTGAGTCCACTCGCAAAATTCCAAACAGTATAATACATATTGGAAAGTATCGAAATGGGTTCAGTCATATTTGCACCACGGAAGTTTCATATGTAATAAATCCTCCAACCGCTCATTCGGTTCGCGGTAAAAATGCTTAAGCAAAGCGCGCGTTTCAGGTCGCATAGTCTCCTGAGAACATCCTTTACGTGCGTAAGGAAACGGCGATGAATAAGTCAAAGGAAGTTGGAGGTGTCGTAGGACCTGGGCCTGCACAAATTCGGGCCTCGCGAGAAGATCTTCTTGGAATACAATGAGACACTGTTTCGGTGAAAAATATTGAAACCACCGAGACAAAACTTCGGCATACAAACCATTTGCCAAATAGCGCACGGGACTGAAGGTATTTTTTAGAGCGGAACTGACCAACGGCTTCGTATCGGGATCAGCAAACCACCGTACGCTCCGCTCTATCACCAGATTAAAGTCCTCTGTTTCGACATTGCTATGAATAAACATGCAATAGTCGGACCACGCACGTTGAACCGGATCCCTTAACATAAAGAGCAATCTTACTTGGGGAAAGATATCGCGAATGTGCTTAGCCGCATGGGGGTGACTAAAATATTCCACGCTGGCTTCTCCTGTGATAAAAGGGGAGCTCCATGGTATTCGCGGTGGAAAGTGCATGCGTGAACGCAATTCACTGGTGGGATAATGGATGAAATTTGCTGGTTCTTTACGAGAAGCCCTTCTCACCATGGGATGTAAGCTCAGCCAATCATAAAGTGAAGAAGTGGCACATTTGGGGGCTCCAGGAAGGAGAAAATCGGGGCGGGCCCGAAAAAAAGAGGTCCCTAATCTCCAAGCTTTCTGCAATTCTAACTTAATATTAGGAGAAACAGAAGGCATATCTATTAGCACACATCCTTAATTTTTTCTCCGATCGTACTGGTAATTTTATCCATTACACTCGACCAATGAAAAATCTCCATGGCCCGCTTGCGCCCTAACTCCCCCATTTCGGTTCGTAGTTGAGCATCTCGTAAAAGGCGACAAAGACATTTTGCCAGTGAGTCGATATCTCCCGGAGCAACTAAGAATCCTGTTTCTTTGTCCACTACCCGTTCCTTGTTTCCTCCCACAGCGGTCGCTACAATAGGTAAGGCATATGCAGCTGCTTCTACTAATACGTTGGCGGAGGGATCCCTACGACTGGGCAAACAAAAAATATCCGCGCTCTCATAGTAGGACTTCAGACGTTCTACGGGAATCCTCTTGATGGCAGTGAGGCCGGGCATAAAGGTTCTGGGATCGCTTCCTATAACAATAAGCTCAGCCTCGGGGATCTCCCGCCGTACCAGAGAAAACGCTTTCAAGAGGTCGGGTCCTCCTTTCCGTTCCCACTCCCCTCCTACGAAAAGAATTTGTTGTCCGGTCCTACGACTCGTATTCGTGCTAAAGGGGAAGCCAGTACCTGGACCGGAGTAAACGCAACGGACTTGAGCGGAAGGAACTCCATAATCTTCGATGATGGAATCGGCTGCAAATTGACTGAAGGTGAAGTTAAAATTTGCCTTTTGATAGAGTTCCTTTTCCATTTGTTTCCACCGTTTGGATACCGGCAGCAGGGGCTTAGTCTGATCATAACGGCGGTTGGCAAAATAAGTATGATCCGTATAAACAAAATGAGGAACCCCTTCTCGTCCGGCATTAAATAAGGACTGTGTTTGGAAAGTAAACGCGGTCCGCCTAGGATGAACATTTTTGCGACTCCATCTTTGGATTGCGGTGAACACACAAGGCAGCCGTGGAAAAAAATTTCGAGGGGGCATTCTTTGTCTCAGAATATAGAATCCGTACCGTGCCACAGCCTCCGTAAAAGCGCGCAGGTACAAGAAACCTCCGGCCTGACAGATAATCTCCTTTTCCACGTCCACCGTACGGAACTCATGTTCGGAAAAACGAGCCTTAAGTTCGTTAAGGAGAATGTGATTGATTTCCGAAAATCCTCCGATTTTAAAAAAATAAATTTGCCGCTTTTGCATTTGTCTATGTTTCTAAAGTGCGCTTTGCACTGCTTTCCTATGTTGTTCTGCAATTAATGGGGAGAGATAGTGACGACGGACGACTTCCTGTGCTTCTTCGCTGGGCTGTTGCGGTCGCGTGCACGCCCATTCCAGTGCTTCTTCCCAGTGAAAGTAATTTCGGCAAATCCGAATAGCATCGGGATGAGCTCGTTGGGCAACGTCCTCATAGCTGGGTTGTGGACTTGCTAATGCGGGTAAACCGCATGCCATGCCTAGTGTGATTTTCCACTCCGAATGTCCTAAATTGTAAGGAATTTCCAAAAACCGCGGAGAAATAATCACCCCGCCTGTGGAATAAAGCTTTAATAAGTGCGGGATGGACTTAAAGCGATGAAAGGTATGAGGGATTTTGCTAAGGAATGTCTCAAATCGCGTCGATACCTCCGGGCGCCATTTTGCCTTTCCTTGAGAAAAATCATCCATGACCATATGGAGATGGATACGGTCTTGAAAATGCAGTAAGCTTTCTTCAGCTGCTAATAATTCGAATGACTTAGCAGCCATTCCGCTCCACCACACGGGCAACCGTCCGTCAGGTCCGGTATTCCAACGAGAAAGAGTTAAAAACTCGGGCAAAATATTATCTGCCACCCAATGGGCTGCCGGATTCATGCGGGCGCAGATCTGCGTCAGATGTCGGGAGGAGGCAATGACAGCATTTGCCATTTTAGTGATTTGCTCGGCATCAGCTTTCTGTTGCGGGGTCGGCGCCATATCTGCCATGGGCACGAGCCCATTCCAGGTGGTGTAATAGTCGACATTTGCTTCGAAGAGAACGGCTGTGCCTACCTTACGGAGTCGAGCGATGGTTTCCATGCAAGCGGCTCCCATCGATTTCATAAATACTACGGCTTCATAGAAGCGCCAGGGCCGATACAATTCATAGTGAATCCCCTCGGGTTGAAACCGCGCAAGCCACCGAAACCGCATATAACTCATAGTGGCACCGGCGTCATCCCAACCCAGAGCCAGCCCCCAAGGAGGCATTCCTCTTCGTATGGCATCGAAAGAAGGAACGCGGCTGTTTACAATAAAACCCACTCTCATGAGAAACTTCCGTTCGTAGAGCCCACGTCAAAAAAAGACCGCGAATTGCTCCCAGGAACCGAATGGAGTGACTCCATGTTTTCCTTAAGAAAGCCTGGTTCCTGGGCAGGGAAGAAAGCGCTCACCTCGCATTGCACCAAAGGACCTCGAGCATACTTCTGCTCTTTCCAATCCGGGGCAGGGCTTCCAATCAGAACGCCATAGAGTTTTTGTAAAGCTTTGGTCCTACTCCACGCTCGAACATCCATAATATTTTTTCGAAAAAGGCCGTTCTCCGGTTCCAGCGAAGAGCGTCGAAGGAAGCAAACGTGGAGACAACGGAAGTCCAAATCCTCCCACGAATACTGCTTGTGAAGATCAAGCCGCAGTTGATCATGATAGCCAGGCCGAAATCGAATGGAACCCCCGTGAAGACGTTCGGCGCAAGGGCCCGCCCAGTCCTCTATCGCATTAAAATTATAAAGTTTAGTCATGCTGCGACAAGGGGGAGAAAAGTGCCCGAAGGCAGAGTTCCCCCGGAGTTCGCGAACGTTTAAAACGCCGCCAAATACGATCCAAGAATCTGCGTATTCACCGGCCAGAAGTTTTGTTTTCAAACGGAGAAGGCCCGCCGGATCGTAAATTTCATCTCCATCCACTCCTAATATCCAGGTGTTGGAACCCGCATAACTACGGATGAAAGCGTGAGAATCGTCAGAATTCCGAATGTGATGAACTTTGATTCGATTCGAAAATTCGCTTTGCAAGGATTCCAAAATCTCTGTGGTACGATCTTTGGATTGGTGATTAGCCACGATAAAGTCATCACAGGCGGGAAGCGCATTGCGAATAGCTCGTTCAATAAAAACATCCTCGTTGCGGACGAGCATGATGCCAATTAACCTCATGAAACGGATTATAAGAAGCGATGCGGCAAGTTTTCAAGAAAGTCTTCTTGAGCAATCAGTTGCAAATAAAATAAAAAGTCCGGATTGACCTCTTTTTTCTTCATGATGCCGCTCCAAAGGATGGGATATGGCCCATCATAAAGCTGACGGATAAATCCCAGGGGACGCCGGACCAGGGGCCCTTTTCCAAATAAGTCTGCTAGAAGTTCCAGGCCGCGGGCAACGTGTCGGGCTCCCGGGATCCATGGGTGCAGGACTTGAAACCGCATGGTGTGTCCTTGAATTCTATAGCTCCCTGATTTCCAGTCCATAGGGAAAGGTGCCTCCGGAGCGCCTCCCCATCGTTCGAACATCCAAGGAGTACGCTGCTCGAACGGGAGAAGGCGTATCATTTCTTGCAAAAGCGCGCGCAAATTTTCGAGGTTCCACAGAGCGGGGTGGAGGGAAAATTTCCAAAGTTGCTCCGAATCTACATGCTCAAACGAAAATCCGTTCACTTTCACTCGAGTGCCATAGGAAGGTCGGCCTTGGCCTGTTCCAAGTAGGGAAATATTGATCGCGCCAAGGTTCTGCAAAACCACAGGCAGGGTTTGATTCAAATGGAGCGCATGACAAGGACCTAAGGGAGGATGATCATCCAGGAGCAGATAGACTTTGCGAAATCCTCTCTTCCAGAGAGCCTCGCAGGCTTCGTACAGAATAGTCATCCAGTCTGCGTGAGGCGATGTAGAGGAAATTTCTCCCCGTCCTAAGCCACACAAAAAAAGCTTCGGATGATCCGGCCAGAACTTTTTAATCCGTGAGACAGTAAATTCAGCAATGTCTTCGCAATCCGGGAATGTGGGAACGAGAATGCAGAGATCGTTCATGGGGGCTGTCGAAAAATAAATGAAACATATTTTGCAACATTCTTGCAAGAAGGCACTTGCGACTAGCCCTTCATTCAACAGTTCCCCACTTAGGATGAGCACCCCTCAAAGATAGCGAAGCACCACATCCTGGAAAACAGCCTCGGGGAGGATCGTCTGGCCGGTGTTTACCTCAAACCAAAAAGGGACATCGGATCCGTGAGTAATCCATTGGGCATTGGAAGAAATGGAGGGATAGGAAACCGGGCAAGTTCCCTGATTCAGGATAAATCCGGCACAAACCAAACCACGAGCGCAGATACTCTCGAGAGTGAGCAGCGTGTGATTGATCACACCTAATCGGTTCAGGGCCACCACGATTACTTGCAGAGGCGCGATCTTCGAAAGGTCTACGGCAAGATCCGCCATGTCATAACCAGATGCGATAGGAACTCGCCATCCCCCTGCCCCTTCCACTAGCACCAAAGCATGCTGTGCTGAAAGCTGGCGATAGCTCGCAAAAATCTTTTCCGTGCAGATTATTTTTCCCTCTTGTTCAGCCGCTGTAGCCGGCGCTAATGCGGCACTGAGTCGCACGGGACTGATTGTTTGAAGGGCAACGCAGCCCTCCATTGCGTCATGTAGACACTGAGCGTCGGTTCCTTCTCCAGTTTCAATCGGTTTCATCCCTACCACATCGATGTTTCGATTTCTTAAGTTTCGAAGTAAAAGTGCGGTGGTATATGTTTTCCCTACTTCAGTATCGCTACCAGTAACGAAAAAATTCATATTCAGTACGTGTCCGCTCAGGCAATCTATTTATTTATTCAGTAACTGACGTTACGCACTTTGAGGATGAGTTTCAAAAATGGATTTCAAATCCTTTGAAAGTTTGACACAGAGGACGACGCATTGTTTTGCGAATATTGCCGGCTAAAGCGCTTTTTTGAATGGCAGTAAGAAAAGCCTCCAATTCCTCTTCTTCCTCAGCGCTAACCTGGAGTTCCACTCGTCCATCTTCCAGGTTCCGCACCCAACCGGAGATCTCATATCCATGAGCGATATTTTTAACCATCCATCGGAATCCAACTCCTTGAACATGTCCTTCGTAAAAAACCTGTATCGCTTTCATGGTGAGCGTATCGGGTGCTTTCTCAAAATTTTTATTCGCGGATTTGGCCATTTCCTCGAATGAGGTATTTATAGCTGGTCAATTCCTCAAGCCCCATTGGGCCTCGTGCATGTAATTTGTCTGTGCTAATCCCTATTTCGGCTCCGAATCCGAATTCATTTCCGTCGGTAAAACGGGTGGATGCATTCCAATATACCACAGCGGAGTCGACTTCCTGCAAGAAGCGTTCCGCGGTTTTTGCATTGGTGGTGATGATGGTATCGCTATGATGGGAGCCATAGCGATTGATGTGACTGAGCGCGGTTTCCAAATTGTCGACGATGCGCACAGCGAGGACGAGATCCAGATATTCGGCTGACCAATCTTCTTCGGTGGCAGCAAGTGCCTGGCCGTTGAGGATCCCCTGTGTCGCTTCATCTCCTCTGATTTCGACTCCTTTTTCTCCCAAAGACTTTCCTACACGACGCAAAAATTCCGGCGCAATTTCCTGATGTACTAATAGCGTTTCCAAGGCATTGCAGACACCTGGTCTCTGACATTTTGCGTTGAGCACGATTGCCTGCGCCATTTCAAAATCCGTCTCTTTGTCCACATAGGCTTGGCACACTCCATGGTAGTGTTTGATCACTGGCATGCGGGCATGACGAACGACTGTTTCGATGAGGCCGGCTCCTCCTCGGGGAATAATGAGATCCACGTATTCGTCCAATTGCGATAGGATTTCCACCCCAACGCGATCGGTAAAGGGAATCATTCCGATACTTCCCTCAGGAAGGCCGTGCCGAACCGCTGCAGTTTGGAGTGCTTGTGCGATTGCGAGATTAGAACGAAAGGATTCTGAGCCACCACGCAGCAATACTGCATTGCCAGCTTTGAGACAGAGCGCCGCCGCATCGCTAGTCACATTGGGACGCGATTCATAGACGATTCCGATGACCCCAATCGGAGTGCGGATTTTGGAAATCTTTAATCCATTGGGTCGCGTCCACTCTTCTATGACCTTGCCCACAGGATCTTCCAGCTGAGCCACTGAACGAACCCCCTCGGCCAATGCCGCAACACGTTCGGGCGTCAGGCGCAGTCGATCGAGGCTCCCCTGCTTCTCGGCAGCTACGATATCCTGAGCATTGGCGATCAGAATTTTTTCTTCGGAAGAAAGCAATTCCTCAGCCATTTCCAGTAAGGCAGCGTTTTTTAAAGAGGATGACCACGCCCCTAAACTATGAGCAGCAGTTTTTGCTGTTCGTGCAAGGGTCACAATACTCTCCCTAAGCGGATCCATATTAGTCCCAAAATATTACCCAAATACCTTTCTTTGCCAACTTCTTATCCTAGAAGAAAGGAGCCGAGCCCCCCCTTGCAAAAATTGCTGCAGAAGACGAGATTAGATGGACTATGAGGCAGAGTCAGAATATATTTACAGATATGAGCCTGAGCACATTGGCCATTTCCCGTAGATTAGAAGCTAAAGGATTTACCCCCTCTCAAGCAGAGGGCGTTGCCGAAGAACTGATTGAAGTTGTGGAAAGCAGTGATCTCGTGACCAAGGATTTTTTGAGAGCCGAGCTAGGTGAATTTAAAGGTGAATTAAGAACAGAAATTAGAGATTCGAAAATCGATATGGTCAAATGGATGGTCGGATTGCAGTCGACCTCCATTGCTCTTACATTTGGATTTATTTATTTTTTGTTAAAAAGCTAAATTAAGAGCATTTAAAGAAATCTCTTTCCCGATATTCCAAACCGAATGTCTTTGCGACTGCTTCGCAGGTGACCTCTCCCTCATGAATATTCACTCCGGAGCGCAATTGCGGGATGCGAGAGAGAGTTTCCGATAATCCAAGATCCGCTAATGTTTCTACAAATCGGTGAGTGGCATTGGTAAGTGCCTGCGTTGCCGTTTGCGCATAAGCACCTGGCATATTAGATACACAGTAATGACAAATGCCTTCTTCCACAAAAACCGGATTTCCGTGAGTGGTGGGACGCGAAGTTTCGGCGCACCCCCCCTGATCAATCGCAATATCCACAAATACACTCCCCGGGCGCATCAGGCGCAGCATATCACGACGAATCAACTTAGGAGCACGGGCGCCGGGCAAGAGAACCGCGCCAATTAAAAGGTCAATTCTAGGCAGCAGCTCCAACAAACTGCCTTCACTGGAAAACAGCGTATGCGCAGCATGCATCGTAATGTCTAAAAACCGCATGCGCTCCATATCCACCTCTAGGATCGTGACATCGGCACCCAATCCCATCGCCATCCGAGCGGCATTCACTCCAGCGGTTCCCCCGCCCAAAACCACTACTTTTCCGGGAAGAACTCCCGGCACTCCTCCGAGCAAAACTCCTGTGCCTCCGGCGTATTTGGCCAAGAAGTATCCTCCCATGATGATAGACATTCTTCCCGCAATTTCACTCATTGGTTCCAGAAGGGGGAGACGCCTGTTGACTTCCACCGTTTCGTAAGCAATACAGGTGGCTCCGGTTTTCCTCAGAGCTTCCGTTAATATTCGATTTGCAGCGAGATGCAGATAAGTAAAGAGGATTTGGCCAGGCCGCAAAAGATCACATTCCGAGAGGAGCGGCTCTTTCACTTTGATAATCAGTTCAGCATTTTCAAAAATTGCTTCGGGAGAATCCATGATCTCCGCACCGGCAGCCCGGTAATCTTCATCCAAGAAACCGATGCCAACTCCGGCACTCTTTTCCACTAAGACTCGATGACCTCGTCTTGCCCACTGATACACACCAGAAGGAACTCCCGCCACCCGGTACTCCTGCTCCTTTAACTCTTTCGGAATGCCAATAACCATTTATAAAAGATATTTGTCTCTCCTTAAAACTCAATATGGATTTGCAAAATCCTTGGGAAGTCACCCGAAAATTCCAGAATGAATTCTCTGTTGAGGGCAGTCGTTCACTATTGTTTCAATTGCTAAGGATGAGACATTTAGTATTTGCTATATAGTATGTGTAATTCTATTTAGCATAACGAATATTTAATATATTTCCGTATTGAGAAATAAGTTATTCCATAAGTTCAATAGAAAATTTCTCCATAGCCTCCGTTTATCACTTGATAACTGACGTTACGCACTTTGAGGAGCTCTGGGAGCAAAAAACCATTTTAGCCTACAAGGTTTCCCTTTTTTGCGTCACATCACTTGATAAGAAAAATGGACAAATGTTCTCTTCTTCTTCAATGTGAGGAATGTGGTAGGCTATCGAATTTCCATTTTTACTGTTCGGAAGATCGTTTTCTTTTTATTGCTTTTTTCCCCGATTTATTTGGGCGCTCCTTTCGCTTTTGCTAACGAAGAAGTTGCCGATAGCAGGAACCCTGAGGATCCTACCATCCAGCGCGAAGAACTGGGGGTCAACCCGATCACTGCTCCTTCCATCCAGGCATTGCTCGTCAAACTGGAATCTTTTGGTCCTCTCCCAGACGGTTTTTTGTCCACGAACCCTCGGCAGGTATCTTTTCCCAACCGGTTTCAAACTGCATTGCACTTTGGTTCTTTAGTTGCGGATGGACTTCTTTTAACCATTGCTGAAAAGGAAGAAGACCTGGAGAGCCTGAGTCAGGCTCTCATTCGGAAAGCCAAGAGCCTGGATGTTTCCGATCGCTTGACTCAGCGGGGAAAAAGCCTGCTTGAACTCAGTAATCGGCACGATTGGTTAGGAGTTCGGCAAGAGCTCATTCGTACCCAGGGAGATGTGGAGCAATCTATGATGGACCTCAAAGACGATGTGCTGGCAGACGTTGTGAGCATGGGAGGATGGTTTCGTGGTTTTCAATTTGCCTGTACGGTCACTGATCTCAATTACGTTCCTCAGCGTGCACGAATGCTCGCCGATACTGAAGTGATGGATTACTACCTCAATCGACTGGAAAATCTTTCTCCTCGTTTACGAAAAACAGCGCTCGTCCAAGACATGACCACCGCTCTTAAGCACATTCGAGAAATTGCTTCTCAAGCGCCAGATCAGACTCCCACTCACGAGGGAGTCCATCGCCTGAAGATATTGGCGGATCGTTTATTTGCAGACATCATTGCAGCAACAAATGCGAGAGGGGATCTGTCTTCCACTCCAAGTCCTTCCCCCTGATGATTGCGCTGCCTGCTCCTACTTTGACAACACTCCCTAAACAACAGTTAAAAAAACTTGCTGAATCCTATGTGGAACAGACTTTCGAGCGTTTTCCGGAACAGGCGAGCCAACAAGGACTCAGCAAATTTAAAAATCGTTTGGGTCGAAATTCCATCGCGGATTACAAGGCGCATCAGACCCTGGTTCAAACCACACTCACAGCAGTGGAAAAAATTCCTGGCGATACGTTAGATGCCGACGCGTGGTTAGACCGCCGGATGTTTCTCTCCCTCCTGCGCACTCAACATATTTTCGGAGATACTTTGAGTCGCTGGCGGACCAATCCTCAGGTGCACGCAGATGCAGCCGTCAATTCCATTTTTGATCTGCTGGTTCGTCATTCCGAAAAACTCGCCTCTATTCTTCCCGCGCTGGAGGCTCGTTTGGAAAAAATTCCGGACTACTTACAGGCCGGTACGGAATGTGTGTCTCAGCCCATCCCGCTTTGGACACAACTCACCGAGCGCACCTGCGAAGGAGCTGTGGAATTCTTCTCCGGATTGGAAGCCGAGCTGGATCGTATTTCTCCTCATCCCGAAAAAACACGTCAACTTCTGCGAGGAGCGTCCCGAGCTTTTCCGGAATATGCCCGAGCAGTAGCCCGAAAAAAATCCGGACCGATTTCTGGGTTTGCTGTGGGGCGACCTCTTTTTGAAGCACTCATCGCCGAAAGATTAGGACTAGATTGGAGCCTCACTGAGGCCATGGCTCGTGGCAATCAGCTGGCCGAAGAATGCCAGGCGGCTCTGCGGAAAGAAGCAAAGAAGTTGGGGCGCAAGTCCGCTCATGAATTGCTGGAAGAAGCGGCTCATGCTTGGAAGCCGGGTGGTTCTCTTTTGGACCTTTACCGGAAAACGACTGAATCTGTGCGCCTCAAGATGATCGCATGCAAGGTAGTGACACCCCCTACGGGAGAGAGCCTGAAAGTGGTTCCTGTCCCGAGCTTTCTTCGTCACCAATTTCCCACCGCCGCATACAGTTCAGCAGGACCTTTCGCCAAACAGCAGGTCGGCATTTTTTGGGTCAATGACCTGAGTCTCCTCCAAACAGATCCTCAGAAAGCTCAAGCCGAAATCCGACAACATTTCGGGTTGCCATTGACCTGTGCCCACGAAGCCTATCCCGGTCATCACCTTCAGTTCAGTATCCAGCACCGCCACAAAAGTAAAATCCGTCGTCTTGCAGACCATGCGATTTTCTATGAGGGGTGGACCCTTTGGTGCGAGGAAATGAGCGTGAGTGCCGGCCTCATCGACATCCCCCATGCACGGCTTCTCCAGCTACACGATGCCCTCTGGCGGGCATATCGCATTTTGATCGACTGCGGATTGCAGTCTGGTCTCATGAAAATTCCCCAGGCAGTCGATATTCTGGTAAAGAACGTGCACTTTACCAAAAGTCGGGCACAAGGAGATGTCAATTGGTACACCAGCGCCCCCACGGTCCCCATGAGCTACCTGTTGGGCCGCAAGGAAGTGGAGCGATTGCATGCTTATTTTGTGAAATCCAAAGGATGGAGTCTCCTACGATTCAATGACTGGATGCTCTCTCATGGGGCAGTTCCATGGAATTGGATCTGGCAAACGCATCTTCGGAGATAAAACGGAATTCTTAACTACCCACTTCTAAGAACCAAGAACTACGAACTCGGGCAGGTCTGGCACAGTACCTTAAAAGAGCCCCCAATGCCATTGGGGTCTAAGAAGCTCGCTGGGGCTTGGTGCGACCAAGGTCCCAGCCATTCCATGAGGGAATCGAAGGAGTTTAGCCCGAGGCCTAAGGCGGCTCCCCAGGCTATGAGGTCTGAAAAGTTGACATCGGCTGTAAGGTCTTGGTAACCGAAACGCTGATAAATTTCTCGTCCTTGAATCAGGTGGTGATGGAAGAAAGCGCGTAAGGTCCCAAAAGGGCGACGATAATAGAGTTCGGGAAAGAGATTGCCATAGTCGATAGTTAAAAATTGTCCCGCCTTCCAAAAGGGGATCCAGCCCACCAGCCACTGGCAGTAAGTTTCAGCCACCTCAATTTTTGATCCCTCCGGAAGGCAATGGATCCCTTCCACGGCGGAACTTCCAGGGGGAGACGCCTCGATCCAGATCTCTTCCAATCGCTGATTTTCCCATTGCAGAGCGCATTCGCGCCATTCATCCGCTTGTTTCCGGAACAATCTTACCGGAAAGGCATCCACAAATTCATTGGAAAAAATGAGGGCTCTTCCCCCACAGCTTTCCAGAGCTTCAGCAATATTTGAATACCAGCGGATTTGCGAGTAATGAGCCAAGCGACGTTTTTGCTCCTGAATGAGTGGTTGGGAAATTTCTACAATCTTATAAGTGAGCTTGCGTCTTTTCCACCAACCCAAAGCTTTTAAAATCCCTTCCGCCAATTTCCCCGTTCCTCCTCCCAGTTCGATCACTGACCATTGTTCTTTGCAACTGGCACTCACGATCCACTGAGTCAGAGCATGAGACAAGAATCGGCTCCATGTCGGAACGGTGGAAAAATCCCCGCGACGCCCTACTGTACGAATATTGGCCGAATAGTAGCCAAATTCCGGATGAAACAGTGCCTCTTTCATGAAGCGTTCGAAGGGGATGGCTCCGCGGCAACTTTCCGCGAGGAAAGCTAGAAATCGCTGAGTATCGGTCATAAGGGGGGAGAAGATGCACTTTGAATTTAAAAGTGTTCTAACCCTTTTTCAATAGGGAGAATGCAAATTGAAGAGATTTTTCGATGAAATCTTCTCCGATTTGGAGATTTGCTTCCATGTTTTGAAAAAAATTCTCCGCAAAATCGAAAACCGTTTCTTTCGGTGAGGCCATAATCAACATTCCAATGAGAAGGAGAAGGTTGACCGCGTAAATGACGGTCAGCGAAAAAAAAGTTCCTCCATATGCCAGATCCTCTTGTCCCTTCCAAATAGCCCAGCAGGTGAACGTCAAATGGAAAGCCCAGGTGACTCCGATCAGCGCAAATGCAACCTCACGCAGATAGGGGACATCCCAAAAGAAGCCTATCACTCCATAGAGAATGACTACAAACAAGCTGTAGATAGGAAAAAAGTAAGGGGCGAGAGCAATCCAGGTATTTACTCGATCTGCCAGGATATATCCTCCATCCTTTCGTACCTTCATTTTGAAAACGTTGCCTCCCATGAGCCACACCCAGACAGCATGAGTGAGTTCATGGCCGAATACATAGAGCCAGAGGGGGCGAGGCAATCCTATGAAGATAATGAGCCAAGAAATAACGCCCAGTGCAAAGAACCAAAATTCTTCCGTAGCCCAAAAGTGGTCCTGAACGGTCGTTCGGGTAAAGGTCTGAAAGAAAGTCTGTGTCAGTACTACCGCTGGCAGTACCAGGCACCATCCCAGCACAAATTTCACCCATCGTTTGGGAACCCTGCCGGGGAGACTTCGAGAGGCTGAAGGGAAGGTGGCTCCGGAAAAAGCGAGGGATTTTTTTGGTTTGCGTCTCACATTCCCCCACTTTTTGCTTCCACGCCGGATTCCCATAATCGTGAATAGAGTCCTTAAGCTCGTCCCATATAAGTCCCCGTACGAGTATCAATTTTGATGGTTTCCCCTTCTTTAATAAACAGGGGAACTTGGACGATTTTCCCTGTTTCCAGAGTCGCTGGTTTCATGACATTATTTGCGGAATCTCCCCGCACACCTTCAGCAGATTCGGTCACCTTAAGGTTGACTGAGGCGGGAAGCTCTACCTGAGCGGGACGCCCTTCAATTTTGAGGACTTCCACGGGGAGGTTTTCCACGAGATACTCTTTAGCACTCGCGATGAGATCGTCTTGGAGAGTAATGGTTTCATAGGTCTCCGGCTCCATGAAGTGATAGCCCTGAGGATCCGAGTAACTAAATTCCAAAGTTTGCCGGGAAACTTCCACTAACTCGACTTTTTCGGTGGAGGAGAACCTCACATCGGCTGATTTACCGGTATTGATATAGCGGATAATAGCCTGCACAAAGGCTCTGAGGTTCCCTGGAGTCCTGTGTTGAACATCCAATACAATCGCCGGATTGCCATTGTAACGGATTGCCATTCCTTTGCGAAGATCATTTGCGAGAGCCATGTTTTAGTGGGTAATTCGTGGAATTGAAGTTCTCTGGGTTTAATGGGCTCCCATCCAGGTAGGGTTCTAAATTAGAGCATCTTAAGCCGGGTCAGATCTTGAGAGTCGATCAATCCTATGGGGTAATCGTCAGTATCCACGACCACCAGATCATCAATCCGATGTGCTTTTAGCACATGCAGAACTTCGGCCGCAAGTTTATCGCCATAAATTGTTACCGGGTGGAATGTCATGAACTCCTGCACAGGGCGTTTGCCAATGTCCGGGCATTGGGGAAAGTGCCTGGCAAAATCCCCATGGGTAAAAATTCCCATCAATTTGCCAGAGGGATCCACGATGGTAGCGCATCCGCATCGCATGGAAGTCATCTGCCGGATGACTTCCATGACGGAAGCCGTCGGAGGAAGCAACGCTATTTGGTCGCGCAGACGCATGATGTCCTTCACCTTAAGAAGCAGCGTACGGCCGAGCCGCCCGCCGGGATGAAACCTTGCAAAATCCGCTGTGCTAAATCCACTTGCTTCCAAAAGGACCATCGCAAGGGCATCGCCTAGCGCCAACATGGCTGTGGTACTCGAAGTGGGCGCTAGGTTCAGGGGACAAGCCTCCTGCGAGACGCTCACGTCTAGCACGGCGGAGCTGGCTTTAGCCAGGGTGGATCGCAGCCCCCCCGTCACAGCGACGAGCTGGATATCAAAACGAAGAAGAGCAGGAAGTACGTTCATGAGTTCTTCGGTTTCACCGCTATAGCTGAAAGCCAAAACCACATCCCCGTCGGAAACGAGTCCCAGGTCACCATGCAAAGCATTGAGGGAATTGAGCACCACCGCGGTGGTGCCCGTACTGGTGAGGGTGGCGGCAATCTTTTCTCCGATGTGACCCGACTTCCCCACTCCCAGCACTACTACTTTCCCTTTTCGAGCAAGAGCAGCTTGGATGAAATCGATTGCCCGAAGAAAATTTTCATCCAGCCGCCGAGCCACTCCAAGAGCTTCCTCCATTTCGATAGAAATGACTCGTCTGGCACGATCCAAGTAATTCACTCCGCATTTTTAGAACGATTTCGAATGAAAAGGAAGCATGTCATTTGTTGGAGTGACCCGACCTAAAATTCACTACTTTTTTCGCTCGCTTTTCAGCAGCTATTCAGCAGCTTTTCGGAAGCAACCAACCGCCGCCCTCAACACATCACATATCCCACTCCAGATCATATTAATAACACAAAATGGGAACATCACTAAACCAATGATGCCTCCCACCAGTGAGAAACAACTGATGGCTGCCCACAGACGCCTGTAACTTCTCTCGGGCTTTGAATCTTCCTTGGGTAAATTTTTCTTTATGGGAGCAGTATCACCGCTATCGTCCAATTTTGTTTCGGTGGAGAATCTGACCTTCTTAATGTCCTTTCTCGGCTCGCAAATTACCCCCTTCTGGATTGCCGCGCTCTTTGGTCCTGCTATCTTATTGGATTTTTTTGATTCTTTGGGCTCTTCCAACCTTCTATTGGAACTTGACAAGGAATCACTCTCTTCGGAGAGATCGTCCCCTCGGGTACAAATGTACTGCTTGGACATAGGAAATGCGAAGCCTAAACCCTGATGTGAATTTGCACTGGTTGGTGGAAAACCGCAGTGGCGAATTCCGGAAGAATTCTTGTAAGCTGCGTTACCAGATAAATACAAGTCGTTTGAACTATTTATTTTTCCACTTGTCGTCGGCGAATCTATCGGAGGTGGCTTCGAAGCTATCCCTGTCGTTGTTGTTGTTGGCATCTCATATTTTCGTTCATGGGAATGTTTATTTCATAAACTAAAATTTAGTATTTCATCCTGATAGGACTTACGTAGATTCCACGAATCACTCTTTTGTTTTTCCCTGTTTTTACGTAAGTCCCGATCAATTAATATTTCATATCACAGGATTCTATTCCTACTTGCTTATAACAAAAGGTTAGTTTATAATTAGTAAGGGAACTTATGAAACGTGTCGTCACACTCATAATAATAGCAGGGTTAATGGGAATGAGTTCGGTTTCGGCACAGTTTGTCGCTCCTGGTGCGAGTCCTATTCCTATAGAATCTCCTCCTCCACCCCGTGGTATTCCTCGTCCTGAGCAGCGACCTGCCCTTATAGGAGTCGTTCCTCAACTCTTCCGTCTAAAAAAACCGTGGGAACTTATCAATCCATTCGCTCCACCAGAATATGGTAACGGGTCGGCAAATACCACTAAAGACCCCCATGATCCATCCATCCCCAAAGGCATCATTTTCTTTGGAATCACATGGTGAAAAACCTCTGATTGTTTTTTTCTGCGCCACTTATTTAAGACCGGAGATGCATCACATCCACCGTCAAATTTTGGCCTTGGACTATTTTTCACGCTTGGTAGTGACGCAGAAGGTAGAGAATTGGGATTCATTTCCCTTCGAACCATTGGTTCGATTGAAGAAGTCGCGTTGGCGATGGTGGGCGCGTTTTCAGGAACGTTCTCTCAAGAGAGGGCCTTGGCAAATTTCGCAGAAAGAAACTCGGCAACTCATCAGATTGCTCAAAAATCAGCAGGCCTCAATTCTTCATATTTTTTTCGGTACGGTAGCTATCCATCTCCTTCCCATCCTTCAGCTATGCCCGATCCCGGTAGTGGTATCTTTCCACGGCGCAGATGTAGCGGGAATTATGATTTCCTCTCCTTATAGAAGGGCTTTATCCGAATTATTCGAGAGGGCAGCTCTTCTGACCTGTCGTTCTCTGGATTTAGCTGAAAAGCTAAAATCCTTAGGGTGTCCGGCGGGAAAAATTTGTCTGCAGCGTACGGTTTTACCGGATCTTCCATTTTACCTCCATTCTCCTCCGAGAGACGGTCAATGGAAAATTCTGCAAGCTAGCCGCCTCATTCCCAAAAAAGGCCTCCGAACTACCCTCCAGGCCTTCGCGCTTTTCGTTCAAAAATATTCCGGTTCCCTCACTATCGCCGGAGAGGGCCCTATGAAAGAAGAGCTGGAAGAGCTCGCTCGCCAATTAAATATTTCTTCTCGAGTTCGATTCGTCGGATTTCAAAACCAAGAGGCATTGCAACATCTCTTGGCTAACCACTCCATTTTCCTTCATCCGAGTGAATCTACAGCCGACGGAGATACCGAAGGAATTCCCAATGCTCTTTTAGAGGCATTGGCCTCCGGAATCCCCTGCATTGCCACTCGTCACGGCGGAATTCCGGAAGCCATGAAGAACGGCGTGGATGGCATTTTGGTAGAAGAGCGTCAACCTGCAGAGCTGGCGAGGGCTATGATTTTGCTCGCGGAAGATGCGGATCTTTACCATCAACTGGGCCGCCGCGGAGCCGGAAATGTTCGAAATAACTTTGGAAGAGAAAGTGTACAACTGGCGTCTTCCTACCGTTACCTTTTGTCGGGTGCGAAAGAAAAGTTACCCACCTTGGGTAGTTATTCACAACGTGAATAATAAAAATTCAATCAGCCCTCTTTTCTTATTCATCATAACAATGTGAGTAAGTTTTTGGAAACGTGTTCCTCATAGAAAATAAGAGTGTTCCACGGCGAAAGAAGGTTGTGAATATGTTGTAAATATTCCAATCCCAATTGTTTAAAAGTGGTTACACTGCTCCAGTTTTCCCAGGAAATTCGCACTCGTTCACAAGTTATTCACAATCTATTCCCATTCCTCATACTTCAGTATTGAGCTCTCCGGATTCCTCCGATAGACAATAAAAGGCCCCTTTTGAGTGAATTGAAATGACCCATTTTTCCACCCCGGATGGTGAGAGATTTTCCTGGCAAACTTGGATTCCGTTGACGGAAAAAGTCCGGGCGACCATGGTGGCGATCCACGGGATGGGGGCGGCAGCTTCGGATTTTGCCCCCTTGGGTGAACTTCTCACTAAAGAAAGGATTGCTGTGTATGCTCCGAATTTGCGAGGTCAGGGATTGGATCCGGTGATCAGTCGGCGCGGAAGCGAATTAAATATCGGGCAATTGCTTTCCGACGTGGGTGCCGTTGTCGCGGAGGTGCAACGTGAGCACCCTGGAGTGCCTCTATTTTTTTACGGAGAAAGTATGGGGTCGCTGCTACTGATTCGTCTTTTGACCACCGAACCACCCCCCTTCCCTATAGCGGGGGCCATATTGGCGGTTCCGGTAGTAGAACTGGCTCGACCGACTTTGCCTGTGGTACGGAGAGTAGTGAATCTGATTGCCAAATACTTTCCTTCCCTGGTGGTCCTTCCGCAATGGTTCGTCAGTCATCAAGAGAAAAACACGCTGCATTTGAGTCATGATCGCGACAAACAGCGTTCTTTTGAAAACGCTCCCTATTTGATCAAAAGGTTTACCGTTTCTTTTATGAATAGTATGGGGGATCTTATAGCTTCTGCAAACGGAGCGGCGGAGCGTATTCGGCATCCCGTTTTGGTTTTAGGGGCGGGTGATGATGAATTCATACAAACCGATCAGTTGCTTCAGTGGTTCGACCGGGTGGGTTCCACGGATAAAACATTGGAAATCTTTCCTAATAGCTATCATCGACTGCTCTTTGATCAAGATCAGTTGGAGGTGGAAAAAACACTGTTGGACTGGCTCAAACAACGCTTTTAAAAGGGTGCTTCTCCCAAAGGAGGGTGAGGCCCAGCGAAGAATGAAGAAGTGTGCCTTTGCCGCACCAGATATCCTAGCCACTATACTGTTGACCCGGAAATGGCCGTTTTAATCCTCTGGGCCCAAAACGTAAAATCTGGCGCGGCAGGTTCGGATCAGCGATTCTCCTGATGACAATAGCTTTTGGAATAAGCCTCGTTGATGTCGGCTATCTTCTGCACGGACAACTTTTTAATGTCCTGATCAGACATGTGTCCTCCGGTTTTCGCATTTTCCACAACCACTAACCTAAATATGATGTCCTTGGGGATACCCTGTTCGTGGGCATATTTTTCTATCGAGGTCTTTTCTCCATCAGACAAGTCGTATTCGGATAACATGAGTTTGTAATCTTGTGGTAATAAAGCAAATCCCTTTTTGAGTGCTGCGTAGTGGGTATTCCCGATGTAGGATCTATCAAACGTACGTAGTTCGCGGATGTCATATTTTAAATTATTTTGAACCTGCACCCACAAATGATGGATATCATCTTTCGACAGATGATGATCGGTTTTTACATCGATAATACTTACCATGTTTTTTAAAATCGTAAGAGCTGTGTGATAGTGGTCATTGGTGAACGGGAACTCAGTGGGTGGTTGTATATTGGAAAGTGCCGCTGTTTCTTTCGGGTTAAGGTAGGAGTTATCGGTAATCACATTCTGGAAGTTAATAAATTTCGCGTAATCGCCATAGCGAAAACTCTGGTAATTATCAGCCAGCTCTTTAATGGTATGATCACTAGTGGGCCCAAGTGGTTTTCCTAAAATGTCCCTGGCATGCTTTTTGGTGGTATTGAGCTGCTCTTCCATGGAGCTTTTAATCTGCTTTCTTGAATAGTTATAGTAGGGGAAATTTAAAGCATCCAAGTATTCGTCTATCTTCTTATTCTCATCCGAAGTGACATAATAATTATCGTTACTATCTTTTATGGATCCCATCGGAGTGATGGGTAAATAAGTTTTTGTAGGCTGATTCCCTGCAACCATGGCGGTAAGTTTTGCGCCTAATTTAGAGGTTGAATTCGGTAGAGGTTTTGTATCTTTAGTCGGTGGATTGTTGGGTGTTAAATCCACTGTGGAGAGATCTGCGGTTATAATGTAAGCCCCAAGATAATTGGATGTAATATTATAAGAATAGGACATTGATTATTAAATATAAATTATAATCTATTAATTCCATAAAAATAATCTATGGATTTATATTCGTAGTTCGTGCGTAACGAGGAACCGTATGATCTCCCTATGATGTTCGGGGAGATACCCGCACTGAAAGACCTGGTTTTGGCGCCTTGCCTGGCTCGAAAAATCCTGGCAACGCTCCCCCTCCTGCTTTGGCGACATTTTCTGGGGATATGGCCCACTGACATGGGACAAACTGAAAAACACGTATTCCGAACACCCTCTATCCATCGTCAGTTCTCATTTTCAGTCTTGTGAAATGGGAACACTACCCAGGATCTTCCATCTGTACGGCAAGGAGTTACGGATGAAATTTCCGGAAATAAGCAGTTGCGAACTTACAACTATGACTGTTGCATTGGGCGAAGGGATCGCTAATCTAACGGGCTCATCACTCCGCACCTATGATATTTCCATTCATTATTGCTCAAGCAGCGGCCACACCCTCAGGTGGCTCCACTCCGACACTCAATATGCTGAATCAGGTGGTTCTCTTTGGCTTTATTATCTTCATCTTTTATTTTCTAATGATACGGCCTCAGCAGAAAAGGCAAAAGGAACACCAGCGGTTACTGAAAAATCTCAAGACCGGAGACAAGGTAATCACGAGTTCAGGGATTCACGGCCTGATTTCCAATGTAAAAGAAAAAACCATTGTTCTCAAAGTGGCTGACAATGTGAAGATTGAATTTGATAAAGCCAGCATCACCATGGTCGAAAAAGCTGCTGCTGAAACTCCGGCGAGTTAATTCAGCGGGTCCCTTCTCAGCGAGACTCTCATGTCCTCTATTTTGACGTTTGTTTTTGGAATCATCATTTTAGGCTTTTTCGGTGCGTATTTTACCACGGATCTCTTGGCCCGAAAACGCATCCTGGGGACGGTTCTTACTCTGCTTTTGGTGGGTTTTTGCTTTCAGCAGATTTGGCCGCCTGCCGTAAAAATTCCTCTGGGACTGGATTTAAGGGGAGGAAGTTCGTTTTTAATCCGTCTCATACATGCACCTGGTGAAAAAATAACGCCGGACATGCTGAGTCAAGCTGTGGAAGTCATCCGCCACCGGGTGGATTTATTCGGGGTAAGTGAACCCATGATCACTCCCCAGGGAACGGATCGCATTCTGGTTCAAATTCCGGGGTTGGATACTCAACGGCTGGAGGAGACCAAAGCGCAGCTGCGCCGGGTGGCGAAACTGGAATTTGCTTCGGTTCATCCGAATAGTATGCGGTTGATTCCCCTGATTGAAGCGGGTGATGAAATTCTTCCTCCTGATTATGTCATTAAAAAAGAGACGTTTAAGGATTTGGAAGGGCGTTCCCACGAGGCGAAGTACCTGGTGAAGAAACGGCCGGAAATTTCCGGTGATCATGTGGCTTCCGCTTATGCGTACTTTGATCAACAGGGCTACGGCGTCAGTCTCCGGCTCAACAGCGAAGGAGCACGATTATTCGACGAATTAGCTGAGGCACATTTTGAGCAGCCTTTGGCTATTCTTTTGGATGGGGAAATTCAATCCGCTCCCATTTTGAAGACGCGTCACTTCGGGGGGATGGCACAAATCACGGGTAATTTTACGGAAAAGCAAGCTCGGGACTTGGCGAGTATCCTTCAGAATCCCCTGCGAGTTCCAGTAGAAATCGAAGAGACCCGAAGTGTCTCTGCGACTCTCGGGCGAGACTCTGTGCACCAGGGATTTGTGGCGGGTTTAACCGGATTAACTTTGGTGATGATATTTGCTGCCGTCTATTACCGGTTAGCGGGGGTGATTGCTCTCCTCGGCCTGATGGTCAACATCCTTCTTCTATTAGGGATGATGGCCATGTTCCATTTCACACTTACTTTACCGGGAATTGCGGGCATCATTCTGACTATTGGGATGGCTGTGGATGCCAGTGTCCTCATTTACGAACGTCTGCGAGAGGAATTGGCTGCTGGTAAGTCCTTGGGAGCCGCTTTAAACGGTGCCTATGACAAGGCATTCAGTGCGATTTTTGATGCGAATGTGACCACACTGATCATGGCGATCATTCTGTTTTGGCAAGCAACAGGACCCGTGCGAGGATTTGCAGTCACTCTGACTTTGGGGATTGTGGCATCCATGTTTTCGGCGCTGATTTGCACCCGTACGGTTTTCCGTTGGATGGGAGATAAAGGAGGGCTCAAGCAGCTGCGGATGTGCGATATGATTCCTAAGCGGCAGTTTGATTTTCTTGGAAAACGCAGATGGGCCTTAGCAGTTTCGCTTTTCTTTCTCGTAAGCTGTACTCTTGTCTTTGCCTGGCGGGGTAAGGCTAATTTTGGTATCGACTTTATGGGCGGCGATCTGACGACGGTCCAATATAAACAGCCTGTCTCTCTTTCGGAAGTACGCCAGGCATTAGACCGTGCCGGATTGGGACGCACGACGTCCATTCAGATGGAACAAGGAGGTGGGGAAAAACTGATTTTGAGGAGTCCGCAAGGCACTGCGCCCAAGGTTTTAAATATACTTTCACAAGCATTTCCCGGTCGAGGATACCAGGTCGTACAACAGGATACGGTAGGTGCTCAAATCGGGGCTGAATTTGCCAGGAAAGCGACATTTGCTTTGGCGCTGGGAATGCTAGCCATTTTAATATACGTCACCTTGCGGTTTGAATTTTCGTTTGCGCTAGGAGCCGTGGTGGCACTTCTGCACGATATCATTATCACCGTGGGTATCTTTTCTCTGGTGGGAGGAAAACTCTCCCTCGTTATGGTAGGAGCTGTTCTTACCATTGCCGGTTATTCCATTAATGATACTATCGTGGTTTTTGATCGTATTCGCGAGAGATTGCGAAGTAGAGATCCTGGGACCGTGGACCAGCTGATGAATCGGAGTATCAACGAAACTTTGGGGCGTACCATTCTTACGGGGGGGACTACGGTGCTGTCAGTGGCTGCTCTTTATTTTATCGGAGGAGAAGTGCTTCGGGATTTTGCTTTTGCCATTCTCGTCGGGATCCTCGTGGGCACTTACTCATCGATATTTATTGCAGCGCCGGTTGTTCTCTGGTGGAGCCGCTTTAAAAAGAAAAGTATTCGCATGGAAGTAATTGGTGATAAGGAGGTTAAAATAGTTTAAAAAAATATTTTTCTCTCTTTAAGCAGAAGGAATGGTTGACGCTCCAACAAACTTTTCGTAAGAGTCTCGTTCCCTTTTGGGAAAAAGAAAGTAGGTGAAATTATGGCTGAGGTAACTGTTCGCAAGGGAGAACCAATTGATCGAGCGCTAAAGCGCCTTAAAAGCAAGCTGGATGCAGATGGCGTGCTGGATGAGGTGAGGCGATTGCGTGCCTTTGAAACTCCGGCACAAAAAGCTCGTCGTAAGGCCAAAAACAATGCTAAGCGGAATAAAATGAAGTTCCGATTTCATAATTATTAGCAATGCTCCAGTAGCACAAAGAATGTGACTACGGCTTTTATCATCGGCTGTGGCTTCCTTGGAGAAGCTGCAGCCGATTTATTGTTTCAGGAAGGATGGAAAATTCAAGGGGGCTGTGCCACCCCAGACGCCGCTCAACGGCTCCTTCATAAACCCTATTCTGTGCAGGTTTGTAATGTTTTGGAAACAGCAAGCCTCCGAAATTTCTCCCAGACTCGTCCGGATCTGATTCTCTTCTGCGCGAGTTCCCGAGGAGGTGGAGAAGAAGAGTATCGAAATTTATATCTCGGAGGAGTCCGCAACCTCGTTGAAGTCTGGAAGCCGGAGAGGCTTCTCTTCACAAGCAGTACGTCTGTCTATGCACAGACCCAGGGAGAAATCGTCGATGAAAACAGCCCCGCTCAGCCAGATCGCCCTACAAGTAAAATTTTACTCGAAGCTGAACAGGAAGTTCTCTCCTCCGGAGGAACCATTGCCAGATTGGCCGGAATCTATGGACCCGGCCGCAGCGTGCTCATGAGAAAGTTTCTCGCAGGAGAAGCGGTATTGGAAGATGGCGGGAAACGCTGGATCAACCAAATCCATCGTGATGATGCCGCACGCGCACTCTTGCATCTCACCCATGCTCCAGCTGGGGTTTACAATGTTTGTGACGATAGGCCAGCGACACAATACGATGTCTATCAATGGCTTGCGGAATTTTTTAAACGCCCCCTGCCTCCTAAAGGACCTATCCACTTCCAACGAAAACGAGCTTGGACGAGTAAGCGTGTCAGTAATCGGAAACTCCGCAACTTACAGTGGTCTCCTCAGTGGAGGTCTTACCAAGATGCTCTTGCAACACTGGTGGGTACAGCAGAGTAAATTTTTCAAAGAAATCGGGTGATAGGAGGGAACGTTTTCTGCTTATAGCGGAATTCCGCTATAAATGTTCGAGGACCTGCTGGACATTTTTCTTGGAACCAGTTATCCGCATGTGAGCCTTCAATGTATCCGATCATTCCCCTTGAAAATTTGCGACCTTACGCAGTTTTATTCGCCAGTGAGTGGCGGAGTCCGTCGTTACATTGAACAGAAAGTCGCATTCATTCGGGAGTATACGGATGGCGAACATATTCTTATTGTGCCGGGAAGCGAGACGCGAAAAAGGGACGAAGGACGTATCCGTATTTACACGATAGCTTCGCCTCTCATTAATCGGACGTCGCGTTACCGAATTCTCACCAGGTTGCATTTGGTGCAACAGATTTTTGAGCAGGAAAAGCCGGATCTGATTGAATCGGGAGATCCTTATCAGCTGGCCTGGAAGGCTGTGAAATGCGGCGGCGCTCTGGGTATTCCCGTCACCGGATTTTATCATTCTCATTTTCCTGATGCCTATATCAGGTCTGTAGCTCGTTATTTGGGACGTCCAGGCATCAAGATTGCTGAAAAGATTTCCCGTCGTTATATTCGGAGCCTCTACAATCGATTTGAGCGCACGCTGGTTCCCGCCCCTGCACTGAGTCGCTTACTTGCTGGATGGGGCGTTCAGAATGTGGAAAACATTGATTTAGGCGTCGATGTGGACATTTTCAGTCCTCGTGATGAAAATCATACCGAGCTGCGTTGCGAGTTGGGAATTCCGGAGGGCGCCGTGCTTCTTTTGTATGTGGGACGTCTGGCGCAGGAAAAAAATGTGAGACTTCTCCTGCGAGCATTTGAGTTACTTTGCAGTCGTTTTCCGAACAAATACCATCTTCTTGTGGTAGGAGACGGATTGCTTCGCAAGGTTCTTCTCCGCATACAAAAATCGACTTCTGCGATTAGCTGGGTGCATTTTTGCGAAGAAGCTCCTCGGCTAGCGCAAATGTATCGGGCCGCCGATCTTTTTGTGCATCCCAGCGTCAATGAAACATTTGGACTTGTCGCACTGGAGAGTCAGGCATGCGGCACGCCGGTTGTCGGCATCCAGGGCAGTTACATGGACCGCATCATTTTTAATAACCAAATTCATTGGGCGCGTGAAAATACATTTCCTGCGTTGGCCGAGGCTATCGAAGAGATGACTCGACAGGATCTCCGCGTCGTGGGACTGCATGCCAGCCAACAGGTGCGCAATAAATACGCTTGGAAATTTGTTTTCGAACGGCTGTTTTCGATTTACCGAGACGTGGTCGCAGACTACAAAAACTAAATGATCCTTCCTTCGGGAATTTTGATTCGAAAATATGCACCACGGGATAGGGAGGCGGTCAGGACCCTTTGTTGCCTGACGGGATTTCTGGGAAAACCGATTGATCCTGTTTTTGAGGATCGAGAGCTTTTTGCGGACTACCTGACGCGTTATTATACTGATCAAGAACCTGAGTCCTCCTTTGTGATAGAGCAAAATGGGGTGGTAAAAGGATATCTATTGGGTTCTCGGTATCCCTGGAAACATCAGTTGTTTAGTGTGAGTCAAAACTTCGGACTCTTCTTTCGGGCGTTGATTCGGTATCAAGGTTATAACGAGAGCACACGGAAGTTTATCCACTGGATCTTAAAAAATTCTTGGAGAGAAGTACCTGCCGCGCCGCGCCGCACCGCACATTTTCATTTTAATCTTCTACCGGAAGTGCAGAGCTGGAAGGGAACGCTCGCTTTGATCAATACGTACTTTGAGTATCTTTCTTCCGCTGGTGAGACAGCGGTTTTCGGTCAAATTGTGACCTTTCAAAGCCGACGGGGGGCGGCACTTTTCGAACGATGCGGTTTTCGTGTGGTAGAAAAACGAGAAATTACTAAGTACCGTAACGTGTATCCGGAAAAAGTGTATTTAACTACAGTGATCAAACAGCTTCCCCGCAGACCTTTTCCCCCTACCGCAGAGGTCAGTGCGGTCTCTCTGAGCCCTCGAGCCTGATTCCGTAAGTTTCATCTGTTTCGTAAGTTTTTTAAAGCATCTGCTTATTTGAAAAGCAAAAGATGTGCTTTAAGTTGCGGCCGTTATGTCACTCACAATCACAAATAAAAATTCTATTATTCAGCTGTTACAACGGCCCATTCAAGAAAATGGGAAATTCCCAATCGAGAATCACCAAGAAGAAAAGTCTCCTTCTTCAGAAACTTCGGAAAGTCCAAACAGAAAATTCATCTGCCGCTTATTTGCGAGCAATCGGCGTTTTCAGGAACCCTCTTTAGTGCGGACATATACACTCAAGGAATATCCCTATTCCGATGTACCTAGGCGTATTTTTGATAGAATGGCGAATCGTTTGGTAAAGGGGATTTATAAAGGCGATCTCAATGAAATAGAATCTGCTATCACTATCTTGAACGAGGCTGAAGTCGATCTGAATAGGATCACCGGACCAGATCAAAAAAATTTGTTGGATTTATTGAGGGATATAGTGAACAAAAAAGAATTCGACATGTGGCTGGTATCGAATAGGAGGGTGGACAGCAAGTGCCATGCGGAGAGGATGTTTGATATCTTGGTCAAGGCCGGAGTGGAAAACAACACCGGGACAACTTTTGAAGATTTTATAGGATGGACATCTTTAAATCAGGAATATGTACCGGAGATATCTCCTCGCGGTGCATCCATACATAGTATTAACAGGCGTATTATTGATAAGGCTATTAAGGATCTCATATCTGGGATTAAGCTTTGCAATTCGAAAAAAATAAACAGTGCCCTGGAAAGATTGGAAGACTTTAATATCAACCTAAATCATATCACCGGACCGGATCAAAAAAATTTGTTGGATTTATTGAGGGATGTAGTGAACAAAAACGAATCCGGAAAGTGGCTGATATCGAATAGGAATGTGGGCGGCAAGTCCCTTGCGGAGAGGATATTTGATATCTTTGTCAAGGCCGGAGTGGAAAACAACACTGGGAAAACTTTTCGAGATTTTATGGGACGGCCATCTTTAAATCAGGAATATGTACCGGAGATATCTCCTCGTGGTGCATCCATGGATAATGTTCCTCAGCATATGATTGATAAGGCTGTTGAGGATCTCATATCTGGGATTAAGCTTTGTAAGCTGGAAGAAATAAAAAGTGCAGTGGAAAGATTGAAAAACTATAAGCTCGACCTAAATAGGATCACCGGTCCGGATCAAAAAAATATGATCCATGCATTGTGGGATGCTGTGAGAAAAGACGACTCCTCTCAGGGGTGGCTGATGAGCAATAGAATGATGGGTAGTAAGTGTCCTGCCGAGGAGGTATTTGATCTCTTTATTAGTTCCGGAGTGATCAATAATACGGGGAAAACTTTTCAAGATATTGTACAAGAAATAGGTTTTAACTATGCATGGCGCGTGTCACAAGAGGAAACGAGTGAATTGGTGGGAGCCATGGATAATTATATCAATGTATAATACCATTTATTAAGTGATGTGACGCAAAAAAGGAAACCTTGTAGGCTAAAATGTTTTTTTGCTCCCAGGGCTCCTCAAAGTGCGTAACGTCGGTTATTAAGGTTAATCAAACGATTCACGGCGTGATCATGCGCCTACCAGCTTTGTCGTTTATCTGATTATCTTAAAGAGATGCTTTGGGACTTATGCAAATAAAGAGAGCGGAATTTCTTCTTTTTCTCTGTTCTGCATAAGTCCTGAATGCATAGCGAAGCGCGTATAAAATGATCTAAATATTGGGGATGGCCCTCTTCATAAATTCATCGAACAAGGGCACGGTGAAGGCCATCTCTCCGTGTGCGGGACTAAAGACCATGCCTTTCCTAATCAATCTGGCCCGTACTTGGCTCAAATGAGGAAGCTTAATATTCAAAGTGTCCGCAATGTGAGCAGTATGGTGAGGTCCGGGACCCAGTTCAGCCATTGCTCGCAGAAAATTTTTTTCACCTGCTGTTAAGCGATCAAAACGTACCCGGAAAAAATTTTGATCGAGACGAGCAACGACTATCTTGCTTGCCACTTGAACCACTGCCAGAGTAATGGGACTGGTCTCCGCTAAATTCCAAGACTGATATCCCCATTCTTGGAGGAAATATGGATAGCCTTTTGTCAGTTGAAATATTTCCCTTAATGCATCGTCACTAAAGGTGACTCCAGCCGCCTGCGTCGGAACGCACAAAGCTTTTGTGACATCTTTTTCGGAGAGTGCACCGACATCTGGAAAATGGAACAATCGCTCGGCATAGGATTTGGACTCACCCGCCAACCCCGGAAGGATGGGCAATCCAGCTCCCAATAACACCAGTGGGAGCTGCCGCTGCTGAATCTTATGCATCGCCATAATGAGCGCTCCCAACTCCTGAAGATTGAAATATTGTATTTCATCAATAAAAATCGCTACAGCAGTCTTTTTCTCCTGAGCAGCTTCAGCAACGGCAATAAAAAGGCTGGGGAGATCAATTTCTAAATCACCACTGTCTGCCGAACCTAATTCGGGCTCGATATCAAGCCCCAGTGTGATATCGCCAAATGTCATTTTTAGCCCTCCAAGAAAACTTCGTAACACGCGAAGTCCGCGTTTTACCTTGTTATTGATCCCCTCAAGTTGACTGAACTCGTAAAGGAGACTTCTGAGAGAGGAAGCAATCAAAGGTCCGAGAGGCTTGCCCTCGTGAGCTTCGATTGAAATCGTGCGGTAGGCGTTTGCTCGTGCCTGACGCTCAATTTCATTTAATAGGACCGTCTTCCCCACACCACGAAGCCCGGTAAGCAGCATGCTCTTTTCCGACCGCATCTGCTGAGTCCGGATCAGAAGAACCTGTGCGTCTTCAAGAAGTGCATCTCGTCCAACAAGTTCTGGAGGTGGTGACCCTGCACCTGGGAAAAATGGATTTTTAATGCGATCCATTTGTGTTCATTTATGACTATTTATGTTCATATATGTCCGCATATGTCCACATATGTTAATTATGGAGAAATGGTAACATAATTGTATAATCTGTTATAGCGGAATGCCTTTAAAGAGAGAAAAACGAGAGATGAAGGAGACGGTGTCTCTTTCTCTCGTCCAGGACTTACGCAAACACAGGGAAAACCGAGCGAGTTTTTCTCCGGAATCTGCGTCAGTCCTGTCTTCGTAACTGACGTGACGCACGTTGAGGAGCTCTGGGAGCAAAAAAACGATTTTAGCCTACAAGGTTTCCCTTTTTTGCGTCACATCATTTCTTAAGAAGACCCGGTTCCTGGGCGGGGGTGGATGCTAGGGATGAAAACAGCCCATTTTTATCCTGGAGAAAGGGTGGCATCGACTGGGCGGTTTTGAGATGGAAAAGAGAGCTTGTCGCCGTCTCGTTTGACTTCGATTTGGTCGCCCGCCTTTATGGTTCCTCTGAGGAGCTCTTCTGCCATGGGATCTTCCAGATAACGTTCGACGGCTCTTCGCATGGGGCGAGCGCCATAGGTAGGATCGTATCCTTTTTCGATGAGAAATTCGGTTGCGGAAGGATCTAATTGGAGATGAATGTTTTTGGCTTTGATGCGATCGATTACTTTGGAGATTTCCAGATCCACGATACGTGTCAAATCCAGACGTGTGAGCGGATGGAACACGATGATATCGTCGAGGCGGTTCAGAAATTCAGGTTTGAAGACTTTCTTTGTTTCCTCGAGAATTTTGTCCCGCATCACTTCGTAGTTGTCTTGAAGTTTGGGAGCTCCAAAACCTAGAGTGGTTTGTTTTTTGATTAATTCCGCACCTACGTTTGAGGTGAGGATGATGATGGTATTCCGGAAGTCGATCTTGCGGCCAAAACTATCTGTAATTTTGCCTTCTTCCAAAATTTGAAGAAGCAGGTGCATCACATCGGGATGTGCTTTTTCAATTTCGTCGAAAAGAACCACGGAATAGGGACGGCGCCGTACGGCTTCGGAGAGTTGTCCGCCTTCTTCATATCCCACATAACCGGGAGGTGAACCGATTAAGCGTGAAGCGGTAAATTTTTCCATGTATTCGGACATGTCGAGTTGGATCAATGCCTCAGCATCTCCAAACATGAATTCGGCCAGAGTGCGTGCCAGAAAGGTCTTTCCCACACCGGTGGGGCCTAGGAAAATAAAGGAACCGATAGGACGTCGGGGATCTTTGAGATCCGCACGCGAGCGGCGCAATGCTTTGCTGATGGCGGTAATGGCTTCGTCTTGCCCAATGACTTGTTCCTTCAGCTCGCTTTCCATGGCGAGTAATTTGGAAGCTTCTTTTTGTTCCATGCGGTTCAAAGGGACGCCTGTCCACTTTGAAACTACGTGCAGAATGTCGTCTTCCGTAACGAAAACTTCCTTCTCCTCGCGTTTTTCGCGCCATTCGGCGAGAATGGTTTCCAGTTTTTCCTTTGCTTGTTTTTCGGAATCTCGCAAGGCGGCAGCCTTTTCAAAGTCCTGCGATTTGATGGCGGATTCTTTATTCAGCCGGATAGTTTCGATTTCGGCCTCCACATGTTTCACATCAGGGGGGCGAATCATGGAGGAAATGCGAGCGCGAGCGCCCGCTTCGTCCATGACGTCTATGGCTTTGTCCGGAAGAAAACGGCCGGTGAGATAACGTTCGGAATATTTTGCGGCAGCCTCGAGTGCTTCGTCTGTGATCTTTGCTTTGTGGTGAGTCTCGTATTTTGGGCGAATTCCTCTCAGAATGAGGATAGTTTGCTCCACTGAGGGAGCTTCTACTTTGACCGTTTGGAAACGGCGTTCCAAAGCGGCGTCTTTTTCGATGTATTTGCGGTATTCGTTGAGGGTCGTGGCGCCCACACACTGAAGTTCTCCACGGCTGAGCGCGGGTTTGATGATGTTGGAGGCATCCATGGCTCCTTCGGCGGAGCCTGCTCCCACAATCGTGTGAAGTTCGTCGATGAAGAGAATGACATTTTTACTCTTCCGGATTTCGTCCATGACCGCCTTAATCCGTTCTTCAAATTGACCGCGGTATTTTGTTCCTGCCACCATGAGGGCAAGGTCCAGAGTGATGACTCGCTTCTCTCGGAGAAGTTCCGGAACATTGCCATTGACGATTTCTTGGGCGAGACCTTCGACGATGGCGGTTTTTCCGACACCCGCTTCCCCAATAAGAACGGGATTATTTTTGGTGCGGCGGCAAAGGATTTGAATGACTCGTTCGATTTCTTCGGTGCGGCCTACTACGGGATCCATCTCTCCCTTTTTTGCTGACTCAGTCAAATCCCGGCCAAAAGCACGTAGCGCGGGGGTCTTGCCATCTTTTTTGGATATTCCTCCTCCTGGTTCTGCTGTGATCGTTTCTCCTCCCTCGCCTTCGGAGGCCGTAAAATTAGGATCCAGTTCCTTCATGATCTCATTGCGGGTGCGTTCGAGATCGACTTCCAGATTTTTTAGTACACGTGCGGCAACGCCTTCTCCTTCTCGAAGAAGGCCGAGGAGGATGTGTTCAGTACCTACGTAAGAATGCTGGAGACTTTTGGCTTCTTTGCTTGCCAGGGCCAGGACTTTTTTTACACGGGGAGTGTAAGGAATATTGCCAACCATTTTGGCTTCCGGCCCAGATCCCACCTGCTTTTCGACTTCCATTCGGACGGTATCAAGATCCAGTCCCATTTTTTGCAAGACATTGACTGCCACTCCTTGGCTCAATTTGATCAATCCGAGCAAAAGATGCTCAGTTCCCACATAGTTGTGGTTAAAACGATCTGCTTCCTTGCGGGCGAGTGCCAATACTTGCTGTGCACGCGGTGTGAAGTTATTCATCATGAGATTCTTCTTCTGCTTCGGGGGTAATGCTAATTTTAGTAATATCTGGCTGAGGCATGGAATTCAACTTTGCCCGAATAATCGATGCGCGCAATGTATCCCTTGCCTCGGCGGCCATTTTTTGCGCTTGTACGCCCTTTTGGAGATGGGCGGGTTGAGTTTCAATAAAAAGTTGGTCGACAGCATGTCGACTGGTCTCGGGGAACAACTCGAGATCGACTCCTAATTTTATAATGGACAATAGATTGAGTGCTTCCTTGGAACCCATGGAGTGTGCTTGGCAGAGGATGCCATAAGCACGTCCGATTTGATCTAACAAAGTGACCGGTCGTCGTTCCAGCAACATTTGGCGGGCATTGCGTTCATGTTCCAGGATCGTTTCGATTACTTTGTTGAGGCGATCGATAATTTCTTCTTCGGATTCGCCTAAAGTGGTTTGGTTGGAAACTTGAAAGAGATTTCCTATGGCTTCCGAGCCTTCGCCATGTAAGCCACGGACAGCTAAGCCGATTTTGTTCACGGAATTAATGATCTTACTGACGAGATCATTCATGACTAATCCTGGTAGATGCAGCATGGCGGATGCACGCATTCCCGTACCAATATTGGTCGGACATGCGGTAAGATAGCCCAACTGATCATGAAAGGCAAAATCCAGCCTGGCTTCGAGTTGGGTGTCCGCATCGTTAATCAAAGCAAATACCATGGACAACTGAAGGCCGGAAGAAAGTGCCTGCATGCGCAAATGATCCTCTTCATTGATCATAAAGCTCAGTGTTTGTGGGACATTCATCACGACTGCGCTCCCGACACCTTTGGCGGCATGTTCTCTGCTGATGAGATGGCGCTCTACGAGCACCTGTTTTTCCAGAGGAGAAAGCGATTCGAGATTCTCGGAAAATGCGTCTTTCATCTCGGGAAGAGAGTCAATAGCGGCTTTTACCACTTTTACTACCTCCAGGCGCTCTGTTTTTTTTGCCCATCCTGGAAAAGGTTTATCTCGTAAATTACGAGCAAGCCGTACTCGACTACTAATGACAATATTACGGTGAGGTCCTTCTTCCTTCAGCCATTCTCCGGTATCAGCAATGAGGTGGGAGAATTTCATAAAGAGGGAGATTCAGACTCCAATTGGTGGATTTCGTCTCGAATAGTCGCCGCTTTTTCATATTCCTCTGCGGCTACGGCTTCCTGCAGGGTATGGGTCAAATTTTTTAAGCGTTCCTGATAAGAACGCCGAGTACGGTAGCGAACCGGCACCTTCCCGTGGTGCTGTGTTCCCTTATGCATGTTTTTTAACATACCTAGGAGCATTTCTGAGAATGCATCATAACAGTTACTGCAACCCAAACGACCAGTCTTTTTAAATTCAGTTTGTGTAAATTCACAGACGGAACATTTTAAGGGGGTGGCCTGAACATCCATTTCGGGGGAAGATCCCAATCCCAGGAGAAGATCGGCTAGTTCAAAGCCTGTCGGATCGTTCACTCCCTTAGCTTTTGAGCAAGTTTCGCAAAGATTGATTTTCTGCATTTTGCCCTCTACAATTTGGGTAAGAAAGACTGTAGCCTCCTTGTTTTGACAAACATCGCATTGCATACACTTTAATAAATCGTTGTCCCCGTCCTTTGTGTCAACTGACGGAATTCATGGGTTAAACGTTGGGTAATTGGGCCCGGAACCCCCTCTCCGATGGGGCGACTATCTAATTCCACCATGGAAATGACTTCTGCGGCCGTACCGGTGAGAAAACATTCGTCTGCCACAAAAACCTCGTGCCGAGTGATATCGGCTTCCTGCAAAGGGATTCCCAGATTTGACGCAAGTTCAAAAATCACAGCACGGGTAATTCCAGCCAAGGCTCCCGCCCCCACTTTGGGAGTAAGGATTTTTCCATTTTTGATGATAAAAACATTGTCCGCTGTGCATTCGGCAACAAATCCTTGTTCGTTGAGCATTAATCCTTCTCCGGCGCCGGCTTGAACGGCTTCTATTTTTGCCATGATGTTATTGAGGTAATTGAGGGATTTCACCATGGGGCTCAGAGCTGCCGCACTCACTCTCCGCGTGGCGCATGTCACCACTTTGAGGCCTTTTTCATATATTTCAGAGGGATAGAGTTGAATGCTGTCTGCAATGATGATGACTGTCGGATGAGGGCAGTGCGCGGGATTGAGTCCCAAGTTACCTATTCCTCGGGTAATCAAAAGACGTATATATCCATCATTCAATTTGTTACATCGAATAGTTTCCAGCGCCGCATCAATTATTTTTTCTTTGGGGAGGGGGGGCTGCAAGCAGATGGAGCGAGCGGAATCAAATAAACGGTCTATATGCTCCTGCAAACGAAATACTTTTCCCTGATAAAATCGAATTCCTTCAAAAACTCCATCCCCATAAAGAAGGCCATGGTCAAATACGGAAATTTTTGCGTCCTTTTCTTCATAAAAGATTCCGTCAATATAAATTTTCATTCGTAATGGAGTAATGTGTCCTTGCGAAAAGGGAAAAAACTTGGGTAAAATTAAGGGAGTATAGGTAAATTGCGGTGGATATCAACCTGTTGTGGCATGGAAAAGTTTTATCGACGATTTCGTTAATTGCAAGCAGCGCTATGTGGGAGTGAGAACATTTTAAAATAATATGCATCCGGTGGCCTCGGGAGAGCGAGAAGAAAGAGGTTTCGGTTGGCACAATAGCGCAGCCCGTATAAAATGAGCATGAATTTCCCTGGGATTTTGGATTCCAGCGAGGCGCAAGACAGAGGTCCTATCTGAAGATGCGGACTCTGTTTTGTATAGCGGAATTCCGCTATCACTTCGAACTCTTTTTATACGGGCTTCGCCATATATTTTAGGACTTACGCAGATTCCGGAGAAAAGCTCGCTCGGGTTTTCCTGTATTTTTTAGTCTGCGAGCAGACCATGAGGAAGATCATTCTTCGCCCAGGCAATGAGCTTCTGCTGTTGTGCCGGGGTAAGAACTTTCAGCAATTGTTCAGAGGCATTCTTGCGGAGAATATGGAGGGAAGCAGCTCGTTTCAATTGAGTAATTTTTTTCGAAACGGTGAGATGATTCAACTTATGAAGAGCAAGCAGGGTTTTTGTTTCAATTTTAGCTATTTGCTCTTTTTGTGATGAATTGATCCATAAGCGTTGTTGGATAGAATCTCTCAGCAGCAAGAATCCGCCCAATATTTGTATTTCAATTTGTCTCAGCTGCTTTTTTTGAGCTTTGTTTAAGGTCGAAAAGACTCGGCGATTATATTTGTGTTGGAGACGGCGAAGCGCGCTTTGAGAATGTGTGCGCGAAGCTATCTCGTTAAATTGAGTGCCCAGATAAATCTGTTGAGCTTCCGATCGGTACTCATTCCGAATAGAATCCAAAACAGCCTCTTGTAACGAGGTGAGTTTGAGATCTTCCTGGACCGCTTCGATGCCAACCAAAACGGGGAGAGCGCCCGAATAAGTGCCTCGGCCTGTCGCATGTGCCAGGGAACAAAAAAGCCCTAGGAAAATAGCAGCACAACAGAGAGAAACCAGGGAGGCGCGCATTACAGTCATAGTAGATGAGGGTGAACTTACAATGTGATGTTACGCAAAAAAGGGAAACCTTGTAGGCTAAAATGGTTTTTTTGCTCCCAGAGCTCCTCAACGTGCATAAGTGCGTAACTTCAGTTACAATGATTTAAATCATTTTGGCAATAATCCCCTCAAGTTTTACGATATCTGCTGCAAAGCGCCGAATGCCATCAGCGAGGCGATCATTAGCCATGGCTTCTTCATTGACGAGCCAGCGGAAATGATTTTCCGAAATATCGATTTCTTGCACAGAGGCGGTTTGAGCCGTTTCCAGGTTCAATTTGCGTGTGACGGGGGGGGCTGAGGACTGTTGGAGTTCTTCGAGAAGTTCGGGACTAATTGTGAGAAAATCACAGCCGGCCAGTTCGAGAATTTGGCCTATATTTCGGAAACTGGCTCCCATGATTTGGGTGGAATATCCAAATCGTTTCAGATATTCGTAAATGCAATTCACAGATTGTACTCCAGGATCTTCAGCTCCGTGGAATTCTTTGCCTGTCGTCGCCTTGTAATAATCGTAAATTCTGCCGACAAACGGAGAAATCAGGCGAACTCCCACCTTTGCACAAGCGACAGCTTGGACCAGAGAAAAAAGAAGCGTGAGATTACAATTGATATTCTCTTTTTGAAGAATTGCAGCGGCTTGGATGCCTTCCCACGTAGAAGCAAGTTTGATGAGGATGCGATTGCGATCGATGCCGGCTTTTTCATACAGGCTAATCAAATACCGAGCTTTTTCTAAGCTCCCTTCCACATCAAAAGAAAGCCGGGCATCTACTTCGGTGGAAACCCGACCCGGGATGATTTGAAGAATCTGAAGGCCAAAGGCGATCAAAAGATCATCTATAATTTTCTTGTACAGAGTGGAACCGCTCAGAGGCGAATGGAGATTCTCCCTCAGAACTTTCTCCAATAGATGTTGGTACTGCGGCTGCTGGACTGCCTTGAAAATCAATGTGGGATTGGTAGTGGCGTCTTGCGGAGTGTACTTCCGCATGGTTTCGAAATCCCCTGTGTCGGCTACCACCGTTGTAAATTGTTTCAACTGGTCCAACTGAGTGCTTGAAGAAGTGATGCCGGTGATCATTTGAAATACATCAAATTGGTCCTGCTTGCCGATAAAAGCAATCTAATTTGGCAAAGCCGGGGCCAAAAATAACGGTGAATTCGAACTCATTTTATACTGGCTTTGTTATAAATGCCCAAAAGCTAAAAATGGGAAAGGCTCCGGTTCTGTGAACGATGGGTGAGGAGGTGATTCCGCACTAGGGTTTACCTATTTTTTCATTTAGGTAACTTTTTCATATTTTGTAATTGTCTATAAATAAATAAATTGTGCATTAATAATGCATTACGGCCTTTTGAAAGCCGAGAGCCATCCATTGAAGATTCAAGAAAGTATTTGCTCCCCCTAGCTACTGATGATTCCACCACCACCTTCATTTGTCGTATTCTCTACTCTCCTGATCTTCATCTTAGGTTTTCCTAAGAGCATGCAGGCTCAAATAACAAATTGGAGTAATGCCACCTCAGGAAATTGGAATACGGCAATAAACTGGAACAATGGAGTCCCCACTAGCTCGGGGACTGCGAATATCGCAAACAGTGGCACTGCACTTTTTACAACCGGTAGCGGACAATATGGAACGCTCAATTTGGGAAATGCCTTGGCCGGATCTTTACTGGTTTCCGGAGGCACCTTATCCGGAACCACCACCATAGTGGGCTCCACCAATACCGGTCGCTTGATACTTTCTGGCGGAACTATGATTGCAAATAGTGTGGACATTACTCCGGCCGCGTCATTTACAGGCTCTGTAACCTTAAACGGTGGCCTCCTTTCCACAAATTCTATTACCGGCAATTCCTCGACAGGTGCCATTTTAACCATGAATGGAGGGACTCTGCAACCGAGCAGCTCCAATCCTACATTCATTTCCGGATTTGCTGCCAACGCCCTCATCTTAGGGGCGTCGGGGGGGAGGATCAATAGCGGTACCTTTTCGGCGGGAATTGTATCAAATATGAGTGGAAGCGGAGGCCTTACGAAATTAGGGAGTGGAACTATTACGCTTACAGGGAATAATACTTATACCGGAATTACGAATATTAGTGCAGGATCTCTACAAATTGGAAACGGTGGAATCACCGGTTCTATTATCAGTAATGTAACTAATAGCGGCACACTCATTTTTAATCGTTCTGATAACACTACTTATTCTGGCACTATTACGGGAAACGGCTCAGTCACAAAAAACGGTGCGGGAACTCTCACGCTGATAGGGAACAGTAGTTATCTTGGGGGAACTACTATTAATTCCGGAATTCTTCAAATTGGAAATGGTGGCACTACGGGGAACATCATTCGTAATGTGATCAACAACGCGGCTATAGTATTTAATCGTTCTGATAGTCTCATTTATTCCGGTACTATTTCCGGGCCGGGAACCTTGACTCAAAATGGGGCGGGAACTCTTATACTCACGGGAAGCAATACTTATACTGGAATGACCACTATTAATTCAGGAACTCTGCAGCTTGGGAATGCGGGTTCCACGGGATTTATTGTGAGTAATGTCCTCAATAATGGCGTTTTGAGATTTAATAAAGACAATACCAATATCTTTACTGGCACCATTACGGGAACGGGTTCGCTCATTATGAGCGGAACGAGTAGTGTCATTGCGCTTTCAGCGGAAAATAGTTATACAGGAGGCACCACCATTGAGGGCGGAGCCCTCGTAATTGGTGCTGCAGGCTTTTCGGGTACTGGCACGACGGGTTCCATTGTGGGCAATGTAGTGATGACGAGCACTGCAGCCTTTTTCAGTTTCAGTCGTTCCGATCATATCGTTTTTTCCGGTACCGTTACGGGAACCGGAACGGTATTCCAAGGGGGGCCGGGAGCAGTGACTCTCACTGCTCCAAAACTTTATACAGGAACCACGGTAGCTTTTACGGGTACGTTCATTGGAGATACCTCTGCGTTGCAAGGAGCTCTTTATACGAATACAGATGCTAGCCTAGTATTTACCCAAGGGGATACCACCATACTGAATGGAACCATCGACGGGCCTGGCAATGTAGTGATAAATAGTCCAAGTGGGGGGGTGATTTTTAATACCGACCACACCTATACTGGGACCACTACTATCCAAGCGGGAGAGCTTTCCGTAAACGCACAACTTGCTAGCTCCACCCTACTGATCAACCCCAATGGGATATTAAGTGGCACGGGGGTTCTCGCGGGCAATGTCATCAACTCCGGATTACTCCACCCTGGTGGTTTACCAGGCATTCTCACCATCAGTGGCAATTATACGCAGACCTCCAGCGGGACGCTGCTCATTCAACTTGCTGGAAATAGCTCCTTTAACCAGGTGATGGTGGGGGGAACCTCCCAACTGGACGGCACCTTACAAGTGGAACTTCTTGGAGGATTTTCCCCTGCTGCAGGATCGTCTTTTACGATCCTGACAGCCACTGGGGGAGTCAGTGGAACCTTCAGCGGATTAAATCTGCCCGCAGGTTTTCCATTACAAGTGATTTATGATGCGAACGATGTCCGGTTAGTTTTTATTATTAGTGGGTCCACGGTGCAACAGGCCGTGCTGAGTAGTACGGGATTGGCACTATTACCTCTGAAGGAATTAGTTCCCAGAGTCGCCGGCAACATAAAAGACATCATTTTTAATATTACAAATACTCAATACGGGCAGATCACCACGCGATTAGCAGCCATACGATCAGGAGTGGGTGGAACTACCCTGCAGGGTCTTACTCAGGAACCTATGAAGGAACAATTTAGCAAGCGTGAAGCCAGGTTATATCAGGGGAAGCAGGTGGTGGCTTATGCGAATGAGTCTTCCCCCTGGGATATCTTTGCATCTGCTTCGGGAGTTTTTTCTAAGATCAGTAATGTTTGCGATTTGCCAAAGATCAACTCCATCTCAGGTTTATTTAGTGTAGGAGCCGATTATTGCATCAATGAACATTTCAAGGTCGGAGTTTATACAGGTTATCAGGGCATCAAATCCTGGTATTCCGATGGATCTTGGCTGCGAAGTAATGGAATGAAATTCGGCTTATACGGAACCGCACAATGGAAAGGCTTCTATCTGGATGCCATAGTCGGTGGTGGCGCTAATTTTCTTAACCTGAACCGCTCTATTGATGTGGCTAATTTACACTGGACCACACGCAGTTCTCCGTTTTCAGGAGAGTTGGATTCTCTCATGGGTGGCGGGTATGAATATAGGTTGGGCTCGTGGATTTTTGGAGCTAATAATTCCATTCAGTACACTTACCTGGGAATTTCCTCCTTCAGCGAAACCGGGGCAAAAAATTTAAATGTGAGGGCGGGAAGTCAAAATCCCAGTTCTTTAGTATACACTCTTGGGGGCAACATTTCTTATCTTTATGAGATTTCCCCTAATTATCGCATCCTCCCCACTATAGGTCTTTCCTGGCAGCATGAATTTCTTAACTACGGACAGAGAATCGGTTCAAATTTTGCTAATGGAGCGGGAGCGCCATTTTATTTCTATAGTTCAACCGCTGCACGCAACAATGCGTTCGGTGTCGCGGGCCTCACTGCCCAAATCGGCTCCCGATTGGGCGCTTATGTCTATTATAATCCAATATTCGGTGGTGGACAAATTGTCTCCCATGGTGCCCTCCTTGGGTTAAATTACAACTTTTAGAGCATTACGAATATTCACTTTTTGGACTGGCTCTCAGATAGGGCCTCTATTCCTCGTGTTTGCGGCGTTCCTCTTCGATGCCCTGTAAAACATCTGTCATATCCTCAACTTCGTCCCACACTTCCTGGCTGACATAAATGGGTGCGGATTGTTGAGAAGCCATGGCGAGACAGTCACTGGGGCGAGCATCTAATTCGATGATTTTTCGTTGCTGGATTTCGTTTTCCGCAGCAATGATGAGCCGTCCATAATAAGTACTGCCCTTAAGCTGATTAATCACGACCCGTTCCACGCGGGCTCCCAGAGCGGCAAGCACGAGAGCGAAAAGATCATGGGTCATGGGACGGTCCTTAATGGTGTCGCTCAGGAACATACTAATCGTATTCCCTATTCCGGCATCTACATAAATGACAAAAGTCTTTTTTTCGTTTCCAAGAAATACGGCGCAGCTGCCATCAGCGGGGATAATTCCCCTTATCACGACTTGTTCCACGGGTTTGCTCATGAAAATAATCATCAGAGCCTAATACATTTGGCAGTTTCTGTAGAGCGAAAAAATTACCAAATGAGGAAGAGTCTTTTTGGACAGGCTCTCAGTCCTGGATGAGACAGATTTTGCAGGAGATGGCAGATCTATTTGTTTCGGCGCAAATATTCTCGAGCCAGAGTGACGTACCGCTCGGCCCAAACGCGCAATTCGGCTTGTTCTTCCGCTGTGAGAGACCGTTGAATTCTTGCAGGTGAACCTAAGACCAGAGAGCCTGGGGGAATAATCGTACCTCCCGTGATCATGCTGCCTGCACCAATTAACGAACGGGCGCCTATGTGGGCGCCATCCAAAACGATAGCTCCCATCCCGACCAATACTTCATCCGCAATTTCACAAGCATGGACAATGGCTTTATGGCCCACCGTTACCCATTCGCCAATCAAAGCCGGCAAGTTGTCGCCCACATGCACCACCGCTCCGTCTTGGATATTGGAATGGGCGCCTATGCGAATAGGAGCAATGTCGCCTCTCAATGAGGCGAAGGGCCAGATACTTGCTTCCTCTGCGAGCTCCACATTCCCAATCAGGTAAGCATTAGGAGACACATAGGCAGTCGGATGGATCTGCGGTTCGATGGAAAGAAATCCTGCAATCTGCTCCTGAAAGTTCACAATTTAGATAAATTAAGATATATAACGCAGCTTCAAATAATACCAGAGATTTGCTCTAAATAAAATCCCGGAAAGAAAATTTTCAACTTCTTTGTTGACAAAACAGTGAATTGCCTAGTTAACTCTTTGCACCATACACGTTTTACTTCCAAATGAGTAATAAAGTCGACCTCATCATCTGCGTTCAAAAGAAACTTGGAATCAGCAAGGCGGATGCTGAGCGCGCGGTAAACGCCGTTATTGAATGCAAAAAGCTGCTTGTAAAAAAGCATAAGACTCTACAACTAATAGGATTAGGAACCTACAAGGTGGTTCACCGCAAAGCTCGCCTTGGAGTAAATCCTAAGACCGGAGAAAAAATTAAAATCAAGCCCTCAAAAAGTGTGAAGTTTATTCCGGGCAAAGCTTTCAAAAGTACCCTCTAATTAGGGAATACATCAGCTTTCTGGAGTTTCCCCCCCGCGTCGAGAAAACCCGTTTCGCCTAGTGGCAAAACGGGTTTTCTCAATTTTATACCGGTTTCGCTATATCTGCCTAGCCACTGGGCTTTCTTTAAAGAGAGCATTGCGTGATCCATTCAGTTCTTAAGGCAATTCGCAGCTTTTTAGGCTGTGAGTTCTACTATTTCAATATATCGTGTACTGGATCCATCATCATGAAACCACCCATCCATATTGCAGTGACCGGAGCTGCCGGCCAAATCGCATATTCACTTCTACCACGCATTGCCGCAGGGAACTTATTTGGCCCCGATCAACCCATTTCCCTTCGGCTTATCGAAATCACATCCGCATTAAAACCCTTGGAAGGCGTTCTCATGGAATTGCAGGACTGTGCTTTTCCATTATTAGATTCTATTGCCATGACCGACAATTTGGACGAAGGATTTCGGGACGTGAACTGGGCGGTGCTCCTAGGAAGCTCTCCCAGAAAAGCCGGAATGGAACGTAAAGATTTGTTAGGTATTAATGGAAAAATATTTATCGGTCAGGGACTGGCTATTCAGAAAAATGCGGCTTCGGATATCCGCGTGCTGGTAGTGGGAAATCCTTGTAATACGAACTGTCTCATTGCCATGAGCAATGCGAAGGACATTCCAAAAGACCGTTGGTTCTCTATGACGCGACTGGATGAAAATCGTGCCAAATCGCAGCTTGCTGCAAAAGCCGGAACACATTGCAGAGATGTGACCAATATGACTATCTGGGGCAATCATTCCGCTACCTTATATCCCGATTTTCAACATGCTAAAATCGGAGGCCGTCCCACTTCGGAAGTGATTTCTGATTCCGAGTGGCTCAAAGGGGACTTTGTGAAGACTGTTCAACAGCGGGGCGCCGCTGTGATTCAGGCTCGCGGACTTTCCTCTGCGAAATCGGCGGCTCATGGAGCATTGGAAACCATCCGTTCTCTCATTGAACCTACGGCCGTTGGTGATTGGTATAGCGTTTCCCTTTGTTCGGATGGCAGTTATGGAGTGGAACAGGGCCTGATCTCTTCCTTCCCCATTCGTTCAAACGGCAGTAAGATGGAAATTGTGCAGGGACTCGAAATCGATCCGTTTAGCCAGTCGAAAATTGACATGACCGTCAATGAACTCAAAGAAGAACGCTCTCTGGTGGCAGAGCTACTAAAAAGCTAATTACAGGAGAACGCCCTCCACACATGTGGAGGGCTTTTGGTTGTTATAATTAACAGCTAGAAAAATATGTGCAATATGCATGGGTTTAACCACTTGACTAAGTGCAAAACTGACATATTGCCAATTTATACACAGGCCTCATATCATCCATTTTCTCTAAATCGGAGCTAGTTGAGAAACCCAACCTGAAGCTGATTCATAAGCATTGGCAATACGAAGGAGTTTTGTTTCTTCAAGAGAATTTCCTAGAAATTGTATTCCGATAGGCAGGCGTGAGCCATCGACAGTTGCGAAACCGCCAGGAATACTGATGCCGCAGATTCCCGCCAGATTAGTTGCGATGGTAAAAATATCCGCCAGGTACATGCGGAGCGGATCGTCCGTTCGTTCTCCCAAGCGAAAAGCCACATCGGGAGAGGTCGGGCAGATCAGGGCATCTACGCATTGAAATGCCTTGTTGAAGTCATCTCGAATAAGTGTACGCACTTTTTGGGCGCGCAGATAATAGGCATCATAATAACCGGAACTTAGCATATAAGTACCGAGAATGATTCGACGTTTTACTTCGCTGCCGAAGCCTTCTTCGCGACTGCGTTGATAATGATCGAGCAGATTTTTGGGATGGGAAGCACGGTTGCCATAGCGAACGCCATCGAAGCGAGCGAGGTTTGCGGATGCTTCAGCAGTAGCGAGAATATAGTAGACGCCGACGGCATACTGCGTATGAGGCAAAGAAACCTCTGCTACTTCGGCTCCCAGTTCCTGACATTGCCGAATGGCGGCCTCTCCGGCAGCCTGCACTTGGGGATCTATTCCTTCTACAAAGTATTCTTTCGGAATCCCAATACGCAGTCCCTTCATTCCTAAATCGAGGTCTTTTGTGAAATCTTCGGCAGGAAGATCCAACGATGTGGAATCCTTCGGGTCTTTTCCAGCAATGGCATTGAGCACCATGGCACAGTCCCGGGTAGAGCGAGCGAGAGGTCCTATTTGGTCTAAAGATGAGGCAAAAGCAACGAGGCCATAGCGAGACACCCGTCCATATGTGGGTTTTAAGCCTACGCAGCCACAGAAGGCAGCGGGCTGGCGGATGGAGCCGCCTGTATCGGATCCCAAAGCAGCGAAAGCTTCGCGAGCGGCGACTGCGGCAGCGGATCCGCCACTGGATCCGCCTGGAATCCGGCTGAGGTCCCAAGGATTATGAGTGGGCTGTATGGCGGAATTTTCTGTGGAAGATCCCATCGCAAATTCATCCATATTGGTTCGTGTAAAGGGGATGGCTCCTGCGGCTTTCAGGCGGGAAATGACTGTGGCGTCATAAGGTGCTTTGTAGCGAGTCAGCATTTTGGAGGCACAGGTGCAGGGATCTCCTTCCACATGAATGGCGTCTTTAATAGCGATGGGCAAACCACCCAGTGGCAAGGAAACGTCGGTTTGATCTGCTAAGCGCAGGGCATTTTCTAGGTTTCGATGAAGGAGTGCTTTTGTTTTGGGTTCTACCTGCACAATTCGAGCTTCGAGAGCTTCGATGGCATCACGGGGACACGCTTCTCCGGATCGGAATTTACGCTGTAGTTCGTGCAGAGAGAGTGAAGTAAGGTCCATATATTTCTATTCTACCACCTTGGTCACCATAAAAAGTCCATTGGCTGAATGCGGAGCATTTGACATCGCAGCGGATTTTGAAAGCCCCTCGTGGGGCTCATCCTGGCGGAAGACGTTGTAAACAGGGATGGCATGCGCTGTGGCTTCCACATCGGAAACGTCCACTGCTTTTAATTGTTCCACGTATTCTAGTACTCGACTGAGTTGGGTTTGAAAAAGGGCGGTCTCTTCCTCGCTGAGGGCGATTCGAGCGAGATGGGCCACGTAAGGGACATCCAGATTAGTAGGGCTACTCATGAACGTTGAGAGGTATGTGTTGAGCTTTCGTTTGTCGAAATTTTTAAGTATACTGGCTTCGCTATAGAGTGCACGCGATCCGTTCTTCCTCGGTGAACAGACTCTTAGGGGAGAAAGTCTGTACAGACTGCGTGAGCCCTTCGATTTCCAGAGGGCTATGAGTGGCACTGAGGGTGAATCGAATGCGTGCCCGGCCTTTGGCGACTGTGGGGTATCGGATTGCAGGTGCAAGGTATCCTTGGGATTCTAACCAGGAGGCAGCTTCCATTGCCTGAGCCTCTTCCCCAATGGTCCAGGGAAGAATTGCGCTTTGAGCGACAACGTTCAAATTTTTCGAAAATAAACGGATGTTATTCCAAAGCCGATTGCGCAGCTCGGTTCCTTCTCTTCCGCGGATGATGCGAATTCCCTCAAGCGCCGCTGCTGCTATGCATGCGGGAGGGGCGGTGGAAAATACGAAACTCCTTCCTCGATTTATCAATGTATCAATGAGACGACGGCTTCCGCAGACATATCCCCCGGAGGCTCCTATCGCCTTACTGAGGGTGCCCATTTGAATCTCCACTTCCTTCCCGCAATGCATCTCTTCCACCAAGCCGGCACCTGTTTTTCCGAGCACTCCTACGGCGTGTGCTTCATCGAGCAGAAGGACCGCGCCAAAATCATTTTTTAAGGCTATGATTTCTTTTAAAGGGGGACGATCTCCATCCATGCTAAATATGGATTCTGTGACGATGACAATGCGACGCCCCGGTCTGTTTTTTTGAGCCCATATCAGATGACGGTGCAGCCGCGCGAGGTCATTGTGTGGAAAGACACGCAAATCCGCTCTGCTCAGCCGTGCTCCATCGACTAATGACGCGTGGGAAAGTTTGTCTAAAATGATGACGTCGCCAGTGCTCGCTAAAGCCGGAAGAATCCCTAACGCAGCTGCATATCCGCTGGAAAAGGAAAGCGCGGTGTCAGTGTTTTTCCAGGTGGCAAGTTCTTTTTCTAACTCTTCATGAGGGGGAAGTGACCCACAAACCAAACGAGAGGCTCCCGCTCCCACTCCATATCGATCCAGAGCTTTTAGGGCACTTTCCTGAAGCTTGGGATGGCAGGCAAGGCCGAGATAATCGTTGGCGGAAAAATTTAAAAGGCGGCGGCCCCCTCTCTGCACGCGGACTTGCTGTCTCCCTTGTAAGGGACGCAAACATCGCAGGAGGTTTTGGTTCGCAAGCTTTTCCAGATCAGCGACGAGTCGTTCCTCAAAATCCATTGATAGAGTCAGAGTCCGCTAGGATGAACTTTGGCAGGCGCAGTACAATCATTCATGGATGAGCTCCAACATTTCGCGGACAGCTTTTTCCATGCCGACTAATATGGAGCGTGAGATGATAGAGTGTCCGATATTGAGTTCGCGAAGATGGGGAAGCTGAACAATTTTCCGAATGTTGGAGTAATTGATGCCATGCCCGGCATTGACACCGAGTCCATTTTCATGGGCGGCATGGGCTGCTTGGACTAATCGGTCCCATTCCTCATCCGCAGCAAGACCCAGCGCATTGACGAAGGCGCCTGTATGAAGTTCGACGAATTCCGCTCCCAGCCGTGCGGCTGTTTCCACCTGCTTTAAATCCGGGGCAATGAACATGCTCACGCGAATTCCCGCGGAACGCAGGCTATTGACGGTGGGAAGTAGGGAGACGTATTGCCCGGCACAATCGAGTCCTCCTTCGGTAGTGATTTCCTGTCGGTTTTCCGGAACGAGGCAAACATCTTCGGGTCCCACTTTGAATGCGATTTGAAGGATTTCCGGGCTGTTTCCCATTTCCAGATTGAGTTTTGTGGCAATACCTTCCCGGAGGCGGACGAAATCCTGGTCTTGGATATGACGCCGATCCTCTCGCAGATGGACGGTGATGCCTGCTGCGCCTGCAAGTTCGGCAGCTAAGGCTGCGAGTAAAGGATCGGGTTCCGCTTGGAGGTTTCCTCCCGTGGCTGCGCGGTATCTCGATTGGCGTAAGGTAGCCACATGGTCGATATTTACTCCCAAGGAAATTTTTGAGTGAGGCATGAAGGAGAAGAAGACTTTAGTGTTTAAAATTGCGAGTACCAGTAAAGATCATAGCGAGTCCTCGTTCATTGGCAGCTGCGATGACTTCGTCATCTCGGATGGACCCGCCGGGTTGGATAGCTGTTGTCGCTCCGGCCTCAGCTGCGGCGATTAATCCATCGGGAAAAGGAAAAAATGCATCACTGCATACCGCGCTTCCTTTTAAAGAAAGTCCCGCTTCCTGGGCTTTCCAGATTGCAATTCGAGAAGAATCAATGCGGGACATTTGCCCGGCGCCAATTCCCAAAGTGCAATCCTGAGCAGCATAAACGATAGCATTGGACTTCACGTGTTTGACTACTTTCCAGCCAAATTCCATGGCTTCCAATTCATTGCGATCCGGAGGTCGGGAAGAAACCACTTTATGTTCCAGCTCTCCCAAACCGGAAGAATCCGCATCCTGTACTAAAAATCCCCCTGGAACGGAACGCACTTCGCGGGAGTTACCCGAGGGAAGCTGCAAGATGCGCATCAAACGGAGATTTTTCTTTTTTTGCAATAGGGAACGCGCATCCGCATCGAAGTCCGGAGCAATGATGACTTCGCTAAAGATCTCAGCAATTGCCTTTGCCAGAGATAAAGTGACCGAGCGGTTGGTAATAATAATGCCACCAAAGGGAGCCTGTTTGTCTGTTGCGAAAGCTTTGAGCCATGCTTCCTTAAGATCCGGATCGGAAGCGACGCCGCAGGGATTGGTATGTTTGAGAATCGCAACAGTGGGCTTGGCGAATTCGGAAATCAATGTCGACGCAGCCCCAATATCCAGAATATTGTTGTAAGAGAGCTCCTTGCCATGGATTTTGTCAAAAAAATCAAAGAAATTTCCGTAAAGCTCGGCTTCCTGATGAGGGTTTTCTCCATAGCGCAATCGGCCGGCCAGGGGAAGTTCCAGAGTGAATGTGCTATTCGTTTCCTGTTCTCGATTTAAGTAATCAGCGATGGCTCCGTCATAGGAGGATGTAGTAGCAAAAGCTTTGATTGCAAGTCGTTCTCTCAGCTTTCGGGTAGTCGTCCCATTGCCCGTTTCCAGATCCTCCAGCACGAACGTATAGTCCTCCGGATCGGTAACTACCGTTACTGTTTGATAGTTTTTGGCTGCGCTTCGAATCATGGAGGGACCGCCCACATCAATTTGTTCGATGGCTTCTTCGAGGGTAACTCCGTCGCGTGCAATTGTTTTAACGAAGGGATAGAGGTTGACTACCACCAGGTCAATCGGCTGAATTCCATGAAGTTGGGCTTCTTTGACTTGCTTGCCACTTTCACGCAAATATAACAATCCACCGTGGACTTTGGGATGCAGCGTTTTGACTCGTCCCTCCAAAATTTCGGGAGAGCCGGTAAATTGCGAGATGGCCGTTACTGGAATGCCTTCGGTTTGCAACATCTTGGCAGTGCCACCTGTGGAAAGAATTTCAATTCCTAATTCATGCAGTCTGCGAGCGAAGGGCAGCAGGCCGGTTTTATCGGAAACAGAAATAAGGGCGCGAACAATTTTCATGAAAATAATGAAGGTATTTAAATAGTGAAGGTATTGAGAAGGCTCATTCGAAGGACGGTGTGCCTAGGAAAGAAAACTCCGGTTCCAGTTGTTGCCGGCAGATCGGGCCATTTTGAGTTTCATACGCTAGGAGATGCCGAGTGCTTCTTGAGGGACGTGGCTGAGAAATTGCAATTCATAGAGCTTTCGATAGATCATGGATTGATCGAGCAATTGAAGGTGAGGCCCCTCTTCGACAATGCGCCCGCCTTCCATAACGATAATTTGGTCTGATTTCAGAATGGTGGAAAGACGGTGTGCGATCGCGATGGTCGTACGGTTTTGGGCTAATCGTTCCAGGGCGGATTGAATCATATGTTCGGACTCCGAATCCAGTGCGGATGTCGCTTCGTCCAACAGCAAAATGGGAGCATTTTTTAGGATGGCACGAGCAATGGAAAGTCTCTGCTGTTGTCCGCCGGAAAGCTGACATCCCTTGTCCCCAATGATGGTGTTATAGCCCTGCGGTTGTTCCAGAATAAAGTGATGTGCGAATGCCAGGTGTGCCGCTTCTTCGACTTCCGATTGAGAAGCATCCAAGCGCCCATAGCGAATATTTTCGTAGATCGTATCATGGAAGAGGAAGGTGTCCTGGCTGACGAGACTGATATGGTTACGAAGAGATTTTTGGGTGAGAGACAAAACATCTTTTCCATCAAATAAGATGCGACCTTCCTGGGGATCATAGAATCGCAAGAGAAGAGAGAGAATCGTGCTTTTTCCGGCACCACTGGCCCCCACCAGAGCATACCGACATCCCGATTGAATAGAGAACGAGATATTCGACACGGCTTTTTTATCCGGCACATAGGAAAAAGACACGCCTTGAAATTCGATATGTCCTTGGACATGTATCAGTTCTCGTGCGCTTGGCTGATCTTGAATGGAAGGGGCGATATCGAGAAGATTAAAAATATTTGTGGCCGATGTGATGCACCTTTGTAGCTGAAGAGGAATTCTGCTAATACGTTTTACAGGTTCATAAAGAAGAAAAAGCCCGGCAAGCAAAGCCAAAAATTTTACAGCCGACATCTGCCCGGTATACACATAAAGCAATGCAAGAGAGACTCCCAATGCCGAAACACTCTCAATCAAGGGCTGTACGATATCGCCGCTTCTACGAATTTTGAGGCTGTTGTGAAATTGGGCCTCACTGGATTTTCGGAAAAGTTTTATCTGATATTCTTCTCGTCCAAATCCTTTGATCATGCGAATTCCTGCAAAAGATTCTTGAAGAATCACGGACATAATGCCCGCTTCATTATCCGCTGCCTTGCCCGCCTTTCGTATTTTTTTTCCAAATACCAAAACCGGAATCATGCAAATGGGAAGCAGGACGAGGGTGGTGAGACTAAACTTCCAGTCGATCCGGACCAGGACGGCGATGCCTACTATTACAGAAAGGGGAGCCTTGATCACATCAGAAGCAATCATGACCAGGGCGCTCTGAGCATTATTAGTATCGTTCATCACCCGGGAAATCAATTGTCCCGCTTTCGATCGATTGAAAAAATCCAAGGATTGTGAAACCAAATGGTTAAACAGTTGCTGCCTCATATCACTCAGAGCACGAAGGCTGACCCACATCATATAGTAACTGTTTAAATAGGAGAGGATACTTCTGGTGATCATCGTGATGGGAATCAATGCACAAACCAGAATGATTGTGGAAGTGAGATGAGAGCCTTGATTCGCATCCGCTGCCCGGAGCAGCTCCGCTTGGGTGGCTCCACTCTTAAAGACATGTTCTCCTACGTATTTCGCAGCCAGCGGAATACAGCCATTCACTCCCGCATAACTCACCCCACACAGCATGGCCCATGCAAACTGTTTCCAGTACGGTTGTAGAAATGGCAGCATTCGCTTATAGGGAGTCCAAGCAGCCCGTACTAACTGCAACAAAGAGATTTTTGGCTGGGAAGCATTGGACATAATAAGAGTAATTTAAATTCCGAAACGGGAAAAATAGATATTCCAGAGGGTTTGACCTCCGAAAATCCACGCCAGCGTTCCCATTGCCAGAAACGGTCCAAAGGGAATAGGCATTCCCTCATGACATTGACGAAAGAGAAGAATACACGCTCCAATCAATGCGCCAAATAAAGAAGCGAAAAAGAGAGTGAATAAAACTCCCGGCACTCCTATAAACGCCCCAATGGCTGCAAGAAACTTCACATCGCCCCACCCCATGGCTTCTCGAGGAATGGACACGGAAGTAGCGCTCCCCAAAATTTTCTGCCCTTCATTAATAGGCGTATTTCCTTGAGAATTAAGTAAATATCCCTTCCTTAAACGAATCACGCCACTTCCTTTCACATCATCCGAGAGTTTCCAAAAATCCGTTTCAATCATCAATTCATCATTTTTACGTACAAACATTTCTTCTCCTCTCCAAATTTCTCCCGCACACTCAAAGAGACTACTTTCTCCCTTATAGGAAAAACAAAATTCCCGGGGAGAATCCCAGCCCAGTCGAATCTTTCCGAAAGCCCATTTGCCTACCTCCAGAACTCCCCATAACAACAAATACCCAGTCATTGCACCACTGAGCGCCGTGAGTAGGCCCGCAGTAGCAGACGCTATTTCCAGCGAGGAAGGAAATACAAAACTCAAACCCGTCCCGGCCAGCACCCCACCCCATGTCACAGAATTAGGAATAGTCAGAGTTTCCAAATCAATAAAGGTGGCTACGACTAGCAGCGAAACCAATACCCAAAATCCCCAAGCCTGGGGAAAAATGATCTGGAAAACTGCAAATAATAGGCCCGTCAGTAATTCTACCAGAGGATATCGGAATGAAATCGAAGTGTGACACCGTGAACAGTGCCTTCCCAGCACTAACCAACTCAAAATCGGGACCAGCTCCTTTCCTTTCAGCGAACTCCGGCAAGTCGGACAAAATGAACGCCGAGGACGGTACAGAGAAAGACCCCGCGGCAATCTGTAAATACACACATTCAAAAACGAACCCACAATGGCCCCCACTATGAAGGAGCCAGTCGCAAAAATCCAAAATTTCATTGCCTGTTTGATAGCATTTTAAATAAACCGAACTGCTCCGGCTGCTCTTTCCTCCCGATTAAACGTATGTATTCTCCATTTTAGATTGCCCTCATGATTCAGCGCCCTGTTTTATTTTTTTTATTTGCGCTCTGTCTGGCAGGTTGCGTGACTCCGGAGCCAGAGCTGGTGAAACTCGCTAAACCACAGGTTCTTCCACTCCAACTGAATGATCATTTTCAGATCCGAAAGATGACACAGTTTTATAATGAATCCAATTATTCCCCGCCTACCGTGAATGATGCCGTGATGTTCGAACGGAGTTATATCAATTACGGCGCTATATCTCAGCTTCAATTCGATGCATTGCGCGGAAATTATTCCTCATTCTACTGGCGTACGTCCCAAAGAGAAAATGTTACAGTCCGATACGAATATTATCAATCGATCCTAGGGAACCATCCCCAAGCCATGGAGCGTTATTATCCGAATGCATTCGGTTCTTATGAATCCACTTTCAACGTCATCGGAGATGAATATTTGGAGTTTGGAAGGGTGGTCGCTTGGAGGATTCTGTTGATCGTGGACAGAAAGATTGTCGCTTTCCGACAATCTTTCCTCTGGAAATAGTGTAGTGAGACTCCATATTCTCCTTCATCCTAGGCAGAAGAGTAGGTGCGTGAATCAAAACGGTTATGGCAAATAAAGTGTCTTAAAGGCAGAGGGCCATTGACAGGCAAGGGGCACAGAGTTAATCGATAGGTAAGTCACTCAAATTGTGGGTACGGCCTCTCCAGTCCTAGTCGGTTGTTTCGGTCAAGAAGCCTGGATACGTGTGGAAGGGCGAGGCTCGTTTCAAAACAGTCCTGGCCTCAAGGAATTTTCCAAATGCATGATCCAAAAAGGATTCCGCAATTTTGTGGTGGACCTGGAGAAATGCGAACTCATGGACTCCACTTTCATGGGGACTCTTGCAGGTATCGCTCTCCGTTTGCGGGAAATGGGACAAGGAAATCTGCAAGCCATCAACGTCAATGATCGCAATAACGGACTTTTGGAAAGTTTAGGTCTCAATCAAATTTTTGCAGTTCGATGTCCGGGTGATACCAATGCTCCTCAATCGCCAGAAACCAAGCAGTTAGAGGAACCGAAACCGATCCAACCTGTCGCCACACGTGAGACCGTTATCACTGCCCATCAAGCATTGATCGCAGCGCAGCCCAAAAATGCGGCGCGCTTTAAAGATGTCCTTGAATATCTCGAACAAGAAAATTCCCCCAATCCTTCTAACATTTAGGGCGTTTTGCCCAGGAACTGGGCTTTCTTTAAGGAAAGCATTTCTTTATCTATTCAGTTCTTGGGAGCAATTCGCCACTTTTCTTAGGCTCTGGGGTTTACGAATGATGCACAAGAAAGTCCGGCCAGCCTCGGACAAGACGTGTGCAATGTCTGATCTGCTCATTTCACGCAGTAGCGCAGTACCCCCTTTTCTGTAATGCACGAATTCACACATTTTTTCGGAAAAAATGAATTTTCCCAATTGATCAACGATTCAACGTCGCTTATATTCATTGAGTGGGGGTTGAGCGGGGGGATGATATCTCCCCGTAGATCCTTGCAGGGAGATCAGCCGGAGGATGATTCCGGGAAAAAATATGGGTGTGTAGGGCCCAAGGGAATGCACCATATTTTTACGTCTTTCCCATTGGAAACATGCTTCGACACCATTATGAGTGTGCTGCACCATAAATATATCTCTCACTCCAAAAATAAATACATCCAACAACTGCCAGTTATGCATTTATTTGCGCCATGCTCTCAGCAGGGAGGAATTCATTCGTGGAAATTGCCAGCGTAACTTCCCATTCCATTGAAATCTACGTCCTCATCGCCTTATTCCTGGGGATTTCAGCTGCATTGCTGATTGTAATCAATTTATTTACACGCAAGATCGGAGAACTCGAAAAGGCACGGGCCGACATCCAAGTGGAAGAAAGTCGTGTTTTTGATTTTCTGCATGGCCTGGGAGAAGCCTTTTCCGAAGGAGTCCGCTCTTCCCAACTCCACCGATTTATCGTTGAGGGAGCCATCCGGATTCTCGAAGCCCGAGGAGGATGCCTCTACCTGGTGGATAGAAGTGATTCCTTACTCGTGCCTGCCTATGTATCCAATGCATGTCCTCCCTTGGTCGAAGTACCCACTCGCATTTTGGAGCAAGCGGCCACTATGCCCATTGCCCTAGAGAGTTATCTGCGTCTGCATAGCGTGAACCGAGAGAACAGCGTGCTGGGGAGTGTTTGGAATTCCGGCGCGCCCAAACTCTTGAACGCAGAGGAACTCAGTGCCATCAATGGAAGCGAATCCTCAGTTCGAGCCCATTCCGCAATAGTGGCACCTCTCGTATACTGTCGCAAAACATTAGGTATTCTTGCCCTTGCCAACGGCCCCCTGAGTACGCCCTTTACACAAAGCGATCTCGATGTCTTTGGCACCATTACCGAGCAATCAGCTTTTGCACTTTACAACGAAATCATCTATCTCGAAGCCGGGGAAAAAAAACGCCTTCAACACGATTTGGAAATCGCTCGGGAAATTCAAGGGATCCTCCTTCCCTCCGCGCCTCCAACCGTCCCGGGCTACGAAATCAGTGGACTCAACATTCCGGCACGTTATGTCAGCGGCGATTACTATGATTACATTACCGTGGACGAACACCGGACCGGTATTGTCATTGCGGATGTCTCTGGCAAAGGCGTGCCAGCTTCGCTCATTATGGCAATGTGTCGGAGCGTAATCCGAAGCCAGGCCCCCAATAGCCGCTCCAGCGCCGAAGTCTTGCGTCGCGTAAATAGTCAGCTTTACCCCGACATTAAGGAGGACATGTTTATTAGTATGGCTTATTTGATCCTCGATGCCGAACAAGGTACGGCTATGCTAGCCCGGGCGGGCCATGATGCTCCATTGCTGTATCATGCGGATACTCAAGAGGTAGAAAAATTAACCCCAAAAGGGATGGCTCTTGGAATTGACAGCGGAGAGGTCTTCGATAGAGTGTGCGCGGACTTTTCGTTTCGCCTCAACCCGAACGATTGCCTGTTGCTTTATACCGATGGTGCCACAGAGGCACTGGAAGAAACCGGTCAGGAATTTGGAATGCCCCGCCTGATTCAAGGACTTCAAGCCAACGCTATCGAAGGGGCGGCAGGCGTGGTCAAGCGGCTGACAGAAGATCTTAAAGGTTTTGCGGGAAACTATCCGCAACACGATGACATCACCCTTATCGCCATCAGAAAGTTATGAATACACCCGAACCAGCGGAAAATAATACGCAAGCGCCCTCCTCCTCCGCCGTACCGGAAGCTGACCAGGCTTCCATTTTGTCCGAGTCAGAAGCTCTTAAAATCGAAGCGGAAAAATACAAAGATTTAGCCCTGCGGAGCCAAGCTGAACTGGATAATTATCGTAAGCGCATCGTTCGTGAAAAAGAAGATGCCATTCGATATGCCAATGCGGCCTTACTGGAACGCCTCCTGCCCATAGTGGACAGCTTTGAACTAGGCCTGGAGGCCGCCAAAGGCACCGACTCTTCAAGTGGTAGTATCCTAGTCGGTATGACCATGGTACAAAAACAACTCCTCGACTTTCTCAGAGATAGCGGCGTTCAGATCATCGAAACAGTCGGTCTCCCTTTTGATCCCAATTTCCATGAAGCGGTGAGCCAAGAACATAGCGATGAGGTGCAAGAAGGGAATATCATTCGCCAACTGAGAAATGGCTATAAGCTGCGGGATCGGCTTCTACGCCCCTCTATCGTAGTGGTATCCAAAGGTACCGCAAATTCATGAGGGATAAAAGGGATTACTATGAGGTTCTCGGCATTTCAAAAAGTGCGACTGCCGATGAAATTAAGCGTTCCTATCGGAAACTCGCGGTAAAATTTCATCCGGACAAAAATCCGGGAGATAACGAAGCGGAGGAGTGCTTCAAAGAGCTCGGGGAAGCGTACGATGTGCTCATGGATGCGGACAAACGAGCCGCATACGATCGCTATGGCCACGCCGCCTTTCAACAAGGAGGAGGAGCCCCGCGAGGAGGGCACGATCCATTCGATATTTTCCGAGAAGTTTTTGGTACCGAAGGAGGCGGGGGAATTTTTGAGCAATTCTTCGGCGGAGGCCGAGGCGATGGCAATGGACGTCAGCGAGGAGCGGATCTCCGCTACGACATGCAAATTGCCCTCGAAGAGGCGGCTCTGGGATGCGAAAAGGAAATTGAGATTCGAAAATTGGACGCTTGCGATTGCTGTGAAGGAACAGGCGCTCAATCCGGATCCAAAGCAATTGTCTGCCCCATGTGCCATGGCCGCGGACAGGTTGTGGCCGCCCGAGGATTTTTTCAAGTGGCTCAGACATGTCCCACGTGTCAAGGAACTGGACATGTCATCGAAAAACCTTGTCGATCCTGCGGTGGCGAAGGCCGCGTAGAGAAAACTTCACGCATTAAATTAAAAATCCCCGCTGGTATTGAAGATGGCTCTCGTCTGCGCTCGTCGGGAGGAGGTGAAGCGGGTATTCGAAGCGGCTATGCGGGCGATCTCTATGTGGTGATTCACATTCGGGAACATCGTATGTTTCAACGAGAGGGCGCAGACCTTTATTGCGAAGTTCCTCTTACATTTACCATGGCCGTGTTGGGTGGCGAGATCCAGGTCCCCACTCTCAAAAATACGGTGTCTCTAAAAATCCCAGCTGGCACCCAGAACGGAACGATCTTTCGTGTTCGAAATCATGGAATGCCTACGTTGCACAATTCTGGCCGCGGCGATTTACACGTGAAAATCCAAGTGGAAGTTCCGACAAATTTGAATAACGAACAACGTAAGAAGTTGGAAGAATTTGCCGAGCTTTGCGGGGATCATAATACCCCCATCCATCGCTCTTTCTATGAAAAATTGAAGGATTTGTTTACTCCTTAGTCAATGAGATGGCATTTTAAAAATGCTCAGAAATGGTATCTGCTTGTTTGTGTTGAAATCCCAAGCGCTTCCTGATACGGTCAAATAGCGTACTGATACGACTCCTTAAGGAAGGGGGAGGTGTTTCCTGCAACTTAGCAGGATCCAATTTTTCAAGAATTCTTTCTATTTTTTTCGTCATTATAAGCGAATTTTTGTTTGTTCCATCTTGTTTAAAGATATTAATATCATCTGTATAAAAAGCATCAGGTTTTTCAAGGGTTTCTATCCCATTCTTTTGTGTTAAAATCATTTTTGTTAAATCATATGGAGTCTTATTATTTTTGTTTTTAGCTTTCATATCAGCTCCATAAGTAATGAGGAGATCTGCTATATCGATGCGGGATTTTTGTGCAGCCAGGTGTAATGGGGTGCAACCTTTGGTATCTTTGCAGTTCACATGAGCTCCATGTTGAAGCAGCATATGACAAAGTTCATAATTCTCCAATTTTACGGCTAAAAACAGTGGTGTCTGCTCAAGGTTATCTTTTGAATTCACGCTGGCTCCTTTTTTGGTTAAAAGCTTTGCTATATCAATAAAGCCATTTTTTAAAGCCACATGTAATATACTTTCGTTTGCATAATTAGAAACATTAATTTTAGCTCCATGCTGGAGCAGTGCCTCACAAAATTTGAATTTGTTTGATCTTACAGCACAAAATAGTGGAGTCTCGCCACAGCTGGAAATACAATTAATGTTTCCAGTGTAAGTAAGGATCGGATAACTAATATGGGAATCGCTATTAGCTGAAACAATGGCTAATATATTTTCGCTTTTATAATTTTTGTGGCTTTGAAGATTCCAACTTATAATTGGCTCTGATTGATTGGCGGATTGGCGCTTTAGGAAAATCGTTTTTCTACACCTTTCCCCTTGTATGAACTGGGAATAAGTAAAAGAAGAAGGCGTGGATTCAGCATTTTTTTCCCGTAGAAAAGGCAATTTCCGTAGAAAAGAGCAGTCAGTGGAAGGGGGTTGTATCTTACTCATCCTATAAAGATATACTGGGATGTGGTATTTAAATAGAAAACCTTATGGGTTTTTTATACCCTCCGATTGAATTAATCACTGATGTTACGCACTTCGAGGAGCTCTGGGAGAAAAAAGACATTTTAGCCTGCAAGGTTTCCCTTTTTTGCGTAACATCAGTGATTAAAGATAAAGTGCTTTAAAAGGCGCTTCAATTCATCTCCTTGATATGTTACTTTCCCCTTCACAAATGAAAGCGGTAGAGACTTTCGCATTCGCTCGAGGTGTACAGCCGGAAGCTCTCATGGAGGTTGCTGGCGAAGCGATTGCCCGCATCGTCTCTCAGTTTCATCCGCGTCCCGGAAGATTGGTGGTATGGGGGGGTAAAGGAAATAATGCGGGGGATGTGTTAGTGGCTGCTCGCATTCTGGTGGAATGGGGATGGACAGCGGAGTTTTTCGGAGCTTTTCCGGAGACAACACTCGGCAAGCTTCCTGCCAAAAAATTAGCGGAATTTCGTCAGGTATGCCGGCTGATACGAGCGCCTTCAGCTTCTTGCCTGGTGGTATTGGACGGTCTTCTGGGTATCGGTGCGCGCGGTCCTCTCCATACGGAAATTTGTAGTGCAATTGAAGAGATTTGCCGACTGCGGAGAGAAGAAGGCGCTTGGGTTTTGTCCGCAGATATTCCTACGGGTCTGGATGTTGAGAGTGGTCAACCCGCTTCTCTCTGCGTACAAGCGGATCTTACTGCCACTATAGGATTTGTAAAAGAAGGACTTTTAGCGGACTCGGCTACTCAATATGTGGGGCGATTAGCATGGGTTCCGCTCCCTGAATTAGTTGCCAACACAGGAGATCCGGCAGAGCTGATTACGCCGCTTCTTCTTCGGCCTTGGTTGCTGCCCCGCCACTTCGATTCTCACAAAGGCATGTATGGACGAGTGGGAATTCTAGCGGGTTCTCGCAAATTTCCTGGCGCTGCGCGACTCTGTACTCATGCTGCGCTACGTGCGGGCGCTGGCTATGTGACCCTCTTTGCCACGGAAGAATTACATTCCCTCATAGCTACTTGCCTTCCCGCAGAGGCGATCATCCATCCCATTCGCTCCTTCCGCGAAATTCTCCAACAGCCTTTGGATGCCCTTTGCATCGGACCGGGGTTGGGAGGGGAAAGAAGAGATGAAATTTTAGAAATAGTGCGTGAAGCGCCAATGCCTAGTGTCATAGATGCCGATGCACTGAACGCCCTTGCGACCCGACCGGATATGCTGCAGGAATGCCGAGGTCCTCGTTTGCTGACTCCTCATCCTGGGGAATTCGCACGCTTAGCACCTTCATTGAAAAATCTTTCTCGTCGCGCGGCCGCGGAAACATTCGCGGCTTATCCCAATGTGACGCTTCTTCTTAAGGGCGCCCGTACGCTGATCGCGGAAAAGGGATCCCCTTCCCTTTTTAACAGCACGGGGAATCCGGGTATGGGCTCCGGAGGCATGGGGGACACCCTTACAGGAGTGTGCGGAGCTCTCCTCGGCCAAGGTTTACCCCCTCGCCAAGCTGCTAGCGCCGGCGCATGGTTATGCGGTCGCGCCGCTGAAATCGCTATTTTTTCGGATCAGCAATCGCCTGAATCCCTATTAGCGGGTGACGTCGCTCAATTTCTCGGGCAGGCCTTCAAAGATCTGCGCAGAGCACTTTACTAGACAGTAGCCGTTTTTAGGGCAGTTTATCCTATTTATTTGTGAGCAGAGAGTAGTGGGGACTGACAAATCTGCGTGAATCTACGTAAAGTCTGATAGTATTTTTTACTTAAATTTTGGATGATTTATATTTTGAAAACATTCCTTGGGGAATTAAATTAGTAATGGGAAGATTATTATGGGAAGATTAGAATATTTTAAAAAATTGTTTCCTATTTTAGTGAAGTATGGGCCATTGGAAAATAAAGATGATATAAAAAAAATATCACATATTTCATCAGGTGGAAGTCCGAGGAAAATCTTCTCACATAAGAACGATGAAAAAACCTCAAACAGCGATTTTCATTCTATAAAACTAAATATACAAAAACGAAATTCTATTAATGATCTTGTTGAAAAAGAACAGCAGCAACATATAAATACTAATATTCGATATGAAGTAAAAAACAAATCTTCCTTACTCGCTAAGGATAAATGCGGTGAGAAAACGCCTCTTTTAAAACAAAATTCGACCCTCTCAGATAAGGAAAAAGTATCAAATATTCAGAAACCAAAAACGAACGAAAAATGGTGGAAACGGACAAAATCTGCATATATAATATCCGGTATTGGGCTAGCAATAGGAGTCATAGGAGTGGGGATATTTGCGAGTGGCCTGATACTTGGTTTTGCTTTTCCTCCTGTGTGGGCGGTGGCGGGGGTGGGACTGATTCTGGGACTCGCATTGGGGGGATATTGTGTGGGGGCGGTAGGCTTGATGGTTGTTCTGATAGGTGTTGATCTGATATCCGATGAGGAGAAGGCTAAGGCACCCAAAAATTCTGAATCTGAAAATAATCAAATAAAAGACAAAGATTTAGAGAAGAATACAGAAGAAAAAAAGGAACCGCCCCATGAGGATCTGCCTCCTTCCTATGAAGGATTGATTTTTCAAAACCCGGCTACAGGGGAAATGAAGCCAACCATGGACGAGATAAATACCCGAAACGGCTGTATTAAAAACGAGCTTATCCAAGTTACAAAATAGGCTCTTCAATGTAAAATTTCGTGACTCCTCTTTGCATTTCAGGCAGTCTACGGAGGCATGGGACGTCAGTGGCTTTTAGCCAAAAGAGAAGTCGCCTCGCTGAGGCGCTCACAAGCAACCGGCAAATTAGTTCGTGAAATTACCCTTGCGGCCAAGCAGGGAGGTGCGGATCCGGATACGAATGCGCGCCTTTTTGCAGCCGTTGAAAAGGCGCGCAAGGAAAGTGTCTCTCGCGATGTGATCGAACGCGCCATTCAGAAGGGAGCCGGCTCAGAGGGGGGAAAGTCCACTCTTGAGCATATTGCTTTTGAAGGTTATGCCCCGCATAAAGTACCTGTAATCGTCGAGGTGGTCACTGATAACAACAATCGCACTGCTCCGGAAATTCGAGTTCTGTTTAAAAAGGGACAACTCGGAACGCCGGGCAGCAATAAGTTTCTTTTTGATCATGTGGGATTGGTAGAGGCATATTCCCTGAGCGCCGCGGTGGATCTTGAAACTGCTGCCATTGAGGCGGGAGCGAATGATGTGGAAGGCCTGTCCCATGCACAAAATGATGACATTCCACCAGAAGGAATGGGCGGCCGGTTTATCACAGATCGTACCGCCGTGCATTCCGTGTCCCAATGGCTGCGGCAGAATGGTTGGAAAGTCATCACCAGCGAGCTGGGCTATATTGCAAAAAATTATCCGGAATTGAGTGAAGACGAAAAACAAGCTGTTGGTGAATTCCTTCACGCTCTCGATGAACATGAGGATGTCCATAGAATTTGGGCTGCAGCAAAATAGTGGGAGTTATAGCGGAATTCCTTTCTTTTCTGCTATAAAATGCTACCAACTGATCCGCTGTAATCGTTTTGCCACTTCTTTGGCATTGGAGCGGCTGTTAAAGGCTGAGATTCGGAAATAGCCTTCACCGGCTTCGCCAAAGCCGCTTCCGGGTGTGATGACGACATTTGCTTCTTCGAGGATGCGATCGAACAATTCCCACGAGGAGCCTCCTTTCGGACCGCGCACCCAAAGGTAGGGGGCATTGATGCCTCCAAAAACAGGGAGACCGCAAGCGGCGACAGCTTCCCGCAGAATGTGGGCATTGCCCATGTAGTGTTGAATGAGGTCGGCTACTTGAGTTTTGCCCTCGGGGGAATATAAGGCTTCAGCGGCACGCTGCACAGGATATCCCACGCCATTAAACTTTGTGCTAAAACGTCGATTCCATAGGGGATGAAGAGGTCTGAACTCGCCCGTACCTGTGTCTGCCTCCAATTCCTTGGGCAGTATGGTGAAGGCACACCGAACGCCAGTAAATCCGCCATTTTTGGAAAAACTGCGAAATTCTATGGCGCATTTTCTAGCACCAGGAATTTCGTAAATGGAATGAGGAATAGCGGGGTCCGTGATGTATGCCTCATAGGCTGCGTCAAAAAGAATGATGGCTCTGTGGGCTAAGGCATATTCCACCCAGGTAGTCAGCTGCTCTCGCGTAGCCACCGTGCCCGTAGGATTGTTTGGGTAGCAGAGATAAATAATATCAACGGGTTGCTTTGGGATTTCCGGTACAAAGCCATTTTCGGAAGTGCAAGCGAGATAAAACAAACCGCTATATTCTGCTGTTCCCTTGAGGTCTCCGGTATGGCCCGCCATGACATTGGTATCCACATACACAGGATAAACGGGATCCATCACGGCGATGCGATTTTGATGTCCGAAAATATCCAGAATATTTCCGCAGTCGCATTTGGATCCGTCAGAAACAAAAATTTCATCATCTTCCACCGAAATTCCGCGGTTACGGTAGTCGTTTTCGGCAATGGTATGGCGTAGAAATGGATAGCCTTGCTCCGGTCCATAACCGTGAAAAGTGTCGCGATGGCCCAACTCATCTACTGCTTTGTGTAATGCTTCGCGTGCAGCGAGGGGAAGCGGTTCCGTCACATCACCGATTCCGCAGCGAATCAAGTGTGGGAGAGCACCGGGGTGTGCATCGCAAAATGCTTTGACTCGTCGGTTAATTTCGGGAAAGAGGTAGCCTGCTTTTAGTTTCAGATAATGGGCATTAAGAAAAGCCATGTGAGTGCGTAGTGGGTAGAAGTTGGAAGTTCTTAGTTCGCGGCAATGGATGGTTCGTCGCAGGCCATTTTAAGCGATGGTGTCTCTGAGCTCACTCTCCGAATACCCCACTAATATTAGGATGTGATGTGACGCAAAAAAGGGAAACCTTGTAGGCTAAAATGGTTTTTTTGCTTCCTGAGCTCCTCAAAGTGCGTCACGTCAGTTAGGATTGATAATTTTTTTCCGCAGAGTCCCAATCGATGACATTCCAAACGGCTTTTAGATATTCGGGACGCCGGTTTTGGTATTTCAAATAATAGGAGTGTTCCCAGACATCAACTCCAATAATGGGACGTAAGCCGTCCATAAGAGGATTGTCTTGATTGGGTGTGGAGAGAATTTCAAGTTCACCCTTTTTGTTGATGACGAGCCAGACCCAGCCACTGCCAAAACGAGCTGCGCCCGCGGCTTCAAATTTTGCTTTGAAGTCCTCGAAAGACCCGAATTTAGCTTTGATGGCGTCCGCTAATTTCCCTTTGGGCTCTCCGCCTTTTCCAGGACCGATGAGCTTCCAAAAGAAAGTATGATTGATATGGCCTCCGGCATTATTGCGTACAGTCGTTCGGATGGAATCCGGGACTGCCGAAAGGTCTGCAACGAGTTTCTCTATGGGCTGTTCAGCGAGATGGGGAGCGCTTTCCAAAGCTTTATTGAGATTGGTGACATAAGCGACATGATGCTTGTCATGGTGGATTTCCATGGTTTTGGCATCGATGTGAGGTTCCAAAGCTGCAAAGGGATAATCGAGTGAAGGGGTGGTATAAGCCATAAAAAGATCAGGTTATACCAGGAGGATCCTGCACGTCCACCTCGAATCAAGCGACAATCATGCAACGTTGCTACCAATCGCAATTTTTAGAATATATAGGTGGAGGATGTCCCATGATTCTTCTTTTTTATAAACCATATGGAGTGATTTCTCAATTTACTCCGGAAGTGTCCGGACAACGCACTCTCGCGGAATTTGGGTTTCCTCCTCGAGTCTATCCGATGGGTCGACTGGATCTCGATTCCGAGGGGCTGTTGCTCTTGAGTGATGAACCATCGATTTCTTCGCGGTTGCTGGATCCACGAGCAGGGCACTGGCGTACTTACCAGGTGCAGGTAGAGGGAGCTCCAAGCGAAGTGGCGCTGGAACGGTTGCGCTGCGGGATCCTGATTCAAGGCCACAAAACTCGTCCGGCTCGAATAAGAAAAATCGCTTCCCCTCCGGTGCCCGATCGTGTGCCGCCCATCCGCATTCGTGTTTCTGTGCCTACCTCTTGGTTGCTATTGGAACTACAAGAGGGGCGCAATCGACAGGTACGAAAAATGACTGCTGCTGTGGGGCATCCTACCCTGCGCTTGCTGCGGGTACGTATGGGGGGACTTGCACTCCCTCCGGACCTTGTGCCGGGAGTATGGCGGAAATTAACGCTCAATGAGCGTAATTTACTATTCGATGGTTAATGTCAGTCGAGTGGGCATGAGTCCCGCCTACCCAATTACTGTTCACTATATTTTTTTAACCCTCTGTTATTAACTATAAATGCAAATTTGTGGTATCATATCAGGATGAATATACGAGAGAGACATTTGCCATCATTTCCCCACCTCCTTATGGGTTTGCCTGTGCCAAATCAATACGCGCCGCGACGATCTGCTTCCGGAAATGAAAATGTGCAAACAGAAGAAAAACCGCCTGAAAAACCGGATGCTTCTTCAGTGAAGCCGGATGACAAACTCAGATTTTTTACAAGAGGAATCTCCAGGCGTTTATCGTCATTGGCAAATGCAAACTCAACGTATTTACCATCGTTTCCGTTAGAAAAATTATACAGATTTAAGGCGCCAAAGAATTTCCCGGAATCACGGTTAAATAAAGTTAATGAGACTGTTAAAAAAGTGGTTATCGCAATAGGGCGCGCCAATGCCAAAAAACTCATGGAGGGGCTTGATAAATTAATGAGTTTAGGGATTAATATTAATGATATACAGAGTCCTGATGGAGGGAATTTATTGGATGTATGGGTGATTGCCTATAAGGGGCATCATGATAAATACAGGTGGCGGGGATATGGATATCCTCCAGGGGATAGAAGGATTGGGATAAGGTTCCCGGTATTTTACCTATCGCCTATTCATCAGACATTAAATCTATTAATACAAAATGGAATTAATAGGAATAATACAAAAAATAATACTACTGTATTACATTCTATTTTATCGGCAAGGCAGCCGGATGGGAGGCCGCTCAGAAATGTAAAAGAAGTCATTGAAAAAATACTGGATGGCAATCAGGAGCGTGAGTCTATTTTAAATTATAAATCCAATAATGGAAATACTCCCGCACATTTGGCTGTACAAACAGGCAATGAGGAAGTTTGGAAAGTTTTGGAACGTTATCACCCAGATCTTTCAATTAAAAATAATGAGGGAAAATCAGCGGTTTTTGTAGGATAGGTGCTCTACGAACTCATATTAGATTCGATTTGTACGCGGAGTGGGGCATCCAAATGTACCTCATGTTGAGGGAATGGCATTTGGATGTCTTCATCCTTGAAGAGCTGATTGATGCGTGTACGAAGGTTGCTTCCAATTTGGCGAGCGTCGAGTCCTTTATAAAGTTTCACCCAATAATAGACGCCAAATATGAGGCCGCTGTCTCCGAATTTTTCGAAGAAGATGCAGGGAATGGGTTGGGAAAGAATATGAGGTGTTTCGGAAAAAGCCTGCTTGACGAGTTGAGTCACTTTTTCCACGGCAGTTTCATAAACGACGCTAAAAGTAAACTCGAAGCGATGATCGAGATCCGAGAGAGTCCAATTCACTACGTTTTTTTCAAGAAGCAGACTATTAGGAACCAGCATTTCCACTCCATCTGCTCGTCTCATACGGGAACAGCGATTGCCGAGTTTGATGACCTCTCCCACATTTCCATCCACTTCCACGATGTCGCCTACGTTGATTTGGCGTTCAAATAAGACGATAATTCCACTGATAAAATTATTGATCAAATTTTGTGCGCCAAACCCTATTCCGATAGCCAAGGCGCCTCCCAGATAAGCGAAAATGGTGAGGGGAATTCTTGCCCAACTGAGGGCAAAAAGGACCAGAAAGATGGTCATTATGTAAAAGAGAAACTTTTCCAAAAGAGTAGTGCGTGCTATGGGGATTTCAAAACGCACTTGAACTGAGCGAATAATAAATTTAGCGAGTTTAATTAAAAATTTGTAACCTAATAAAAATAAAAGGAGTGCTAGCACAATGCGCGCTACGGTTACAGAGCGTTCGGCAATTACCACTTGATTTCCGCCTATCATCTCGGTGTCTTTAAAATGGAAAACCTCATAGTGAATAGCACCCCAAAGAGCGGAATAAACATTGGACCATATTTGTTTAAACTCATTGCGCAAGGCGCGGGGAGGCGCCATTTGTTTTAGCTGCTCAACCCAATTCAATAACCGCCAATTCAGGGTTTCCACGCGCCAAAGCAGATGTTGCTGAATACTGATTTGTTCTTGGAGTAATTTTAGTTTGTTATTAAGGAAATTATTATCTGATTCCGGCAATTTGTCTGCTAAGCGTCTCTTGAGACCTTCCATAGCGATTTGTTTGGAACGTACTTCCTGTTCTAATTGAGGCTTCCACTTGCGAATGAGCTCGAGTTGGTGGTTCAGGGCATCGGCTCCCTTCCGTCCTTCTTCGGCGGAAATACCGGACTTCAGCTTTGCAATGTATTTCCAGTGTGTGGTCTCGGTATCTAGGATCTGCAAAAAAATTCGGCTGGATTCGATGATTTCTTCGGCAGTTTCGGCTTCTGCTTGGGCAAGATCGTATTGTTGTCGCTCCGGCACCAGGTCCGCATTTCCTGCAGTGTTACGTTTCTTGAGATAGGTTTCCCGAGTCTTGTCCAAGGCAATCTGGGCTATCCGATCCCGTTTATTTGCTTCTTGAAGCTGACGGTTAATTTTCAGGCGTTCTTTGTCCAATCGAGCGAGCGCCTCGGTTCTCTGTTCGGGTTGAGCGGATGTGGCATCTGCCTGGAGGAGTTTCTTGTCGGCAATTGCATCCTGTTGAAGGGTGGTGATCCGAAGTATTAAAACTTTTTTCCGAACTACATTCGCGAGCACCGTGGATTCCGCTTCTGTTTTTTGAAGCTTTGCCAGTGTCAATTGCCAGTGATCCGCGTCAGTCGGATTTTCGGGAAATTGCCTGATGGCTTGCTCTAGCTTGGGAAGTAAGTTTGCAGCTTCTTGTGTGCTGTCCGAAAGCATTTTCAGTTCGTTCGTAGCGGAGGACAAGGTCTGCTTGGTAGAATTGAGACGGTCTCGGATCAAAGAAATTTCGGGGGGATCCGTTTCGGTGTCAGTTTCTGCTAAGGCTTTTCGAGCTTCCTCATTTTTTTGGAAACGGGCGAGTGTTTTGAGATTTTCCGCATAGCGTTGAAAGTTCCGGAGGCCGTTTCCGGCGGCTATTGTGAGTTCTGACTGGAGAGTTGCGGGGAGGCCTGCGGCGGCGAGAGCATTGACTGTCTCAGCGCTTTGCATGCGCGTCAAAGTGTCCTGCGCTTCCCCGATGGATCGCTGGGCATCTTGGAGTTGATCAGGGATAGATTTTTCGGTGGCTCCCTGTTTTGGAGAAGGATTCGGTGTTGCGGCGGAAAGCCCTGGCAGCCCCGGTAAGGCCAATAGCTGGAGGGGAGCCACATGCAGGAAAAAAACAAAGAAACTTAAAAATACGGATCGAAGCATTCGAGTACTAATCTTCAGTATTTTAGAATCTTTTCAAGGAAGCGAGTTGCCAGCTCGGTCTTTGGATGTTGAAAAAAATCTTCCGCAGAAGCAACTTCTGCTATTTTTCCTTCTGCAACAAATGCAACGCGGCTGGCCGTTCTTCTGGCGAATCCCATCTGATGGGTGACTAACAAGAGTTTGCGTCCTTCGCGTCCCAGTCCTGCAATGACATCCAGTACTTCCGCCGTCATTTCCGGGTCCAATGCGGAAGTGGGTTCGTCTAGCAAAAGAAACTTGGGTTGAACGACTAACGCGCGTGCGATTGCGACTCGTTGGCGCTGTCCCCCCGAGAGTTGAGAGGGCTTTTTATGGGCATGGTCGACTAATCGCAAGCGCTCCAAGGTTTCCATGGCAAGCTGATGAGCCTTTTTGCGATCCACTCCATGCGCTTTTTCCAAGGGGAGACAGACGTTTTCCAGGGCACTCAGGTGAGGAAAGAGATTGTAGGCCTGAAATACGATTCCGAGTCGGCGCCGATACCATAACAAAGCCTCTTCGCGGTAATCGACAACTTCCCCATCTATCGATACCTGGCCCGCATCCGGATATTCCAAACCCGCGATGATGCGCAGTAACGTGGTTTTGCCTCCGCCGGAGGGTCCTAATATTGCTAAGACGTGATCAAAAGAGACGTCGAGGTTTGCATTGGCCAGAACGACATGTTTTCCAAAGGCTTTCCGCACGCCGGAGAGCTCAAGTCTCATAACGCATGCGTTTTTCTAAGCATTTGCAAATTAATGAGATAGGAAATGTTAAAATTAAGTATCCCACCGCGAGAGGAAAAAAGCTTTCCAGATTCGTGAAGGTAGCGGAATTGATCTGTTCCGCAGCAAGTGTAAACTCTTGAATAGCAATGATTGATAGGAGAGAGGAATCCTTGATGAGCGAAGCGAATTGGCCGGCCAAAGGAGGCAAGACGTGGCGTAAAGCTTGAGGAAATACCACAAAACAGGCAGTCTGCGTCCGTGTCAGGCCAATGGCACGTGCAGACTCCCACTGTGATTGACCGACACTTTCAATGCCGGCGCGAAAATTTCCGACAAATAGGCTCCCGAAAAGAGTGATAGAACAAAGATGCCTGCAACAAATCGGTTCTCCAGATGAAATTTGTGCGCTACGACGTAGTAAAAAAGAAGAATGATGACCAAAAGAGGCATTCCTCGAATGGCTTCCACATAAATTGCAGCCAGGCTTCGTAAGGGAAAAAAAGAAGCCTTTCTTGCCAGGGCCGCCGCCAATCCAATGACGACACTCAAACAAAGGGTGGAAACAGACAGTTCCAGCGTTAAGATCCAGCCCTTCCAAAAAGTCCACCGATAAGGCCATACACGATCCCAACCTTCCAATTCTCCCGCAAAAATCCACCAACTGGCCAAAGCAAGAAGGCAAAGGACAAACAGTAAATGAAAGGTTCGAATACTGTTTGAAGTTTGAGGGCGGTCAAAAAACCAGCGAGATATTTTGCTACCAAACATGATGAGGAGCCCTGAGAGCAAAAAACCATTTTAACCTACAAGGTGGCTCTTTTTTGCGTAACATCACTTAGAAATAAAAAGGAATCCCTAACTGACGGAAAGCACGTTTTTGATCCATGAGATATTCGTTTCCCAATCTGTAAAATCCTCCTTGCTGTCGGAATTCCTGGAGGAATGCATTTACCTGATCTTTCAATGCAGTGTCGCCGATACGAAGACCGATGGCCCATTCTTCATGACTAAAAGGCATTAACTGAGCTTCGCATTTATCCCGATAGAGTTGCGAATATTTCCAGACGGACATTTGGTCGTAAAGAAAAGCGTCTGCCTTTCCCTGAGCCACTTCGCGTACGGCTGCGGATTCTTTTTCGAAAGCGAGGAGGAGCGCCTGAGGCAAATTTTTGAGAGCCCAGATTTGGGCTGTAGTTCCCTGTCGTACAGCTACCTTGCGTGTGGAAAAGTTGAGTTCGTGAACGCTATGGATTCCCGATCCCTTTTGACTCAGCAATGCCAACCCGATCGTCAGATAGGGTTCTGAAAATTCAATCGATTTGCGTCGTTCGGGTGTATCTGTCATCGAAGAAATGATCAGGTCTATCTTATGGCTCCGCAAAGAAGGAATCAGCCCAATAAAGGGAATATTTTCAATACGGATGGGACGGTGCAGATAAGCACCTAAATGTTCGGCAATTTGGACGCTCACGCCGCCTGGGGAACCATCCGGTTGAATGGTTTCGAAAGGGGGATAGGAAAGATCCATTCCAATCACTAGTTCATTGGATGGTGCGGTGGGAGAACACGCAGCCAGCACTAGTAATATGCACAGCATGCCTCCAATTCGAATCAATGCGCGGCGGGGTCGCATAAAAATCTTGTGAGTGTTTTTTGTGACAAAAAAAGCAGGTGGGTTCCGTAAAGCAGCTGGGTTCCGTTTCTGAAGCCCTATTATAGATAAATAACTGACGGCACGCACTTTGAGGAGCTCTGGGAGCAAAAAAACCATTTTAGCCTACAAGATTTCCCTTTTTTGCGTAACATCACTAAATAAAATGAAAGAGAAACCAAGGGGAAGTATTTTTTCTCTTGAAAATGCGACGATGTATTTTTCGAAAAATTGAGAGAAGAATCAGAAAATGTACTGATTCCATTTGAGTATCCTATAGCGGAATTCCGCTATAGGGCGAAATACCCGGAGTGGGTAGTTCGCGGAGTACAACAAATTTTGATTCCGCCCTCTCTTTGATTATGAGCGGTGTTCGGAAATAATCAGAGAGGCTACGGAACTGATATGGTCATCTATGCGTTGCAAGGCATCTATCATGTCTAGGAAGCATAGCGTAGCAGAGAGACTCTGCTTATCAGTTTTCCGGAAGTCCTGGAAGCGAGCTTGTTTGGTCCGAAGGCATAGAGAATCCATCTGGTTCTTTTCAGCGAGATATTCTGTCGCTCGCGCGAGGTTCCTATCGGAAACCAGGCTGGCTGCAATATCCAGATGCCTGATGATTGAAGCAAAAAGGTGATCGAACATTTCTACTTCATCAGTTGTCAGGGTGGTGAGTTCGGATATCTGCTTGGTAATAGCATCACAAAGTTTTTTTTCAATGACATCACCAGCCATTTTTAATTCATTGGAAAAATTCAGCAAAATAAGCTGCCAGTTGCGGTCATAATCGCTCAACTCCTCTCCCAGTTGTCCTAGGTAGAGCATGATATTCTGATTCAGGTTGTCTATCCGCTCGCCCGAATGTTTCACCGTTTTTACAAGAGTGGCATTGCCGGTCTTTTTTGCCAGCACAAGATGTTGCAGTCCCAGGCGAATGTCATCCACCATCCGAAGAGACTCTCTGGTGGCATATGCAAGTGCGATGGAAGGGCTGTTCAGAGCTTGCGGATCCAGAAATGTTCCGGGTTGGCTTCCCGTAATGCTTGCTTCTTCGGGATCAGGGACAAGCCATTGTTTTGTGATAGCAAGCAGGGGATGCAGGAATGGCAAGGCCATTGCGGCAACGATGACATTGAAAAGGGTATGTTCCACAGGCAGGACATGGTTGATCGGAAGGAAGTTGATTTGAGTGGGAAGTATTTTGGTTGAAAAACATACCATGAGGAGGATGGCGACCCCAAATTTCGCAAGCAGATTTGCGTATCCAATCCGTCGGCCTTCCAGTGTCCCCCAACACACAATGAGTGAAGTCATGGCGAGACCAATGTTTGTGCCCAGTATCCACGGAATCATGTCGGATGGATGTAAGACCTGGCTCGTAGCGAGACCGATGCCGAGTCCTATGGTTGCAGTGGAACTCTGCATCAGTACAGCCAGCATGGCTGCTATCAGCCCCAGGAAAACGGGATGATTATCGAGAATGAAAAGAACCATATCCATGTCTCGGTTCGCGCCGATCTGGTTTGCGCCCATTCCAATAAAGAACATCGATAGAAATATGAGACCTAGCGCGAGAACACATTGGCTAATGCCCCGCAATTTCTGATTTCTGAAGAACAGAAAGCCAAGGGTTCCTAGAAAAAGGAAGATTCCCGAATCATCTTTCAGATTAAAAGAAACGAGATGCGCAAGAAAAGTGATCCCGATATTGCCACCGAGAAGAACGGCAAGCATGCTGGTCGCACGGATGCTTCCCGCTTCGAGCATCTGGGCAGTGAGAATGGAAATACCCGTGGATGATGCTGAGAGCGCACCAGTAATGATTCCCGCGAAAAGAGAAGAAAATCTGTTGCCCGTAAACCGTCGTAGCCAGTCAATGAAGCGTCCCCCAAGAAATCGATCCAATCCCTTACGTAAGAACCGCACCCCTAACATGATCAACGCTACGCCAGCACCGAGATTGATGAGGATCATATGATGCTGGCTTTGCTATATCAGTGGATCAAGATTTGTGAGCGCTCTTTTTTTTGCTAAGAGACCACTTAAATAAGGGAGGAGTTGCTTTTTGCGAGAGACAATTCCCTGCAATTGCCAAACAAAGCGGTCTTCGGCTGGGTAGTCAATTTGGCAAAGATAATCTTCGCTTCCCCGCACGAGGAGAAGAGAATTCTGGGTGTTTACATCGGTCACTAAGAGGGCGGAAAAAAGATGGTCGTGTTCCAAGCGGAATTTTTCCAAGGCTTGGACTAAGCTTTCTTGTTTATCCGCAAAATGAGAGAAACTGAGTTCTTCGATTTGGGAGACAGTGAAGGTATGGCCTCGTTCGCGGTATTCCTTGCAATCCGTGGTGATAGCTTGCTGCGGCGTTAAAGTGAGAAGTGGAGAACCCACGGAAAAAATTTCTTCAGCGAGATGAGAGGGATGGATTGCAGTGATTTGCGCAAGCATCGCAAGAATTTCCTGATCCACTTGAGTGGTTGTGGGAGAAGTGAGGTTGAGAGTATCAGAAATCAAACCGGCCATCAAAATACCAGCGACATTTTTCGGAATCGGTTGTTGAGCCGCCTGATAAATATCGGCCACGATAGTACACGTCGACCCAACGGGACGATTCATAAAAAGGATGGGCGTTTCCGTGTGAATGGATCCCAGTCGGTGATGGTCCAAAATTTCGATGACAGGAACTTCGTGTGCTCCGGTAACTGCTTGGCTCAGTTCATTATGATCGACGAGAATGAGCTGTCTCGGCACTCGTTTGAGGAAATCACTCTTAGAGAAAATCCCTAACAACATTCCATTTTCTCCTAGAACGGGAAAAGCGTATTGAGAAGAAAGGGCTAATGTGCGGCGGGCTTCTTCCAGAGGTAAATCCGCCGGGAGAGAGGGAAATTCCTCATTCACCATCTGACCGGCCCGAACGGCGCTGCGGAGGTGGATGAGAGCGCTTGAAGTGTCCCAAGCAGTCAGCAAAACGGTCGTGCCGTTTTTTTGACATAATTTCAATATGGCCGGTGAGGGTTGAGTGCCTCTCGTCAGAAGAAGAGCTCCCACACCTGCCGCAGCCGCCATCTCCAAAATATCGGGGCGATCTCCCACGATGACAATAGTTGTCCTGAGAGAAACATGTCCAAGAAGAGAACGGAAAGAATGATCCGCTACGGCAGCTACCAGCAGAGAATAGGATTCCGGTTTGCAAGAAGGAGATTCCGTTGCTACCGAGGCGCCTAAACTTTCGCGAATATCAGCCAGGCTGGCATGGACAGTACAAGCCTGTTCTCTCGAAAGTAAATAATTCGTTAATTTATAAGTGGAAAGGAGGCCAATACAATGGCCCGAACCATCTACCACAGGCAGGCTCCGCATGCTATTCTCTCGTATTCGAGACAGTGCATGGAAAATCGGCTCTTCGGATTGTGCTGTGACCACCGTGGTTTCCATGACATCTTCCACACGCGGGGAGACGTCGCTAAGAAAAACAGGAGAGTCGAAACCAAATCGCCGCAGCACATAATCAATTCGCTCATTAGTATTTCCGCAACGTGCCGCCATTACGGTGGTATCTCCATTGGCGCGTTTAAATTCGGCATAAGCGAGCGCCGAACAAATAGAGTCCATGTCCGGATTTTTATGTCCGATAACAAAAGTTTTCATGTATTAGTACCCTATGTTTGGGTGAGTTCGTAGCTTTTTAGGCTGTGGGTGCACTTTGTTAAAAGGCCCATGCATAGCTGCCTCTGCCCGCTGTAAAAGACAAGACGGATTCAGTCATCCTACCGAATCGGTCGCGCCAGCTCATAGATTTTTCTGGTCGTATACGCAGCGACTGCGGATTTTACCAGCGGAAGGAACATCCGAAGAAGGGAAAGCCATTTTATTCCCCCCCAGCTCAGAGATTTAGGATGCGGCGGGAGAGGAGCCTGCTTCCGTCTCTTAAATAAACGTGTGAAAAAGAAGCCCGCCATAGTGGCTCCTCCTAACCAGAAGGGAATATGTGTGCGAATGGAGGCACGAAGTTTTGCAGCGACGTTAAGCTCCTCTTTTAATGCACGCAAATCCCGCGCCACTGCCGCACGGCTTTGACTGATCTCTGCTAAAAGGGCTTGTTTCGCAGGATGGATACTCATGGTTCTCTTATAACTGACATTACGCACTTTTAGGAGCTCTGGGAGAAAAAAACCATTTTAACCCACAAGGTTTCTCTTTTTTGCGTCACATCACTTATCACTCAAAACAAAGTGTACTAAGGGCGTAAAATTTCGATGTCTCTTTTAATCTCGGCGAGGGTCGATGAAAAAACCGGTTTACAAATGGTTTTCGCAAATATCCAGAGACTCACGAAAGCTATTCCTCCGTGTAAAACGGCAAACGCCAGAGCGATCCATATCCATTCCACTCCCGACCAATGGGATAAGAAAAATACGAAAAACAGGAGCAAAAACAAATAGCTGACTAGCAAAAGAAAGAGGGCGCCTACCAAAATAATAGCCAGTCGAAGAAAATGAGTTCCCGCTTCGCGGCCCTCCCACCCCACTAAAGAAATCAACCCGACAGCGTGCTGCAGTACAGACCCTACAAGGGCTCTCAGTTCCGGTACCACCCCTGCTGAGGAATCAGGCATCGTTATGCGGCAGGCTTAACGCCTAAAAATGGCCGCTAACAAGAAGCCGACCCCCAAAGCAACTCCAACCGATTTAAGGGGATGGGTACGAATATAATCTTCGGCTTCGCTTTGCACATTTTTTACTTTGGCGGAGGCTTCGTTTAAAGCGGTTTCGGCTTTGGCACGGTAAACCTGCGCTTTCTCATTAGCCTGCCCCCGAAAGGCTCCGTATGTTTCCGATGCGGCTTCGCCAAAACTTTGAACGGCTTTTCCTAAATACTCCTTGCCGCTGGAAAATGCTTCTTGCGCCTCCTTTTTTACCGAGATGCCAGCATTTTTGGCCGCTTCAGCTGTGGTCTCCCACGCTTTACGAGCATTTTCGGAACCGCTTTCCAATTTCGCTTTGGCTGCTGTTGTATCGTGTGTTTGGTCACTCATATCCATATAGCTATTAAGCGTTCTTCTTTAAACTTGCCACAATGCTGCGGGTTGGCAAGTAAGATAAAGCTCTATACGCCTCAGAAAGTAACGAAATTGCCTCTGGATCAAGATTCTTGAGACTGATAAGCGATTGCAATGGCCGAAATATCCTCTTTTGCTCCTGGTCGCGTTGAGTTACTGGGCAATCATACTGACTATAATGAAGGATTAGTACTTTCTGCTGCCATCCATCTGGGAATTACGGTTACCGGAAAAGGGGTGGCATCCGACAGGGTGCATTTGCAGAGTCGCCAAATAGCTCCTCCGTGGGAAGGAGATCTCAAGGAGGAATTGAGGGCTCAAAAAATTTGGGCTGATTATCCTCGTGGTATCGCCTGGGCTCTGCAAAAGGAAGGATGGGCGATCGAAGGTTTTGAGGCTCAATTTGATTCTACCCTGCCAGTGGGTGCGGGTCTTTCCAGTTCGGCGGCTATTGAAGTTGCCACGGCGGTTTTTCTCTGCCGTCTCTTTCATTTCACTCTTTCTCCTCTGAAACTTGCGAAGCTTTGTCGCAAGGCGGAGAACGAATTTGTGGGTGTACAGTGTGGACTTCTCGATCAGGTATCGTCGCTTTTCGGAAAGAAAAACCATGCCATTTTTCTCGACTGCCGACATGAACGAATAGAAACCATTCCTTTCCTTAACAATACGGTTCTTTTAGTCATCCATTCGGGAGTCCCACATGCCTTAACGGGTGGAGAATACAATGATCGTCGCAGGGATTGTTTCGAAGCTGCTCGCTTACTGGAGGTTACCGCTCTCCGTGATGTCTCCTCCGAACAGGTATTGCAACTGCCGGAGGGTCAAATTCGCAAAAGGGCGCTTCATATTACCGGTGAAAATGAGAGAGTTTCCAAAGGGGTGGATTTACTTCGGGAAGGAGACGTATGCCAATTTGGGGCTTTGATGACGGCTTCCCACCGCAGTTCTCAGGAAAATTTTGAAAACAGTACGCCCGCATTAGATCTTCTAGTGGAACTGTCTCTTAATCAACCTCATGTATATGGAGCGCGTCTTACGGGCGGAGGGTTTGGAGGAGCCATTGTGGCGCTTGTGCCTCAGTCGGTTGCTCAACAGGTAGCTGAAAATATTACTAGGACATACTTTCAGCGAACGGGTTATAGCGCCAAAGCTGTCGTTTGTAAGATAGCCGACGGAGCGCGTTAGTTCGTAGTTTGCGGCTCAACTTCTACGAACTACGAACTACGAACTAATTTGTAGCTACGAACTCGACATCTTCGTGGAGAGCGAGGCATATTTTCTCGTGGAAATGGAAAATCCGCTTTCGGAAATAGCCCAAAAGATCCTTGATTCCTATAAAACGGTGACAGGCCTCCATAACACGGACGGATTGCTTTCCAAGGCAACACTTTCGGTCATCTGTAAAAATCTCCTTCGGATTCTTTTTCCAGGCTTTCATGAGGAAGGTGCGATTTGTGAAGGCACCTTGCGAGAATGGACGCTCATGCGGGTGGGCAATATCGCCCATTTGCTGAAACAAGAAATCCACAAAAGTTTACGCTTCCAACAGCCCAATACTAATATCCAAGACGCTCAGGACGTTCTTCATGATTTTCTATCTTCCATCCCTCATGTGCGCGAAATCTTACGGACAGACGTGGAAAGCGCTTACGAAGGCGATCCTGCCGCCATCAGTTATGAAGAGATCATACTCTCTTACCCTTTTTTAGAAACAATTGCGATTCAAAGACTTGCTCATATTCTTTATAAGAAACAAATACCGATCCTTCCGCGGATGATGACCGAATGGGCCCACTCCCGTTCCGGAATTGATATCCATCCCGGAGCTGCCATTGGCCCATTTTTCTTTATCGACCATGGGACAGGTGTCGTGATTGGAGAAACCTGTCGCATAGGCGAAAGAGTCAAGTTGTACCACTGCGTCACCCTAGGAGCGCGCAGCTTCCAAAAAGATACGGCCGGAAGAATTGTAAAAGGAGGGAAACGGCATCCTGACGTTCAGAATGGAGTCACTATCTATCCCAATTCCACCATCTTGGGCGGAGAGACGGTGATCGGAGAAAACAGTACCATCGGTGCGAATGTATTTCTTATGCAGAGTGTTCCGGCGCAGTCTTTAGTTTTTTACGAAGAGACCCAGCTCAAAATCATGCCCAAACGGGAACGAAAAGAAGAATTGGAATGGTATATTTAGATTATAACGCGACCACGCCGCTTGCCGAAGAAGTGCTGGAGGCAATGATGCCCTATTTGGCGGAGCATTATGGCAATCCCTCCAGTATTCATAGCGCGGGAAGAAATGCTCGAGCTGCTGTAGACAATGCTCGGGATTCCCTTGCCGGCTTGTTAGGAGTTCGCTCCCACGAAATCATTTTTACCGGTGGAGGAACCGAGGCAAATAATCTGGCTATTCTAGGATTGGCGCGCGCTCATCGAGCAAAGGGAGCCCATCTCATCACCTGCGCTACCGAACACCATGCAGTCCTCCATGCTTTTGAACATCTCCGTGATCGGGAGGGTTTTGAGGTGACTATTCTGCCCGTGAACCAGTTCGGACAAGTGGATTTGGAACAACTGCAAGACAGCCTTCGACCGGACACTTTATTGCTCTCCCTCATGTCCGCAAATAATGAAACAGGGACCTTACATCCTATTTTAGCAATAGCCGAAATCTGTAGAGAGCGGGGGGTGCTTTTTCATAGCGACATGGTCCAAAGCTTTGGCAAGCAATCCCCATTGGATACCGCCAAAGTGGATTCCATTTCTCTTGCCGCCCACAAGTTCTACGGTCCCAAAGGGGTGGGCGCCCTCTACCTTCGATCGGGTATTCCTCTGGAAACACTGCACTTTGGTGGGTTTCATGAAAATCAACGCCGACCCGGAACCGAAAACGTAGCGGGTATCGTAGGGCTTGCCTCAGCTGCCTCTCTTGTCGCGGCGCGTATGGCAAAAGAAGCTCCTCGCTTGAAGGAACTGCGTGACGAGCTTTGGAAAAACCTCAGCGGCATCGAGGGCGTGCGAAACGGACATCCCACAGAAACCCTTCCCAATACGCTGAATGTCAGCTTTCCTGGCGTAAAAGGAGAAACGCTCCTGATTGCACTGGATTTGGAGGGACTCTGTGTTTCCAGCGGATCCGCATGTATGGTCGGCTCAGTCTTGCCCTCTCACGTTCTCTTTGCTATGGAAGTTCCATCGGAAAACGCACAGGCGACAGTACGTTTTTCACTAGGACATTTTACCAACGAAAAAGAAATTCAATTTGCTGCCGAAGCAGTGGGACGCGTTTTGCGTCAACTCAAGGCGTTTGCGTGACCATGGCTCATCTCACAAAAGATATTTTACTGGAAAATCTTGCCCGAGAACTTGCTGCCCAAGCGAAGTGCCCGGGTTTAGCTAAAACCCTGAATGTTTATTGGAACCCACGTCTTAAAACCACCGCGGGATTGGCTTGTTTTGAACGGAAAGCCATTCTTCTCAATCCCCAGTTGGTGGAAGTCAGTGCAAAAGAGGTGCAAAAGACTCTACGACATGAACTTGCTCATTTTATTGCGCAATATCGGGCGGGACGGAAAAAAATCGCGCCTCATGGGGCGGAATGGCGAGCCGCTTGTCGGGATTTAGGAATACCCGACGAAACTTGCTGTCATAACCTTCCCTTCAAGCCCCGCCGTCTTTTGCGTCGACACTTTTACGAATGCCGCGCCTGCGGTACCGTCATGGCCCGGGTGACTCCTGTGAAAAAACAAGTGGCCTGCCTTCGCTGTTGTCGCAAACACAACGGCGGACATTACCACGATCGCTTTCGGTTTATTGCCATCTCGGAAAATCAGAAAATTGCTGCATAGGATGAAGCCTTGTAACGACTCAGGGGGGTATCGTATATCCTACCGGCTTATTTTGAAAGAAGATGGACTCAAAGTGTTTCTAATAACTTAGAGTGAATATTATCAAACCCTCCGTTGCTAAAAACTACGACCACATCGCCTTCGCAAGCAAGAGGGCGAAGACGTTCCACGATTTGGTTCGCATTGGGTTCGTAAAAGGCTTGTTTGCCTAGTATTATAATATCCCGTATTACCTGCTCGGGACTGAGCCGTTCCGCCTCAGGAATTTGCTCTAAATTTGCCACCTGTGCAATAAAGACCCCGTCAGCATCCGCAAATGCATTCGGTAACTCTTTCTGGAAAACAGCTCGGCGAGTCGTATTAGAGCGAGGTTCAAAAATGGCCCAGATTCGGGAGGAAGCATATCTTTGGCGCAAGCTGCGTAAGGTCTGGCGGATAGCGGTCGGGTGGTGCCCAAAATCATCTATAATCTTAATATTGCGCACCTCTCCGCGGATTTCCATTCTCCGGCGGACTCCCTGAAAGCTCGAAAGCGCCTGCTGAATGATGTCGAAAGAGATTCCATAGAAATGCGCGGCGGAAATAGCCATTGCCGCATTGCGGACATTGAATTCCCCAAGTAAGGGAATCTGAAATGGTCGTCCGAAAAGCTCAAAAAATGCTTCTTCCTTTTCAAATCGCATAGACTGGATTTGATTGCCCGCATGAGGAGAAAATCCCACTTCCACGACTGGTGAGACGGCTTGGGAAGCGACCTCTTGGCAGTTGGGATCATCTCCATTAATTAAAATCATTCCTTCGCTAGGAACAATATTTACCAGCCTACGGAAACTCGTCTTAATTTCCTCCAAATTTCGGAAAATGTCCGCATGGTCGAACTCGATATTATTGATCACTACAAGTTCGGGCAAATAGTGGATAAATTTGGAACGTTTGTCGAAAAATGCGGTATCGTATTCGTCTCCTTCCAAAATAAAGTACTTGGAATCACGAAGACAGGCGCCCCTTCCTAAGTTATTAGGAATTCCTCCGATGCAATAAGCAGGATGAAGACGGGCTTCCTCGAAAATCCAGGTCAAAAGAGAGGTGGTAGTGGTTTTACCGTGGGTTCCGGTTACCACCAAATTGTGCCGGCCGAGCAAAAAAACGTGTTTCAGCATCTCCGGCAAAGAGAAATAAAGGAGCTTACGATTAAGAACGGCTTCGACTTCAGGATTGCCTCGACGCATGGCATTGCCAATTACGAGGAGATCCGCTTCCGGAGGGATGTTCTCGCTTCGAAACCCGGAAATCGGATAAATACCTTTGGATTCTAAAAATGTGGAAATAGGGGGATAAACATTTTCATCCGAACCGGTAACAGTCACTCCCTGTTCGCGCATCGCTGCCGCTACTGCACCCATGGCCGTACCGCAGATCCCAATAAAGTGAATGTGGCGAAAAGAATCCACAGAATGTTTTTTGCCCAGGAACTGGGCTTTCTTAAGAGAAGATGTTTTCATCTCATTCGGTTCTTGAGGGCAATTCGCGATTTTTTAAGCAATGGCTTCTTTTTTAAACAGTGGCTTCTAAAAATTAAGCACTGACATTAGGCACTTTGAGGAGCTCTGGGAGCAAAAAAACCATTTTAACCCACAAGGTTTCCCTTTTTTGCGTCACATCACTTAATAAACATCGCGACGATAGTGTTTTGTCTTTTTTAAGGCTTCGATGTATTCTTTAGCTTGTTCGGGGGTTTTGCCTCCGGCTTTCTCTACGATGGAATGCAAGGCGACATCCACATCCTTTGCCATTCGAGCGGCGTCTCCACAAACATAGAAATAAGCGCCGGATTCTAACCACTGATAGATTTCCTCCGCATTTTCTAACATGCGATGTTGGACGTAGATTTTAAAATCCTGGTCGCGCGAAAACGCGGTACTTAAGTGCGTGAGAATTTCTTCCGAACGGTAACTTTCGAACTCCTCTTGATAAAAGAAATCAGAAGCTGAATGCTGTTCACCAAAAAAGAGCCAATTGCGCCCCTTGGCACCTGCGGCTTTACGCTCCTGTAAAAATGCCCGAAAAGGAGCGATGCCGGTTCCGGGCCCTACCATAATCAAGGGTGCATTCGAATCTTCCGGAATATGGAAATGTTTCGCGGAATGAATAAATACCGGGACGCTCTGAGTACGCTCGGCTAAAAAGGTGGAACATACCCCTTTTCGGAGACGATTGTAACTCTCATATCTGACGATAGCTACGGTGAGGTGCACAGAAGAAGGATGCGCCTTCTGCGAAGAAGCAATCGAATAGAGACGGGGTTGGAGCTTCCTCAAAAGTTTTACAAATTCTTCCGGAGCAAAACGGGCGGACTCAAATTCTGTCAGCGGATCCAAGACATCCAGTCCCCACAGATATCGATCCAACTCCGTTTTGACACTGGGATTGAGAAGATCCTTGAGAAAAGCGGCAGACTGGTCCTTGGTTGCGATGGCTTCCAAAAGCTGTTTCGAAGGCTCGGTAAGAATATAGTGGTGTGACAAAGCCTCTTTTAAAGGGACCAGAGCTCCGTGAGGTGCTGGAACTTCTTCTCCACCCGAAAATCCGAGTTTTGTCAAAATGGCGTCCACCAGCTCCGGATCATTACTGGGGAAAATGCCTAAGGAATCCCCGACTTCGTATTTCAGACCAGAGTCTTTTAAGGAAATTTCGAAATGCCGGGTATCTTTTTCCGAACTTTCTGCCGTTAGCCTCTGGTTGACGCTTAAGGGAGCGGAAAAAGGATTTTTTCTCGAATAAGGCGGAACACTGGTAGACATCTTCCGGAGAAGTTAGAGGAATACATTCCTACCGGCAAGTAGAGTTAGTTCGTGCTTCGTGGTGAGTAGAATCCATGACTGAAAAAAGCCGCGAACCACCCACTACCCACTCACTCATGTAACCAACGTTCCGCCTCCATAGCAGCCGCACAACCCTGTCCCGCTGCGGTGATTGCTTGACGGTAAACAGGATCCGAGACATCTCCAGCGGCAAAAACCCCCGGCAAATTAGTCTGTGTGCCACGTTGTGGGATAATATAACCCCCGGCATCAAGGTCGAGTTTGCCTACAAAAGGAGCAGTATTGGGGACGTGTCCAATCGCTATGAAAACGCACTTCACTTCGAGCTCATTGGTGGTACCGGTGACCGTATCGCGAAGCAGAATAGCTCGCATTTCCCCGGATGGATCGGGCAAATATTGCTGCAAAGTACTATTCCAAATAGGCTGAATCTTCGGATGAGCCAGAGTCCGTTCCCCCATGATAGTCGAAGCCCGCAGAGTATCGCGACGGTGAATGAGAGAGACCTGCGAAGCAAAACGTGTCAGAAACAAGGCTTCCTCACACGCGGTATCGCCTCCTCCCACGACAGCCACCGGGACATTTTTATAAAAGGCCCCATCGCAAGTAGCACAGGAAGTGAGGCCATGCCCCACGAGCTGTTTCTCACCTTCCAGATTCAGCCATTTCGCTGAAGCGCCACTCGCAATAATCAAAGAACGGGTTTCGCGCCATACTCCATCAATCTTCACCCGTTGAAATCCAGCCGCAGGTTCAAACTCTTCTAACACCCCATATTCAAAGCGCGCTCCAAAGCGTTCCGCTTGTTCATGCATGCGTAAAATCAAATCCGGCCCCTCGATTCCTGCGGGAAATCCCGGAAAATTTTCCACAGCACTCGTCATAGTGAGCTGTCCCCCGGGTTGAGATCCTTCAAGGACCAAGGGAGATAAATGGGCGCGCGCTGTATAAATTGCTGCAGTCAAGCCTGCGCAGCCCGTGCCAACAATGATCACATTTTCCATAAACCTCGATGACATATCCGCCTCTCCTCTCATTGTGCAGCATAAATTATACGGATCTTTATTTTGTCCCCAAAAAACTCAAAGGATCACGCATTGTGTTTGAGTGATCTGCCAAAACATTCGGCAGATCAGCAGATTTCGCAACAGGGTATCATTTATCGTTCGTTCCTGCTCGGAAAGGTGGAATTCTCCGGAAAACCCTCAGGTAAGCGGATGGGACGCCCCTCTGGCATTTTGACCAAAGCCAGAATCTGCTCGCAGGTGACTAATTGAGCGCTATCCATGGGCCTCAGAATCTCAAACTCGCACCAGAACCGAACACCCGTAAATCTCCCCAAACGTCCGTGAACCTCTAGGCAGTCTCCCAATCGTGCCGGCTTCCGATATTCAATGGTCGTTCGTACTACCACCGGGTGGATGTGGGTACGCAGGATGGCTTCAAAAGTGATGCCCAGCTGCACAGCAAGCTGTGTTCGAGCCGTTTCAATGAAACGGAGATAGGCGATATTATGGACAACACCTCCCGCATCAGTATCGAAATACATTACCTGGACGGGGGTGACAATCGAGGTAGGAGCAGCGCTCATGACGGTATCAGTAACTGACGGTACGCACTTTTAGGAGCTCTGGGAGCAAAAAAACCATTTTAGCCTGCAAGATTTCCCTTTTTTGCGTAAAATCACTCAGTAAATACGAATACCTTAAAATTTCACTTTGCAAGTGAGAAAACAACTCATGCGAGAGGAGCCCTCAGTGAGGAGGATTCCCACTCGATCGCCTCGATGGAATCAAAAATCCCAGGAAAATCCATGCTGATTTTATACCGGTTTCGCTATATGAAGTTTTTTGTATGGCAGATAGAATAGCAGGTATGGCAGGTCCTTATTCTGGTTTAATAGCGGTGGCGAGGATGGTCTGAAAATGAGGTGCCTGTTTTTCGCGGGAGACGATAGAGACTTCAATGGCTGTAAAGGAGGCTTTTTCCAAGATCTGATAGAGTTCGATTTCGGAAAACCCTAACCACACATGCGCATACAATTCCCGAGCTTGTTCGTAGGTGTGGCTGGCTAGATCTAAAATCAGGACCCGGCCTCCGGGGCGAAGAATACGGGTTGCCTCGAGGAGAGCTCGTTGGGGACTGGAAGCATGGTGCAATGCTTGGCTAAAAAGCGCCAGATCCACAGATCCATCTGCGATAGGAGGATTTTCAATATCTCCGAGACGATATTCGAGATTGTGAAAATCGTGTTGGCGAGCGAAATCCCAACCAAATGTGACCATGGCTTCGGAATTGTCTACAGCGATCACTTGCTTGGCATTGCGGGCCAGTAAGTGAGAAAGCGTGCCTTCACCGGCCCCCAAGTCTGCAATGACCAAGGGAGGAAGGGTCTTTAACAAAGCATGCGCCAGTGCTTGCCAGGAGCGGCCCGGAATATAGGTGCGACCAAACTTTCCGGCAAGTTTATCAAAGTACTCGGTTGCTTTGTCTTTGCGTTTTTTCAGGATCAGTTTGAGTGCGCTTTTGTCACGTTCGGTGTCCGGAAGATCCTTGATGATTTCTCTTAATAGAATGTTGAGGGTTTCGATTTTTGTGGCTGTTGCGGAATAGAAGACATTTTTTCCCACGCGGCGCTGTGCCACAAGGGCCTCCCGATGAAGCAACGCGAGATTGGCGGAAATACGGGATTGGCCCATTCCCAAAATTTCTTGGAGTTCGGCCACGGTTAGTTCTTCCTCCTGAAGGAGAAATACCAATCTAAGCCGAGTGGGTTCGGCAAGTGCTTTGAGGGCTCTGAGAAGAGAGGCCATAGATCTATGAAGTTATTGACATATTTTGATATGTGGAGTTATGTCCCCCTATGTCTCGCCAATTCATTTTTGCTTCTGAATCTGTCGGAGAAGGTCATCCCGACAAAGTATGTGATGCCATTTCTGATGCAGTTTTAGATGCCTGCCTGGCTCAGGATAACAAGAGTCGGGTTGCTTGTGAGACTTATGCCAAAAGCAATTTGTTGGTAATTGGGGGGGAGATTACTACGAACGCAAAAATTGCGTACCACGAAGTTGCACAAAAAGCAATTCGCGAAATTGGATATGTAAATGACGATGATGTTTTTCATGCCGACAAGGTATTTATTCTTAATGCTCTGACCGCGCAAAGTCAGGATATTGCACAAGGGGTGGATGCTCGGCAGGCAAACGGAAAAAAAACATCTGAGCAAGGCGCCGGAGATCAAGGGCTTATGTTTGGATATGCTTGTTTGGAAACACCGGAGTTCATGCCGGCGCCCATCATGTTTGCGCACCGTCTTGGTCGCAGACTGACTCATTTGCGCAAAAGTGGTGTGGTATCCTGGCTTCGACCGGATGCGAAAACTCAAGTATCCGTCGTTTATACCAATCATGTGCCTACCGCTATTTCCAATGTGGTAGTTTCCACTCAACACACGCCGGAAGTTTCGCATGAACAAATCGAATCTTTTGTCATCGAAGAGGTAATCCGGGAAGTACTGCCAGAGGAATTGCTCAGCAATGAAACGAAATTCCTTGTGAACCCCACCGGTAAATTTGTGATCGGAGGCCCCCAGGGAGATGCGGGCCTTACCGGAAGAAAAATCATTGTGGATACTTACGGCGGATGGGGACGCCATGGCGGAGGAGCATTTTCCGGCAAGGATCCCACTAAGGTAGACCGCTCAGCTGCTTATATGGGACGCTATGTAGCGAAGAATGTGGTAGCTGCAGGATTAGCCGAACGATGCGAAGTCCAATTTGCTTATGCTATCGGATATCCCAATCCAGTGAGCTTGCACGTGAATACTTTTGGCACAGCAAAAATCGATGAAGGCCGTATTGAAGCCGCCATACAAGCAGTATTCGGTTTTAAACCTGCCGAAATCATCGAACAGCTGGATCTGTTGAGACCCATTTATTATAAAACTACCAATTACGGACATTTTGGAAAAACAGACCACGATCTTACCTGGGAACGGACAGACAAAGTGGATGCCCTTCGCGAGGCTATTGGAAATGTAGATCAGGGTCTGATCTGGCAGCATGTGGACAAAATCGCCGCCCTTTCCGAATCCGTAAAATAATAAATATATGAGTATTATCAAAACCATGACTTCTCCAACTCACTATCGAGTAGCGGATATTTTACTTGCTGGTTGGGGACGCAAAGAAATCACCATCGCCGAACATGAAATGCCCGGCCTCATGGCATTACGTGCCAAATACGGAAAAACAAAGCCTCTGCAGGGCGTACGTATCACAGGTTCTCTGCACATGACGATTCAAACAGCCGTGCTCATCGAGACCCTCTGTGCGTTGGGTGCCTCCGTCCGCTGGGCCAGTTGCAATATTTTTTCCACACAGGATCATGCTGCTGCGGCTATCGCTGAAACAGGAGTGCCTGTCTTTGCTTGGAAAGGTGAAACCTTGGAAGAATATTGGTGGTGCACCTATCAGGCTCTTTGTTTTCGTGAGGGGCAGGGCCCTCAATTGATCGTGGATGATGGAGGGGACGCCACTTTGCTCATCCATAGAGGCCATGAATTGGAAGAAGGCGGGGATTGGGTAAACAGTCCTTCTGCCAATCCCGAAGAACAGGTCATCAAAGACCTGCTCAAAAAAATCCATGCCGATGATCCTTTCCGTTGGCACGAACTTGTCAAAGAATGGCGGGGAGTCTCCGAGGAAACCACCACAGGCGTGCATCGGCTGTACAGAATGTTGGAACAAGGCAAATTGCTGGTTCCTGCCATTAATGTGAATGATTCCGTAACCAAATCCAAATTCGACAACCTGTACGGTTGCCGCGAATCCCTTGCGGATGGAATCAAACGCGCGACAGACGTCATGGTTGCGGGTAAAGTAGCCGTGGTTTGTGGATATGGAGATGTGGGCAAGGGCTGCTCTCACTCCCTGCGCGGATTTGGAGCGCGCGTAATTGTAACGGAAGTGGACCCTATCAATGCCTTACAAGCAGCTATGGAAGGATTTGAAGTGACCACTGTGGAGGATACCCTCGGAGAGGCTGACATCTATGTCACCACTACTGGCAACTGTGATGTCCTGACTCTGGATCACCTTCTCAAAATGAAGGACCAAGCCATTGTTTGCAACATCGGGCACTTCGACAATGAAATCCAAATCGAACGCTTAAGCCACCATGCGGGAGTTACCAAGTTGAACATCAAGCCGCAGGTAGATCGTTATACTCTACCCGGAGGTCCACAAATTTACGTCTTGGCAGAAGGCCGCCTCGTCAATCTGGGATGCGCCACGGGTCATCCCAGCTTTGTAATGTCCAATTCCTTCACCAATCAAGTGCTTGCACAAATTGATCTTTGGCAGCAACGGGATGAATACGAAACAGGAGTCTACCGCCTCCCGAAACATTTGGATGAAGAAGTAGCCCGCCTCCACTTGGAAAAAATCGGAGTGAAGCTCACGAAGTTAACGAAGGAACAGGCTGACTATATCGGCGTGCCAGTGGAAGGCCCTTACAAACCGGAACACTATAGGTATTAGTTCGTAGTTCGTAGAAGTTCGTAGTGATCAGTTTGCGACAATTGACGGGGCAACATGTGAGTGCGTCCCATCTGATCTGCCATCTTAATTTTATAGTTGATGGGTGGTACAAGATGTGATCCACCAATAAAAAATTGCGAACTATCCACCCGTAACTTCTACGAACCAAGAACTACGAGCCACCCAATATAAATATGAAGGCCATTGTTACCGTTCTTCCTAAACCTACCGTTTTGGATCCTCAAGGAGCCGCCACCGCGCAGGCCCTCCAACACCTTGGTCTTACCGAGGTCGGACAGGTTCGTGTCGGCAAATTTATCGAAATAGAACTGAATTCTGAGAATAATCCCCAAATCCAGAATCAGTTGCACCAAGTTTGTCAGGACTTACTTTCGAATCCCGTGATCGAAGATTACACACTGCGAATTGTGGAATAAATTTGTGTGCCTGCCCGGAAACTGGACTTTCTTTAAGAAAAGCATTTTTTATCCATTCGGTTCTTGAGAGTGATTCGCAGCTTTCATTAGGCTGTAAGTTCTACAATCCATGGAATGAAGTTTGCCGTCCTACAATTCCCTGCTTCGAATTGCGATCAAGATGCCGTTTATGCCCTGCGGAGTCTTCAAATCGACGCAGAAACTGTCTGGCATAAGACGAGCGACCTTTCCGGCTATGATGCCGTGGTGCTACCGGGCGGATTCTCATATGGCGATTATCTGCGCAGTGGAGCCATTGCAAGATTTTCTCCGATCATGCAAGAGGTCGTTCGAGTGGCAAAAGAAGGAAAATTAGTCATCGGAATTTGTAATGGATTTCAAATCCTCACTGAGGCCCGTCTGCTTCCCGGAGCATTAGTCCGTAATCAGGGACTTCACTTCCGTTGTGAACACGTTTTCCTACGAGTGGAAAGCCCTTCCTCGCCATTTACTCATCTCATCCCTTCCGGCACCCTCCTCAACCTTCCTATAGCCCATGGCGAAGGCTGTTATTATGCGGATGAAGCAACGCTTCGGGAATTGAATGCGGAAGGTCGGGTTTTATTAAGATATGCCGATGCACAAGGCCGTCTTAATGCATCCAACCCAAATGGTTCCTGCGAAAATATTGCTGGCATTTGTAATCAACAGCGGAATGTCTTCGGTCTCATGCCCCATCCGGAGCGTGCCTGCGACCCTCTGTTAGGGAGCACGGACGGCGCAAAATTTTTCCAAAGTATGATGGAATATTTGCAAATGCCAAGAAGTGTCACTCATTGACGAGTTTTACCGGATATACAGTGGATTGCTGCGCTATAAAATCCCTCATTCTTTTCTTGTCCTTTTTTTACCTGGAACGTTTTGAATGGAAGGTGATGTTCGGGAAATAAAAACGGATGGGGTGACATTTTATTTGAAAATATTTTCTGAAATTACTCATGCAAATCACCTCGGAAATGATTCAGCGCCATGGTCTCACCCCCACCGAATACCAAAAAATCCTTACTATTTTAGGACGTGAACCCTCCTTAGCTGAACTGGGAGTCTTTTCCGTCATGTGGAGCGAACATTGCTCTTACAAGAACTCCAAACGCGAACTTCGGAAATTTCCCACCACCGGCGCCAACGTACTCGTCAAAGCGGGAGAGGAAAATGCGGGCGTCATAGATATTGGTGACGGCTGGGCAGTGGCATTTAAGATTGAAAGCCACAACCATCCCAGTGCCGTGGAGCCTTTTCAAGGAGCAGCGACAGGCGTAGGAGGAATCATTCGCGATATTTTTACGATGGGTGCCCGGCCCATTTTTTCCCTGAACTCCTTGCGCTTTGGTCCTATCGAAGGAGAAACCGGTCGTACCAACCGCAGGCTTTTCTCCGGAGTGGTTGCCGGGATTGCCCATTATGGGAATTGCATAGGAGTTCCCACCATCGGAGGAGAAATCTATTTTGACGAAAGCTATAGTGGGAATCCCTTGGTCAACGTTTTTTGCCTGGGCATTCTTCGCCACGAACAAATCGCTCGAGGAGCTGCGCAGGGTGTCGGAAATCCCGTATTTTATGTGGGAGCCGAAACAGGACGCGACGGATTGGCGGGTGCGGCCTTTGCCTCCCGCGAACTGACCGAAGAATCCAAACAGGATCGTCCGGCTGTTCAAGTGGGAGATCCTTTTCGAGAAAAATTACTCCTCGAGGCTTGCCTGGAGCTCCTTGCTAGCGGCTGCGTTGCTGGCATCCAGGATATGGGTGCAGCGGGCCTGACCTGTTCCACTTGCGAAACCGCCAGCCGTGGCGGTACGGGGGTTGAAATCGACGTGCGTCTCGTTCCCCAACGCGAGACCGGAATGACCCCCTACGAAATTCTTCTCAGTGAATCTCAAGAACGTATGCTCGTCATTGTCAAACGGGGACAGGAACAGCGCGTGCGTGACATTTTTGAAAAATGGGACCTCCCCTATGCTCAGATCGGAGAAGTCCGCAACGATGGCAAAATGCGCGTGCGAGAAGGCGATGATGTCGTCGTAGAGATTCCAGCCCGCGCATTGGCAGATGAAGCGCCGGTGTATGAACGTGAAGTCGCCCCCAAAAAAGAAATTCGGCCTCTGGATTTGAACACGATTCCACAAACAGATCCCGTGGAAATTTTACCGCGTCTTCTGAGCCATCCCAGCCTCGCTTCCAAACAGTGGGTGTGGCGTCAATACGACCATATGGTACGCCTAGGCGCAGCCGTGCTTCCCGGTTCAGATGCAGCCGTTTTCATAGTCCGCGAAGCAAACAAAATTTTAGCGGCGACCTCGGATTGTAATGCACTCTACTGTCGACAAAATCCGCGCGATGGCGCACGCATTGCCGTAGCCGAAGCCGCCCGCAATCTCGCTTGTTCAGGAGCAGTCCCGCTTGCCGTTACCGACAATCTTAATTTTGGAAACCCCTATAAACCCGAAAACTTCCTGCAGCTTCGCGAAGCAGTGGAAGGATTGGCCGAAGCCTGTATTCGCTTTGGAACTCCCGTGACCGGTGGAAATGTCAGCCTCTACAATGAAAGCCCGGCCGGCGCCATTGACCCTACCCCTACCGTCGCAATGGTGGGCCTCATCGCAGATACCAAACACATTACCACCCAATCATTTCAAGCTGCGGGAGATGCGGTGCTACTGATCGGATTGCTAGGCGACGAACTGGGAGCCTCACACTACCTCAAGGTCATTCACAGACGCAAAGAGGGACTGCCCCCCGAACTCGATTACGACCGCGAAATCGCCGTGCAACAAGCTGTATTATCTCTGATTCGCATGGGCCTGGTACGTAGCGCCCATGACTGTTCTGAAGGCGGAATCGCTGTCGCCCTCGCGGAATCCGCGATTTCCGGTGCTTCCTTGATCGGAGTGAATGTGCACTTAGAGAACGCCGCAGAAGACAATCGAAGAAACGAAAACAGACAGAGCAATAAAAACGGTCGAAAACCGCGTGCGGATCAGATCCTTTTCAACGAGTCCCAATCTCGCATCCTTGTTTCCGTCAAAAAAATCGACCTCTCCACAGCACTCTCCTATCTTCAAGAACAAGGAGTTCCTGTACAGCACATCGGCTCCACCATCCATGAAACCTCCCTCCGCATTACTGCCTCAGACTCGACTTGGGAGTGGCCCCTCGAAAGTTTGCGCTCGGCTTGGGGAAATTCCATTGAACGCATCATGGAAGAATAATAGGCGCACTGTATGCGCAATCTGCAATTCTCGAACTCATTAGTATATTGGCTTTTCTATATAATAGGAAAGGGGGAAAGATTTATGCATTGCTGAATGCTGGCGATCCAAGTACGGCAAAAATGAATGATGGGTACAATGCAAACCATAACTACTACTGACCTGACACAGCATACCCGTGAGATACTGGACCAGGCTCTAGCCTGGAAATTTCATAGTGGATGCTGTGGACGGGAAGATTTGGATAAAAAAGCGCAAGCAGGGTAAAAAACAGGACTTTTGAAGGGGAATAAAGAGAAAAGGGCAGAAGCCACCAAGCCCCCGTTGTTTATAGTGCCGGGGACAGCACCAATAAAATTCAGGTGGAGTTGAGGCGACTCAAAACGGCCAGGAAGAGATGGCGATAGGGATAGGAACCAGAAAAGAAAAGTCGGATGCGTCGTGTGTTTCGTAAAATAACGGTACCGATTTTGAAGAGTTTGAGCCGGATAGTTTGAACTTGAGCACGTGCCAAACCGGTACCTGCCAAAGCCAAACGGCGGATGGTTTCGG
>JAHFTB010000052.1 GCA_023269545.1 Verrucomicrobiota bacterium | reverse complement strand
AATGGATGCGGGAGTTTGCCTTTTTTTGTTTCCGTTTCCTCTCTTCTCTCTTCAGCCTCTTTTCACCTACTCATTTTTCTTTTTATTCCTAAAGTCTTATTTCCTTTTTCAGGGACGACTACTTAGGCGCTGGCGTTATGGCGGGAATGCTATCGGCAGGGTTAGGTGCTGGAGCTGCAGGATTAGCAACAATAGTAAGTTGGCCGGCTGCTATTGGGACCTTTCTCATGGCAGCATTTGTCCCTACGTTTTTTTATATAGCGACTCCGATGGCAGTATCGGCTTTGATGTCAGGAGCAAATGCTGGCGCTGCTGCTGCATGGGGCGGACTTTCTAATATGGCTCAAGGTGCACAACATGTCGCTCGCGGTGGGCAGGTGCTTCAAAAGATGCATGCGGCTTCTAGTCTACGTGGTTCTGGAAATCAACCAGGTACCTCAACTGCTTCTACCGGTGGAGAAATTTCACGCCCACCTAACCCGATAGCATAAGTATGAATGTTCCCTCCATTTCTGCCGTAACAGCCATCACCAACAATCGGATTGCATCCCGATTATGGATGTTCGTAGCATTTTGCTGTCTCCTAGCAGCCATTGCAGCGCCCTATTTCACCATCATGGCGATGCGGCAAGAGGAAAAGGTAGTTGTTATCGATCCAGCAGGAACGATCGTTTATAGTCCGTTGCTTGCATTTAGCGAATCGGGAGCATTATACGCGTATCATACTAAATTAGCCTGTCTCGTGTTACTTCAGAGAAATCCTACAGGACCTGATAATCCGGAACTGCTACAAAAGCTCTACGAACAGAATGCTCGCGAAACAGCATATGAGATAATTAAGTTACAGAGTGCTAATTTTGAGGAAAAACAGATTCATCAAAAAGTTGAAGTAACAAATATTGATGTTCTTTCTACCAGGAAATTGAAAACAGCGGGTGGAGCGACCTATGATTCCTGGGTCGTTCGTGCAAAAGGTAATCTCATTCGACAAGGAACCTACGAAGGATTACTGATTGAAGAGCCACACACATTTTCTCTCGACATCGAATTTATAAGGAATCCCGATATCATCGGTAACGGACTTTTCCCGATGTTAGTTATCAATATCGTTTACGAGGAAAAGGCACTATGAAGAGCCTCTTTTATCTACTTATTGGGCTGCTTCCTCTTGTTCAGTCAAGCGCCACTAGCTCGATTATCCAAAAACCGCTGGATGAAGCCATCGTGTATGAGGTTCCTACAGCGTGGAGAGCTGGAAACACGACCATTCTGTTTCCCTCTGAGATATCTGCCCTCTACGGAAAAGACATCGCCGCACAAGAGCAGCCTAACGCCCGATTCCTAGTCTCATTTGTTCCGGGAAATTATTACCTCACTCTTCGGGCTTTTGATCGGAACGCCGAGGACTATCTGACTATCATCTATCAGAGAAAAGCCTACATTTTTCACCTTGTTGCAAGTGATACCCCGTTCAGAACGCTTACGTTTTTTAATCCAAAGCGCTTTGCACAAAATGCACCAGTAGCTCCTTCATAATTACTTTCCCTCCTGGATCGGGCAAAAGCATACGGCCTTTTCAAAGCGCAACATCCGGATGCTCTCGAAGGCGTCCTTCACATCACTCCCAAGATAGAGAATCCCTATCAAGATTTTACAGTTCGCATCAAAAATGTCTGGCGCTTTGAGGCGCAGGATACCCTCGTTTTTGGCCTCGAACTGATAAATCATACTGCCGCCACCATTACTTATAAGAAACAGGATTTGGCAGTCCGTCTGGACGAAAAAATCTATACGCAATCTATTGTAGATGCCTCCGGATCGATGGCCCCCAATTCCACCACACCTGTCTTCTTTGCTATTACAGGGGATGGCTCAGGAGGGCGTAATCATCTCGCTCCCGATAACAACTGGTCTGTCCTGGTGCTGAGAGATCAAAAACTTGTCACTGGGCCATGAATATTAACCCTCGCAAGATTTATGGAGAGTTAACAAAACCGTGGGGAAGAATGACCCTATTTTTCGTCATATTTCTTTCTTCCGTATTTTTCTTTAAACTCTGGAAAGGACGGCAGAGTAACCAGTCTATTAGTACGAATGTTTCTGCTGAAGCTGCGACCCCAGCACCTGCATCTGAAAGTAAGGGCTATTCATTTAAAACGAATATTCCCGAACCAGCTTCCAGGAGAGAAAGAAAATCAGAAGAACCGGCAATTTCACGTGTCATTACTTCCGCAGCTGCCGCGCACACTGAAGAACCCCCACCACCGATTCCTCAAACCATTTTTGCGAGGCAAGAATCCGAGCCAGTGGTGAGTGATGAATTCTTGCCATATGGCCAACTTGTTAAATGTCAACTTGCCAATACAATCGAATCCACCAATCTTGACACTCCCATCTATGGGACTGTGCTCGAAGATGTCTATGGTCCGGGTGGCAACCTCATCATCCCAGCTGGCACAGAAGTCCACGGAGATGCATTGAAATCCAGCTCTCGCGATCGAATTGGAACTCAACGCAAATTTATATTAGTATTCATCGAATCCGGAAAAGAACTCAAAATTGCTGCCAGCGTCCTGGATCATGCTCCAAATCGTGATTCTCCTGAAAAGTGGGCTGAGAGCGATGGCTCCGGAGGATTAAGAGGTTATCAGATCAAACTCGATAAGTATGCCGAAGCTAAGGCGATCCTCGGGTCAATGCTAGCGGCGGGAGCGATTGCATTTCCTGAGCAAATTAACCAAATGGGACCATTTGGGAATATGACAAGCATGTCGAAAGGTGGATGGCAATCGGCGGCATCCGAGGGCGTGGGAGCAGGTGCCGATATTTACGCTCGGAGGCTTTTGGAAGCTATGAAGGAACTTTATTACATTCGCGTGGATGCAGGTACCTATTTCTATCTCTACATCCGTCAAACCATCTCCCTAGCGGACGCTAAAATTGGAGGTTCCAAAGATAAATCAGAGACTCCTATCGCTCGTTCAGGAGCCGAAACCACAACCATCTCTATTCAATGAACCCTCATCTCATAGCGATCTGCCTCCTTCCCCTGTTCTTGGGAGCGTGTATTTGTCCAGTGGGACGCAAGTCGAATTTTAATTCTCAGAAGATAGTAAAAAGTGTTTCGGATAAAGGCATATTTATTCCTGTTACAAAAAGTCTCGGCACTCCGGAACAGGTGAAGGCTTATTCCATCGGAAGGTATGTAGATCCTAATAACCTAGACACCCTGCACGAACGCCACACCATCTACAGGCGAGAAAAAACAGCCCACTGGAACTTAGCTGCAACAAGTGGAGCAGGAGTCTCCCGTTCCTATTATCTCACTGCTGATAAGTCCCAGCAGGACAAACAACAGCGTGCATATTACGAAGCAGCTCAGGAACAGGAACGCTTGCCTAAAGAACAACTGGCCGCCGCAGAAAAACGAGCTGCCGATTTAGAAAAAGAAAATGCTGAACTGAAGGATAAAACAAAGAGATCGCCATTACTTTAAACATCCAACCCATGAACAATACATCAAATCAAATTAATAAAATAGAACTAACAGTTCGCGTGGGAGACAATCCCATTATAAAAAAAGAACGACAAGGCATGCCATTTTATATGACTCATGCTATACCCCTACAGTTGTCATCTTATTTTTGCTCTCTGTAACCCCAGTAAAAATTTATTTTTTAAGATCAAATATTCTCTGAAGAATTTCACTGTTTTTGAAAAAGGCAACTGTAGGGATACCATCCACCAAAACATCAAAAAAGGATATCGATTTCTTGTCCAAGGACGGCTCGATTACTGGAAAAATTCGGAAAGTAATCGGGATAATTACTCCATTTTTGCCGAAAACATTGAAGAAATTACAGAACCAAAATAGAAAGCTAAATCAGAAGAAACTTTAGAATTATGAGCCGATTAATGAACATAAAATTAGACGATACTACTTATCAAGTCTTTGTGACGGCTGCGGAAACCGTTTCGCAAAATGGCATCAAGATTCCGGTAGCGCAGCTGGCTGAGACAATTATTAATGCTGAACTCGCAGGAATGGGCCCCAAAAAAGTTGCACGGAAATTTGCTAAATCCCTGATGGATCGACTCTCCGGAAGCTCTCCGGAACGAGAGTCCGAAGGCGAAGAACAAACTGAAGGTGCATAATCAATTTTCCAAATGGGAAAAACCGAAAATGTGTCGCAGCGGGGATCGTTAGCTGAATCGCCGCACGCCGAAAATAAGGAGTAATTATGGCACTCATAAAACAAAAAGAAACCGAACAAGCACAATTCAAGAGAAATCCTGTTATAGACGAACAACTTAACGAGTTCATTAGAGATAATGAAAAATTGGTCAGCTATACTAAGGCCCTTCCACGGGAAGAGCTTGAGCGGAAGTATCTACTTACCAAGATGAATGCGGAAAAACAACAGCAAGGCTATGACCAAAAGGTCTTGGAATTTATTAATAAACCGGAAAATTCAAAACTCAAACGGAGCATTAGTGCTACAATTCCGAAATATGTCACCGATGAATCTAAAAAAACTAAAAAACTACTATATCTTACAAAAAATACTATCCGGAATGAAGGGATAAAAATCTCATAAATCTGCTCTCCGGCCAGTCAAACTGATATAAGATATAAAAATTAGAAACTTATGGATATCGAAGAATTAAAAGAACATTTGGGTCCCTATAAAGAGGTAAATTTAGATCTATTTCACAAACATCCAAACGGAGGCGGATGGGTGGAGAACACTGCGAAGGTTACTGAAACAGCGATGGTAGCAAAAAATGCATCAGTATATGACTATGCATGGGTAATGGGAAATGCCTCAATTTGTGATAATGCCAGAGTCAGTGGTAACGCTTTAGTAGATGAATGTGCGCAAATAGGAGGGAAAGCTTCCGTATTCGGTAATGCCGAGGTATTTGGAAATGCATGGATTTTCGGTAAAGCACATGTTTATGAATCAGCGAAAGTCTTTGGTGATTGCCAAATAAGTGGGAAGGCGAGCATTTCTGGATCCGCGCAAGTCTTTGAATTGGCAAGGGTATTTGGTAATGCTCATATGAACGGTCAGGCACAAGCCTTTGGATTAGCAAAGATTTTTGGACATTCTCAAATAAGCGACCGTGTGAAAATTTCTGAATCAGCAAAGGTGTTTCAGGATGCTCGCATCCGTGGTGATACTTGGCTCAAAGGAAATACCATAGTAAAAAAATATGCTTATCTTTACGGTTCTGAGTGGCACAAGAGTCCCAGGTGCTATGAAATAAAAGGTTCTTCTTCTATCTGCCACACCCACGCGGATCTGTGCGTCACAAATTCCAAGGAAGGGTATTCCGCGATAGACCATGTATCCCGTCCGCACGGATTTTGGATGGGCAAAGAGGGAGAAAAGCTTTTGAAGGGTTGGGAATTTACGGATTTGGAAATCAGTGAATGTCGCAAACACCTCCGAAGAATCATGGAGTATGAAAAGAAAAATCAGAAAATTTCTCAGCTGAGGCCTGGCCTGAAGATTGCACAAAAACCGACCCAAAAAACTGGAATGAGGATGGGCTAAGCCTATACACACATGCCACGTTACTCTCAAATCGTACAACCACCCAAATTGGCAGTCCGGAGGGAAACCGGAGCGGCCATGATTGAAAACGCTAAACTTTTTGAAAAACTGTTGGCGGATGGAAAACTTTCCTCTGTCAATCCAGAAGATCCTATTCCTCTTTACGACGTTGAAGAAATTAGAATTGCCTGGATGACTTATAAAGCTGAGTGTAGGGGACTTTAATTCAGCACTTGAATATCTCCATCCGCCGGGGCGAGCTTGGCGTATGTGCGCTGAACTACTCGAACATCATCTCCCAACCATTCTGAGATTTTGAAGATGCTCACTCCGGCTGTTGCTAAATTGCTTGCAAAACTGTGTCGCATGATATGGGGTGTAACCCACCGCAGATTCAAAGCAGTCATAAAATCTGTATAGGGACGGCGGAAATCCCAGCGGTATCGGTGTTTTCTTTTTTCCACCTCCGGACGCAGAACCCATTCCTCTGCGGAACGACCTTTCAAAAATTTCTTCAGAAACCTGTGAAATCGCGTCGTAAGTGGAATCGTACGTTCCTCCTTGTCCTTTGGTTCAAAAGTCGGCGATCTGCGGACATGGAGTAATCCGGCTTTGAGATCGAACCAATTTATTCGCGCTTCGACAATTTCCCCACGGCGTAGTCCGGCATCAAAGCCGCAATAAAGAATGAATTTCTTTTCGTCGTCATCGAGAGCCGCTTTCAAAACATTTGCAATGCCATTTTTATCGAGCCAATTGCGTCGCCCAATGCGAGTCGGAATCACAATGCGAACCTCCTTGACTGGATTGCGCAGGCGAACTTTTTCCACATCTACAGCCCACGTAAACAAAGCGCGAACGGCCATGATGTAACTTTCAGCGGTGGATACTTTTAATCCTCGGGATAAAAGGCTTTCATACCACTTCTGAATGTGTGGGCCCTTTAAAGTCGCCAGAGTTTCCTTGTCACTAAAAAAGGCAGAAAAATCCTTGAGAAGGTAACGCGCCTTATCGGCACTGTTGGGTGTATACTCGCGCCGGGAAAGCTTCCACTTTATAAAACGGGTGCAATCTAATGCCAATGACTCCATTGGCGGAGCATTCGGATTATCCAGAATTTCTAATTTTCGTTGAACCGCTCGCGGAAGGTCTTTTGTTTCGAGATTAAACCAGCGGCGAATGCCTTTGGTGCTGCGATTATACCACCAGCCACCGTCACGCCACACAATACCCCTGGTTCCATTTTTTGCCTTCGTTTTCATCATCGATCTGTGAAGAAATCCTTCACAGATTATCCTTAACAAATCAACGGAAATGGCTGGAAATTGGCTATAAACTGGTGCGCGATACAGGGTTCGAACCTGTGACCCCTACCGTGTCAA
>JAHFTB010000035.1 GCA_023269545.1 Verrucomicrobiota bacterium | reverse complement strand
ATGGTGTATTTATATTCTTTCCAACGAAGCATTTCTCGCTGGGCATTCTCAAGACGGACAGTGATTTGTTCGTCGGATTCGCTTCCTCTGCGGATTAATCTGCGCCTCAACTCTTCAAGATTCGGAGGCATGATAAAAACATCTACCAGAGCCTCTAAAATAAACGTGTTTGGGCACGATCGAATAGAAGCCGCTCCCTGGGTATCGATATCGACAAGCACATCCACTCCTTCTTTCAAGTGATCCAAAACGGTACTCTTAAGCGTACCATATCTTCGTCCGTGAACTTCCGCATGTTCCAGGAATGCACCACGTTCTATGTGAAGCTGGAATTCCTCCTCGGTCAAAAAATAATAATCCTCACCAGGAATTTCTCCCGGCCGAGGACTGCGTGTAGTGCAGGAAATAGCATAGATAAAATCGTCCTGCTGCCGAAGATTGCTGCACAGGGTCGTTTTACCTGCCCCGGAAGGAGCGGAGATGACGAAAAGGATACCGGTACGATGGATGGATGGAGTACTACTCAACATTCGAAATTTGTTCGCGTATTTTGTCCAACTCCGCTTTGCAATCAACCACTAACTGCGAAATACTTGCATTGTTGGCTTTGGCGCTCAGGGTATTGAGTTCGCGCGAAATTTCTTGAGTAAGAAATTCCAACGTCCGTCCGACAGCTCCTTTGGCGTGCAGATATTCTTTAAACTGGTCAAAATGACTATCCAAACGAGTCAGTTCCTCAGAAATATCTGATTTTTCACAAAACCAGGCGACTTCTTCGCTGAGACGCCTTTCATCCGCAGCGGCAATCCCAATCGCCTCAAGACGTGCTATCAGCTGAGCTCGATAATTTTTGCGTGAAGACGGAAGCAAGCGTCGAATACGAGCAAGCAGACGTTTTAGAATTTGAGACCGTTTTTTGAGATCTTCAAACAAGTGTTTTCCTTCACGTTCTCTCATGTGAAGCATACCTTCCAAAGCGGGTAAAAGAGCAGCATGAGCAAGGGCCCAGGTTTCCTTTTCAGGGGTGCGGACATTCACTGCCTTCCAGATTCCAGGCACGTTGAGAAGATCGGAAATATGGATTTCTCCGGCAAGTTGCAGCGACTTTTGCAATGCCTTTATTTGTTCAAATACCTTGTGTGCAACATCTTTTTGAAGTCGAATCTCTAGTGGAGACGATACACATTCCACATCAATGGAAACCTGAACTCGTCCCCGTGTCACCTTCGCAAGTATCTTCTCGCGAATTGCAGCTTCCCATCCGGAATATTCGCGAGGGAGATTCACCTGAATTTCAGATTGTTTTCGATTGATGGAAGAACATTCCACCGTCACACGCATTCCTCCGAGGCCCGTGGCTTCTCCATGACCGTGGCCGGTCATACTACGCATATGGCTTCCCCCATTCGCTTCCAAAAGCATGGCTTCCTCCATTCGATTCCAAAAATTTCATTTGTTTAATGCACCAGCTTGAAAAAATATTCCGAAGGTGTTCCAGGAAACTCATAGAGCATTCTTCCATGAGTCATGGATAAAGATTCTGGCACCTGGATGTCGAACTTTGATCCAGCGACCACCGCCTTCTGAGCAAATGTACGGAGCATCTGCAGAGGAAACAATGTCTGAGATAAGGAAGGTACAATCCTCATGTCCTCCCCACACGGGGCATGCCCGGTAAAGAGCAACAGTTCAATACATTGCTGAGAAATCGGTGGCTCAGCAGTAAAGAAAAAGCTGGGATGTTCCAGAGGTCCGGTCACCGTAATCTGAAGATCGTATCCCGCTACATTTACAAATCCTTTGGCATCCAGATTGAGCTCACGTGGATATTTTGGGTCGAAAAAAATGAGCCCCGAGGGAATTTCCGCCACCGCACTTGGAAAAAATACCCGTAAATTCTTAAACTCAACGGAACCGGAAGGTAGAGCATTCCTCAGACTCCCTCCCAAATGCAAATGCGAGATCATTTCTCCATGCGTCAGCTCTGCATTCACCAAAAAAGGCATATCGTTGGAAATTGAAATATCGAGTTTCCAAGAGGCAAATGTCGAAGGAACCCTTTTTTCCCAGGAAAATACTTTTTCCACCTGCCTCGCATTTGACGCAAAAGAAGGGCCCACAGGCAATATCTCCACGCGGCGCCGCAGTTCCGAATTTTGTAGTCGGATAGCACCTGATATTTTTCCGGATTGAGGCGTGCCTTGCGCTAGAAGATGCATATTTGCCTGGAGAGTCAGATCAGCATCTTGGTGAAGAGGCAATTGATGCCCCATAAACTGCACCTCATACTGAGGGGCACTCATTTTGGAAAAATCCACTCCACCTTTTATCCGGAAAGCACCCGATCCTAACTTGCCCTGGAAATTATCAAAAGACACCTGATTGTCTCGCACAGTCGCAGCCATCTGAAGATCCGAAAAGGAAGCTGCTCGAGGAGCGAATTCCAATACCCCTCCTGTAAGGGTTAACTGACCATCCACTTTGGGATAGGAAAGCGTATTTTTAAGAATCAGATTCGCCTTCGCTTTACCTGCCAATTGACTCATTCCAGGGAAAAGAAACTTCAGCATGGCAATGTCCAATTTTTCCACTTGGAGCGCCCCATGTAGAGGCTGGGATGAATTCAATATATCCGCAAATGTTTTTCCTGAATTTAAAGGAACCGAAATATTTCCGCGAATTTCACCCATTTTATGAGACACAAGACTCCCCGCCAGCGTAGCAATATCTCGCCGGCTTTCCACGTTCATCCGGAGCTTCGACCCAGGAATCTCTTGGCCATTCCACTTTCCACTCAACGCCTCTCCGGAAATCTGCCCGTTGAGATTGAGCGACTCCGGATTTCCTGTCATAAAGAGGTGACCTTGCACTAACCCCGAAACCGATAAATTCTGGCCTGTCACATGGCAGAGGTCCCCCAATTCCATTTTTTCTCCCTTGAGATCCAAAAACACGGGTTTCTCAGAACGCAATGCACTTTTCCACGAAGCCCCATGAGCCATTGCAAACAAATCCACGGGGAAAAAGCCCAACCCTTCCACTAATTGTTTTGTCCCTTTGTGGATCCGAAGATTATCCACTTTAATTCCGAACGGACTTAAAGACATTTGGGCCGCTAACCGTAAAGAATCTCGAAACAGTTCGAAATGATCAAAAGAAATATAACCGGGCGAAAAAGTCCCTGTCATATTGCCACTCACCCCACCAGGCGTCCACAGAGAGATCAGACGATCCATCTGCATGTTAAATGAGCCGGAATGCCGATTTGCAATGCCATCTCCTTGCCAAGTAAGTTTTATGCCGCCGGAGTGAAGGCGTTGTTGCCAATCCTCCTCCATTAAGGAGCGATAAGAAGCAATGTTTCGTGCCCGAAGAGATAGCTGACCGGAATATTGATGCGAGTCATTCAGATCCAGTATTCCGCGGGCCAAAAGAAAATCCTCTCCATTCCAAAGTTCGCAGGATGTGACATCGACGTTACCATTGCGAAAAACAGTATTGAGGCGAGCCGAGGTAAAATGAGCTTCTCGAAATCGCATATCACTCGACTCCAGTTTAAAATAGCCATTGGGACCATCTTTCCCTGACCATAAAGAACCATCCAAAGTCATCCTACCATGCAGTTGATGGAATTTGGGCCCGAGCAACCCCGCCAATGCCTCAAGATCCCGAATATCCCCCACCACGGAAATTTCAAAAGGCGTTTTAGAAAGATTACGCAGATCCTTTGGAATGGAGGCCGATCCATTGAGAGAGAGAAAATTTTCTTTTTGGCGCAAATGGAATTCGGGAATGGCTATACGGTGATTAATCAGATCCGCTCCAAAATCCAAGGTCTGCCATCCCAGATCGTTCCAACGAAATTCTTCCGCACTCACATGCACTGAAGCCTCCGAATCAGCAATATTTCCGGGTCTGCCTCTAAATGTTAACTTTCCCTCCTTGAGAATTCCACGAACCGGAGTTTGGATTTTCAAGGCTTTTGCCAACGACTTCAATTCCACCTGTTGAGCTATGAACGCGGCATCCCAATAAGGGCGGACCTCATTGGTTTTCATCACAAGGTTCCCTTTTATCGTGCCACCAAAAGCTGCCATGTCGAGGTCAATCCCCAAACCGTCGGGATTGAGGAAGTTAATATTCATTAGCTCCATAGTGCAGTCCGAAAACAGAGGCCACTCGGCAATGCCTAATACTCCTGATTTCCAGGTTGCCAGAGCCGAAGATGCCGGCAGCTTTTTTTCAAACACAGGGGTTTCCACTTTAGCAAAAGAATACTGAATTGCCCCCAGAGAATCCTCACTCAGATTCGCAGAAAAATCTCTCACCCGATAGGTAACTCCGTCAAATAAGAGATTGAGATCAGGCGCTTGAACTTCCACAAGCGAAGGAAAAAGCATCAGTTGGCAATTGGCTTTTCCTTTTAAAAGTACATCTAAAAATTTTTTGGATGAGGACGATGTGGAACGGCCATCGAGTACGCCTTCCAATCCTTCCAGTGTCAGCTGCCTGAAAAAACGTTGTCGCCCCTTCCACCAATCCCAAACATTGGAAAATTCCCAAATGGCTTTGCCTACTCGTAAGCTGGTGACACCATTATCCGAGGAAACTGTTCGAATCCTGACCCCCTCCATGGTCAGAGGAACAAAAAAACCGACCTGAAGATGGTCCCATTGCAAATCCCATCCCTCTGAAGCTGCCAGCAATGGCAAAACTTTTTCCGCTACTTGGGTTAATACGGCCTTTTGTAGAAAAAAAATTGCCGCTCCCGTCAATACCACCATAAGTAGCACGAGTACATATCGACGCCTTTTGGAAGGCTGCAAAGGAGGAGAAGGCAAATCCGCACTCATAAGAAAATAGCGCAGCTATATCGGGTCCCCCTCTTCCTGCAAAGAGAGAAGCTGCTTTTCGTCTCCCAGCCGGCACCCGCTGATAACAAGTGATTCCAAAACAAATTGGAAAAAATACAGCCCGCCGCAGCGAATGCTACGACGGGCTGTTGTTCCCCCCAGAACAATCTTTCAATGCGTTGAAATTACACTTACCTCCTCCATACACAAGATAAAATATATAATTTTATTAATTAATCTGCAAACTATTTAATATCAATTAATTATAATTTTAAATATTTTCCAGCAGCTTCGCCGCTGCCAATTACAATGTGATGTGACGCAAAAAAGGGACACCTTGTAGGCTAAAATCGTTTTTTGCTCCCAGAGCTGCTCAAAGTGCGTCACGTCAGTTATCATCATAATTCTCCGTGGGTATCAGCGGGAATCATTTGGAGTTGTGCAGCCTCCTATCGTTCCTTCGAGCGGCATTGTAGTTCCGTTTTTATGCCGAAATTTCTTGATAGAGAGCTTCTACAAATGGGCGAACACGGGATCCTGGAAAAATTCCTAAGTGCATCTGATTCAATACATAAGCAAATCCAATCCTATTTTCAGGATCTGCAAATGCCAGGCATCCTCCAGCCCCCGGATGCCCAAACGCCCGCAGGGAAGGACCGAATGTCCGGCGCAATTTACGTCCCTCGGTATCCAGCGGATCTTTCATGAAACCAGCGGAAAAAGCCGTTTGAACACGAAAAATTCGGTCCACTCCGGAAGTCAACAGCGTTTCCATCCAATGGAGGACTCGGCTAGAAAACCAGGATTTACCCGCCCAATTTCCTTCATTGGCGAGGACAGCATAAAACTTTGCCAGGGCACGAGCAGATCCAATGCCTCCCAAAGAAGGAAGAGAAGCGGAACGCACCATAGGAAGATTCATATTGGCAGGAGTCGGAAATCCATCAGGAAAAACCCGACGCGTTAATGATCTCGGATTGGCCATTGCCTCAGCAAAATCCTCGTTCATTTCCCCCATACCAGGCCTGGGTGCCACCATGGTCGCCACTCGAAAATGTAATTCTTCGGGCAGACCGATCCAGAAATCGATTTCCAAAGGATCCGCTAACTCCTCTCTCCAATACTTTCCGAGAGGAGTCCCCCCAGTCAAACGTCGAACTATTTCTTCGGTTAGAATGCCAAAAGTTCTTGCCCCATACCCATGAGTTCCATCCGGTTGCCAAAAGGAAGATTGCCTTTCGATACAGTTGCGGACCGCTTCGTAATCAAGCAAGGAAAGATGTGACTCCGCTGGGGCCACCAATCCGGAGCGGTGAGAAAGTACTTCTCCAATAGTAATTTCCTCTTTTCCGCCAGCAGAAAATTCCGGCCAAAAATGAGATACCTTCGTATCCAAACTGAGTTTCGCTTGATCCACAACTCGCAGCACACATGCTGCTGATACCCCTTTAGTCGAAGACCAAACAAGAACCAAGGTATCCGAATTCCATGGAACAGTGCGGTCAAAGTCCGCATAGCCTCCCCACAACGTACAGATCTCGGATTCTCGCTGCCAGATACTAAGTGAGGCTCCGAGTTCCTTGGGATCGCTGATCTTTTGTTCAAATAAAAATCGAATAGCGCTATTAAATACATCCATAATAGACTTTAAATAAGATAATTAATCGCTTTTAAATCCGGGTCATACTTCGCAATTTCCCTAAATTTCTCATCCATTTTGAAGCTCATCCGCAGATTTTCTTTAGCGTCTTCCAGATTACCTAATATAGCGTCGTAACAAGCGAGGTTATAATAATAGGTGGGTTCTTGAAGAAGAGCCCTCGGACCTCGTAAGAGCATTGCTTTTGCCTCGGTCGTTTTACCATTTTCATGCAAGCAGAAGGCTCCGTGAATATAGCCTACCGTCGTCTCCGGATTGAGTTCTTGGAGAAATTTGCAGATCCCCAATGCTTCTTCCCAGCATTTCGTGCGCATGAGAATAAAAAGCTTGATCTGCAAAACATCCTCCCGATTTTGCTCCGCAAACTCAATCAGCGAAATTTCACGTAAGGCCTCCTCCGGCATATCCAATTCCATATAGCCCTGAACTGTGAGAAGGATACGTTCCAAACTCATAATTAAAAAATATTCCGAACCACCCGACCACTCCCTTCAAATGCACGGAATGCCTAAGCAATCGTAATTTCTTTGCAGAGATAAACATCTTGGATCGTGTGGAGAAGTTTCACACCTTCTTGCATGGGACGCTGAAATGCTTTGCGGCCAGAAATGAGCCCCTGTCCACCGGCACGTTTGTTAACGACAGCCGTAAAGGTAGCATCAGCAAAATCATTTTCTCCTGCTGCACCTCCGCTATTAATCAGTCCGGCACGGCCCATAAAACAGTTCGCAACCTGATATCGGCAGAGATCTATCGGATGATCACTCGTCAGTTTTGAATAAATGCGTTTATCCAATTTCCCATAACTGGAACCCCCGGTATTCAATGCAAGAAAACCACCATTATTTTCGGGAAGCTTTTGTTTGATAATATCCGCCTGAATGGTCACTCCCAAATGATTTGCCTGACCGGTAAGATCCGCGGAAAGATGGTAATCCTTATCCTTTTTAAAGGCATTATTACGCAAATAACACCAGAGGACGGTGGCCATTCCTAATTCGTGTGCATGTGCAAAGGCATGCGAAATTTCAATAATTTCGCGCGAGGCATCTTCAGAACCAAAATAAATCGTGGCTCCAATCGCAGCAGCCCCCATTTCATAAGCCTCCTTAATGGTACCAAAAAGAATTTCCTTGTACTGATTGGGATAAGTCAGCAACTCGTTATGATTAATTTTCACCAAAAATGGAATCTTATGCGCATACTTCCTTGCAACTGCGCCGAGCACCCCAAAAGTGGAAGCCACAGCATTGCAACCTCCTTCAATCGCTAATTTCACGATGTTTTCCGGATCGAAGTATTCCGGATTGGGCGCAAAACTAGCACCTGCCGAGTGCTCAATACCTTGATCTACTGGCAGGATGGAAAGATAACCCGTCCCTCCTAGCCTCCCGTGTTGATAGAATCGGCTCAAATTTTCCAGAACTCGATTACTCCGATTAGAAGGTATGAAAATTCTGTCTAAAAAATCTGGACCGGGCAAATGAAGATGGCTTTTGGAAATTGTCTTGCTCTCATGCGTCAGAAGATATTCAGCCTGAGCGCCAAGAGTTTTGGTAATTTGATCAATCATGATGAAAATATTGTGCTCTGAGGACGCGCCTCCAAACCCCAAACCCGTTCGTCTCTTACGCGCCCTTTCCTAAGGCTAATCGCAAACTGATAGACTTGTCCAGGCAACTTCATTGCTTTCTTACTTCATCACTGTCTTAGAGCCAGTCCAAAAAGACTATTGCGGGTGGCGCGATCAGAGATTTCAGCGTAGAACAAGGCCCGAAGGAAGGAGTGTATCGGAGAGATACACGCTGACTGAGAACACCGTCCTACGCTGAAAGAAAAATCGCCCAAAGGGTTGCCGTTCTTTTCCAGCTTAGGAGTGGTAAAACCGGCCAATATCACAACGGATATTAGCCGAGCTTCCCTAAGCAGAAAAACTTCTGGCAACGCCCCCGCAATAGTCTTTTTGGACTGGCTCTTAAACAGGACTGACGCAAAAATAGGGGGAACCGGGCGAGCTTTTTCCTGGAATCTGCGTAAGTCCTTTTAAGCAAACTCTTTTGCGCCTATCGGAATCAAAAATTCTAGGCAAATTCATGCTCATTGATATACCGGTTTCGCTATATGGTTTTTTCAAGGATGACTAATGATATCGTTCGCTCGCCGTAATGCCTCGTCTAACCGCGTCGTATCACGTCCTCCTCCACGGGCACTATCCGGGCGTCCTCCTCCCTTGCCACCCACGAGAGGCGCGATTTCTCGAATAATATTCCCGGCTGAAATTTGAGATATTCGTGTGGGAGCAACAGTTGCTATGAGTGAAACTATACCGCTCTCAGTACTTCCAAGAACCAAGACTCCATCAAATTTATTTTTCAGAGAATCAGCAATCGATTGCAACATATCCGCTTCCATTTCTCCTAAATTTTCCACGATAGCCGGAACTCGGCCGTCAGATCGTATTTGTGTGAGCAAAGTATCGGCAATAATAGTCGCTTGCTTCAAGCGGAGCACCCGTAATTGTTTCTCCAATATCTTAGACTGAGCAAGCGTGGCATCTAATTTTCGCTCCAGCTCCGCGAAGGGAGCATTCATTTTTTTTGCTAATCGCCGTATTAATTCGGTCTGCCGCCAGATCTCCTGATAAGCTTCCGCCCCGGCTAAAGCTTCTATCCTTCGCACTCCCGATGCCACCGCCCCTTCGGAAACAATTCGGAAAAACCCTATTTCTCCCGTTGCCCGACGGTGAGTGCCGGCACAAAGTTCCATGGAATATCCATTTAATTTCAGCCTGTCTCCTCCGATTTGAACAACGCGGACAGTTTCACCATATTTATCACCAAAAATTTGCATAATATCGGAACGACCCCGAATTTCATGATATGGCAGTTGCAACCAAGAAATAATACCATTCTCACGAATTCGCTCATTAACCAAATTCTCGACGTCGGCAATTTGTCCGGCACTTAAGGCAACGCTATTAAAATCAAAGGTGAGTTTATCCGGTCCCACATAGGACCCCTTTTGCGCAATATCACGAGAGACCACTTCATGGAGCGCCCAATGAAGAAGATGCGTCACAGAATGGTGACATTCAATAGCACGCCGCCGTGTAGAATCCACAATGGCTTGAACTGGCACTCCTGCGGACAACATCGTCACATCCGTTTCAGATGCTAATTGATGATAAAAAGTCTTGCCTGATTTAATAGTATAAAGAATCGCTAACGGATGGGTGAAACCAGAAATTGCTAAGCTGCCGGAATCTCCGACTTGACCTCCCATCTCCGCATAGAAAGGGGTTTTTTCTAAAGCGATGGCAATACCACCCGCGTTGATATGGACCTTGCGAATCACGGTGGAACATTCCAAAACTTCGTAACCAAGAAATTCCGTGCTTTCTTCGGAGCCCGCGGATGTATTTACACAAATCGTTTCTTTTTTTTGAGCAGCCCTTGCCCGCGCACGCTGTTGCTCCATGCATCGATCAAAATCTGCTTCATCCACAGAAAATCCTATTTCCCGCGCCATTAGCTGAGTAAGATCCGGAGGAAAACCATAGGTATCTGACAGACGAAAAGCGTCTTCTCCGGAAATCATGCTCGAACCGGATTCTTTGAGATGCTCGGTGATGTCGGTAAAGATACGCAACCCATTATCCAAGGTTCGATTAAAGGCTTCTTCTTCTGTTCGAATCACTTCTTCTACCTGAGCCTGCCGAGAAATCAGTTCCGGAAAAACTGTCCCCATCGATTGGGAAAGAACGGGCGCTAGTTTATAGAAAAACGGTTCGTGCAATCCTAAGGTACGTCCATAACGAACAGCTCGACGCAAGATACGACGCAGAACATAGTTGCGATCGTTATTTCCCGGAACAATGCCGTCCGCAATGGCAAAAGACAAAGTCCTGATGTGATCCGCTATGACACGAAAAGCAATATCGGCCTTCACTTGCTGTTCATTTCCGCCACTTCCGGGCAAGGTGGAAGTATATTTCTTACCACTCAATTCTTCAATCCGATGCAATAAGGGACGAAAAATATCCGTATCGTAATTCGAAACGAGACGGGAAAAATCCGTAAATCCCTGTGTACCTTGGATAATAGAGACAATGCGCTCGAAGCCCATACCCGTATCCACATGCCGTGCGGGTAGCGAGGAAAAAGTACCATCGGGATTAGCATTGAATTGGATAAAGACCAGATTCCAAATTTCGATGCATCGGGCATCCCCCGCATTGACAAGATTTCCGCGCGTATTTCCCTCGGATGTGAGATCCATATGAAGCTCACTGCATGGGCCACAAGGGCCAGTCTCCCCCATCATCCAAAAATTGTCTTTTTTATTTCCTTTGCGAACATGGAGAGCAGAGTCCAGACCGGCTGCCTGGAAAAGCCGGCGCCAATGATCGCACGCTTCGCTGTCTCTGTCGCTCGGTTCGCCTGGGCCAGGCTGATAGAAAGTGGCATAGAGTCGACTGGCAGGAAACTTCCATTTGTCTACCACTAGTTCCCATGCCCATTCGATAGCTTCCTTTTTAAAGTAATCGCCAAAACTCCAATTTCCCAACATTTCAAAGAAAGTTTGGTGATAAGTGTCCCATCCCACATCATCAAGATCATTGTGCTTGCCTCCTGCTCGAATACATTTTTGGGTGTCTGCCGCTCGCGTGGGAACTCCTGACTGTGCTCCTGGCCAGCAATCCACATCCGGAACACGTTGACCTAAGAAAATTGGCACGAACTGATTCATGCCAGCATTTGTGAACAACAGATTGGGAGAATCTGGCAAAAGACTTGCGGAAGGGAGGATCGAATGCCGTTTGCCGGCAAAAAATTCAAGAAATGAAGATCGGATTTCCTTACTATTCATAAATTTAAAAAATGATCCATCGGACAACACTCTCCTATTTCCAATTCGAAGATTCCGCTGATATCAGGGAGAGGATAGACGAATCAACCACCAGCACTTCCGAAGAGTCTGCAATTTGCGCATATACAATGCCTTCTTTTTGGGAAGAAAAAACAACTGCCCCAATTTTATGCAGCCCAGCTGAAGTCTCGGGAGTATTTTCGGAAAGAAGAGAATAAAATTCAATTGATGCCCATGGTTGATCCAGACCATAGGCAGTCATGGTATTTTCCGGAACAGTTAAAAACTTTTTTATTCCCTGTTGTTCAAAGGAGGAAAGAAACTTTTGGATCCGTCCATTTGTTACTGGAAACTCCAAGTTTCCCTCCTGTCCCTTCCAATCCTCTCCCTTACGATTTAGAGTTAACAAGCGGGTTCCGGAGCGAATGATCATACAATCCAAAACATCCGGATTGATCGGAAAAAGACTGCGTTCCCTCAACTCTCCGGAGTTTACTTCCAATAGCTGTACTGCAGAAGCCGGCAAACGCACTACTGATTCCCGTGCGGTAAACTGAGCATAATATCCTCCTTCTTCTCCTGGAGCGCGGGCCCCTATCCTTAATACGGCGGGCGATTCGCCCGTATTCGGTTTGAATGTGATAGAAGTCGATCGATCATCAATCCCAAATCGACTGAGATCTCCGTTATCATCGTCTACAAATTCGAGAATCGGGGCACTTAATAAGGCATCCAAAAATTGATATATCTTTTTGGAATCAGCTCGAGCATCCAAAGGACGCGAAATCTTCCAAAAGCTTCCCGTTTGTTGAACCTCTAATTCACTTCCTCCTCGTTTCAACACAAAATTCCGAATTTGATTGGGAGCCCATTGTGTCAATTGTCTATCCCGAAAAGTGTTTAAAGGATACGAAATCAAAGTTTGAAGTTGATTAGAGACGAGATATACCGATTGGGAATTTTGCTTGCGAACATAAACACGCCCACTGATAGCCGCATCATTTCCAAAGCAGATTTCCGGGGAGCTATCGCCAATTAAATCGAATCGCTGCCTGGGCCATTTCAGACCAAAATTTTTAATATCTAATTTTCTCTTAAATTCACTGGCAGATATTTTATCGTAAATCCGGATATTTTTTGCAGTCTCCAGAATATTAGCCACCACTTCAGGAGAGGCGCGGTCTCGCACTTTGGAACCTACTTCCCAATTAGTGCCATGACGATCGATTTGAATCGTATCATCGCCATTATGAATTCGAATTGACCGTATGTGATCCGGATCCAATGAGAGCAAGAAATTTCCGCGAATTTCTTCGTCTCTCGAGCTTTGTAAATGCGGTTGTACAAAAACAACGAATATACCGATGAGAACGGCGATAAAAAATAGTAACGCGGTAACGTAGCGGTTCATTTTCTTCGTTTCAACCAGACAAATACCCCGATCAAAGCTACTATGCCCGGCATCACAACAATTGTATTAAACGTGATTCTGCTCAATTGGGCATCTGTTAAATTTAAGCAAAAATTAGTTGTGACCTTGGGAACAATTGCAGAAAACTTCCCTCGATCCACCAACCAATTCAGAGAAGCTAATAAAAAGTCCAAATTAGCAGCGGTTGCATTAGTTCCTCCAAGCCACCGATTCATTGCAAAATCGCTGTTTCCCACAACAACTAATTTAGCGGATTGCACTTCCACTCGTTCATCTTTCAATCCACCACGTTCCGCAGAGGCAGCAATAAAAACGGGAGAACCAATATCCCGACCTTCTTCGTAATGGACTCCATTTTTCGGATTTTCGGTATAATCACGCTCTCCCCAAAACTCTTCTCCCGCTCGAATTAAAGGGCGCAATTGAAGTTGTTTTTTTTCGGCTATTTTAGACAAAAGCGTCACTGATTGAGTACTGCCGGGGAAATAACCGGTGGCACCGATCAATCTTTTGCTGGGCTCAGCTTTAGGAAGAAATTCTCCACGAACCGCTCGATCAATATTCATCGCAAACCCCACTTGTACCAAGCGTATCACCCGATCGTCCTCTGGATAAATTCCAAAGGAAGACACAAATGCATTGAGAGCCGGTGTATGGACATCGGGATTCAATAGTATCATTAAATTTCCTCCACGATCCCAATACTTTCGCAGCTTTTCAATGTCCTCATGCGGAATGTCAAATCGAGGCCCAATAATCACCACTACAAGAGCATCATCCGGTATTGAATTCATGGTTTTTAATTGGAAAGGCTCAATGAGCATATTTTGTCTACGCGCATAGTCCACCAGAGTGGACAGTGACGAATCAGGAGCCCCCACTTGCAGCTCTCCATTTCCCTCTAAAAAGAGGATTTTACGCGGATGAGGATCCAGCAGAGAAATGATGGCATCTGTTAGGATCTGTTCGCCCCGAAAAGCTATCAATCTGGGAGGTTGGCCAGCTACGACAGGCGTAGAATCAAAATTCTCGATCTCAGACATAGCAATAAATTGCGTTCGACTATCATAATCCAAAATAATTAGATTTTCATTATCTCCATATTTAAACCTTGTCTGCAGCGTACGAGCTCGAATGGGATCTCTTGTCGGATCAACAAACTCCACCGAAAGCTTTCCCTTAGCTGCCAGCTGAAGTTCTTTGAGTAAACTTCGCAAATCTTGATAGAGATTTGATTCGGTAGCACGAGTAGTGGGCGAAGTCACAACATATATCTTGGCATGCTTTCGAAGATCTCGCAAAGCCTGCTCTGTCTGATCCGCAAGAGAAAACCTATGACTGCGAGAAAAATCCGCCCTCCAATAATAGTTGAAAGAAATATAATTAATCGCCGCCAGTATGATCACCATCAGGAAAACCTGAATGCAAACACTCCACCGAATAGCATTCCGCGGTATAGAATTACGCATTTTTTCAGCCATGGATCAGTTCCTCCATTTTCTGTACTGAAAGACCTGAAAAGTGAGATAAAGCGTGAGGACCGTCATACTGAGGTAAAAAACTACGGGCCGCGAATCAAATAACCCTCGCGAAAATTCCATCATGTGCTCGATCGCCGATAAATATTCCGTGAGATCCCGAAGAAAAGGATTCACGTTTAGCGCCAAACTTAATAGCCCCATAAAAAATAAGATCGTAATCAGCGAAAATGAAATGCCTGCGGCCACCAGCTGGTTACTTGTCATCGCCGAAGCCAGGCACCCAATGGAAATATAAAACATTCCGATTAACAGAAGAAGACCATATCCTCCAATATAAGGGCCCACGGCATCCGCCGCTCGTGCCCCCGTCTGCAGTTCAAATATGACGAAGTACAAAAGACTCGGCACCCAAAGAACCACATAGAAAAAAAATGCCGCAAAAAATTTCGAAAGGACCACTTCCCCACTTCGAACTGGCGCTGTCATTAATGTTTCAATAGTCCCTAATTGATATTCTTCCGAAAATAACCTCATGGTGATGAACGGAAAAATCAAAATAAAACTAAACCAAAAGAAAACCGTGCTAAAAAAAGCTTCCACCAAACTAAATTGGCTGGGACTAGCATTCAAAACCGAGACAGCCGCATGAAAAATAAAACCGGTCAATAACAAATAAAAAAATAGGACCACATAGGTCAGTGGTGACCTAAAATAGTGACTGATTTCGTGCCAAAGTAACGTATGGAATCTTCGGATCATTCTTAGTTGTCAGTTGTCAGATTTCTTCCGCATGAGTGATATCGGCGAAAATATCCTCCAAAGAAATTTGTGCATGTCTAAGCTCCCGGAGTGGCCAATGATATTTTAAAGCCAATTCAAAAATAGCTTCTCGTGGATCCGCAGATGTCTGTAATCGAAATTCCCACCACTCCCCGTTTTGTGAAAAATCCACGGAAGCCACTCCTGGTAAAGCCCGCAGTAAAGAGACCACTTTTTTGGGAAAATCATGTCGAATTTCCAAATATACCTCTCCGGAGATTCTCATTCGTGCCCGTAAATTTTGTGGTGTGTCGACTACCTCGATTTTTCCGTGGTTAATAATAATCACCCGATTACAAGTCATTTCCACCTCGGCTAAAATATGTGTCGAAAGCAAAATGGTATGATGACACCCCAATTTCCGAATTAATTCGCGCATTTGGCGAATTTGATTGGGGTCCAACCCAATGGTGGGTTCGTCCAAAATGAGTAAATCCGGCTCATGGAGGAGGACATCCGCAAGACCGACGCGCTGACGAAACCCTTTTGAAAGGGATGAAATCATTTTTTTGTGTACTTCACAGAGGCCACAAAGCTCATACACATCGCTCAATCGCTCTTTCATCCTTCTTCCCCTGACTCCTTTGAGCTCGGCGCGGTATCTCAAATATTCATTCACGCGCATATCCTGATAAAGTGGAACTCCTTCCGGCATGTAGCCGATATGCTCCCGAGCTTTGAGTGAATTCCGAAAAATATCGTATCCGGCTACTGTGGCAGCACCGGAGGTGGGAGGCAAGTAGCTGGCAAGCATGCGCATGGTAGTTGATTTTCCTGCTCCATTGGGCCCCAGAAAACCGACGATATCTCCTTTGCCAACCTCAAAACTAATAGAATCCACTGCGGTCGCCCCAGCGTAGCTTTTTGTCAATTTTTCAACTACAATCATGTAAAATAACGCTATACTAATTGGCTTGACTCTAAGGTGCAATACCATGCTTCGAATGAATTGAGTGTGCCTTTTCACTCCAGTTCTTCTCGGCAGGGGATACTTTCCTTCCTAACTTCCCTATGACGGAATTCTGTGAAAGAATCTTCGATGTGTCGGGTGGTCGGGGCCTTCAGATCCCTCTGATAGAAATATCTGGCAACCCTCATATACCCAATACATTAAAAACCATGTTCTATGCGTTGCCTCGTGTGAATTTCCACCCAAATACGCAGTTGACTAGTTTCCAGTTCTAACGATTGACTTCATGAAAAAGATTTTTCTGCTTCTATTTATCCTAGCCGTTATCGCAACAATATTTATTTTGGGATTTATTCAGTCTTTGGGGGTATCAGATCCCGCCAAACTCGTGCCTGCCAGCACTGTTATTTTTGCCAGTACACCGGACCTTTTTCGAACGGCCCTCCGATGGCCGAATACGAGCCTCGCAAAAATTTCACAGGAACCTGATGTCAAAGAATTTCTGCAAAAACCGTTTTCGACTTTGGGTTCATCTCGAGATGGACAAGATGCGGGCAGCAAAATTTTTGAGTTGAAACCCAGAAGGATTTTTGTGGCACTGACTGAACTTTTGCCTGAACGAACTAGCGCTCTCCTAGGTTTTCAATTTTTAGGAAACCGAAAAAATGCGGGAGAAGCTTTGGAACTCATCCGAAGGAAAATTTCTCATGATGCCGTAATTTCCTCGCGTACTTCCGCCAGCTATAATGGTGATTCCGTTGAATCCGTAGTTTATAGGGACATAACCATTTACTCTGCGATACATGGTCACTGGGGTTTCATTTCCAATCATCTTTCCACACTGCAAGAAGCTTTAGATCGTGCAGCCGGAAAAAATCGTATTTCTTCATTATCACAAAGCGCTGACTATCTGAAAGTAATCGCTCATCTTCCCCCGAACCCCGATCTTCAAATTTTCATCAATTCCCAATCCGCCCTAGAAGCCCTATTAGCCATGGGAGCCAGGATGGGAAACATTCCGGATCCTATTCAAGTTCAACAAGCACACAAATGGGGCTCCATCGGCATTTCCTCAAAACTGGATGGAGAAAATCTGCGAGATAGTATGGCCATCATAATCCTCACTGATTTTCCATTACCACCTCCACTTAAACACGTTGCAATGAAGTTTACTCATTCCAGCACACTAGGATATTTGGAGATGTCAAAAGTGCCGTATGGAGTCTTGGGCCTCCCCTTGTTTGCTAGTAGATTTTTGGCACAAACCCATCTTTCATTTGAAACACTCAACCGAATTTCCGGTAGCGAAGCGGCACTTTTTTTCACATGGCCTACAACGAATTTTCGCCCTCCTACCCTCCTCGTTGCTGAAATTCAGAAGCAGGCTGAAGCAATCAACTGGTTACATCAGGCAGGATTTAAGAAGTTACTTCCGAATCTCAAATTTCCGAAAACAGCTTTTTATCAAACTGAGCTTCCTCAGTATCCGATTCTTGCTCCAACCTTTGCTTTTCATGAAAACCTTCTTCTTGCAGGCATGACCGCTTTTGACGTGGAAGAGACCTTATCGCAAGCCGGATCGTCAGAAACTTTGGAACATTCATCCTCGTTTGCTCCTGCCCTTACTCGTTATAATTCTCAGAACATCCTTTTTTCTTTTCTAAATGCCAAACAACTCTTTGAAAGGGCCTATGCAATGCTACGTCCTGTCATTATTTTTAGTACAGCGCTCAGTCCCGATATTCTGCAAGTGATCGATACCTCGAAATTACCATCCACTACCTCCATTAGTAAGCATCTGCACCCAATTGTTTCCACTCAACAACTCCAGGGAAATATGATGGTATTTGATTCCATCGGTCCAATCACCCTGGACCAGGCACTCTTGGCTTTCTTCTTTGCCAAAATGGGGATGTCGCCATCTCAACAGTAATTTTAAAACGACAGCCTTGCATGGTGCGTGCCTTTACCATAAACTGCCCTTTTTCTGGCAACCATAGTTCGGGGCTAGGTAGCTCAGTCGGTAGAGCAGAGGACTGAAAATCCTCGTGTCGGGGGTTCGATTCCCTCCCTAGCCACCTCTCCTGTATTTATCAGGTTCTAAGGGGAAATGAGCCTCCAAAAAATGGCAAATTGGGAAAGAAATTGGGAAATTGTCCCTCCGTTTTTCACGAAGTTCATGACGTCATTTGTGTGACTTTTTACCAACCAATGGACCATACAGAAGCGGTAGTTTTGAAGGTCGGTTTTTGGATCGGACGTCGATGAGAAATGAAAAAATCGACCTGCCCCAAGCGCACTCAGCGCCCGAACGAATAAGTTTTTCTAGGGATATTCGTTCATTCGGGTCATTCAAGATGCCATTCAATCAGCTGATTGTCCCAAAATAGCGGGGTATTATTTTCCTGAACCCTAGGAAGCCGATGTTGTACACACTCACTTCTTCTTCGGTCGCGATGTTCTGGCCTTTCGTTTGAAATTCACGATATCTTCTCGATAGCCGAGCCGAGTATCGAAGAGCCTTTCCCGTCTACGAGCGTACTTTCACTTGGTGATCCATCACTGTGTTTTTTGACGCTGTGGGAATCCCTACTGGCTCGTTTGATAAACCCTCATGCTCGCTCTTGTATGGTCGTTCCTTTTCTAGTAACAGTAACCATGTGGAGAAGAAATTGATCGAAAGAATAACTGTTGATCCTCTAGTCATGTCGGGTCATCCCTGCATCCGAGGAATGCGCGTCACAGTGTCAAACATCCTTCGTCTTCTTGCTAATCACCACAATTACCAGCGAATTTTAGATGCCTATCCATACCTAGAGGCTGCTGACATTGATGCCTGTCTACAGTATGCAGCCCTCCTTGCTGATAGCAGAGAGATTGAAATGGTAGCGTGAAAGTTTTAATCGATATGAATCTCAGTCCGGAATGGCTGGAGGTTCTAGGTGACGCCGATATTCACGCTAAACATTGGTCACAAGTTGGACAACCTAATGCAGCAGATCTTGAAATTTTTAATCACGCGAGAACCGAGCATTATACGATTTTAACTCAAGATTTGGATTTTCCGCAGATCCTGTTCGAAACAGCGGCTATCGGTCCCAGTACAGTACTTCTCAGGGTAAAAGATGAACTTGACGTGGAGAATCAAAAGCGCATTACGAAAACTATTCTTCAATGCGAAGCTGAATTGAAATCAGGAGCACTTTTAGTCATTGATGATCACCGCGCACGGTTACGCCCACTTCCTATAAAATAATAGGTTTAGTAGAAACACCGATATTTTTAGTCGTTTTTCAACTTCAAGTCAAAGACTCATCACCGCTTACTTCTTCTTCGGGCGGCCTGGTCCCGGTTTGCGCTTAAAATTAAGGATGTCTTCTCGATAAACGAGCCGAGTACGTCCCTTTTTGATACTACGGATACGCTTACGAATTGCCTGCGTTATGATTGTCGATTGATCTACACCTCGCATCCGTGCAGCTTCTGCCACAGTAATCCAATCTTCAGGGGTTGCCCCGGAAGGTAGAATACTCTGCAACGGCGACTCAGGATGAAAGTCAATCCGGGGACGGTAGTTTAAAACGTCTTCTTTTCTTGCAAATATCACCCCATTGCTCTTCAGAGTGCGAATACGGCCTTTACCGATTGCTCCCTCGATCGCACCCAGAGAAAGTTTTCTCAACTTGGCGGCTTCTGTTTGAGTGATCCACTCATTTCGATTTACTAAGGCTTCGGCTGCCTGCATGACGCTTTTGCTTGGACGTCCAACGCCGCGCCGACGTGGTTTAAAATCTAACACATCTCTTTCGTAAACTAGGCAACGTCCAGCAACTGTTTTGCTCCTAAACCGTCCCTGGCGCAATAGGCGGGAGATTGCAGCGGAACTCACTTTACGTAAACGAGCTGCTTCTGCCTGTGTAATCCAGCCTTTGGGAAGTTTGCTAATTATTCTTATTGACATGTATATTTTATTGGGTAAATTTACCTCATGAAACACGACGGATTCACCTAGCTGGTACGGACGCAACAGAACGCTGTCCCCCCCCCCAACTGGATGGCTTCGCACATGTTCAGATAAACCTATTATTTAAAACAGAAAGTCACTTTTTGTGACAAATAGGAATCGCTTTTTGCAGTTATCTCCCTGCCATCGGTCTGCGTTTGCCCAGATTTTATGAAAACCGACCATAAAAACCAAAACTCCCATGCCTGACCTACTCAATTTCCCCAGCATCTCGCTGTTTTTCGGCGCGTATTTAGGAAGCTTTATGGGAGCTGCATTAACAATTTTAGTCCTCCTAAGAAAATAAACTCACCACTCAGATAATTTCATCCACATGAAAAAAATGCCTGATATTCCCGTTATTGCCCATCTCGGCTTGAACTTTTGGAGAGAGCTTGTCATTGCAACTCCGAGTTACCGCTGTGAAGCCAACAATGCCTTCTTGCTTTGTCTAGATGACGACGGACTTTTGCTACTTCATTTTTATCTTACCACCAAGATTTCGCACAGTTCTACTGTCATGCAGGCTTGCATCAGTCTAGCAAGAGCTTCTGGAGCGTCTACATTGGTTCGCATTCAAACACGTCCCACTGATCAAGCAGACCCTTTTCAGATAAATAGTTCCGCTACCAAGGTACTCTATGACTCTGCTGATCTTTACGACATTAACTTAGCTGAGGTTGTTCTTCCTAGATTTAGCTAATTAGCTAATCATAATATAAGAATAATACAGCGTCATTACGCCAGGTAGCATTCGAGAAAATTGTTGTAACACGCATTTCAAATTTTCTAAATCGCGACTGCAATTGATTGCTATAAATTGGCAAATAAAACGGCTTTTGTATTATTTATTATTGAATATAACATTTTACACTAGAATCAGCTGCGCATATATTTTCCGCCCATTCATATGCCACTACTCATCATGCTAGTTTCGTTTTTCGTATGTTTGGGATTTTCTGAAAATGTTTGCGCTCAAGGGCAAAACTTCATTCCAAGTAACGGTAGCGGAACATTGATGACATCCGATACAAATTTATCGTTTACTCAAACGTCAATTACAGGCAATGCATCCGCGCCTGGTGGTATTGCAATTAACAATAGACATTTGAATATTGGTGATTATTTTATCGGTTACGCAAGAACTGAAACTCTAAGAATGAGCAGCGGCACAGTCAGTGTAAATAACAACTTAGTTTTTGGTGCAAATTACGGTATCGGGAAAGGCATCATAGCCGGCGGACTCATAACTGCAAAAACTGTATCAGTCGGCTCCGATGCTAGTGGAACTGTAACAATGAGTGATGGTACAGTCAATGTAAGCAACACAGTATTCATTGGTAAATCTAGTGGCGTCGGAACATTGATTCTGACAGGCGGGACAATAAATGCAGGTGCTGTGGAACTCGGAAACGATGATGGTATGGGAATAATGAAAAATAGTGGAGGTCTGATTTCTACAAACTCTGTTACTGCCACTCAATCAACCGATGCCTTCATATTTAATGGAGGAATATTGCAGGCAAAAAGTAACAATGCTCATTTTATTTCTGGATTTTCTCGCGGACAATTATTTTTAGAAGCTGCTGGAGGAATTATTGATACGAACGGTTTTAGAATTGGAATCACTTCAGAAATGAGTGGTCCTGGAGGATTAACGGTCATTGGTCCGGGAACTCTGACACTCACTGGCAGTAATATCTACTCGGGAACAACCTCTATAAACGCAGGTGTATTATCATTAGGAGCAAACAATGCCTTTAGTCCCGACTCAGATGTTTACATAGCAAGTAACGGCACCATGGATTTGGGAGGATTTAATGGAACCATCGGAAGTCTCCAGGGAATTGGCGGATCTACAGTCACAAATAATGGAGGCGCTGCGACTCTCAGCATAGGGGCAACCAATAACAGCGCGATATTTGCAGGAACCATACAAGATGGCCGTGCACCACTTTCCATTATCAAGATGGGTAGCGGAAGAGAGATCCTCACTGGCAACAACACCTATACCGGAAGTACTCTTATCCAATCGGGTGAACTCACCGTCAACGGACAACTTGCCAGTCCTAACGTCCTGATTCAACCCGGTGGGGTTTTAAGTGGAATTGGAACCCTCGCAGGAAACGTCTTGAATTCCGGAGTGGTCAGTCCTGGAAATGGTATTGGTCCCCTCACAATAAAGGGAAATTATACACAAACAATCGAGGGCACTCAGCTTACCGAGCTTTCTTGCACTCATTCTGATTTGCTTGCTGTCGGAGGATCGGCCAATCTCGATGGAAGGCTCTACGTATTGCCTCTTTCAGCACCCACCAGTGAAGGGTATAAGATTCTTACGGCTTCGGACGGTGTAAAGGGGACCTTCAGTGAAGTCTCTACTCCTGAAGACCTTCTTGTGGAAGTCCTCTATGATCCGACGGAGGTCTGGGTATTAGTTTTAGGAGTAGGAAAGCCTATGCGGATGATTGCATTGGAAAAATTTACTCCGCGAATAGCAGGGAACATTAAAGATGTACTCTTCAACGTCACCAATGCCCAGTATGGACAACTGACCACTCGCCTTGCAGCTATCCGCTCTGGCGTCCAGGGTATTACCCTTCAAGGTCTGAGTCAGGAGCCAATGGTGCAACAATACAGCAAACGCGCTCTCCCTCCAGATAAACAGATCCTGAAACCCATCAGTGAAGAGTTAAACTGGGATATCTGGACATCGGCATCCGGAGTATTTTCCAAAATCAACAATGTGCGTGACCTGCCGTCTACCAATTCCATTACCGGATTATTTATGCTGGGAGCGGATCATCGTATCAACAAGATCGTCAATGTAGGAGTCTATGCAGGCTATCAATCCACTTGGGCGCGGCAGTCTAATGCTCGGCTCAGAAGCAATGGAGTGAAGTTTGGCTTATATGGAACCGCACAATGGAAAGGGTTTTATCTCAATGGAATTGTAGGAGGGGGAGCCAATTCTTTTAATATCAAACACTCTTTTGATTATGCCAAGCGCCCTTGGACTACACGCGGCAATCCCTTTGCTGGAGAGTTGGATTCCCTATTGGGCGCCGGCTATGAACATCGTGTGGGACCCTGGAAATTCGGCGTGAATAATTCTGTTCAATACACTTATGTGGGAGTTTCAGCATTCACTCAAAACACCGGAGATCACAAGACTAGAAATTTGAATGTAAGAGTAGGTAGTCAAAATCCTAGTTCACTCGTATACACACTGGGAGGTAATGTTTCTTATCTGTGGCAAATCGCATCCAACTATCAAATCTTGCCCACCCTCGGCATGTACTGGCAGCATGAGTTTCTCAACTATGGACAGAGGATTGGCTCGAGACTTGCCAACGGTAAGGGTGTTCCTTTTTACTTCCAGAGTCAAAGCGGAGCACGGAACAATGCCTTTGGAGTTGCAGGCATTACCGCTCAAATAGGTTCCCGATTGGGTGCTTTCGTTCACTATACTCCGCAATTCGGTGGTGCTCAGCTCTACTCTAATGCCATTCTTGTGGGATTAAATTTTAATTTCTAAGGAGATGTCCCTCGGTGAAATATTCCGCTTCGGATTTCTGCTAGTTGCGCGGGCGTGTTCGATCATCCATCCTCGTCTCTTCGAGGATCCACAAGATCCCAAAAAGAAGCAAAAATCAGGCATCAGTTTGGGCAGGTGAGTCTAAATTTCAACATCACCAATTTCATCAGGCAGCTTTGCAAGCCTCTTTGTAAAATGTTCTGTTGCTTGTCGATTTCCCGTTACTCCCATGTGCTCCGTTTCTAACCACCACAGATAATCGAAAAGCTCATTCTTGGGTTTCCGAGCGATTAACATTTTATAAATTGCCCCAACGTAAGAGTCATATTCATCTTGTGCTTCGTTGATTTCACTCACTCCAATTGGGTCCCATTCCTTGAGTAAAATTCGACGGATGGCTTCATGATAGATGCGTGCTCGGTCTCGATAGTTAGTTGTCATCGCTCATTGCGAAATTCTGGCCTCTCCAGGTGCCATCATTTTTTAATCGTCTCCCATTCATCTGGCTTTACATTGTATTCCCATTCGGCTTGGGAAAATGCTTCCTCAATCGTATCGTGAAAAGTATCAGTTAGCTCGTTTCCATTCGCATCAAGATACAGTAGATAGAAACCTTCCGTATCTTCATATGTGGCAATCTTGAGCGTAGATGCCGGGGGCAATTCCTGTTCTTTCTGGTAATGCTGCGTTTTTCCTGTCGCCAAATGATGTGGCCCGAGGACAATAGATTTCAAGATTACGTAATCGTTCATAGATCAGGAACAATGTTGACGCGGGTGTTTTCAATAATGCGACCACCCGCTTGGTTATAGGCTTCAAAATGGCCATGAAGTTGGGGTCCTCGAACTTCATGTGGTCCCAATCGCATTTGCCGCAATCCATCAGAAGATACGTAGCGACCAGGTGAAATTTCTTTATAGCCTTGACCAAGATATTTTTCAGCAGAACCGAGGAAACCAGATTCTGTGATTTGACCACCCGGAAACTCAGGAGCACGACTACCAATTTTTCCTAAGGCAGCAGTGGCTCCCTGCTTCGCCCCAGCATTACTCAGCGCTTTGGCACCAGCCTTCCCGGCCACAGCAGCAGCTTTGGCCATACCTAATCCAGGTCCCACTCCCACTCCGGGCATGCTCATTCCTTCAACAATGAAATTGCCAACCTTGGTAATTGTTGGATGCCGCTGCTCAACGCGCTGCCTATTCAGGTTCAAAATAGCGTTTTCTACGGGCCCTCCTGTCATTGTCGCGACAGCAGCTTGATAAGGGTCCCCTGTAGCTCTGACATTATTGATATAATTCTGAACTAAGGGACCTCCGGGCATCATCTGCGCAGCGGTTGCACCAATGTTTGAGGCTGTGTTGTAACGCTCTCCGGTATTAAACCCTGTAGCGAGCCTCCCATCAGGATCGCAGTAATTCACGGCATATGTTTGGTCTGATGCGATTTGTAGGAATAATTGGATATTATCCTGTTGATTTACAGAGATTAACCTGACTTTTTGCAGGTGCGTTTCGAGGCTGTAGGAAAAATTTTTCCAGGTGCAGTTTTTCGATGCATCAGGTAGGAACGTCCAGGCAGCAACAATGATCCACAGGGCAAGAAGCCATGGAGGCAGAGGGATGCGCCGAGCTGCGGGGAACATGGGAAGC
>JAHFTB010000034.1 GCA_023269545.1 Verrucomicrobiota bacterium | reverse complement strand
AATCTCGTTTCTAGCCCAGCCGAATTTGCTGATAAAAAATCTTTGGTGACCAGATCGCTGTTTTCAACGATGTCAACCAGCTCCTCAGCAACGCCTTCTGCTTGGGATTCTGTAAAGCCATGGGCCTTTAAACGCCTAGAAATTCCCAATGTACTGATGCTCATAGGTATAATTTATTTGGGAATGGTACAAAAATCAACATTTGCTGCACTGATAGGTAGTACCATAGGAACTGCTGAGACCGCTCGAACATTTTTCAAATAAGCCGCATAGTGCTTTTCGGTAGTGGAAACCGTGGCATGTCCCAGAAATTCCTTTGCAGCATAGAGTCCATGTTCTGTGGCTACTCTCGCTCCAGCATACATGCGCAATTCATGCAACGATTTGGATCTGCCAGGAAGGTGTTTTCGAACAAATGCTGATGCGGTACGATAAATCGCATTTTGACGAGCAGTTGGGGCCTTGTCATTTGCCACAAGGTATCGGCGAGTGCCAATATCTGCGCGAAATTCTTCTACTAACTCTTCAGACAGCTCCAGCCATCGTTGCACTTCAGCCTTTGTCGAAAAGGGCTGCTCAGGACGATCATCCAAAATGAAAAAGCGAATACTTCAAAAATTCCAAATCGGGATAGATTACTTTTTGTCAGCCAATCCTCGGATTTGGAGCAGAATCAGAGATCGTATTGAACCCTCTCAGCGTTTCAGCAGAAAATAATTCAGTAAAAAGTAAATCAGTCCCACTGTCAGAGCTAGCGAACCAAACTGCAAGCTAATCAGCCACTTGATTGTGTCGTTTTTTAGATGTCCGACTTCGACTCTTACGTCACTGATTTCAGTCCTTACATCACTGATTTTGGCTGTCAATTTCGCTTCCAGCCCAGCCATTTCAGCTCTCAAAAAGTCTTTGGTAACCAGATCGCTGTTTTCAACAATGTCAACCAGCTCCTCCGCAACGCCTTCTGCTTGGGATTCTGTAAAGCCCCTGGCTTCTAATCGCCGTGAGATGGACAATGTACTGATGCTCACAGGTATAATTTATTTGGGGATAGTAAAAAAATCAACATTTGCTGCACTGATAGTGCAGTACCATAGGAACTGCTGAGACCGCTCGAACATTCCAGCCTTCGTCGAAAAGGGCTGCTCCGGACGATCGATAATGGCTATGACCCATTTTCCGCGCCGCTCTTCGATCCGATCGCTTCGAGCATTGACGATTTCGTTATCCCATAAGCCAAGGCGAGCCGCCAATAGATATACCCGATCAGAACTGGCAACCTTCCGGTAAATAGCGATTCAATCAGAGTTCAACAGAGTCACCGGCAGTTCTCTCGCTTTTTCTTTTTTGTATTGAGAGAGAGTTCTTTTCTATTTCCAAATTTGTTGGATGAATATTACTAGCGTGAGGGTTAAGCCAATAAGAACGACTGCGTGGCGGACGATTTTGGCTGGCATATACCGTGAAAAGAGTGCTCCCAGGTAATATCCAGGTACGGCGCCTGCTGCTATGATGAGTGCCGTCGGCCAATCGATCAGGCCCTTCGAGATGAAATACAGGGCTGCGATCAGATTGATGGAGCCGCCGAGAAAGGTTTTTAGCACATTCATTTCGACGATGTGGTGCAGCCCCATCATCCCTAGAGTAGCCAACATCAAAATGCCGATCCCCGCCCCAAAATATCCCCCATACAAGCTGATGAAAAATTGAAACAGAATGGCTGCCCAGTGGGGAGATGGTTCCCGTATTTCCTGCGTGCCGCTGATGAACCGCCGAATCAAGAAACTTTGCGCCATAAAAAGTAATGTCGCAAAAAGAATCAGATAGGGAACCAGGATATCAAAGGTTCGGACAGGGGTCTTCGTCAGAAGAATTCCTCCCAATAACCCTCCCAGTATGCTGGGAGGTAAGAAGGAACGGAGCCAAGGTAGGGTGGAAGCCATATGGTGCCGATATCCCCAAAGACTTCCGAATATTCCTAGGATGAGTGCCAGGGTGCTTGTGGCATTGGCTACGATGCCGTTCATGCCCAGAAAAATGAGCGTAGGAAATGTCACGATGGTCCCCCCCCCGGCGATGGCATTTAAAAGTCCCGCCAATATACCGGCCGCAAGCAAGGCAAGGATGGAAATCAGGGTCAGGTGCATCGAATAGGCAAGACGCAGGGGAGGAGTGTTTGTCAAGAAAAGGAATGAAAGATGCGATCTCGGGAAAAATGGGGTGTGCCGTGGACCTGGCACATGTGGGTTAGTGTGTCCCATTTTATGAGTCAACATGTCTCACTTTTGGCCGCCTTTCTTGGATGTTTCAAAAGGATCAGGAATATAAATAATTGATTATAAGGGTAAAAATTATTTTTTGATGTTTTGGAATGGATCGTGCTGAGAGGGAATACGAGACCCTTTTTAGAATGGCTACAATTTTAGGAATAGATTTAGGTACGACGAATTCATGCATGGCTGTCATAGAAGGCGGGGAGCCTTCTGTGCTGGAGAATTCGGAAGGAGCCAGAACTACACCATCCGTAGTGGCTTTTTCCAAAAATGGAGAACGTTTGGTAGGACAAGCAGCTAAGCGGCAAGCTGTCACCAACTCGGGAAACACCATTTCCAGTGTCAAACGCTTAATGGGACGCAAGTATGATGAGGTTCAATCCGAACTCCATCGGGTTCCATATAAAGTCGTAAAGGCAGCTAATGGAGATGCCCATATTCAAGTGGAAGTGGACGGGAAACCGAAGACGTTTTCTCCTCCGGAAATTTCGGCAATCATTCTGGCAAAACTAAAAGCGGATGCCGAAGCGAAATTAGGGGAAACTATTAAGCAAGCTGTGATTACCGTTCCGGCTTACTTTAATGATTCCCAGCGCAATGCTACTAAAGACGCCGGCCGAATTGCTGGTTTGGAAGTGCTCCGTATTATTAACGAACCAACGGCAGCTTCTCTTGCCTATGGACTAGATAAGAAAAAGGACGAAAGGATAGCAGTTTATGATCTCGGTGGGGGCACCTTTGATATTTCAGCCCTGGAGATCGGGGATGGAGTCTTTGAAGTCCGCGCAACTAATGGAGATACTCACTTGGGAGGAGACGATTGGGATCACCGTATTATGGACTGGATTATCGGTGAGTTTAAGACCGACTCGGGTATTGATCTCTCTAAGCAAACGGACGCCGTGCAGCGGATTAAAGAAGAATCCGAGAAAGCGAAAATCGCTCTCTCCAGCACTCAGGAATATGAAATCAATCTTCCTTTTATTACCGCAGATGCTTCAGGCCCCAAACACATCCAGAGAAAACTGACTCGTTCCAAATTAGAGCAGCTTACAGATGATTTATTCGAGCGCACTATTAAGCCAGTCGATAACTGCATAAAGGACGCAAAATGGGAAAAATCTCATATTGACGAATTAGTACTCGTTGGCGGTATGACTCGAATGCCGAGGGTGGTGGAAACCGCACGCAAACTGATTAGCAAAGAACCTCATAAAGGAGTAAATCCGGATGAAGTCGTTGCAATTGGAGCGGCTATCCAAGGCGGTGTTCTGCGAGGCGATGTTAAGGACGTCTTGCTTTTGGATGTGACTCCTCTGAGTCTTGCAATCGAGACTGCAGGTGGCGTTGCCACAGTGATGATTCCTCGGAATACCACGATTCCCACACGCAAATCTCAAACATTTTCCACTTATAGTGACAACCAGCCAGGCGTGGAAATTAAGGTGTTACAAGGCGAGCGCCCACTGGCTCGGGATAATAAACAGCTCGGAGTATTTCATCTGGATGGAATCCCACCGGCAGCCCGAGGAACCCCGCAAATCGAAGTCACTTTTGATATCGACGCCAATGGAATTTTACATGTTTCCGCAAAGGATCTGGGAAGTGGAAAAGAACAAAAAATTTCCATCACGGGGTCCAGCGGTTTAAGCAAAGAAGATATCGAAAAAGCTCAACGAGAAGCGGAAGAACATGCCGAAGAAGATCGCAAAGCTCGCGAGACCGCTGACATTCGAAACAATGCCGATAATTTGGCTTATCAATGTGAGAAGCAGCTCAAAGAGCTGGGGGAGAAATTAGACGAAGGCACCCGTAAAACCATTGAAGAAGCCATCGCCAAGGTGCGGGAAGCATTGCAAGGGAGCGATTCCGAAGCCATCTCCAAAGCCTACGATAATCTTCAGCAGAAATTTCAGGAAGTAAGTGCGGAACTTTATAAGAAAACCGCTTCTCAAGCCTCCGCTGCCACCGGCGATGCCGCTGGCGCTGAAGCTCCGCCTGAATCCACCAAAAAAGAAGGCGACGTCGTCGACGCCGAATTCGAAATGGTGGATGAGAAAAAGGATGAGGATAAAAAGAAAGATCCTAATTCCTAACATCCTAACAATTTAACAAAACACTTCGCTCTTTTTTAGGCGGAGTCGTTGTTAAAAACCAAACAACTCAACATATACCTAAATAAAATATGGCAGCTAGTAACTTCAAACCTCTCGCCGACCGGGTGCTGATTAAGCCCCTTGATGAGAAGGAACAAGTGAAAAATGGCATCATTATTCCTGATTCGGCTAAAGAAAAGCCGCAAGAAGGAGAAGTGATCGCATTGGGAACTGGAAAACTCGATGACAGTGGAAAACGCCTCGAGTTTACCGTGAAAAAAGGGGACAAGGTGCTTATCTCAAAATACGGCGGCACGGAAGTGCAGGTCGATAATGAGAAATACCTGATTCTACGCGAAGACGATATCCTGGGTGTTATTGGCTAAAACGTGATACATCCTAAATATATTAAGCAGAATCCATTATAATTATGGCAGCAAAACAATTACAGTTTGACGAACATGCGCGACAGGCTCTCCTGCGCGGAATAGAAAAATTAGCTAAAGCAGTCAAAGCGACTCTCGGGCCTTCCGGTCGGAATATCATTCTAGACAAAAAATTCGGAAGTCCAACCATTACTAAAGATGGTGTGACCGTCGCCAAAGAAATCGAATTGGAAGATCCCTATGAAAATATGGGCGCACAACTCGTGCGTGAAGTAGCTTCCAAAACGTCTGATTTAGCGGGAGATGGAACCACCACGGCAACCGTTCTTGCCGAGGCGATCTATCGCCAAGGTTTGAAACATGTGACCTCAGGTGCAAATCCCACGCAAATTCAGCGTGGAATTCAGAAAGCCGTTGAGGCTCTCGTAGAGGAAGTGGCTCGCATCTCGAAGAAAGTAAAAGACAGTAGCGAAATCGCCCAAGTGGCCACCGTTTCCGCTAACTGGGATACCACTATCGGACAGATCATTGCCGATGCCATGGAAAAAGTTGGCAAAGATGGTACCATTACTGTCGAAGAAAACAAATCCATTGAAACCACACTGGATGTGGTGGAAGGAATGCAGTTCGACAAGGGATACCTCTCCCCTTACTTCGTCACTAATGCCGAAGGAATGGAAGTCGCCCTGGAAAATGCCTATATCCTCATCCATGAGAAGAAAATCAGCAGTCTCAAAGATCTGCTGCCTCTTCTCGAGAAGGTGGCTAAGTCTGGCCGCCCGCTCCTGATCATCGCCGAAGATGTGGAAGGGGAAGCCCTCGCCACATTAGTGGTGAATAAGTTGCGCGGTATTCTACAAGTGGCTGCAGTCAAAGCTCCTGGCTTCGGAGATCGCCGCAAGTCCATCCTCGAAGATATTGCAGTCCTTACTGGCGGACGTTGCTTGACCGAAGATCTGGGCATCCGCTTAGAAAATGTCCAAATCGAAGATCTGGGCCGTGCTAAGCGTATTACTATCGATAAAGAAAATACCACTATCGTGGAAGGCGAAGGCAAGAGCTCGGACATTCAAGGCCGAGTGAGCCAGATCCGTCATCAAATCGATAGCACCACAAGTGAGTATGATCGCGAAAAACTTCAAGAACGTCTTGCTAAGCTTGCTGGTGGCGTAGCCGTCATCAATGTCGGAGCTGCGACCGAGACCGAAATGAAGGAAAAGAAGGCCCGCGTTGAAGACGCTTTGCACGCCACCCGTGCAGCCGTCGAAGAAGGAATTGTTCCTGGCGGCGGGGTCGCTTTAATTCGTGCTCAAAAAGCCTTGGATAAGCTGAAATTAGAAGGAGATGAAAACATTGGCTTGGAAATCGTTCGCCGAGCTATCGAAGCTCCCTTGCGTCAATTGGCCGATAACGCCGGACGTGAAGGCGCTCTCATCGTGGAAGAAGTCAAAAAAGGCAGTGGTAACGATGGCTACAATGTAGCCACCAATACCTACGAAGATCTCGTGAAAGCGGGCGTCGTAGATCCTGCAAAAGTCACTCGTACCGCCTTGCAAAATGCGGCTTCCATTAGCGCCCTCCTCCTCACTACCGAAGGCCTGATTACTGAACTACCGGAGAAGGAAAAACCCGCTCCCCCAATGCCAGGTGGTGGTATGGGAGGAATGGATTACTAAATAATCCGCTTCGTTCTAAACTTAGAGAAGTTAACCACTTCTCAAACAAAACAGCCTCGAAGAAATTCGAGGCTGTTTTGTTTTCATAGCAAAAGCTGCGTATTTTGTACGACTGCCCGATAGGTTGTTTTCTGGCAATTTTATATTTAGAATATCGGGCTCGCAGGTGGCAAATTAACTGGAATATGTATACACCTACACCTTCGCGCGCCTTTCCGCCACTGGTACAGCCTTCCAGCTTCCAGCCCGCCTCTTCAGGGAATTCCGAAATCTTGCAAAGTCATGCAGGGAAGGTAGGCGTTGCTAGAAAAAGATCCTATTTGGAGGTAAGCGATCCTTCGAAACAAATAAAGCACTGTCGGATAAATAAGGAGAAATTGGTTAATTTTCTCCCCACATATGTTGAGAAATATCTGACGGATCCTGAATTTAAATTAGAAACTTTTATTAAGGAAAATAATATAGATTCTGAAAGTATACAATTGTATGTCAAAGAAAAAAGTGAGCCTTCGGAGTTGGCCTTCAAAATAATATTTGAAGAAGCAGTTCAGAGTTCTCGTGATGCTAATGAATTTGAGACAGCGCCTATTTTCGCGGTTAAGAAGAAACGTGATAATGGAGAAACATATAATCAAATGAATGCAGACCACCTTTTAAATTGTGAATTAGGATTCCACATTCATAATCATGAAATTGAGTGTAAGAAGGCAACAAGGCCGAAGGCCCCTAAGCGTTGTGGGTTCCAACAAAGATTTTGTAAGAAGCATGGGATACCTGCAAATACTCTTCGATCTTATTTTAGTAATGGCGAATATAAAAGGTTAGGACTATTAAAGGTAGAGGAATTTTTGAATCAAGATTGGGCGTATCCAGTCGCTGTTTCCGGAGAGAAAGATCAAGCTTGCGTTCAAGAATCTTCAATTCAGAAAACGCCGCCACTTTCTTCAGGGGATGCACTCATAGGGTCGTTAAATAATGAAAAAAGCAGTCACGGGATGCAACATATGGGGCATATTGCGGATCTATTTCTCAAAGCGGGTGAGATAAATCAAGAAATCCTAAAGCGCTGAATCTGATTTTCTGGAAAAGCTGAGGATACTTTAAGCGTAAGGAACGATGTGATTGAAACGATCAAATTTTCATATGAATAGTAACTTGCAAAGTTGTCCCTCATCACCTGTGTTGCCATCGAATAGTGGATATAAGAATTTCAGAAACCGATCTTTAGAGGGGGTCTCAATTTCCACAGGCGGCGCCCCTCCTCCTCGGATAACTTCGGTGAGGCGCCGATCTGCTCCGGACAGATCTCATGATATCGAACACGTGAGGATACGCCAATGGCGGATAGAACTCCAAACACTCAAAAAAAACTCTAATGATAAGCTAATAGGGCATCCGATAAGATTGGGTGTACTAAAAAAACTCCAAAAGGCAAATGATGATTTTGAAGTAGCTATAAAAAAGCAAAAAAATGATGATGCCGTGCGTAAAGGGAAAAATTACAATGGCGAGGGTCTAAAACACATAATTGAGCTTAAAGATGCTTGGGATACATACAAATTTAATGAGGAATTAAATGAAAATTTAAAAGCAGGAAACATAAATAATATAGAAGATAGTATTAAGAATAATAAAGATGCATGGGTGCGCGAATGGCGGAAAAAATGCTACAGAAAAGATGCTGCTAATTTCATAGATCGGTATGCACTAGATGAACTTAAGAAGGCACAAGATAATTTTGGAACTGCCAAAATGAATGTGCAAAAAAAGTTTGATGCATTCAAGAAGAGCCAGCATAAGCAGTGTCTCATTGCATTAGATCAGATGGAGAAAAAGTGTGATGAATACAATGAATACATACGGAAGCGTATGTCTCAGCTTTTGGAAAAGGTTCCAGAAGCGGAAGGTACTCCATCATGCCTGGAAAGAGGCGATGGGAATTCCCAGGTGGCTGCACAACCTACTGAAGCAATGGATGTCTCAGTAGATGATTTGTTTTTTCTGCAGAATAAGGATCTCTATAAGGGCGAGGGTGAGATAATAAATTTTGAAATGTATCTAGGCAAAGGCAAGAGTGATGATGGTACTGATATAGAAACAATATTAAATAATTCAGAGGCAAGCTCGAGCGCATCATCCGGAGGTGAACAAAGTCTTACTGAAAGTCTTAATAAAATCTGTACGGAGATGTTAGAAAATACCGATTCGGACTCAATAGCTGAACCGGAAGATTGGTTTATCAAATGGATGAATGGCCGCGCGGAAGATGCGCGAGATTGATGGGTGGAATCCACGGTTGGAAAAAAGCTGCGAAGAAAATCGCGAATTGCCAACCACCCACTTTTGCAAACCGCGAACTACTCACTACTAACTCATTTGAATGCCGTTGCCACTACGCGAGCGGTATTCTCAAACTCTTCGAGAGAATGGGCTGTGGAGAAAAAAGCTGTTTCGAATTGGGAAGGAGGAAAATAGACTCCTTGGCGGAGACAAGAGCGAAAGAACTTTCCGAAAGCTTGTGGATTGCTTTTCTGAGCATCGGAAAAATTTCGCACTGGCCCGGGAGTAAAGAAGAGGCAAAACATCGAACCTATGCGATGAAGGCAAATAGGCTTTTTCCCGATGCTTTCTCGCAGGGTCTGCTCGAGATGACGTCCTTTTCTTTCTAATCGTCTCCATCCATCGATTCTTTGCAGTTCTTGCAATTGAGCAAGACCGGCTGCGAGGGAAAGTGGGTTTCCGGAAAGCGTTCCCGCCTGATAGACGGGGCCTTCAGGGGAGAGACAATCCATAATGTCGGCGCGCCCGCCGAAGGCTCCTATAGGGAGTCCGCCGCCGATGACTTTTCCGAGTGCTGTAAGATCTGGCTGAATGCCAAAAATTTCCTGAGCCCCTCCCGGAGCTAAGCGGCATCCTGTCATGACTTCGTCAAAAATGAGCAAAGCTCCTGAGTGATTGCAGAGATGTCTCAATTCTTCGAGAAATCCAGGTTCCGGTAAATAGAGGCCTGCATTGGCAGGGACTGGTTCCAAAATAATAGCTGCAATGGAGCGCTTTTCTTTTCGGAATAATTCCCGGACTGCAGGGACGTCATTAAATGGTAAAGTTCTTGTGAGGGCGGCAAGAGCTTTGGGCACTCCGGCGCTATCCGGGTGACCGTTTGTTAATGCTCCGCTGCCGGCTCGGACTAGGAGTGAATCGACATGTCCATGATAGCATCCTTCAAATTTTACTATAATGTCTCTGCCGGTAAAGCCTCTGGCGAGACGGATACAACTCATAGTCGCTTCCGTCCCGCTATTGACCATCCGTATTTTTTCGATAGAGGGCACCAGGGATTGGAGAGTTTGAGCCATTTGAATCTCCAATTCGTGGCAGGTTCCGAAACTGAGTCCATTGTGTGCGGCCGCTCGCACAGCTCTAATAACGGGCCGTGGGGCGTGTCCTAGAATAGCGGGGCCCCAGGTGCAGACATAGTCCAAATATTCGTTGCCATCGACATCTGTTAATTTTGAGCCTTGTGCACTCTTTACAAAGAAGGGGTGCCCTCCCACCGCTCGAAAAGCTCTGACAGGAGAATTAACGCCCCCAGGCATGAGTGTCTTAGCCTGAGAAAATAGGCGAGCGGACTTTTGGGTGGCATTTTTTCGCATATTGGGAGGGAGGATGAGTGATGGATTTTGAGATTTCTAAAAATGCGCGATGATATTATCTCCGAATTCGGAACATTTAATTTCCGTGGCATTTTCCATGAGACGAGCAAAGTCGTAAGTCACGCGTTTGCTGCCAATGGCGCCATTAAGTCCCTTAATTAATAAATCAGCGGCCTCTGGCCATCCCAAATAACGGAACATCATTTCTCCGGACAAAATGACTGAACCCGGATTCACTCGGTCCAAATTGGCATATTTGGGGGCGGTGCCGTGGGTGGCTTCAAAAATTGCGTGCCCCGTCACATAATTGATGTTGCCACCGGGAGCGATGCCGATTCCACCTACCTGCGCTGCCAAAGCATCAGAAAGATAGTCCCCATTTAAGTTGAGTGTAGCAATGACATCAAAGTCTTCGGGGCGGGTCAAAACTTGTTGAAGAGTAATATCTGCAATGGAATCTTTAATGACGATGCCGTTTGGTAAGCGGCACCAAGGACCGCCCTCTATTTCTTTGGCTTTGAATTCGCGTTTTGCGAGATCATAGGCCCAATCACGAAAAGCTCCTTCCGTGAATTTCATGATATTGCCTTTGTGGACGATAGTGACGCTCTTGCGGTTTTGATCAATGGCGTATTGAATCGCAGCGCGTATGAGGCGGTCCGTTCCAGCTCGACTGACGGGTTTGATTCCAATACCCAGCTCAATGTCTTGATAGAGTGGTTCCGGCAGGCCGGCATCATGTGCCCATGCCACGCCTTTGCGCTTGCGACCGAAGCGGATTTTTTCAAAGAAAAAAGGGAATTCCGTCTTCAAAAATTTACGAACTCGATTGGCTTCCTGAGTCCCGGCACGGAATTCAATGCCTGCATAGATATCTTCCGTATTTTCGCGAAAGATTACCATGTCTACCTTGTCCGGACGCTTTACCGGAGAGGGAACACCAGAGAAATACTGTACGGGGCGAAGGCAAACATACAGATCCAATAGTTGGCGAAGAGCGACGTTCAGAGAGCTAATTCCGCCCCCGACTGGGGTGGTGAGCGGGCCCTTAATACCGACAAGATATTCTTGAAATGCGGCAACGGTGTCGTTAGGGAGCCAGGTATTGAATTTATTTTTAGCTGCTTCCCCTGCAAATACTTCAAACCAAGCAATTTTACGTTTTCCTCCGTAGGCTTTTTCCACGGCCGCGTCAAAAACGCGTTCGCTGGCTGCCCAAATGTCCGGCCCAGTCCCGTCTCCGCGGATGAAAGGAATGATGGGCTGATCGGGTACGGTGAGTTTTCCCTGAGAAATAGTAATGGTATCTCCTTCCGGAGGAGTGAGCGAATCGTAAATCATAATATTATTAAGCCGTTTAGGAGGGTGGCTCGAGCACTATTCGAGAGCGCTCCATTCGCCAACCCGTATTTATAATACCTAATGTGGAGAGTCAGAAACGCAAAGAGAAACTTTACGTAAAGAGGGGGGGCGGATGGTCCTCGTCAAAAAATATTTCCCTTTCTTTTTGCAATCCGCCAAGTGCCCCACCCTACTGCCAAACCTAGAAAGAGAGCTGCTGTGACATCGGAAAGGTTGTGTTGACCCAGATATAATCGGGAAGCGGCGATAGCTAGGGCCACTAGCATACACGGAATGCCCCAAAGCGGTTGGCTGAAAAGGATGACGGCTGCCAGCCCCACCGCCGTTGCGGTGTGACCGGAGGGAAAGGAATTATAAGCGTGGACGCCTATCAAACAGCGTCCGTTATGGTAAGGGCCATACCATCCCGGAGTGATGGGTGGGGTGGCAATCGGACGAGTTCGGCCGGTGAGGGAACGACAAGAAGTGGCTAAGATACCTGCCAAAGCCGAAGCTACGATTGCGGTGACAAAAATTTTGGTCCATTTCCGGTTTCCGAAGCCGCGAGCAATCAGTGCTGCCACGGCTGTAATTCCCATGAGCGGTATCCAATCTCCATATTTACTTAATGCTACAGAAGCAGCATGTTCCGGTGTGTGCTTCCAGTGCGGGCTCTGCTCGGAGAGCATCCACGAGCGAAATGTGGAATCGTAATGGAATGCGCCAAAAATGAGAGCTGCTGCTACCACGGCAAAGAGTAATACTCTTTTCTTACGAAGAAAGGGGAAGCGATGAGACGGAGAATTCACAGGATGATTATCCGGTTCTTTGCAAACCACGCAAATCATTTAAGTGTGGCGGATTTATGAGATTTCTTCGGATCCTTTTTTCCATTCACGATAGGTAAAACCCTGGCCGGCGTGCTTCCATTTAAAAAACGTTCAAAAGCGCGGAGAGTTTCACGACTGACGTGGTGTTCAATTCCTTCGGCGTCTTGGAGTGCTGTTGCCCGGCTTACCCCCAATGCACAAAGAAAATTGATGACAATTTCATGTCGTTTCCGAGTAGTAGCCGCCATGGCCTTGCCTTCGGGGGTGAGAAAAATCGAGCGATAAGGCTCAGAGTGTAATAACCCTTTGAGTCTCAATCGACGGACGGTTTGAATCACCGTGACATGAGAGACTCCCATGCGTTTGGCAATATCTGTGGCGCGTGCTTCTCCCACGGAATCAATGAGATCCGCAATTGTTTCCACATAATCTTCCGCTCTTTCCCGAGCATGCTGCTGCCGTGTCAGTATTTGTCCGGTTGCCATCATGCGCGCCTCTAATTCAACGGATTTGGTTCGTATGAATGGTCGCCGTCCTGCGGAGTTGCCGGAAGATTTGTGGTGTTGGGAATTTTTGGAGGATGGGGAACTCATAAAAATATTTTTCTAGCATCCGATTCAAAATATAGGCAAGACTACATTTTTTCTGAAAATCCGAAATCTCCCCTGGACATTTCAAAATAATATGAATGATATACAGCCGAATACAATGAACTCGCCTGAGCCAGGATGGCGACGAAGCGTGGGAACCCCTTCTTTGCCGGAAGCATTTCGCAGCATTCAAGTGCCGGGAACAGGAGGAGGATGGTTGGGTTTTTTGCGTAAACTACTCGCTTTTTCGGGTCCCGGCTATTTGGTGGCTGTGGGTTATATGGATCCCGGAAATTGGGCGACCAGTTTGGCGGGCGGGGCGCAGTTCAACTACGTCTTGCTTTCTGTAATCGTTATTTCGAATTTTATGGCGATTCTCCTTCAGCACCTTGCACTGAAACTGGGGATTGCCACGGGCCGTGATCTGGCACAGGCCTGCCGAGATCACTTTCCGCCAGGCGTGAATATTGTACTTTGGATTGCGTGCGAAATCGCTATCACTGCTTGCGACTTAGCAGAGGTGATTGGTTCCGCAATCGCGTTAAATCTCCTCTTTGGCCTGCCTCTTGTGTGGGGAGTCTGTATTACAGCGGTGGATGTACTGGCTATTCTCTTCCTGCAAAACAAAGGATTCCGGCTGCTCGAAATTCTGGTGGTTGCGCTCATTGTGATGATTGGTGGAAGCTTTTTTGTGGAGATTGTTCTCAGCAGACCGGATCCTCTGCAGATTCTTTCCGGCTGCGTGCCGTCCATGCAAATTCTGCGGAATCCAGACATGCTTTATGTGGCAATTGGAATTCTCGGCGCCACCGTCATGCCGCATAATCTCTATCTCCACTCAGCTATTTGCCAAACGCGAAATTTCCAGCCCACTCCGGCTGGAAGAAAAGAAGCGATCTTTTTTGCTACATTGGATTCAACGATCGCTCTGATGTTGGCTCTTTTCATCAATGCGGCCATTCTCATTGTCGCTGCCGCTACCTTTCATCGGAGCGGTCACTCTGAAGTTGCGGAAATTCAAGATGCTTACCGGCTTCTCACTCCACTTTTAGGAACCGGGTTCGCAAGTTTACTTTTTGCCTTGGCGCTGTTAGCTTCCGGACAAAATTCCACTCTGACGGGTACCTTGGCCGGTCAAATCGTCATGGAAGGATTTCTGAACCTTCGAATTCACCCCAGTCTTCGCCGCCTGATCACACGCTTGTTAGCTATCGTGCCTGCGGTGATCGTGACAGTGATTGCAGGAGCGAGTGGTACCGCCCGCCTTCTCATCCTCAGTCAGGTGGTATTAAGCATGCAACTGAGCTTTGCAGTCATTCCACTGATTCTTTTTACAGGTGACCGTAAAAAAATGGGGGAATTTGTAAATTCTGCTTGGCTAAGCACCCTCTCATGGGCTCTTGCTGCCGTAATTTTAGCCCTGAATGTTTGGCTTTTAATTGGAACATTTAAGGCAGGATTTTAAAACGATACTAGTGAGATTAGCAGAGGGAAGCGCCGCCTTCCTGCGGCGCTTTCCTCCCGTATCTACAGAATTTAAAGCATATTAAGCTATTATTACTTTAAGCTTTCTGATTTTCTTCTGATCTATTTTTAGAAAAGTGAAACTGTTTGTTAAAATTAATCTGTGTTGCGTTCATGAGCAACAACTCATCTATACCTGGGAAGGCCTCCCGCAATTCTTTATTTTCCAGTGTAGTTAAATTAGATAAATCAGCCGATGCTTCGTGTGCATGCTTCGCGAAAGTTTTACACAATATACTAATAAACTGTGAACCGGTTTCATTCTCTGTTTTGCCATCCGGAAGCTTCCTGTAATGGCCCGGGCTAGTGCTATGCAATAGAAACGCGTTGTCGGTATTTGGCATGTGTGTTAAAAGATCTCTTTGAGATTCATCCTCACTATCTTCAATGTCATCAAGAGTTAATTCATTTTCCTCTTTTGACTGGGCTGGCCTTCTACATGCTTGTATGAAGAATATCTTTGGAATTTTTTTAAGTTCCTGGCATTGAAAAATAGGTATAAAAATTTCTTTTTTTAGAGATAGAGGCTCTCCATCAGCACTATAAATATTTCCATTTGAAACATGGCCAGAGATATAAAAAAAAACTGAGTTAAATTGATCTGGGTTTTCGTTTACGTATTGCACAAAATCCTTTATGGATTCTTTTAGCTGATTCGCAGTCATATTTCGTTCCATTAAAAAAAGATCCATGATTTTAGAAATCGTTCTCTATGGACACCCTGCTCTTCGTGCTAAAAATCGTAAGATTGCAAAAATAGACGATCGAGTGTGCCGGTTAGCTGCGGACATGATTGAGACCATGCGTGCTCACAGACTCATAGGCATGGCAGCCCAGCAGATAGGGAGTCCTTTGCAAAGGTTTGTACTTGAGGTGCCAAAATCAACATTTTAGCTTACAAGGTTTCCTTTTTTGCGTCACATCATAGATGTAAAGAACATGCACGTTTGCGTGTATCGGTTCGTGGCGCTCATATTGAGTTTGATATGGTATTATTTGCTTCCAAAAACGAGATTGCAGATGAAAACAGAAACCAGGATGCCTGTGAGATCAGCGATGAGTCCGGCCGGTACGGCCTGGCGGGTACGACTAATGGCGACGGAGCCGAAATATACCGCTAATACATAGAACGTTGTTTCCGTACTTCCGACGAGGGTCCCCCCCATCCGTGCCATCAGACTGTCCGGTCCATGAGAGTGTACCAGCTCCGCAAACATTCCATTGGCGCCGCTGCCACTTAAAGGACGAATGAGTGCGAGGGGAAGAAGATCCGGTGGGAAGTGGAGAGGACGTAGAATAGGTTGAAGCCAATCACTCAGCAGCTGGATGCCGCCTGCTGCACGAAACATTCCAATAGCAACAAGAATGGCTACAAGATAGGGGATAATGCGGACGCCGGTTTGGAACCCTTCCTTGGCGCCTTCCACAAATTCCTCATAAACAGGAATCCGTTTTAATGCTGCATAGAGAGGGAAAAAAGTCAGCAGAAGAGGAATGGCCAACTGAGAAGCCACTCTCACTAGATTGGTGAAAATTTCGCGACCGGGAGAAGGCCCGGTTTCCATCAGACGCCAAGCAATAAAGAGAAAGAAAAAGGCGAAGGCTACCAGGATGGTTTTTGCCCAGCCAGCAAGGGGTGTGGAGACTTCCTCAGTAGAGGGGGCGTATTCCGAAACTTTTTCGGCCGGAGGGATTCGGAATACCGGAAGATGTTGGAGTAATTTAACGGAAATAATAGCTGCTGTAAAAGCGCATGCCGTAGCTATGAGAGCGGTTCCAATAATAGCAGTGGGATCTTTGGATCCAGCGGCTACGAGCATTCCAATAGCCGTGGCTGGAATGAGTTGGACGGAACTCGTATTAATAGCTAGAAATGTACACATGGCATTGGTGGCCGTCCCAGGATGCGGATTTAAGCTTTCGAGTTCTTTCATTGCCTTAAGGCCTACCGGAGTTGCGGCATTTCCCAAACCCAGCATGTTTGCGGCCATATTCATCACAATGGAACCTAAGGCGGGATGCCCTTTTGGAATTTCCGGAAAAAGAAATTGCAGAAAAGGACGCAGGGCGCGGGCAAGAATTTGTACAATGCCCGCTTTCTCAGCCAGTCGCATCATGCCCAGCCACAAAGCAAAGACCCCCATCAGTGGCAGCGCGATATTCATCACTGCTGCTTTGGCGGAATCAAATGCCGCACCTGTGACCTCAGAGAGCCGATTGTCAGCGGCACCTAGGACTACGGCACAAAGAATCAAAGCCAACCAGATGAAATTGAGCACAGCAAAAGGGGATCACTCGACAAATATTAAAAATATGGCGGTGAAGCTAAAAAATACTCCGGAAGCATTCGTCGCAAGATCTAAATGCGGTGCAAAATAGGACCATGATTTCTTGTAACTGACGTGACGCACTTTTATAGTGGAATTTTCTCCCTGCCTGGAACAGCCCAGGGAGAAAATTCCTGCCATTACAGTTCTTCTCAAAACCGGAAGAAGTTCTCAAGATGGGTGGGCCGGCCCATTTTTCAGAATATTTTTTAGAAAAGGAGCGGTGCGGCTGCGGGTGCAGCGAGCCACTTGTTCGGGAGAGCCTGCAGCAACCAAATGGCCGCCCTCTGCTCCTGCTTCCGGTCCCATATCCAGAAGATAATCCGCTTCTCCCATCACATCAAGATGATGCTCGATGACGACGACGGTTCCGCCTTCGTCCACGAGGTGGTGAAGCACCTTGATGAGGCGAGAAACATCCACTGCATGAAGCCCGATCGTAGGTTCTTCGAGGATATACAAAGTAGATTTTCCGATGCGGCCGGTTCGCATACGTTCCGCATTGGGAGTGGAACGACTGGCTAACTGCTCGACGAGCTTGATGCGCTGGGCCTCGCCTCCGCTGAGGGTGGGACTCGGTTGTCCGAGTTGGAGATACCCGAGACCAGTTTCTACGAGGAGATCCAAGGGGCGCCGGATTTTCGGATGGGATGTGAATAATTCCGCAGCTTGCTCAATGGTCATCTCCATGACGTCGCCGATGGATTTTTCGTTATAAAGTACTTCGAGAGTTTGCGGACTATAGCGTTTTCCGCGGCAATCCTCGCAGGGCATATAGCTGGGAGGGAGAAAATTCATCTCCATTTTGATGACCCCTTGTCCTTCGCAGATCGGGCAACGTCCTTCGGCATTGTTAAAGGAAAAGCGACTTGCAGTGTAACCGCGCATGCGAGCGGTAGGCAATTGAGCAAAGAGGGCTCGGATGGAATCAAAAAGTTTGATATAAGTGGCTGGTGTGGAGCGCGAGGTCTTTCCGATAGGGGATTGATCCACCTCCAAAACCGCGCCAATATGTTCCGTACCGCGCAAAGATTTCCATTCGGGTGTGGGAATGTGTTTTTTGGAACGCCCAATGAGCTGTCGAACAGCGGGAACGAGAACTCCGCGGAGAAGTGTGCTTTTTCCGGATCCGGATACGCCACTGACGACTGTCAGACGCTCCAGAGGAATGCGAATATCGACGTTGTGAAGATTGTGTTTGGTTGCTCCCTCGAGTTCAATCCATTTGCAATCGTTTAACGATCGACGTTCTCCCCGTATCGGATGACGCAGAGGTGTTTTCAGAGCTTTTCCAGTGGGAGAATGAGGATTCTTCAGGATTTTTTGGAGGGAGCCTTCCGCTACAATTTGACCGCCTTCCCGGCCAGCTCCCGGCCCCAGATCAATAATGTGCGCGGCTTGGCGCATGGTCTCTTCGTCGTGCTCGACGATGAGAAGAGAGTTGCCCTGGACAGCCAGTTTTTTTAGGGCTTCGAGCAAACGGGAGTTGTCCCGTGCATGAAGACCGATCGTAGGTTCGTCGAGTACATAAAGGACTCCTCGAAGGTTGGAACCCAGTTGAGCAGCGAGCCGAATGCGTTGTGATTCTCCTCCACTGAGGGTTTTTGCCGAGCGGTCCAAAGTCAAATAATCCAGCCCTACTTGATTGAGAAATTGAAGGCGCTGGATGATTTCTACGATGATGTCCTTGGCAATGAGTTGCTGCTTTCCGGAAAAGCGGAGACGAGTAAAGATTTCGGAGGCCTCCTGTGCGGAACTATTTACAATATCGGTAATCGTGAAACCCTGCAAACGCACGTGACGAGCGGTTTCGTTTAAGCGAGCCCCGGCACAAATCGGGCAAGGATGAGCCTCGGTTTTTTCGAGATTTTCATAACGCCGCTCTTCGGCAAGATCTGCTTCGAGTTGGGAATCAAATTCCTCCCGATCGATACTGTGCCAGACTTCTCCAAATCCACGACAGTGAGAACACCAGCCATGGGGGGAGTTGAAGGAAAAAAGCCGGGGATCAAGCTCCTCAAAAGCCCGTTCGCAAGAGGGGCAATTGAGTTCCGTACTGAGTAGGTGGTATTCTTTGCGGCTGTCCCGCAATCGAGCCGTCCCTTTTCCAATTTTCAAAGCTTGTCGGACAACAGCCTCCACACGGTCCGCTTGTTTGGGAGAGAGCTCTTCTACGAGGACATCAATATTATGTTCTTTGAAACGTTCGAGCTTAGTAAAGCTGGCGACGGGTTGAAGCGTTCCATCTACTAGCAAGTGAGAAAAACCTTGCCGTTCCGCCCAACGGGCCACATCGGTATGAAACCCTTTGCGTGCTTTGACAACAGGAGCATAGATCTGTAATGATCCCCGAGTCAAAAGTTGTGTGGCGTGCGCGGCAACAGCTGCCGGAGTGCTTTTTTCCACAGCGATGCCGCAATGAGGACAGTGTTGAATCCCTACCTTGGCGAATAAAAGGCGCACAAAATGGTAAATTTCAGTGACGGTAGCAACGGTGGATTTTCCGCCTCCTCGAGTGACGCGCTGTTCGATGGCCACACTGGGAGGGAGCCCCTCAATTTGATCCACATCAGGTTTTTCCAATTGTTCGACGAACTGGCGCGCATAGGGGGACATGCTATCCAGAAAACGTCGCTGGCCTTCCGCAAAAAGAATATCAAAAGCGAGCGTGGATTTACCCGAGCCACTGAGGCCGGTAACGACCACAATCTTGTCCCGTGGGATATCCACATTAATGTTCTTGAGATTGTGTTCTCTGGCACCCCGAATAGAGATGACCGGTGGACGTGTCGGAGCGGCGGCTGGGCGAGAAACGGGAAGTGGGAGAGTAGTCGCAGGCACAGAGTCCCGTTCAAGAACGGCGCGCAGATAACGACCGGTATGAGATTCGGGCGAACGAGCGATGACTTCGGGAGGACCTTCCGCTACGAGTTTTCCGCCTCCTTCGCCTGCTTCGGGCCCAAGATCCACAATCCAGTCCGCACTTTTAATCACCTCCAGATTATGTTCGATGACGATCAGGTGATTTCCATCGTCTACGAGGCGTTGGAAAAGCCGGATCAGCTGTGCAATATCATCGAAATGCAGCCCGGTTGTGGGTTCATCGAGAATGAGGAGATTGGTACTCGCGCTGTGGGAGGGACGTGTCCGATTTTCTACGAGATGTTTTACAAGCTTAAGGCGTTGAGATTCCCCTCCGCTGAGGAGGTTGACCGGCTGCCCTAATTGAAGATATTCGAGGCCGACATCGCTCATCAAACGGAGAGGTCCCGTGATGCGCGAGGTTTCTTTTTCAAAAAATTCCAGAGCCTGGCGAACGGTCATTTCCAGTACTTCGTGAATACTTTTCCCTTGGTAGCGAATTTTTAGAATGGCTGGCTGATAGCGGCGGCCTTCGCATTCCGGACAACGCAAAAATAAATCGCTAAGAAATTGCATTTCCACCTTTTCAAATCCTAAGCCAGCACAGCGTTCGCATCGTCCCTGCCCAGCATTAAAGGAAAACCATCCGGGAGAAAAACCCTGAGCAATGGATTCAGGTAAAGTACCGAAGAGTTCGCGGATGGTATCAAAAATCCCCAGATACAGTGCGGGTGTGGAACGAGGCGATCGCGCCAAAGGTGCCTGGTTGACTAAAAGCACGTCTTCGATGTCCTCTTCACCAGTGATGGCTCTGCAGACGCCAGCGGCTTCGATCTGGTCGGGGGCATCCGGCAAAAGGTTGCGATACAGGATATCGTTTACAAGAGAGCTTTTTCCAGAGCCGGAAACTCCGGTAATACAGCAAAAAGTCCCTAAAGGAATCCGGATGTCCACGTCTTGGAAATTCCGGTGGCGAATGCCATGCAATTCAATAAATGCTTGAGGGGTGCGGCGCTTCTCCGGAATTTCAATGCGCTTGCGTTGAGCAAGATAATCGCCAGTAAGAGAATTTCGTGCCGAGGTGATGCGCTCCGCAGGGCCGGCATAAACGAGTTTTCCTCCTTCCATTCCCCGCCCAGGGCCAATGTCAACCAGAACATCGGCACTCCGAATGACGGCTTCTTCATGTTCGACGACTAACAGGGTGTTGCCCTTGTCGCGAAGGGTGTGGAGAACGTTCAGGAGGCGGTGGACGTCGCGGGGATGAAGGCCCACACTCGGCTCGTCGAGAATGAAAAGAGTGTTCACGAGCGAAGCTCCCAGGCAGGTAGTCAAATTGACGCGCTCGATTTCTCCCCCGGAAAGGGTGCGACTGGGACGATCCAGAGTCAGATAACCGAGGCCCACCTCTTCCAGATAACGGAGACGTGTGGCTACCTGATCGCGTAGCATAAAGCCGCTGGTATCTCCCGGCGCAGGAGCGAGAGATTCGATTCACGGAGCGAGACGGTGGACGGGCAGGGACGCTAGTTCCGGAAGAGTCAACCCCTCTCCCACCGGCAATCGAAAGTTCAAAGTGTCCGGTTGATAGCGCCCTCCGGCGCAGTCGGGACAGGGCACATAACTCCGATATCGACTCAGAAAGACGCGGACATGCATTTTGTAGGTCTTGGTGTTGAGTCGGTCAAAAAAACCTTTCACCCCAGCCCAGCCCTCGCCAGTCTCCTTGGTGTCACTTCCATCTCCCAGGAGAACAAACTCCTGATCCGAGGCTGGCAGATCTTCGAAGGGGGTATGCACATCAATCTCCCGGTAGGCACAAGCTCGCAATAGCTCTTTTTGGCATTCTTGTGCTTGCCCCATTTGGAAGGGTTTCACCACACCCGCGGCAATGCTCAGAGATTTATCTGATAATACCCTGTCGTAGTCGATGTCGATGAGACGTCCAAATCCCTTACACGAAGGGCAGGCTCCCAAGGGGTTGCTAAAGCTAAAAAGACCCGGGGAAGGAGGCCGAAGATCACGGTTGCAATGAGCGCAATGCCAGCCGGAGGAAAAGGGATGCAGGGTTTCGCCTTCGATGAGGACACAACGGTCTTTCCCATGCCGCAAAGAGATTTCGATCGCTTCCGTAAGCCGTGCATGAATATCAGGGGTGATAGTGAGACGGTCCTGAATGACTAGGAGAGATTCGGGCGGAAGCTCGCGAGATTTCGGAAAAGGTTCATCCGTGCGATGAATGGCCTTTTTCCACCAAATACGCAGATATCCCTGAGAGCGAAGAAATTCAAAGAATTCAGAGACATTCCGGGTGGCCCCCAAAGAAATCGGAAAGGTGACGAGAAGAACTTTGGAAGAGAATGCTTCCAAAGCGCGCCGAGCAATCTGAGTGGCGGATTCCGGAGTCACCGGACGCGAACACTGAGGACAGAAGGCCTTCGCCATGTGCGGCATCAGGATTTTTACGTAATCCAAAATCTCTGTAATGGTCCCCACTGTGGAACGCGTGCTTTTTATCGAATTGCTCTGTTCGATTGCAATGGCAGGAGGAATTCCTTCAATCGAATCTGCCAAGGGCTTATCCATCCGATCCAGAAATTGCCGGGTATAAGGACTGAATGTTTCTACGTAACGTCGTTGTCCTTCCGCATAGATCGTATCAAAAGCGAGACTCGACTTACCGCTGCCGCTGGGGCCGGTGACAACAATAAACTTGCCCAGAGGCAAATCCAAATCGATCGATTGAAGATTATTTTGGCGGGCTCCTCGGATGCGAATAGTCTCAGACTGCATGACGTCTGAATAATACGCACAGAACGGGCTTTCGGACGCTACAAATTTGCACCAGGTGTATTACAGGGGGGGTGCTGCTCAAAGAAGTGGGACAAATTTGCCCGGTTCCCGTGCAGATCACTGCCTCTCATATGAGAGGTATGATGTCAGGACTTAGGCAAAACGGGTAGAGAATGCGTAAGAAATACTCACTGCCGTGATGCCCTTTGAGGAGCTCTGGGAGCAAAAACACCATTTTCACCCACAAGGCTTCTCTTTTTTGCGTCACATCACATACCAATAAAGTTTTTATGAAAAACATGTTGGGAAGAGGAGCATTGAGATGCGGGGGGAGGAAAGCAAACTCTGCATTTTAATGGAATTCCACTATAGAAACTGCCTGCCGGGGGACTTGGGTCCTCCCGGGGCAGAGTTCCTATGTATATTTATGCGACGGGTTGCTAAGCTCGAGGGAATAATCAGTCCCTTACTGGGAACTAGATTTTAGTTCCTCAGTCAGCAGCAACACTTTTTGTCGCATAATTTTTCCGGATTTGAATTTAACCATTGCTCGCGCAGGAATGACTACGTCGGTTTCTGGTTTGTTTGGGTTACGCCCAATTCTGGATTTCGTGAGTCGAACCTCAAAGACGCCAAAGTTACGAAGTTCGACATCCTGCCCTTTGGCTAGGGCCTCGGTAATATAGTCGAGTGTCTTCTGAATAACTTGGAAAACATCCTGTTGTACCAGTCCAGTTTCATCGCTGATGCGCAGGACAAGGTCTCGTTTGGTTAGATTTCCCAATTTATTCGATTTTGGGTCATTTTCTGATTCGATGGTATCGGTGGGAGTTGGATAGTTCACTTGGTTGTCTTGTTGCTTATTATAAAGCACATAACAGATCGATGTGCAAGGGTCAGTCGTACAATATTTTTCGACAGGTTGTTTTGAGTATAGTCTGTACTCTGGAAATTAATGCTTTTTTCTCTGTCATCCACAGGGCTACGGGGATTTCTAATCGGGTCTTCCAATTCGATTCTGCCGCGGAACCGGGTACGTTAAATTCGTGTTCCGTACCGAAAAAATCCGTAATCAGTGGTACCGCCAGCCAGGAATTGCAGGCAAAGAGACCTTTGAGCAGGGCAAGATGGAGGTTTTCTGTAAAGGGTTGTGGGACTTCGGAATTTGGATGTTCTGCAAAATTTAAAAGATCTCGCATCTGAGAAACGGCTGAGTGGCTGCGAGCAGGCTCCTCTGAAGCCGCGTCTTGAATCCATTGTTGCCAACGCGCTTTTAATGGGGGGTGGTCATGGGTGCCGTAGGTGGCGAGCGAGAGGCGGTGATAATCGGGGCCTCGAATCAGTTCCCCCTGTTCATCCCTTTCCCAAATTGGAATCTTAAGTCCCGGAATTTCAAGTTCTTGCAAGGAAGGCCGCGCGTACGGAGGGACCATCCCGAGGTCTTCCGCAATGAGATGGTAGGGCTCGGTTTCTTCAAGAAAAATGCGAAGGAGGGCTTCTCCTCGAGCTCGATTTTTTTGACGATTCCCCTCTGTGCTATCGTCCTGATCCATAAATCGGGGAAGATGTCCACCCGTCAAACCGCGGGTCGCTTCTTCATTTAAAGAAGCAAAACGGATATTGTCTGATGGGTACCAAGGAAATGTATACATGCGGAAAAAACCGAGAACATGGTCTATGCGAAGCATGTGAAATATGCTGCGCCAGATGCGAAGGCGGCGACGCCACCAACTCAAATTATTCTGAAACATTTCCGTCCAATTGTAAAGTGGAAAACCCCAATTTTGACCCCAATTTTTTGTAAATCCATCCACATAAAACTCTTTTTCTGCAGGAGCGCCGCAAGAACGAGTCAAATCAAATAAATGGGGGTGGGCCCAAACATCTGCGCTGTGAAGACTGACGCCCACAGGAATATCACCCATCAGTGCGACTTTCCGGCTTTCCGCGTAACGGCGAAGATCCTGCCATTGAGAAAAGGCGATCCACTGTATATAAGAATAGAAATCTTGAAGATGCTCGAGGAAGATTTTCTTTTCACCTTGCAACTCGGCAGCCCATTTTTGAGCGGAAGCGTATTCGCGTTCCTCGGCAGGCCAATGTTGGAAAAATTCGGATTGGCCATGCAGATGCACCATGCTTCGGAAAAGTGTATAGGGTTGAAGCCATTCTTTGTTTTCTTCTTGGAAATTTCGAAAAGCCCGAATTTTTGCGGAATCAGAGAGGCGCTTAAAAGCGGCTCCTAATAATTCTAGTTTGAGTGCTTTGACTTCCACATAGCATACCTCGCGGGCACGCATACGAGGAAGATCGTATTTTGAAGTAATAAAAGAAAAGTCCTCCACCGCCAACTCAGGCAAAAATTCCGGTGTGGTGGTGATGGTAGAGGGCTCGATCGCTAGGGAACTTAAAATATTGTAAGGACTATGGTCGATTCCTGTTTCATTGATGGGAAGAATTTGGATGACGCTCAGACCTATCTCCGCACACCAATCTACCAGTTCATGCAGCGCTTGTGTGTCCCCTACTCCTAAATCACTGGAGCCTCGTAAGGCAAATAATGGTGCCAGAACCCCGCCCATTTTATTTTTCGGATGTAGATCAAGCATACAGAAATTTTGAGAACTGAAAAAAGGTTCTTAAACCTACACAATGATGTGTGAAATAGCAAAAGAACAAATATCCGGACGGAAGAGCGGAATTTAAAAAACATGAGGTGTTATATAAAATATTTAACCTTCTGTTTAGTATTAAAGTACGTGGAGATATTGAAAATAAATTTTTATGGTTTATTTTCCTTTGTGGTTTTCCGTTTTTGTAATTCGTTGCGTCATGAAGAGTTGCATTATTGGTTGTTAATATCACAAATCCATATCACTTAATTATGAACGGAAAATTTCCAACTTTCTCTGAAAATACTCGTGCCATTTTAATACCGAATTCGAATTCTATTCCTGCTCATTCGGATGTATCGAACTTTCAGTCACAAGATCCCAGTATTCCTATTTCTTCGGATGAAAGAGGGAAACAGGAAAATCCCGAAGTCCTCCTGCGACGCATGCGAAGAAGCAATGAGCACCAAAGACTTACAGCTATTTATAATGAGGAGATTCGGTCAGCGGCGGATATTTCTGGGATAGATCCTGACAAGTTCCAGTACCTGACTGAAGAGACCGCCGCCAGTTTCACTT
>JAHFTB010000007.1:88950-108498 GCA_023269545.1 Verrucomicrobiota bacterium | reverse complement strand
GGTCTTAGATGTTGTTTTTAATGATGATCAATCTCGAATTCGTAACGGCAATGCGCCTAGAAATATAGCAATTGTAAAAAAAACTGTACTGAATTTGCTGCAAATCACAAAAAAAGAAAAATATCTTAAACGAGTGAGTTTAAAATGTATGCGAAAAATCTCCGGATGGGATCATGATTTCTTAGATCAGGTTATTATGGCTCGTTTTTAATGAGGCAGCCCTGCCTGCAGAGCACCTTGCGTAATTCCACCACATAGCCCCAGATGCTAGGAGAAGGCTTCCCCCCAGTAGCATCCCTCCAGCATATATTAGCCTATTTGTGTTTTTTTGGCTCTCCGCGTGGTTTGCTCGAAGAGTCCGATTATTTTGCTGAATATTACGAGAAACGCCCATTCACATTAGTTAGCAACTAAGAATTAGTTATAGTAAAAAATTATTATAAGCATTAATTACTACTACATATAGGTATTTATTACGCGTTTTCGCAAAATTCCTCTATTTACGAAGAGGATTAACATAAAACATTGTATCAACGCTTCTTAAGCAATCTGCTGGCAGAATCGGCATAATATGCCAAAACATCATCTAAAGGTAGCTTGATTTTGTTTAAGCAATCGATGGGGGTTTTGATGTCCGCACACACTCATGTTTTTGAAGCAACAAGCAAAGCAACACCGTGCCCTTCCAGGGTAGAATGTACGAATTTCTATTGGGACCAATGTCGCATATCCAAATCCTCCATCACTGTACGCGGCCCTGGCGATCTCAGCCCTTTGATGCTTTGAACCGCACCTTTTCATAATCTATTTCCATTAATTACTCTTCGTCTTTTTCGAGACCGAGTGGGGTGAATATCTTCCACCGAAGCTTCAATAGTAGCCTGGTAATTCTCCAACCAAGCTGCCAATTCCTGTGCTTGTTTCACAGACAAATGTTCTATGGCCGCCTGAATTTCAGTAATCGTGGCCAAGCAAATTATCGCATTCGATACCCCTTGATTGCATGGATCATTCTTTTGTTTTCGAATCTGCTCTGTTAGTCGTACTCCTTCTGCCCGGGCATCTGCCTCTGTCGAGAAAAAACGGCGAATTCTTTGTCCTGCGAAACACGCTCTGATTTCCAATTTCCATGGGGTTGATGGGCGGGCTGGATACGGGACTACAATAAATGGCACTTTGGTTTTCTTAATATCCCCCATCGATTCTTATCCTTCGCTTTTATTGTCCCAATGCATGAAATTTCAGAAGAAGTATGGTCGTACAAGTTTTATTTTATGAAGGCTTCTACTCGGATCTCCGTGCTATAATGCCCACCAAGCTTCCCAGTCTGCTCGGACTGCCGGAACTGCATACGTACGTTGAACCATGGCTGGGCTTGTATGACCCATCTGATAAGCTGTTTGAGGAGCAGATTTACACCGCGCCAAATGATAGGTAGCAAATGAGTGTCGCAACGCATTGTCGGGCCATCCGTCTAGTCCAGCAGCTCGTGCTACAGCCTCACGCGCATAATGGAACAATCTTGATGTAATTTTCTCTGGCACCAGCGTGCCTTCTTTGCTCACAAAAAAATCACTCCGTTTTGCGAGAGGCTCTGTAAAATCCACAATTCTTTGATCAAATCCCGCCGTATTTTTAATGACTTCAGGCCGGATGTGAATTTGTCCGCTTATTGCATCCACGTCTTCCCAGTCCATCCGTTGCACTTCCACTGTTCGCAACCCTGCAAATCCACCCAATAGTAGAGAGGCAAATACCCACTCTGGCATTTCCTGTTGTAGCAGCACCTGCATCTGAACAGGCGTTAGAATATTTCTTAATGGTTTTGCCTTAGGGGCCCGCAAGCCACCCATTGGATTTTGTGAGATCAGACGGAAATTGTGAGCCCACCGAAAAAACATTCGAGCATAACGAAAAATCCCAGCCTTACTTGTCTCTGAGCCTTTCAAGGATTTTAGCCAACGATCTACTTCTAGAGGAGTTACCCGCTCTAATGGTCCGCAAAACCTCTGCTCCAGCAAGGTACAGATTCTTTCGATTTTCTCGGCATGTGATTTTGATTTTCCCTCGGCTTCCTTGAGAAACATTCGTACTGCTACCTGCATTGTTATTCCCCCAACATCCTGTTGCAGCGAATTAGTCCCTTGCGTACGAATCTGCTCTGTCAGGCGAATGCCCTCTGCCCAGGCATCAGCCTCCGTTAGGAAAAAACGGCGGATCTTTTTACCTGCGAAATATGCACGCACTTCCAATTTCCACGGTGCTGTTGGATTTGTTGGATAGAGTGAAACGATGAAGGGCTGTTTTGTGTTATTAGGTCTACTCACCAGCCACAATTTAATCGATTGTCCAGTATTGTCCAACATACCACGAGAAAACCCAATATCAACCCACGCGCGCCATCATGCCCCAACAAAAGGAATTCTTTGTAAACCCATATAAATAAAGGCTCTGGAACCTGTAAACAACTGGCGGAAGGGGTGGGATTTGAACCCACGGTAGGTTCCCCTACGCTCGATTTCGAATCGAGTGCCTTAGACCGGACTCAGCCACCCTTCCAAACAAATCCGCTCGCTCACAGAAACCTTTTCAGGTCTCTCGTAGGATAGCAATCCGGAAGGCATCAAAATAGCTTCCTGTCGAAATCCATGTAGAGGAGACTGTCTTAAAGCTACTGGACTTACGCAGATTCCAGAGAAAAGCTCGCTCGTTTTCCCCTGTTTTTGCATAAGTCCTGAGTTAATTACTCTTCGGAGAAAGCACCAATTTTTCGAAATTTGGCATAGCGTTCACTTAACAGCTTGTCGATTGGTATGGTAGTAATGCTATTCAGGGCGGCAACGAGAGCATTTTTGAGGTTGTAAGCTGCTGCCTCGCTATCACGGTGAGCCCCTCCCAGGGGCTCCGGTATCACCTCATCTACAATTTCCTGTTTTTTAAGCTCAAACGCATTGAGTTTTAATGCCTTAGCAGCTTCAGGGGCATGCTTGCGGTGTTTCCAAAGAATCGCAGCGCACCCCTCAGGACTAATCACGGAATAATAGGCATTTTCTAGCATGAGCACTCGATCTGCCACTCCAATTCCTAGCGCCCCTCCTGAACCACCTTCTCCAATGATAACAGCAATTACTGGCGTCCGCAGAACCATCATTTCGCGAATATTCACAGCGATAGCTTCCGCAATATGCCGTTCTTCGGCACCGATACCAGGATAAGCCCCCGGCGTATCGATTAATGCTATGACTGGTAAATGAAATTTTTCCCCCATTCTCATCAGCCGAAGCGCCTTGCGATAGCCCTCGGGATGTGGACTTCCAAAATTGCGCAATAAATTTTCTTTTACATCCCTTCCCTTCTGTTGACCGATCACTATGCAGGAAATACCGTCAATTTTTGCAAGGCCTCCCGGCATCGACGGATCATCGCCAAAACAGCGGTCCCCTTTCAATTCGACGAAATCAGTGAACACCATTCGCACATAGTCCAAAAAATATGGGCGAGCAATGTGCCTGGCTAATTGTACACGTTGCCAGACGCTTAAATTTTCATATACCTCCTTGCGAAGGACTGCAATCTTTTGCTGCATTCGGCTGATGTCGCCGTCAAGATCTATAGCCTGCCCGGTAGAGTGTCGGGTAAGTTCTTCCAGTTTGCGTTCCAATTCGATAATCGGCTTTTCGAAATCAAGTGGCGGACTCGGCATGGTAGTGATTTGTTCACTGAATGGTAACTGGTGTCCCGCGATTGACCATCGCAAACATTTCTTCGAGATCGGAAGCTGCTAACACAATCCCCGATGGCATCTGGTCCGGTGTAGCGTTTTGTGGAGCAGAGCGAATCATCACGCCGGAGTGTGACAGTACAATATGGCGTTCACTCCCAAAATAATTTTTATCTCCGAATGCCAATCGCTTACCATCCTGTGCCGCAAATTTCTCCGATACTTTGGATTGAAAATTTCCCTGCGCAGGCAGATTCACTTTTAAGGACAGAATGGGATATTCTTTGAAAAATTGACCGTGATTGAGAACTGTGAAGGTCTGATTCTTACGATCCACTACGATACTCATCTCCGGTTTAGGAATCATTAACTCTTGTCCGATTTTCAGATTGGTATTCATGAGGTTATTAATCTGAAAAATGAGTTCTGCATTGGTCTTGAATTGAGAGGCAATGCGGACTAATGAATCTCCTCGTACTACAGTGTAGGGGGTTTTGTCGGGTGATGGACTCAGAGAAAAAAACTCCGTGGTACTTAAATCGCCGAGTATTTTTTTGACTTCTCCAGCTTTTGAAGAGTTCGGGTAAGCGGCAAGAAAATCGCGCAGCGCTTGGCGACCTTCCGGTATATTTCCTGCCTTCAGCAGGCCCATTGCTTTCTCAAACGCTGGCAAAGAATAATCCGGAGTGGCAACAGCTGTAGCGGGGTTTTGGCTGAAACCCTTTTGTTCTTGGATGAGGAGGTGGCGCGGTTTCCAAAATGCTACGTAATAAAATAAACCTATCCCGCCAAGAATTAGAGCCAAAAGACAAATGATGAGACACAGTTTAAAAAATTTCATTTTATCTCAAATTCAACGTTAGTGTCTAATTAGTAACCTAATAGCCAAGAAAAAGGAAATAATAATTCTGTCGGGAAGGCCATAGCAAAATCAGAGTTACCTTATAAAAACCCCCTGCGTTTCCATTCCCCCAAATTATCGGAAGCGGATCGACGAATCAAATCCATCGTAAATTTCAAAATACAAATTTCCCAGGTATCATCCACTCCCTCAATAAGACCCGAAAAGGGGGTATGCTTTTCTTTAAAATCACCGGTAAGGCGCCCAATTACTGCCTCCATGGGTTCGTGGATGACTTCTTCCGAAAGATCGGTTTTACGGAATTGAAAACCATAACGCATAAATTTAAGGTCTGCTCCTTGTTTTCGCAACCAGCCGGAAAATTCGTGAGTGTCATCCGAAAAGCCGTCCAATAGCATCTTGTCAAAATGATGAGGAGAGAGGAGCCGGGGACGTTCGGCTTCAATTTGTCCGTCTCTGACTCGGACTTGATCCACCTCATCCATGAGTTCGCTGACCAGGACAAAACGAAAAGTAGTAGATCCAAATGTCTCGATACTTCGTTCCGGAGGAACAATCACGTGAGTGTTCTCCATCGCATATTGAAAATCAGAGTCGCTAAACACTATTAAAGTTTAAGCCGAGAATGACTAAACGCAACTGTAAGTATACAAAATCCTTAGTCTTCCCAAACGCAAGGCTAACTCCTCCTTACAGTCGCCAGGGCTCCAGCAGCCCTCCTGACTGAGATCAGGGTCCTGATAGGAGAATTGACAAATTTGCAAAATCGACCTTTAAGGCAATGTGTGAATCTTGCTCGTACACTTCCCGTCATTCTGGCGCTTCTATTCTTTACCGGAGGATGCGCTGAATTCCAATCCACTTCTGCTCCTTACAATCCACCAGCCTATCGACCAAAAAATCCCAGCAACGTCAAAGTCAATGTATCCATTTCCAAACAAATGGTTTATGTGATGGAAGGTTCAAAGCCCCTCCTCATTACCGCATGTTCGGTGGGACTTCCCAACAAGCCGACTCCCCAAGGGAAATTCGTCGTAGTGGAAAAAATCGCACATAAACGCTCCGGTTCCTATGGATTCTATACACGCGCAAATGAAATTATTCCTGCCTCGGCTGGTAAACGTCCCGCCGGAGCTGGTTGGAGTTATGTGGGATATCCCATGCCTTATTGGGTGGGCTTTTCACCTGGATATGGTTTCCACGAAGGAGATGTATGGCCGATTCCTCGCACTCACGGATGCATCAGGTTGCATCAAAATGCAGCCCCGAATTTTTATACTCTTGTACGGATAGGTACTCCCATATTCATTGCAAAAAATCAGCCGGAAGACCTTCTTTATGCGGATAAATACAAACGGCCTCTCGACTATCTTCGACCGAATCCTCCCAATGCCCTCTTGATTTCTTCCGACTGGTTTAAGACACTCAGGGCTCCGCATTTGATCGATGACTAGCCCGCTTGCGACCCAATCTCCCCGGATTAACCTACGTACGCCGGAGGTGATGGCATGTGTCCAGGCGCAAGTGGAAAATCACTACAAGAGTTCGCTGGTGGAACAGATTCGTGCTACCGGAGGAACTCTGCGTAAGAATAATACTACCATTTACTTAGCAAAGGAATTCGGATTTTGCTATGGCGTGGAACGCGCTATCGATCTTGCCTATGCCGCACGAAAGGTTTTTCCAGAAAGACGTATCTTTATCTTAGGGGAGATTATCCATAATCCAGAAGTCATTCACCAGATTGACGCTCTGGGGATTCGCAATCTCCTCGCTTCAGCCACTCATCCGGACCTAAGTGCTCTACAAAACGATGATGTTGTGGTGGTCCCTGCCTTTGGTGCTGAAGTCACTCTTTTGGAAGAAATAAAGCGATTGGGCTGCCAGATAGTTGATACCACCTGTGGTGATGTAATGAGCGTCTGGAAACGGGTACGCCAGAATGCGTCGGAAAACGTCACATCCATCATTCATGGAAAAGCTTTTCATGAAGAAACACGTGCCACAGCTTCGCGCGCCTTAGGAAAGGGTTCCGGTCACTATCTGATCGTACTCAACATGCAAGATACTGATATTGTTTGCGATCACATACGCAATGGCGGAGATCCGGAGACTTTTTTGCAACATTTTCCTCAGGCTCATTCACCCGGTTTTAACCCCAATATCCATTTGAAAAAAGTGGGGGTTGCCAACCAAACCACGATGCTACGTGGCGAAACTGAAGAAGTGCAACACCGACTTCGAAAAGCCATTTCCGATCGAGACAAGGGATCCGAAGAAAATTTCCGCTGCTTCGATACCATTTGCGGGGCTACGCAAGAGCGGCAGGACGCCCTTTTTACTTTGCTTCGTTCCCACAAACTAGACTTTCTCTTAGTGATCGGTGGCTATAATAGCTCAAACACCACCCATCTGGCAGAAATTGGAGGAACAGAAATACCCACTTACTTTGTTCGTAATGGCCAATGCCTGGAATCCAGAGATTTGATCCGGCACTTCGATGTGGTTCTCAAAAAAGAAATAGAAACCTGGGGATGGCTCCCTACTTTTCCTCTACAAGTAGGAATTACAGCCGGTGCCAGTTGCCCAAACAATCTTATTGAGGAAATCATTCACCGGCTATTGGAGTTAAGGGAGGAGGGAAATCGGTTTTAAGTAAAGGAACTCGTTACCTTTTACTTCGGGGACGTGAAAACCTTCATTCCAATCAACTCCCAAAGCTTGAAGAAGCCCTTAAACTCAATGAACCGCTTTCTCTGTCCTTATTACCTCAAAGAGGAACTGCGCCAACTCCGGTGTTTTAATGATATCAAAAAAATGACGGCTTTTTTTGAGGACTGGTGTTGCCGTGTTGCCGAAATTAGTATCGCCTTGCTTGTCTCCCTTGCAAAAACATTCCGTCGCTTTCGTTCCTCCATGATGAACGCTTGGACTTATCCTATTTCTAATGGAAAAATCGAAGGTATTAATAATAAAATTGGCGCCATGCAATGCTTGCACTATGGCCTTCGTGACTTTAATTTCTTATCCCTGCGTATTCTCACTCTTCACCGCGCTAAACACTCTTTTTGCGGATGAACCGTAGTGACTACAATTCAACGGTATTGCGCCTAGCCTAGGAAACTAATTCTCTAAGATCTTCTGTGGACATTTGATGGAGCGCTGCATCAGCATCCAGAGTTCCAGTCATGAGCTCTCTTTTTGTTTGCTGCATTCGCAGAACTCTCTCTTCGATTGTGTCGCGTGCAATCAATTTAATCGATGTGACAGATCGCTTTTGGCCGATACGATGGACTCGATCTGTTGCTTGATCTTCCACCGCGGGATTCCACCAGGGATCAAAATGAATCACCGTATCCGCCGCAGTTAAATTAAGACCCACCCCACCCGCTTTAAGACTCATTAAAAAAACAGTGAATGAAGGGTCCTCCTGAAACCTACGGACTACTCCTTCGCGATCCCGTGTGGAACCATCTAGTCGGCAATAGATAATTTTTTCTTCATCCAGCGCGATCCCGATGAGATCGAGCATGGAAGTAAATTGACTAAAGACTAGGACACGATGACCGCCATCCACAGCTTCTTGTAATAATTCTAATAGCGCAGCAATTTTCGATGAGGGTTTTTGTTCTTCAGGACGGAGAAGACGGAGATCGCAACAAAGCTGTCGCAAACGAAGCAAAGCTGTGAGTACTCGCATCCGAGCCGCCCCGGAGCCGGATTTTTCCACTAGCGCATCTATCTCTCGTCTGGCAGCAATCTGAAAGCCCGCATAGGCTTCTTTTTGACTCTCATTCAGTTCCACCTCTACAATCTGTTCTATCTTTTCAGGCAGATCATCCAACACCTCACGCTTCAGTCGACGTAATATATAAGGCTGAATACGGCGGCCCAGACGACGAGCCACATCTTCCTTCGCCCCTTCCAAAAGCGGAGTTTCGTAGCGATCCTTAAAGTCTTGTCGTGAACCTAAATAGCTGGGAAGGAGAAAGTCAAAAAGCGACCAAAGATCTCGAATGGAATTTTCTATGGGAGTGCCGGTTAATATAAAACGGCTTCGTGCACGGAGTGCACAAGCGGCTTTTGCATTTTGACTCTCAGGATTCTTAATATGTTGTGCTTCATCCAAAATAATTATGGAGAATGACATCTCTCGATATCGCTCGACGTCGCGGCGTAAAAGGGCATAGCTGGTGACGGCTAAGTCGCATTCCGGCACCTGTGCAAATAAGGATTCACGATCCGAGCCATCGACAGCCACTACTTTCAATTTTGGGAGGAATTGGCTTGCCTCTCTTTTCCAGTTCCAAACCAAGGAGGAGGGACAGACGACCAAGGAAGGGCCTCTCGAAACTTCGAGTAAGGCGAGGGCTTGCACCGTCTTACCGAGTCCCATTTCATCTGCAAGAAGGCCGGCGAGTCCTGCTTGGGAATGTGCTAAGAGCCATTGGGCTCCCTGAACTTGGTAAGGGCGGAGGCGGGCAAGCAGAGTCCCCAATCTCAGGGAAGAATGTCTCGTTTCCGGAGCAGAGGGAAGGCCTGACCACTCGGCCATACTGCTTTGGAGGTACGAACGGTGGAGCGCGGAGACGCGCCATACAGAAGATTCTTGAATGGGATTACAGTCCCGAAGTACCTCCTCAACATCTTGGAGTTGAGCGGCATTTGCCACGGCAGTCTTTCCATTTTTAAGGCGAATATACGGTCGCCCTCCTAACAATAGCCTTTGCATATCCGCTTGCGAAAAAACGGCTTCATTGCCTGCCGAATAGTGAATGCGCACATCCAGCCAATTGTCATCTTTTTCGCGAATAGCAAAGCGTGGCTCAATGGGAATCAGATCCTGGGTGACATGCCGGAATCTGTCCCCCTCCATTACCTTCCACTTTCCACGTAGTTTAGGAAGAATTGTTGCATAAAAGCCCAGTATGGAATCCTCACCTCGAAGAACCGCTTTGTCATTGCTGTGCTCGAATCCCGCCGCAAGCAACTCCGTATAAACGGCATTTTCTATCGAAGGATTCCGTTTCTCGGATTGGGAATAATGGAAACGGATATCCGCTTCCACATGGCGCAAGGAGCCTTCCAAGCACAATTCCACTTCCGGAATTTCTTCCGTTCTTTGTTCTAAAACAGTTTGGGGGAATGAGATAGGCGGAGTGGATGGAGGAGAGGGGGGAGGAGATAAAATGCGAAGGCCGATAGCAATAGAATGTGCACAAATAACTCCGCGGATACGGGAGTCTTTGCAGGGACACAAGTTTTCCACATCGATGGAATTTCGGATGCGCAAACCGGAAAAAAATTGCTTTCCCCCTTCTCGAATTTTACCCTTTAGCAGTGGCGGCTCGTAAGTGGCTTCACTGACACGACCAGCGGTACACAACGCCTTTGCTTCCCGGAATACTTTCGGCCCACCCATGGCCATCAAATTTCTTTCTGTTAGCTCCACGAGCCATTTTCCACCACTCTCATGCAGCCTTGGCAATATCCATTTCAGGCGGACCACGGATTGTATTGAAAATGGGGAGAGCCTGGCAAGGGTATTGCCAAACAGACTTGATTCATTATCTTAAAGCCTCATGCCATCATTTGACGTTGTGAGCGAAGTCGATCGCCAGGAAATTGACAATGCCATTAACCAAGCTCGTAAAGAACTTGCTTCCCGTTTTGATTTCAAAGGAACATTAGCCACTATCGAACTAGGCAAAGAGGGGGCCATTCAACTCTCTGCAGAAGATGCTTCCCGCCTTAAAGGTCTTCGAGAAATTGTGATCTCCAAACTGGCAAAGCGAGATATTGATCTCCGCAATATTGATCCCAAAGAACCTGCTATTTCTCCACTGGGGCATGCCCGACAAGAGCTTGCAGTCAAGCAAGGACTGGATGGGGACAAAGCTAAGGAAATCATTAAATCTATTAAAGGATTGAACATAAAAGTACAAGCCTCACAACAAGATCGGCAGATTCGGGTGACTGGCACCAAGCGAGATGACCTGCAGAAGGTCATCTCTCACCTCCGTGCGGAAAACTTCGAAGTCTCACTTGCGTTCAAAAATTTCAGGGATTAATTCTCTTCGCCATATAGCTCTTCCTTGATTCTGAGAAGCGCATCCAAAGGCGATTTTGCGGTGGTGATGGGACGCCCAATCACCAGCCAATCAGCACCTAATTTTGCCGCTTCAGCGGGAGTGAGGACTCTCTTCTGATCATTGCTTGCAGCCCAAGCCGGCCGGACACCAGGAGTTACAATTTGTAAAGAATTTCCAAATTGCTTTTTGAGTGGTGAAATTTCCAAGGGACTAGCCACTATGCCTCCAAGAGATTTTTCGGCAAGTGCGGCGAGTCGAAGTACCTGCTCTTCCACGGAAGAATGTACCCCAGTGGCGGCCAGCGTGGTGACATCACTGCTTGTTAAAACACTCACACCAAGCAGCAAAACAGAAGATCCCTGGGCTCCTTGAGCGGCTGCCCTTAGCATGTCCGGCCCGCCGGAAAGATGAACAGTGAGCAAATCGATCCCTAATGAGCAGGAGGAGGCGACGGCCTGTAGCACAGCATTTGGAATGTCGTGAAATTTCAGGTCCAAAAAAATCTTTGCGCCGCAATTCTTTAATTTTTGAACAATTGCAGGTCCTTCACGGAGGAAAAGCTGGAATCCTACTTTAAATGCATCCGCTCCCTCGGCTAAGCTTTCTGTCAGGCGCAGAGCCTCCGATGAAGTATCCACATCCAGAGCCACAATGATTTTTGTTTTTGTCGAACGGTGCATTATTTGTGCAGTAGTTACGTGTGATGAAAATGAAACTGTGTCCCTCTGCCAAAATCAATCTTTCCTTGCGGATATTAAATCGGCGGACTGATGGATATCATGAAATCGAAACATTGATGACTTTTATCACTTTGGAGGATTCGCTGCATTTGGAATTGATTCGGGAAAATGAAGTGATCTTAGAATGTGACGAACCTCCTTTTGATCAAACGAATCTGGTGGCTATTGCTGCCAATGCCTATCTCAAAGCGGCGAATTTGAAATCAGGCGTACGCATTGTTTTGGAAAAACGGATTCCCAGTGGTGCGGGATTAGGAGGAGGTAGCAGTGATGCGGCATCGGTACTTCTCGGCCTCGAAGCCTTACATGATGGGAGAGTAGGCCATTCCGGCCTGGCTTCGATTGCAGCCAAGATTGGCTCAGATGTTCCCTTTTTTTTAGGCCACGGAGCGGGATGGTGCCGCGGGCGCGGAGAAATCTATGAACCGGTAAATTTTCGTGGTTTTGACCATACGGTATTATTAATCAAACCTCTATTTTCCATAGCAACAGGCTGGGCCTATACACATTGGCCCCATGCACGCAAGTTACCCGGTCTCCCCTATGATCCCCAACCCTCCCCATGGGGTGATCTTTGTAATGATTTAGAAGTTCCGGTCTTTGAAAAGTTTCCTCTCCTGGGATTAATTAAACATTGCCTGCTGAAACGTTCCGAGATAGACTTTGCCCTGATGTCCGGCTCCGGATCCACTATCTTTGCAATTATGCGAAAAGATGCGATTCCGGAGGCTGAAAATTTAAGAGCAGCTGTCCGCTCAGCGTTCGGAAAGCATATTTGGACTTATCTGTGCGAAACGCGGTTTGTACGCATCTAAGATGCCTGTCTAAAAAGACTATAGCCGCAGCGCAGTCGTTTTCATTTTAAAGGAATTCCGCTATATAATCGTATGCCGCTGCTTAGCTCTGGTTGTCATTCTTCGGACCGCTCACTGCGTGGCGTGCTCTTAGTACTCGCGATTTTTGCCGGCATGGCAATTGCTAATATCTATTACAATCAGCCGCTCCTCGATAATTTGCGGCGAGCATTTCCGCATGATGCATCATTGATCGGTGGTGTACCGACTGCGACTCAGCTGGGCTTTGCCGTCGGCATGTTGTTGTTTGCACCGCTTGGCGATCGATTGGATCGTCGTCGCCTGATGTTGTGGCAGATTGGAGGGCTCTGCGTGGCACTTCTTGCGGCAGCCAGCGCATTTACGATGCCTATGCTCATCATTGCAAGTTTTGCGATCGGGCTATTTGCGAGTACGGCGCAGCAAGCCGGTCCATTTGCTGCTGAGCTTGCCTCTCCCACACGGCGCGGTCATGCCATCGGCATTGTATTTAGCGGACTATTGCTGGGTATTTTGCTTGCCCGTACGGTCTCGGGTTTCATTGCGGGCTATTTCGGATGGCGTGCCGTATTTATTGTCGCGATTGTATTCATGTTGGCCTTATCCTTTTTGATAATCAGATACTTGCCGCCTAGCCAACCCACTTCAACACTCTCCTACGGTAAACTTTTGGGTTCATTGTGGCACCTTATTGTCGAATTTCGCGGATTACGCGAGGCGGCACTTACCGGCGCTTCCTTGTTTGCCGCCTTCAGTCTCTTTTGGTCTGTCCTGGCCTTGTTGCTCGCAAATAAACCGTTCCACCTCGGGCCCCAAGTGGCTGGAATGTTCGGTATTATCGGCGCAACAGGAGCAATGGCGGCACCTTGGGCTGGAAAATTCATAGACCGAAGAGGGGCACGGACGGCAATTTCGCTGGCAATTGGTTTGGTTGCACTGTCATTCGTTATCCTTGGTTTCTCGACCACGAGTATCATTGGCCTTGTGATTGGCGTCATCGTGCTAGATGTGGGTGTACAAGTTGCGCAAACTTCGAACCAAGCCCGAGTTTTCGCGCTCAAGCCTGAAGCTCGCAGTCGCCTGAATACGGTGTATATGATATCCTATTTTTTAGGGGGTGCGGTCGGTTCTGCTACGGGTATAGCAGCTTGGCAGGCATACGGTTGGGTGGGGGTATGTATTGCCGGAATGCTTTTCTCTCTCATTGCGACGGCAAATCACTTACGGGCTTTGCTATAAAGACTGCAGAGTGATTTTCCGCTTCCTGTTCGGAATTTCTCTTATTTCTAGCCTCCCGCAACAATATGGAGCAGTTCGATACGGTCTCCTGATTGAAGAAAGGTGGTGGACCATTCTTTGCGATGTAGGGCAAGGCCGTTGTATTCTACGAGGAGGGTGGGGGCGAGAAGTTGTAGCTCGAGTACCAGCTCTTCCACGCTGGAAGCATTGAGGTCATTTCTTTCTTTGCCGTTGAGGTGAAGGAATCTCATGGCGTGGCAAAGATGGAAGAATCCCAATCCTTCCAAACGGTGTCGAGACCTAGTTTATTGAGGCATTGCGATACTTCTGTAGGTGAGCGGTCGTCAGAAATTGCAAATTGCTCGGTGGCTGATCCTCCTTCGGCGGGAGTGGATTTACCCCGCACGGTGCAATGCAAATTAGCGGTTCCTTGACCTGTGTAACCACCTGGTTCAGTATGGCTTCCAGCACTCATATGAGTGATTCCAAGAGGAGCCAGAATATCGCGAAGTGAAGCACATTCTCTGGTGCTGAGCACAATGCCTACCTGTGGAAATATGAGTCGCAAGGTGCAGACGAGTTGAATAAATTCGCGATCTGAAATGGGATGAGCAGGTAAAAAATCCCCTGCGGCCGGGCGCAATCGAGGTAAACTCACCGTCAGTTGGGCTCTCCAGCAGACGCGAAGCAAATATTCCACGTGTGCCGCCAGAGCCACAGCCTCTTCCCGCCAGTTCCAAAGGCCATAAAGCGCACCGATTCCAATGCGACGAAATCCGCCCGCATAGGCGCGCTCAGGAGCATCCAGGCGCCAGTCGAAGTTTTTTTTGGGACCGAAGCGGTGTACTTCCGCATAGGTGGGGCGATGATAGGTTTCTTGATAGAGAGCAATGCCTTCCGCTCCCTCACGAGCTATTTCTCGGTACTCGGGCGCCTCCATAGGAGCGACCTCCAAGCAGATAGAGGGAATTTTTCCGACAAGTTGTCGAACACAACGTGCTAAGTATTGGTTGGAAACAAATTTCGGATGTTCGCCAGCCACTAGAAGGATGTCGCGAAAACCTGTTTCAAAAAGATGCTGAGCTTCACGCTCTACTTCTTGCAGTTCCAAGGTCACTCGTAAAATGGCATTTTCCCGGGAGAATCCGCAGTAAGAACAGGAGTTGATGCACTCATTCGAAAGATAGAGTGGGGCAAACATACGCATCGTTTTTCCAAAGTAGCGCCGTGTGAAAGCAGCCGACTTGCTGGCAAGCCTGCGCAGCTCGTCATTACTTACCGGTTCCAGCAAATTCCTGAATTTCCTGAGTAGCGGAGTAGGGTGAGCAAGAGAATGGTCGTAAGATTTGGAAAATCCCATTAATAAAAAATGACAGAGATGCTGTTTTTAAAAAATGAAATATTTGACTCCCTAAATTTTTTGGGGAGCTTCGCGCCTTCCTTCGAAAAGTAATTTTTGTAATCCCTTTAAAACAAACTTCTTGTTTTGTGATGAAGTCGGAGGCTCCCCCCATCCAAATTGGGAAAATTACAAAATGCTTTGAAGCGAAAGTTTGACGGCAATCACTTTCTTGGATCTTCAAAGAATCGTATAAAATACCTAAATAGCTAAGTGGCTATCCGCATCACGTTTGTTTTCTTTGTAGCATTCATGGCCACAGATTATATCCATCTCAAACACTCTTTAGATACTCTTCGAGAAGAGTTGATACAAATTCCATTTGTATCGGAGGCTTCATGGAGCCCTGAACCTCCATCAGTCGATAGCAAGGATCTTTTAATCACCCGTATCGAATTAAATCACACACACGGTTTCGGTGTGCTTCTCGGGCGTATTTTTGATCATAAGACATGTATTAATCTTAAGAGTACCGATCATTTCCTTGATAGTGGTAAAGGTCCATTTCAAAGTTGTCGGATTGACGTAACAGATAAATTGCGATCAGACATATTTTTATCAGTGATCAATATCTTGTCTAAGGAAAGGATCAAACGCATTATTTGTTCGCCCTTTCAGGAAGACGAATACCTAATAGGCATTGCAGCAAAATGTATCTTCAATGTACCGATGGTTGTGTGGGTGATGGATGACTATTTGACGGTAAACGCTCAGTTAGCTTCAGAACTTTTTAGTCTTGCGGATATTCGATTTGTGATCTCACCGGAGATGCGGGATTTTTACGAAAAAAAGTTTCGGCAAAAGTTTTATGTTTTGCCCCCTACGGTGGATGTTTCTTCTATCAAGCGCTCTTGCCAAACGAATACTTCATATAGTTTCGCTGAAAAAACCTGTGTCATGATAGGTAATATATTCATAAGATCTCTATTGGAAGATTTCATGCGACTGGTTAAAAAAAGCGGATGGACGGTCCATTGGTATGGTCATGGATCAGGATCCAGGCCCATTTCATCCGAAGAGTTACGTGCTCATGGAATCATCAAAAAAGGTTTTTTACCGGAAAAGGAGCTCCAGGGACTTGCCGCAGTATATCCTTTTGCCATAGCGACCACAGGTTCAGGAAAGCAGGATGATCCGAGCCCAGGGGTCACATTTTATAGTCTCTCTTCACGAATCATTTTTCTATTAGCTACCACTCATATTCCTATATTAGTAGTAGGGAATGAGAAAAGTTGCATCGCAAATTTTGTCCGGAATTTTGGCGTCGGATTGTCAATAGACTATGACGAAGAGCAGTTTGCAGCAGCGATAAAAAAGTTGAGTGATAGGGAATTTCTAGCCAAATGCTCTCAAAATGCGGCTATAAACGCAGCAGCGTTTTCTGATGAGGGCATGGAAGAATGGATTTGGAAATCTTGTGAAAGTCGTCGTGCGATTGACGAGCGATTTGAGAAATTGTTTCGGAGACAGCTTGGAACCCCTATGCTTTATAGGGAGGATCCCATTTTGCAGAATTTACACGAGGGCTTGCAAGCAACATATTATAGCCTGAATCGCCTGGCTAAGCGGACATACCAGCCGGATTTTGTCATTGATGTCGGTGCATCGTTTGGAGTTTGGTCAGAGACGGCTCAGGGGGTATTTCCAAAGGCGCGTTTTATTTTGGTAGAACCTTTGTCGGATCGATATACACAGTGGTATCATCAGCAATATCCGCAGTTTGAATGGGTGTTGGCTGCTGCTTCGAATGCAATTGGAAAAGCAAATTTCCAAGTATCCCATGACCTTGTGGGAAGTTCTCTTCTTCATCCGAAGGATCACCGCACCTATGAATCCATAGAAGTTACGGCTACCACTCTGGATACAGTTCTTGCGGAAAAAGTCATTTGGGGCAGAGGTATTTTAAAAATTGATGTTCAGTATGCCGAGCATCTGGTGCTTGAAGGAGCAGCAGCTCTTCTTAAACAGGTGGATGTGGTGATTTTGGAATTAACTCTTCGATCCGGTCCTCCGGGTTCCAAAACATTGATAGAAATGATCCATTTGATGGAAGCTTTAGGTTTTCACTACTTTGATGATGTCGGAGAGTGGAGGTGCCCTATTGATGGAACTCTGCAACAAAAAGATATTCTCTTTATGAGGCAGGAAATGATTGAGCGGTTCGAAAGTTAATTGTTTATGCAAGCTCTACAGCAGAAATTAAAAGAGATGAGCTTATCTCTTGTAGAAAGTGTCCGAGCCATTATTTGGGGAGGATTCTTTAGCACATCATTACAGACCCAACTTTCCATACTTCAGATACTTCGCAACCTGTTTTTGCGTATTGGCATGATGGATAATCGGCTGCGGATTCAGGACTTCAGCCATCAAAAAATCACTGAGATAGTGGGTGATTATTTGAAAGCCGTGGATCAAAGAATGAGCAACATTTCTCTCCTGGAACAAAAAGTGGTGGATCATCTTCAAGTATTAATGAGGCATCTTGACGTTGGCGATGATGGTGCACAGGTTGGAGCAGAACCAAACCGCAGAGAGGCGCAATTGATTGAATTCCTGTTTCCCTGGTTGGCAGACAAGACAGTGATTGATGTGGGGGCCCATCGAGGAAAATTTTTCGAAGCGATGCTTGCAATTGGATTTAACAGAGTTTTTGCATTCGAGCCGAACAGCGAACTAGCAAAGTTTCTTGTTGAGGCTCACCAAGCTAATACGTCTGTCCGGATTTTTCCCTACGCAGTTTCGGATAGGGATAGAGAGGGTGAACTTTATTTGGCTAAAGCTCATCCGGAATTTACTGAGGATCCTCTACTGTTTTCCACTTTGCAGCCTCATCCGATGGGTTTGGAATTCGACAGAAAAATTCCGGTTGAAATACTTTCTCTCGGCTCTTTAATCAGAGAAGGAATGGCACCTGCCCGCGCAGGTTTGCTTAAAATCGATACGGAGGGAGCGGATTTCTCTGTTCTACAAGGGATGCCTGCCGACTGTCAGTACGAAATCATTGTGTATAAATTTTGGAGTAAAGGTCATGTTTTTAACTGTCCTGAATTCCCTCAACAGGAAGAGATGGTGAGATATCTGCGCAACATCGGGTACGGCTTTTCGATTTCTCTGATATATCTTCCGAATGGAAAAATGAAATTTGTGGCGAATATGCCAACTCAGATTCCGGGTGTTTGGGGAAATACGTTTTGTTTTCGAGACAGCGCTTTATTTGAAAAAGCATATAGTTTTATTAGAGCGCTGATTCCCCAGACTGTTTGAGGGTCAGTGGAGATGGGAATTTCGCTATAGCGAAATTCCTTTATTATTAGGAATTAGGAACTACCAACTTCTCTGAACCGCCAACTACGAACTGACTATGGAGCCAGGAAGCGATCTGATCCATATCTGAGGGTTCCAGTTGGCGAGGAGGAAGAAGCGGTGCATCCGGAGAGATCTTCTGGCGTCGAATCTCCCCTCCTTGCCAGATCCAAGATTCTGTGGAGTAAGGGCCTATTTTTCGCGGATCACTCCAGGTATGCAGAGAAAGTACACGAGAATCAGAGGCGGCAGCCGCTATATGGACTGGGCCACTATCTACTGACACTGTAAAGCGTGCGTGGCGGCACAGCCAGATCATTTCATTGAGTGAAGTACGGTTAAGAAGTACCGAACAATGAGGAGGCAAGGGCAAGGAAATTTTCCCCATACCAGCGATTACGATGGGCAAAAGGCGAAAGCGTTCGCAGAAACGCAACACGGCCGCTTCGCTCAAGGATTTTCCTTCTCCGCGAGCAAAAGGATGCAGGAGAACCCAATCGGAAGAGGGGAGCAGTGCTTGGGGCGCTGAACCTGGGGGAAGGGGAAATTCCAGCTTTGCAGGGCGTCTGATACCAAGGGCGGGAAGTATGCTCAAATAGCGATCCACGGCATGGATGTTTTTCGAAGGGCCTGGCTCCCGTTGATGATAGAGCAAATGGGCGGATTCCCGTGCATCGGAAAATCCCACAATACGCTTGGCTCGACTGAATCGTGCCATGAGAGCGCTGCGGAAAAGACCTTGAAGATCCAAGCAAATATCCGGATTTTCCTCATTTTTGAGCGAAAGCATCCATCGGAAGGCGCTTAATACTCCTGTGAGTCCACGAAAATCTTGTCGATGAAATAAGATTTTTTTATCGATTACAGGGTTCCCTTCTAGCAAAGGTGCCCAACGCGCGTCTACTGCCCAAGTAATCTGTGTATCGGACCAATGGTTGCGAATAGCGGCGGCGCAAGGAAGAGTATGCACGATATCGCCCAAAGATCCGGGTTTAATTATCCATAGGGAAGAAGGCGATGCCGTAAAGGTCATGAATCAGTTAATCTAATGTTCCGGCCATTTTTGATGAGAGCCTAAAATATCCTATTTGAAAGCTTAAGCAATAGCTCTTCGGGAATTTATCTATAAGAGATTGATTTTAAATGTAATACAATTATTCTATGCCGACTTGGTTTGAATTTTCTCATGGTGTTTGCCATCAATTCATCTTCCTTTGTGTCGCTGTCTTCTCCCCAAGCGGCAGCCATATTTTCGGACAAACCGCAGGAGATCGGGCAGAGCGAGCCTCCTCACAATCGGGAGGCGACTCTTCGGGTGCTGAATCGAAAACGCAGAGTTCTTCCGAATGAAACGGACAA
>JAHFTB010000007.1:0-88940 GCA_023269545.1 Verrucomicrobiota bacterium | reverse complement strand
ATGCGGACTATTTATCATACGCCGCCAGCTCGTGTTCCGGAGCTAGGAATAAATTTCTTCGAGAATTTAACAGAAAATGAATTTCGCAGCTTCAGTCTCGAGCAAATTTCCCACATGTCTCCGGAACAGGTCGTCCGAATGTTATTAAATACAGCCACGGACTTCCTTTCCGAACGCTTATCTCAACTGAGTCCTGTGGTTTTCCGTAAATTTTCGGCGGATCATTTTAACCAACTAGCGGAGCGTACAGGCGATAAGATCATCATTACAAAGCTCACAAAAGAACAAATTCATGCAATTCCCGTTGAAATTATTTATGATATAAAAGAAAGATTTTTTAATTTTCTAAAACCAGAGCAAATTGCTTCTTTGTTAGAAGATCAGATTGCTGAAATTCATCCGGAATTTTTTAAAAATCCCATTTTTTTATCACTATTACTTAATCTCAATCAAAATCAAATCCGGAGATTTACTGCGAATCAACTGCGAAAAATTCCTGTTCCTGAATTGCAGCGACTGGTTGATTTTTTCTCCGATGTGAAAGGTCAAAGTTTTTTCGAATTGTTAACTCGAGCACAACTCAGTTGGTTAACTTCCGCACAGATTGCTTCACGGAGTACTCTCGTTCGATCTGCCTATTTTATTTTACATTGTCGAACAATGCCTAAGTTTTGGGTGCGGAAATTGACGCAACAGGAGCTGGGTGCGATTTCCCCTTCTATGTTGCGAAAATTAGGAAGGGACTTCCTGGAAAAGCTGACAGCTATACAACTGGGGTGGTTAACGCCCCTACAGAAAGAGCAGTTAGCCGCTGGAAATATTCAAATCATCCCACAAGCAGAAGAGATAGAGACGCCGCGCCAAAAATATTTAAGTCAGCTATCTTCGGATAAACTTTATGAAATGGGGCCATTATTTCCTACGGATTTAAATGAAAGTGAAATAGCAATTCTTACATCGGAGCAGTTGAGTGGAATGGCTTCGATCCAAATCGAATATCAAGGCAGGAATTTCTTCAGCAGTCTCAGTGCCAAACAATTGGCGGCATTTAATAAAAGTCAAATACAGGCAATTCGTCCGAATGTGATTGCGAATCTGGGAGTCGATGTTTTTTGGGCAAAGCTCCTTCCTATGCAACCACAGATAGCACAGTCTCTGGATCCTTATGGCGAAAGCTTTTCTCGTGAAAGTTTCCGTTCCATACTAGAAAGTTTAACCAAAGAGCAAGTTGCTCATATTCCCTTACGGGTTTTTAAGGAAATGGGGGATGACTTTATTCTCGGCTTAAATCCCTTATCATTTGCTGAGGTTCCAGCGGAAATGTTCCGGTATATACAGCCCAATTTTGTCCAAAATATGACATTAGATCAAATTGCACGGGTGACTCCGCAGCAGGTCATGCAATGGACACCGGCCATTTTTTCTGAGCTCATGTCTCAGCAGATTGTTAAGTTCGATATTTCCGTTTGTCAGGAATTAACTGTTCTGCAATTGGCGAAACTGAAGTGGAGCACTCTGTTAGCATTACCTCCTCATAAATTAAATCCGCAGGTTTTTGCTGCCGTAAAAAGCGACTATCTTGTAAAATTATCACCTGAGGCATTTAGCTTGCTAAGTGCTGACCATATCAATGCATTGGCAAATAGTCCTTACACCCATCGACGGGATCAGATGGGGAATTTGATAAAAAGTCATCCGATTTTGGAAATTTCAAAAGAACAACTTCGAGCCATTCGCCCGGAAGTCATCGGTGGGTTAAATAAAGATTTTTTCCAAATCCTCTCATTAAGTCAATTTAGTGAGTTAGAATCGGTTCAATATCAGGCTATTTCCACAGAAATTGTTTCCATATGGGAAAATGGCTTGGATGAGAAAGGGATGATGTTTTACAACAAATTATTAGAAGAAAGAGGGTCTTTTCTGGCACAAGTGGATATTTTGGAAGAAACCCTCCCTCCGCCTAGTAAGCGTCAGCATGTGGAGGAGGGAAATAGGGTACTTCCAATTCCGGAAACAAATACGAATCTCCAGGATCGCCGTGCGATAGTGGTAGTTGTTTCGCACGATATCTTTTGGAGCAATCACCCCACACAGATCCGCCAGGCGATAGAATATCTCCTTCTTAAGCATCCGGGAACGGAGGTCTATGCTCTGAACCAAGATGCGGATGGGCACTTTCAACAATGGAAATTTAATGACTCCCCTTCCCTGGAGTGGACATGGGAGCAATTGCCGCAGCCCCTTCGGCTTGGAGGAGAATATAATAAAATCACTTTATTGGCCCACGGAGACGATGAAAGGCAGATGTTGGGGGAGATTGATAGCGAAACGGTGGGCAGCCAATTTTGCAAATTACTGATGGACGTAACACGTCTGGATCATATCAATATCCTTGCCTGTGGAGTTCCCCCAACATTTGGCGTCAGGCTTTACCACCAGCTTGCTGAAGAAAGGGCTAGGTTTGGTGGGTTAGTTGCGCTGATTCAGGGGGCATTGCCTGACCGGATTACGGGATCAGAGTTTTGGACGTATATCGCTGGGGATAATGCCGAGGGATCCAGTGCAAAAGTTCACATTCCAGTAGGGGCCCATCTTTATGAAGATTGGGATCGCAATGTCAAACATGGCGTGAGCACAGGCAAATGGCAGGTGCAACAAAATGTGACGGGACAGTTTGTTGTCACACAGAATATGCCCAGTCGAGGGGATGGGCGGGTCGTCTATCCGGGAGAGCGGGATGCCGGCCCCTTTGGATACATTGGATTGAGACGGGAGATTGCCGCAGCTCAACAAAAAGTGAACGAGGCGATCAAAACCCTGGATGTGGTAGCTCAGGAGGTTCAGGTATCCTCTGATCCAGTAGAGAGCTGGGTTGCAGTGATTGACGAGGGAAGTCAGGAAGGAGAGAAATTTTTGATTCCTGTAATCGAAAAAAACAGTGGAAGACTGGAAAAAAGAGAACTCTCTCCCGAGAAGAAAAAAGCGCTATTAGCAGCACGGGAACAACTCAAGCCCGCATATGAAGGACTGAAGCCTTATTTTGAAACAACCGAAACAGGGCAATTAAAGACAAAAGAGGGAGCGACGGGAAAGTCTGGCAGCTCCAGTACGGCTTTTTTTACGATGGCATTGATACAGTATTTGAGGGAGAGGAAAAGTTCCGACCAGTTGCAGCTGAGTGTTTATTGGAATTTAGGGGGAATGGGAACCGCAGTGGCAGGGGAGGGGGTGGAATTAGGAAAATTAGTCAGTCAGTTCATATCTCCTGAGAGAACAATACCAAAATCCTTACAAATATTGAGCAGGGCTTTCGAAGTAGGAAATATCAGTTTCCAAGTGGGTTCAATGGGTTGGGATCTCTATCAGTTAATCACCACTAAGGATCCGGTCATCCGAGTGGGAACTGGGATTCAGCTGGGATTTACTAGCGGGGCAGTGGCATTGCAGGGGGGAAGTATGGCTATGGGCTTTCTTGCACCGGCGGCAGTTGAAGTGGCATCCGCTTTTGGAGAATTAGCGGGTCCATTGATGGCGCTTGGATTTGGATTTTCCGCACTGGGAATACAAATTAAGCAAAATAATGCGTACGTGCACGGTTTACTGAAATATTTTATTGAGTTTGAAGAGGCTTGCCGGAGTGGAGGATTTACTCATATGAATAATATGTTGGTACCTCAGGCTGGAGCGGTGATTAACAAGGTGGATTTTGAACAAGGGCAAGTCACTTTTGAAAGTCCACAGGTATTAAAAAGCATCCCAGCCAAAGGGGCGATCCAATATCTTTCGGGGGCGAGTCCGCGCCTGGTTTATGTGCCAGGAAGGGGATATGACCATTTTGATTTGCGAGAAGAATTGGAAATAGAGAAAACAGCTCCGTTAGAAGATGCGATGATCGTTCTCCTCCCCTATATGTCTAATAGGGATATTCATTATGGATATTCAAATTCGGCAGCAAAGCTGGATGAAAAAGAAAAAAAGATTGCTGCCAGGCTCAAAGCGAAGGGGAATTTTGTACCAAGTAATTCTTGGGGAAATTTGCGAGCCGCTTTCACGGGTGAGGCTATTTATCAGCAGACAGCAATTGATGTGAATCTAGGAAAGAGCCCTAGAGTTTGTTGGTTCAGTCCTGTAATAGACAAAAACGTTTCCTATAAAATCAAAGGCAAAGGGGGTGAATATGTACTGCGAGGATTACATTCCGGTGTGCGGATGAGCTTGAATGCAGCTGAGCCGTCCTCTTTTCTCTTGGAAGTGGAAGGGGAGCTAAAGGAGGAGGAGGATATCGTCCTTAATAATGGAGTATTGGCAATCCGGGGGCAGATTCGAATTGATGTCCGCGATTTGCATCCGAATTCAAAAATCAGGGTGGTGGGGACAGTCGCGACCTGGAATGTCGATTTGCTTACGCAAAAAAAACGAGTGAGTCATTTGGATCTTAGAAAAAATCCACAATTAGATGTGGCGGATTATTTAGGAAAAATGGCGCTCCGGAGAAGGACTGAAAACGTGGTGATCTTAGTTCAGGGAGCACTGCCTTTGGCACCGGTCTCCACAGCGAGCGAAGAGGAAAAAGAGATCTACCGAAAACACCTCAAGGAGGCGGAACAAACTGCTACACGTATCGGCTATGATACTCAAGCGCATCGCCGCATGGGACTGGGACTGGAAGTTGCAGATTTACAAAATGGAAGTAATCTCGTGGGAATCACAGAAAAGAAGGCGTTCTTTTTTAACAAAGAAACTCAAACTTTGTGGCATACGGATCGTGTGACCAATCAGGCAGTCGCCAGTTATCAACTGAGATTTGCAACCGCCGAGAGCCGTATCGAAAGTGTTTTTCAGGTTAAGGACCAAATATTCATTCAACAAGTGATTCCGGGAGAATCCCAAAAGGACATGACGTTCTTGCATGTCTTAAAAGAAGATAAGATCCAATTGGTGGAAGTCAGGAATTTGGCTGGAAAATACTTCGAGCTCTTCATGAATTTCCCTGCGGATCTGCTTGCTGATATTAGGACTGTGAGAATAGAAGGGAGTGAATCCGACAGCTCAACTAATTTTATGGAAGTATTTGCCCGTCAGCTCCCATGTGGAAATATGGAGCAGGAGTCTCTCATACCAAATTTGCCCATTTACAGAGCGGAGATTGCGGACTGGATCAAAATAGGAGGAGATAGCAACTCCAATTCGCCGTCTGCTTTGGTGAACTTAGAGAATGCTTATAGTGTGCGGCTGACGGCTGAGCAGAGAGATTATGTACTGATGAAAAGTTGGTCCTATCCTCCCAGTGTGGGAGGAATGGGACTTCTTTTATGGTCTCCTTCAAAAAAAGCGGCTCAATTTGTTAAATTAGCGCCTGGAGATTTTAACCCCACCCTGGTTTCTTCTGCGAAGCAAGCGAGCGGTTTTCAAAAGTTGTCTCGTTTACAGCAATTAAGTCATAAGGCTAAAAAACTATCTTATGGAATGAATCCCTCCGGAAGTTTTCACAACATCATGGTCGGAAAAAAGGTGATTCCATTCGAGGAGAATGGAGAAATTTATCTTGTCACTGAAGATGGAAGTAAAATGACTATCGTAGATTGCTATGGAAAACAAATACCAGTGCAATATCAGCTGATGCCTCACATGCCAACGGACCTTATGTTCTAATAGAACATTTTAAGTTTTTTGTGTCCGGAGTCTTTGCAGAAATAAACAGCGTGCCGACAGGAAGTCCGGCCACAGCATCCGCTAGTAAGCCTGGGGTGTGTCCGCTTGCGATAATGGCTGGAATTCCATGGCTCGTGGCGATGCGCATTGCTTCCAATTTCGTGAGCATGCCACCAGTGGATTGGGGGCCTTTTTCATTAGTGACATAGGGGATTGCGGACTGGATGTCTTCTACAACAGGAATGAGACGGGTCCCATCCATGAGACCGGGGGCGCTTGTTAAGATGACCAAGAGGTGAGCTTCAGCAAGAATAGCAATCTCAGCGGAGAGTCGATCGTTGTCTCCTAAATTGAGTTCTTCGATAGAGACAGTATCGTTTTCGTTAAAAATAGGGATGATATTCCGAGCAGCGAGGAGTCGGTCAAGGGTATGGCGCGCGTTGTTTCGTCGTCGAGTACTGTCAATATCACTATAGGTGAGTAAAAGTTGGGCAGTATGCATTCCAAGCTTGCGGAAGCAGAGATCAAACTGCTGGATGAGGATGGGTTGCCCCGCAGCTGCACAAGCTTGCTTGCCAGGGAGATCTTGCGGACGATCTGTAAGACCCAGAATTTGAACCCCTGCGGCGATGGCTCCGCTGCTGACGATGATACATTCCATGCCCTGTTGACAGAGCATGGAAATTTCCCGTGATAAGCGGCGAAATTGGTGAATATCCAAGGCTTTACCTTGGGAATGGGAAATGACTCCTGTTCCGAATTTAAAAACCACGCGCTTCACAGTGCAAAAATTTCTAAGAAACAGGTTTCGAGAGCAAGCGCTTCGTTGACGCCACGATCGAGAAGCTTCTGAAGCCGCCCTAGGCACTCCAATTGCCGGAGGATAGTTTTTTGCGGTATTCTCGCAATGTGGGCGATGGCCGGCTTTTCAGTATTATGGGGATGGTAAGGGGCACGAAGACCTTCCGCGAGGTGATTTTCGATGCTTGCAATGAATTCACGCCGAAGGCGGATCGTGCCTGATTCTGTCAGAGCTTTTAAATGTTCTTCGCGCTCCTGAAGCCATTTGCCATCCGTTGCTTTTTTGTAGCGCTGTTTATCTGCTTCAAATTCTTCCAGGGTTCCGGATTTTTCTTTATATTGGGCTAAGAGAGCTTGAAATCCTCGGCTAAATTGAAACGCTTGTGCAATTTGACCGACATCAGATTGGAGACACCGATCGAAAAGATCTATTACGGCTTCTTCCTGTGGGCCACTCGCCTGCCGTTTGCCTTGCACGTGCAAGGGAACTTGTATGCATCGCGAAAGAATCGTGGGGAGTAAAGCATCGAGTTGGGTGGAGAGAAGAAGCAGATAGGTGCCGGGAGGAGGTTCTTCCAGATTTTTAAGAAATGCATTTGCGGCATTTGGAGCGAGACGATCCGCTTCCTGGATAATAGCTATCTTAGTATCCCCCATTGAGGGCCGCTTTTGAATAAATTGCTCCAAGAGACGTATCTGATCAATGAGAATACGTCGGGATTTGGATGTGGGTTGGATCATTTGAAAACCCGAATGGGAAGAGAGATTTTCCTTTTTACATTGCAAAATGAGAGCAGCCAGTTGTATTGCTAGCGCGTTTTGGTCAGAATTTGAGGCCCCCCAAATTAAATAGGCATGGGCAAGATGTCCAGCTTGCTGGACAGTAGTCAGTCGCCGTAGGGCGTCTTCAGCTGAAAAGGCCATCGTGCTTCTAAGATTTTCAGAATGGTTTGAGAAAGCGAGTCCGCAGTTTTTTCTGCGTCGAGAATGACAAAACGTTCCGGTTCTTTTTCGGCTCGCTCCAAATATCCTTTACGAACTTTTTCGTAAAAATCAGGAGGCTCTTCTTCCATACGATCACAGGGATCCTGAGCAGTGCGACGGCGGATTGCCCGTTTGAGGGCTAAATGGGCATCCATATCCAACAGGAAGGTGATATCCGGGACACAATCTTCTATGGCATGTCGGTTGACGCATTGGATGAGATCAAATGGAAGGTTGCGTGCGATTCCTTGGTAGACTGCGGTAGAGTCAAGGAAGCGATCGCAGATGACGAAGGATCCTGCAAGAAGGGCAGGTTGAAGAATTTCGCGTACGAGCTGAGCCCGGCTGGCAGCGAAAAGAAAAAGCTCTGTATGTGGGCAAAGGGCTACGGGAGTGTACTTAAGGAGATGGCGGATTTTTTCGCCGATGGCGGTGCTACCCGGCTCCCGGGCTAATACGAAAGCAAGGCTTCTCCTCTTTAACGTCTCCGTAAGACTTTGGATTTGAGTGGATTTACCGCACCCTTCCGAGCCTTCAAACGAAATAAAAATGCCTCGTTGCCTCATGCTGAATGGTGTGCAGGAGATACATTTTTTTTCATCACCTGTCCATATCGCTTCATTGGAAGTGATCGTAGTGTCACAAATGAAAATTAATCATTCTGCATCAACGAGTTATAACTTAATGCCGCCGGGGCCGGTCAGGAGAGCCCAAAATAATATTTCGTTCGATTTTTTTGAGTCCGGCATCACGGGCCCATACCCCTGCGTGGTGGATGACGGGATTTGTCGCTCCGAAGAAGGGCGTTCGCGTGGGCTGCCCGAACACAAATTGCCATGTCAATTGGAAGCAGAGAATGAGCAGTTTTCTTGGGACTGCGCTGTCTTACCAGACAACATCACCGCTCAAAGTCAGGCACAAATTGGAAAAAGGCTTTCCGTACAGTTTCAATCACTTGCCACACGTGTGTATCTAAAAATGGAAGAGCAATACAGACGTTTCCGCGAAGAGGAAATGCATGATTTCCAAAAAGTCGAGGGGACTCTTGCTTCTCTCAAGGGGCTCAGGGATGAGGATCTTCCTGATGCTCTTCTTCCCATCATGGATGCTGCCGAGAAAAGTTATGCCCGACACTTTGAATTAGGCCTCTCTTTGGAAAAAGAAAATACCCCACTGACTGAAGCTATGAAAAATCGAGTACAAGAATGTGAAACTGAAATGAGCCAACCCCATATTTCGAATCAGCGGAATAAGGATCTTTCCGAAGAAATATTGAATCTTAACCTATTTCCAATGTACTGGGAGAAATATCGATTAGTTCACGTTGAAAGGCTGATCGGTTGGCTCGATAAACGTGTGCGGCAATGGAATCATGCTTTTGGTTATCAGTATCTCCTTCCTAGGATTACGAGCTATAATCAATGTACTACAGAACTTACGAGCCGCTTCATAGCTGGAATCACAGGAAAAATTGGCGAGTATTTTGTGCCCTCTGATACCACGGAGCGGATCGCTCAAGCGATAGGCCAGAGAGGCGAGGGACTGAGGTCAGCGGCCATAGTGGCTGATATTCGTGAGCTCATTGCAGCTGTGGGTATCATGCGAAGAGAGGGATTTAGTTGGGGAACTGCCTCCGGAGTTCTTTTAGCATCCATCGGATTGATTCCCGGAGTGGCAGACGCTGCAAAAGCTCTCAGGAAATTGGCTAAAGAATCTTTGGCCGCTGCAAGAGATAGCAGAAGGATGATCCAAGTAAAGGATGCGATGAAACGGCGTGCCGCAGAATACCATACTAGAATTACAGGACTTCCCGTGGACCAGGTATACGACCGCAATGGAGTCAAATTTAATGGATTTAAAAATGGAATTCTGCTGGAGGCAAAGGGACTCGGTTATGGAAATTTCGTGGATCCAGGCAGTGGAGAATTTTCAAAATGGTGGAAACGGGGTGCCCAGCGTCTGGTTGACCAAGCAATGCGTCAACAAGGCGCTGCAAATGGGGATCGGATCCAGTGGCACTTCGCCGAGAAATCCGCAGCAGATGCAGGCAAAAAATTATTTGAGAGTGAAGGGATCCGAGGGATTGACATCCTGGTAACTGTAACGCCACAAAGTCATGTATCGTAGTTCATTGGACAGCTCGAAAGTCCATATCGATCTGCAATCGCAGCGGACTTAAAAGAGGTTTCCCTGAATTTAAGCAAACTCATCTAAATATTTAATCTTGTAAGATATGATATTAATTATGCATCATTTATTTGATAATATCCAAATATTCTTATGCATAATAAATTGGATGGATTGCTTGTCATCGATTTTACAATTGCCATGGCCGGACCATTTGCCACGCAATGCCTGGTCAACAATGGTGCCCGTGTCATTAAGATCGAACAGTCAGAGGGAGATATGTTACGTACAGCCTATCCGATAGGAGAAACCGGACCTTCCTATTATTTTGTCGCCGGTAATCGAGGTAAGGAAAGCGTGTGTTTGAACCTTAAAACACAAGAGGACCTGCTCTTTGTAAAAAAGCTGATGAGCCAGGCTGATGTGTTGGTGGAAAATTTCCGTCCGGGAGTAATGGAGCGATTAGGTCTGGGATATGAAGCCGTCAAACAGATCAACCCAAAGATTGTATATGCTTCGGTCAGTGGATTTGGTCACACCGGTCCCAATAAAGATCGTGCATGCTTTGATTTGGTGGCGCAGGGGTATTCCGGATTGATGGCCACTAATGGCGACCCGGACATGGGTCCGATGCGGGTCGGGTTTTCCATGGCCGACGTATCTACCGGCATGTGGGCATATATGGCGATTGTAACAGCACTTTTTGCGCGTGAACGAACCGGACAAGGAGATTACATCGATGTGGCGATGGTCGATGGTTTGTTTGCAATGCAGGTCGCTCCCGTAGTCGCTTATACTGCCTTGGGCAATGAGCCCCATCGCGATGGGAATCGCAGTGGCGTTGCCTCGCCATTTGGCTCAATCCCTACCCAAGATGGATATATTGTGATTGCGGTTGTTGGCGAAAAATTATGGCACGGCTTTTGTGCCGGCATCGGACTTCCTGATCTTGCTCGCGACCCACGCTTTACCACAGCTTCGCTCAGATTGAAGAATCGTGACGAGATGAGGAAGGTCCTCTGGCCCCTTTTCAAACAAAAGACTACGAAAGAATGGCTGGACATTTTGGAAAAGGCTGGGGTTCCTGCAGGTCCTATCCATAGCATGGCAGAAATCTGCAATTCGGCACATATTGCGGCACGCCATATGTTAGTCGAAGTGGGGGATGTAAAAGTTGCGGGTAACCCGATGAAATTTTCCAGTCAGTCCGAACGACTGAATTTTCCAAAGGTGGCATCGATCGGTGAACATACTGAGACTATAAAAAAAGAGTTTTCTAATTATAACAAAACTATGCCGGTTTCACTATAAACCTAAGAAAGGCAGCCCATGTCTCAGCAATATATCCTCATCGATCGAACGCCTTCCGTATGTACAATTACCCTGAATCGTGAAGATAAACGCAATGCATTTTGTAATGCGATGTCTCATGAAGTTATGCAGGCCATGGAGGAAGCGGTGGCAACAAAATGCCAAGCCCTTGTCATTAGGGCTCATGCGACGGCTTCAGTGTGGTCCTCTGGACATGATTTGTCAGAAATCAGTCGATTGTCGGATCTGGTACATGATTCCATGTTTCAACTTTTTCAAAAACTACTGGAATCTCCTATCCCTATAATTTGTGCTGTGGATGGTGATGTTTATGCCGGAGGTTTTTTGATTACCTTATTGTCGGATATTGTGATTGCCACTGAACGGTCACGTTTTTGCATGACGATTAATAAGATGGGCATCCCTTTGCCCACTTATTGTTATCAATTTGCAATGCAGGTTCTGGGTATGCACAAAGCAAAAGAAATGTTTTTTACTGCTCGATTGATGGCTGCTGAGGATGTCTATGCAAACGGATTGATCAATCATGTGGTAAAAAACAATTCTGAAATGGAAGAAACTGTGCATGCCCTCGTTCACGAAATTGGTGAATGCAATCCGGAAGGAGTAGCTCATACTAAATTTATAATGAACGCGCTTACCCAGCATGCCCCTGACTCAGAAACAAAGCAGAAGCTGGATCAACGTTTCCAGCAATTGATGGATAGCCCTTCCATAATGAAACGTGTCACTCTTTTACTTGAAAAAATTGGTCGGCATAAATCTTGATCCCATTCCCCATCAGGAGACGCAATCTCTTCTCGCGCTATCATAACGGTAAATTCGAACTCATTTTAAAGGAATTCCGCTATATAGGCATTACTCAAGCGAATTGTATTAAAACCATTCCAATAATGACAAGCACCATGCCGATCCAAGCTGATAGTCGTAAATGCTCGCCAAACCGAATGATACCTATCATCGCTGTGGCAATCACCCCAACGCCGCCCCAGATGCTGTACGCAATGGAAAGTTGAATTCCTTTAATAGCAAGACTCAAGGCAGTAAATGCAGCCAATACAAAAAAAATAGCGGCAATTGCGGGCGCTTTTCGTGTGAATCCATGGGATAATTTTAATAAATAATTGGCGACCATTTCGAAAGCGATCGCAATGACCAAATAAAACAGATGGATCGGTGTAAATGTGGGAAGCATGGTTGCCTTTAAAAGGGATGATATTCCGTTGATATTATTTTAATCAATTTCTTTGTATGGCGAAACCGCTATCACCTAATGTCCGGGTCCTTCAGTTCCAAGTTCCATTAATATAATTCCGGAAATGATAATTAATATTCCAAGTACCTTGGCAAATCCCAAAGGTTCGGAAAATAAGATATAACTAAATATCGTAATTAATGCCAATCCTAAACTTTCCCAAGCGCCATAGGCAACGACCAATGGAATGCGCTTCACAGCTATCGCCATCGAAGTATAAGAAATAATAAGCATAAAATACATCACTCCCATTCCTAAAATCTGCGGTCCATCCGCACTGTATTTCATAGCAAGCGTTCCACAGACTTCCGTGAAAATTGCTAAGAACATGAATGACCAGTGATACATTTTATACTGGATTTGCTATAATATCATGTGGGGATTAGAGCAAAAAGTGGCTCTCAGCGACGTGAACATGCAGGATGAGAAGCTATGGCTTTCAAGCGTTCACGATCCGCAAGCCAAACAGGAGAAGGAATGACTTGTTGAATCCAGTCCATGTGAGCAGGAAGATGTTTGGTATCACCGACCTTTTCCGTAGGAAAAGCAAGGAGATGAGAATCTCGGGTTTGAACAAATTCACATAGTGAAAATCCGGTATTGGATTCAAGAATCTGGACTTCCACTTCGCACTGTGGATCGCCAGCAGCTGCCTCTAGTTTCTCCCAGAAAGAATCTACCGTTCGTTCTCTGGAATCTACCAGGGCCATCGAGAACGGATTGATCATGCCCACTAGAAAAATTTTGGAAAACCCCATTTTTTCCAAGCAATGAAGCATTCCTTTGACCCAGGTCAAATCCACACTAGGATCGGCTGCTACTACGGCAGTTTCCACAGGCAATTCTTCTCGACTTGGGCGTGGCAAAAGAAATAAGTCACAAGGACTTCTTTCTAGTAATTGGCGGGCGACATCGCTCAAAAACAGCCGAGTGTCATCCGAGGACCCCACAACGCCCGCAATGAGTAGTTCGATATCGGCACTTGCTGCGGCATTCAAAATGGCATTCGTGGGAGCTGATCCCTCCGCCCAATGTAAGGAAGGGACCGGGTGGATATTCAATTCCTCAAACGCATTTAAAAACTTATTTTCCCGTTCCGGGGAATGATTTGCCGCATGAATGACTTCACACTCTCCGCCAAAGCGAGCGGCTACCCGGAAAGCCTCTGCAAGTACCGCATGAAACCTGGGAGAAAAGGTCGAGGCAACGGCAATCCGGCGGTAAGGTAATTTTGCCATATCTTTTAATAAAACACAAGAATACCAAAATTCAAAATTCAGAGGCCTTCAAAGGAATCCATTGTCCCGATGAAACGGCATATAATCCAGCTTCAACCTCTTTGGATGTCACGGTACGCAGGATGCGGGCATAGGCTTTCAGTTGGTCTTTATAACGTGCCAGAAGCTCGGAGGAGCTCGCGCCACGGTCGGTTTTCCAGTCCAAGAGCAACCAATTGTTTTCAGTTTGATGAAGTGCGGCCAAATCCATAATACCCTCCATAGCAATATTCCCTTCAAAAAAGAAAAAAGGCATTTCGGTGTGAAGCAGATAATCTCCATTTGAAAGGCGTCTCGCAAGAGGAGTTTGAGAAAATACTTTCCATTCGTGACGTCCGCGGTCCGGATCAGGACATTTCCGCAACATTTCTTCCAAGTGGAACATCCAATTAAGATTATGAAGTGGAAGAGTTTCAGCGCATTCATGCCACCAAATTCCGTAGTCCCTACCGGATGTGTGAGAAACAATTTCCGTTTCTTGGTCAAAATCACTGCCTTGGTCATCATGATGAGCCAGGCTATGAGGTGTCAATTTGCGAGTAAATCGCCGTGCTAATTCGCGAGCGTTCGCTAAGTAGGAATGAGAAGTATCCTCCACTACGGCTGGTTGCGGTCCAGGCGATAATGAAAGGGGAAATTCGCCTGTGGTAGCGTATTGGGAGAGCGCTTTAAAAGCCCGAATTCCCTCTTCTCCTAAGATCTGAGAAAAACTAAAGGTTTTGGCTTTTTCTCCGGCAGGAAAACAAGCGCTATCGTCTAATAAAATCAGCGTATTGCGAGCTCGAGTGAGGGTGACATACAAAAGCCTTTGCATTTCCTGTATTCTTGCAGTCGAGATGTTTTGATTTACTTGGCCCTGCAAAATTCCGCTCTCCGGGCTGTCCGACCAAGCCGAATGGTCCCCTCTGGCCGTTCCCGCGGCTCGGTGTTCTTTGGAAGAGGGGGTTCGAAAGGAAATTTTGCGATAGAAATAAGGTACCACCACGGTGTCCCACTCCAAGCCCTTGGCTTTTTGACAAGTGATGAGTTGTATTGCATTCGGACGCACCTCCGGTGATTCGGATGGACACTCAAAGTGGTCCCGCAATTCTTGAGCAAATTCCCTCAGCGTCAGACCACGAACCTCGGCGTCGGAAGCCTGTATCAGAAGTTCGGAATGTCGGGCTTGCACAGTTACAGAATCTTCTCCCGGCAAGGAGAGTAAGCGTTCCAATAGACACGTCTTACGAAGGGCGAGATCCACTGTGGAACGAAGAGGAAGTTTTTTTGTGTTTTCCACCAATTCACCCAGTATTTGCAAAGGAGGAAGTGACGAGGAAACATGGGGATACAGTCGAGAAGGATCCCCCTCGCACCAAGCAGCAAGGTCGGAATCCCTCATAGCAAAACTTTCGCGTAAGAGACCGGCTATTTCAAAGGTATCCGTAGGATGCGTGAGTACCCAAAAAAGGGAAGTCCACCACGCATAGACAGGGGAATCTCCCAAAACCGAACGTTCCGAATGGATCTGAACAAGAAACGCCTGCCGACGTAGCGCAATAGCAAGTGTCTCAAGCCAACGCCGCCTCGGACAAAGCACAGCCACTTCATTCCAGTTCCGAGCCCGCAGAGCTTCGAGTCCTGTCTTGCGGAGCCACACTGCCAGTTCATTTGCGACACGTTCATTTGCATGTGCCTCGCTCTCTTCACTGTCATTAAATGGTATCGGTAGCCGCAAAACCTGACCGGTATCTCCTTCGCATGCCGACTGCAAAGGGACAAATTCCACCTGGTCATTTTCCCCATTGAGCAATGTGGGTCCGGCTTGATTGACGAAATCGAGAAGAGAGGAGCGACAACGAAAGGTCACCTGGTATTGGAGCTCTCTATTTTGTGGAGAATCACAGAGCCGTTTTTGAAATTCCCGGTATACCTGTAAATCAGCTCGGTCTCCATAGATAGACTGCTGAGGATCTCCCACCATGGAGATACGCCCTTCTGAGATTTCAAACAGTACCTCAAATTGCAAGGGATCCGTATCCTGCGCTTCATCCAGGATGATGGAAAGATTTTGATGGCGTAAAATAGATCCTGCCCGAGGATGCCGAAGAAGTTCCGCAGTAAATGCAATTTGATCCGAATAGAGGAGACGTCCTTGCCGGAGACGGTATCGTCGATACTTTGATCCAATCGTACGTAGCGCGCATGCCGTACGAGCTTGTACCCATTGTTGAAAGGCAGCGAAGGCAGCTTCCCAAGCGAGTAAGAATTTTTTTCCACCTTTGGAGTAGCTAGGAAGAGGAAGAAAAGGGGTGTTGCCATGAAATTTTTCCAACCATTCAGTAGCAAGACGTTGCCCCGCTCTCACATTGTCACGAGAATTCCAGCGAGCCTCGAGAACCTGATTTTCGGAAAGAAGTTCCGAGAAATCCAGTTCGGGAGGACACGGTGGGGGCGCCCCCATTTCGATGGTCGCATTTTCCGGCGGGGGCATACTGAAGAGCCTCTGAATATGAACATATCTTGCTGCCTTTTCGAGAACACCAATGCCTGCCTCCACGGCGGCTTCTCCCTCTGCGGAGAATAAAAATTCCTCCCAAAGTTGAACAGGATGAGGCACTGGTTCCAGGAGCGAAGGCAAACCGATGTACACTCCGTACCACCGCAACAACCTCGCACAAAAAGCATGGATAGTCCCAAAAAAGGCCCGATCCATAGCCTCAAACACGCTGGGAGCTGCTTTTGAAGCCAATAATTCCGCGTGAACACGGTCCCGCATTTCACCGGCCGCCCGCCGAGTATAGGTGACCACAACTAATCGCGGCAACACGGTTTCAGGAGCGTGCTGTGCAATTTCCAGGACTCGTTGAACAATCGAATGCGTTTTTCCTACGCCAGCCGGAGCAATGAGAGAAAAATTCGTCTTAATCTCACGAACAAATGCTTCGCGCGCATCCGCATCCGGCCATATGATCATATTTTCCTTTGCACTCTCATGACGCGCGTATTTTACCGGCTCTCATGGGCGTGATTCAACAAAAAGTACATCATGCCCATGATGAATCCGAAACAAGCGAGGATTGCGGTAATCATTCGTAAGCATCTTGCAATTACCCACAATTTTCAGTTTGTTTTCAAAACCCATCTGAATGTCGATGAGGCGGCACAAGCCGCGCATCTTTGCTTCCGCGCTTCATAGCACCTATCAAGATGGCGTTCGCTTGCGCAAAGTGATTGATCGGACGAGGCTATCTTCAAAGGTATTTTCCACATCTCCGATTGTTGATTCCAGATTCCCAGAAGTAATTCTACATTTTTGGCCTATCTTGTTTGTCAGTGAATCAAACAGCGGATTATCAAGATTCACTTCCTGACAGAAGTGATCAAAGGTTATCCAAAATCTACGAAGTGGGTCGAAAATTGGTGTTCCATTGTTTCCATACTAGTACAGCAGGTTATTATTTGTACCTGAACTCTCAGATTTCCTCAAAGCCATGAGTCAGTTTCCACTTGGCTTCCAAAATATTTGGGGGAATGGAGAGAGTTGCTAATGGCATAGGTCTTCGAAAAGTAAATTCGGAGCGTAACTCTCCTCGCATTCCAAAGGTTCCCCGAAGAATCATACGTCCAATAGCCAAAAGAATGGGATGAATTTTTTCTAATTCCTCGAAAGGTAAATGCATCACTTCACCCGAAGTATCCGGAGTGATCCAAGCGGCATCCACTCTTTGAGCCCCTAAAGCCAGTGCCGCAGAAGCATAAAGAGCCAACTGGATACCGGTTCCATCGCGTAGCATGGAAGAGATCTTGAGATCCTTTCCCGTTTTATAATCGATCACAAGAACGGATAAGCCTGAGAAAGGCTTAGCTTCATCCCTATTCGGTGTCTGATTACAAAGTACCAAATCCCATCTTCCTCGGACATAGAGTGCCAAAGGCGGAAAATGCACATCTCGGAAAGAAGTTTCGGTTGCAACTAAAGAAAACCGAGGACGAAATACTTCTAATTGATCCGAGAATTGGACAGCAAAACTGCGAGCCTGCTCCCAGATCCACCTCCACCACGGCGGAGCTGGCTTCTGCAAGGCACGACACGCTCTTTCCACCGCGGTCCGAGTGACTTCTGACGCAGACAAAACAGCTTTTCCCCGAGAATCTTTATCAGGAAAAACCTTCCATCCGGGTTGGCAAATGTTCCGCAACCACCGATGGGTCCAAATGCCGACCGTTACTATCCACGGCGATATTCGTTCCTCTTCCGGCGATTCCACACCTAGGAAAGTTTTCATCCAAACAGCCGCAGGGTCGTACAGGAGCCGCTCAATATCCACTACAGCTAAGGAAGACGGAGATTTGACGGAACCGTATGTGGAAAACTCCCATGGTCCGAAAGGAGCACTGGAATCCAGCCGGGCACTTCGCACTGCCGAAACCTCCTCGACCTTTCCGGAGAAATCTCGTCGCTCCCTCGGAGGAATCATAGTCTGCAAATCAGCTAATAAAGGAGGCTTCCCTCGCACTTCATGAAAAAGTTCTGAAAACCATAACGAAGGACGACTGGGAATAGCCGAGTCCGTATCGTTCTTCAAGCGAACGGTGGCCACCAAATAAGGAACCTGCCGCAAGCTTTGAAAATCTCTTCTTTGCAAGAGATTGCGCTCATGGGGTCCCAAACAAGGGATTCTCGTGACAGCAAGATGCCCTTCCCCAAAAATACCTTGAGTTTGGGCATTACAATTAGCGAAATTGATTTGTCGATTAAAGTCAGCGATTGCATCGGCCGGTAACAAGCCGCTTTCTTCGACTGGTTCCGGCCATTCACCGGCGTTCATACCGGCTAGAATCACATGTGTCCAAGGGCATAACGCAGCTTGATCTCGACGTAAAAGTTGAATGGTCGCATAGGGGTGTGATCCCATGGGATCGCGTTTGCGATATTCGTTGCGTAATGCCGTCTGTAACCAGCGAAGAAAAACATCGCATCCGATAAAAAGCTCAGCAGCCTGATAAAAGCGCTCTCGTCGTTCACGCAGACATTCAGCCTGTTTCCAGCAAGTCATTCGGTTAAATTCGTTATCAGTAATCTCACAAAATTCGGCAAATGAAGCACGCGTGGGCAGTAAGGAATAAGCAGCTAGTCCGGCCTCTTCCTTACCGTTATGAATACGAACAAACTCCATACAAATGCGAATATCTTGACTGAGCGTTTCGCGTGAAGCTTCCCGCAGAAGCTTGAGAAAACGGCCATGATCGGGAAGCAGTGCAAGAAACTTAGCAAATGCTTGAACCGTGCGAAACCTCTGAAAGTTACACCAACTCTGCCATAACGGCACTTCTCCGGATTCCAAAAAGGTATGACCGATGGCATCGAAGTGGGGAATTTCTAATTCCTTGAGAGCAAGTGCCACTTCTCGGCTAAGTGCTCCATAGGCGGAAAAAACAACTGAAACAGATTTTGCTCCTTCACCCACCATTTCGGCCGCTCGGCGAGCAATAGCTTCGGCAAGGTCGCGTGTCGAGTCCTCCGCTAAAAATTCCACACAAGAGAGCTCCTGTCGGTCCATTTGTTCCTGAATGTTCAGATTTTTTTCCTCCGGATCCTCATTTTCCAAAGGCAGAGCTTCCACCTTTAATATCTCCTCCCAAGTTCCCACCCAGGCACTATCCAGATCAAAAGAAACATCACGCGGAGCATCAAACAACACTTCCAATTTTTCCGCTGCTCGACCGGCGGCGGCTAAAAGAGGAAAGAGAGGCCAATGGGCTCCATGGAATCCAAAAATTAATAGTGATTTAAATTGGCTGGCCCGCTCGCGAGAGGCTAACAATCGATCGGTGGCACTCACGGTTCGCAATTCCTGTTTCTCCAAGGCCGCATAAAAAGCCTCCGCCAGGTTCGCAACTTCTTCCAACCCCTCAAATATCCGGGCGTGTAAACCAGCGCCATCCAACATGTCCAGAATTCGAAGAAGCAAAGCAGGATTTCCCTCTATAGCTCGAGCGATCAAATCCTCATTAGCTCCAAAGAAATTACTGGCTATGGAAGACAATATCAACTGAAGTTCTTCGCGACTTGCAATAGCTGTTTTTAGCAAATCCGGAGATTCCTCTTGCAATAACTGAGAACGCAGACGCTCCGGGGTCCAAAAATGAATGTTAATAAAAGAGCTTTTTCGGCTGGCTAAGACTTTTCGCAGTTGAATCGCCATCTCTTGATGAGGGAGGACCACAACCGAAAGTTTTTTGCTCTGCGCTGACTGTTGCGCAATTTTTTCCACCCAAGTCGCAGCGTAGGAAAAACTTTCTTGTGCGTCCGCGCACAAGTGCAAGATCCCCCTCATTCTTCTGCCAATTTGAGAATTTCACGAAACTGGCTTGGACTGACAGGCATGACACTCAAGCGAGACTGTCGCACCAAAGGAAAATCCTGCAACGAAGTCTGCGCTTTAATATCCTCCAGAGAAACCGGTCGAGCAAACTCACGCACGGGCTCCAGATCCACACAAATCCAATTGCCTTCGTTTGCCGTAGGATCCGGATAGGCAGCCTTCCGCACACGAGCCAATCCCACAATACATTTGCCCACTACGCTATGATAAAAAAACACCTCATCTCCCACAGCCATATCGGCAAGGTTCTTGCGTGCTTGGAAATTGCGGACTCCTGTCCAAACCGTACCTCCCTCCTGTACAAAATCATTCCATGAATATGCGGCTGGCTCCTGTTTGACAAGCCAAGTGCCTCCTTCAGTCCTCGCCGGACGGGCAATTATTCTCGCCGGACGGGCAGAGCTTGTCACTTTTGCAGTTTTTTTCATTAATCGGACTTATCGGACTTCTTTTTCACTGCCCACTTCTCACCGAGCAGGCAACTGTTTTCTGCCCAGGAACCGGGCTTTTTTAAGGAGAGCATGGTCACTCATATAGCAGAAAAAAGAGAGTTCCTCGAAAAAAAGACTGGGTAAATACGTGCAGATGTAGCCGAGTATTTACCCACTCAATTTGACGAAGAGCCTTTATACGCGCATTGCCACATAGTTTGACTTAGAATAGTAGGATCGGCCGTATCCGTTTTGTGGGTAAGATGTGCCAGACGTTCCGGCACCATCGATACCACGCAAAATATCAACGATTCCGCCGAAAAATTCCGGATCCAATTGAAAAAATCTCACAGGATCATAGAAAATGGCCTCGATGCCTACTGCTAGAATCTCGTGCCGGTTTCCCTGAGCTATTTGGCTAGTACGATAACAGAGCCCCGGAGGTAATTTCCAAGCCCATGGACGTGTGATACGACTATTTTGAAATGCAATAATTTTTCCCCGAACGGAAGAACTACGAGCTTCCACGATATGCCCCAATTCGTGGGCTAAAACCCTATCGACATCCATGGTGGTAGGTGCGATATTGATACGCTGTCCACCCAACGCCCAACCCGGATAATCACTCGGTTCGTGAGATATATCGACAGTCGCCGGACTCATTACGGAACTCGAAGTTAAAGATCGGACAAAATGAACACCTCTTTCATATTGATCTTTCGTATAAGAATATGGGAGACGTTGGGAATGATTTAACTCCATCTTTGCGCGCTGCGATTCTGGCAACGCTAGTAATCTGTGGATCGCATCTCTCGATTTTACCGAGTTTCCACCATGTTCATTAATTAATCTTTGAATTTCAGGCTTGAGCTGAGAAAATGGAGCCCCTCCCCACTGAGTTTTTGGCACTATTGCCTGCAAATCTTGTGGTTGTGCTCCACTGCTCCGCTGATGCACTTTCTGCGCCGTTTGACTTGAAGTAGGTCTGGGATTTTCCGCTTTGTTTTTTAGGATTAAAACATAATCCTCTGTCATATTATCATCCAGAACTGTCCATTTTCCCCCACTAGCATTATAATCCCAACGTAAAAGTTTGCTCCCTTTAAGAATATCGATTTGCGGCCTATTCTCCGGGGATGGAGACTTTAGGGATTGAGACTTTGGTATCAGAATATAATCTGATCTCAGATAATGAGGCGTAGCCTTTGAAGCTGCGTTTGGACTTGTCACACCAAGAATCGTTCCGGTCGGAATTGTAATTTCATGTGGCGACAGACTTAATTCTGAAGATCTGCCTCCTGGAAGAGAATTTGTGAAGATACTATTTAGCTGGATCATAAAGCTGCCAGAATAGGGTCATAAAAAACTTTAACAATGAACAGAGTTAAGCTTTTTTTTAAAATCCTTTGAATAAATTAGGTACTATTCCATAGGAGAACACTTGTTTCATACAAGCGCAAAGGACAAGAAAACCCGACGATGAAATTTATATTTCGTTAATAAAGAGGAAGTTAACGATTTTAAAAATTGTCGATTATTTGTGAATGGAAGATCATTCCTCAGAATAAACCGCGTGCAATGCGAATATTCTACGCAGAACAGCCGAAATATCCGGTATGTTGAGCTATAGCGAAATCATTTTATACTGCCTTCGCTATCTATGGAGCCAGCTTTTGCCCTCTCAGAGCCAGTCCAAAAAGCAATGAGAGTGCTAAGGCTTAAGCTCTTCGTTTGTCACAGCATTGAGGATGGAAAATTTTTCATGGTGGAAAGTGGGGTCGGCTCGGAAGCTCAGGCGTGCGGAGTAGCGGCGCTCAATGTCCAATAAAAGTTCCTCGTCTTCGGTACGTAGGCGGTTGAGGAGATCCGGGTGGACGATGATTTTAAGTTCATGCACAGCGTTTACATATTTACGCATGATGGAGTGCAGGGTTCGTTGAAGCTCGACGCTCATGGTTGTGGGGCTTTTAATGTATCCATGGCCGTGGCAGTAAGGACAATTTAAGTAGTGCGTACTTGCCAGACTTTCCTGAGCGCGTTGCCGAGTCATTTCCATGAGACCGAGGGGAGAAATGGGGAGGAGATGAGTCCGTGCTTTATCGCGTTTCAGCCGTTCGCGGAGTCGTTGGTAAACGGTTTGTTGATCTTTCCGATTCTTCATGTCGATGAAGTCGGCGACAATAATGCCTCCAATATTCCGAAGTCGTAGCTGTCGTGCAATTTCGTCGGCGGCTTCGAGGTTGGTTTGAAGGAGGGTTTTCTCCATGTCTTTGGTCCCTTTATTGCGGCCTGTATTGACGTCGACAGCGATCATCGCTTCTGTTTCATCGATGACGATGTAGCCGCCGCAGGGGAGCCATACTTGACGCAGAAAAGCAGCTTCGATTTGCTTTTGAACGCCAAAGTTTTCGAAGATGGGCTGCGCTCCACTATAAAAATGTACTTTGCTGCGAGCACGTTTGGAGACGTGGCTGATCAGGAGTTGCATGCGCTCGCAGGCTTTCATATCGTCCACATGGACCGCATCCACGCTGTCGGTAAGGAAGTCGCGCACGGTCCGATCGATAAGATCGGGTTCAGCGGAAAGCATGGCGGGAGCAGGTCGATTTTTCATTCCCTCTTGGATTTCTTTCCATTGGTCTAAGAGGAGACTGAGATCTCTGACAAAAAACCGTTCCCGTTGTCCTTGACCGACCGTTCGAATAATAATGCCCATTCCTTCGGGGAGATGCAGCTTACGCAGAATCACACGAAGGCGATCTCGTTCCTTAGGGTCCTCGATTTTACGTGAAATTCCGCACTGATCATTAAATGGCATGAGGACCAAATATCGGCCGGGGATGCTAATATCCGTTGTGATACGGGGGCCTTTGTTGCTGATAGGGCCTTTTTTCACTTGTACCACAATTTCCGAGCCTACGGGGTAAATGGAGGGAACGTCTTTGGCGGTTATTTTTTTGCGATTGCCGGGTTTTTCTTTTCCGGCGCGGACTACCGTCTCGATTTCATTGTCGAGAGCGGCTGGGATAGCATCCCAAAATTGAAGGAAGGCATTTTTTTCAAATCCGATGTCTACGAACATGGCTTTGATCCCTTGCTCAATATTCCTGACTTTTCCTTTAAAGATCGCGCCAACAATATTGCGATCGGTGTCTCTTTCAGTGGTGTACTCTTCGAGAAGACCTCCTTCAAGGAGGGCAACCCGTTTTTCGAGCTTTTCGCAGCTTACGATCAGCATAATTCCGGATTTTTTTTTACTCATGCCGAGGAGGCGTTTTACAGATTCAATCATGGGAAATAAAAAAGTAATTTATAAGATGCGCGGGCATCATGGGGAAGGGGGAGGGAAATCGGACGAGGGCAACTGTATTGTTTTCTGCCTTAAGTATAGCGAAGTAGCTACACTTAAGTAAGTAACGAAATAAAAAAGAAGGCCATGCAGCGAAGAAAAGCCATCTGGCCGCAGAAAGTGGCGCAGATAAAAAAAGCAACGCAGTTGCCTCTTTTGGCCGGCTGTACCACAATTTTCCTTTGCGCCACCTGTTCATATTTTTTGAACAGATCCTATGGGTTCGATGGCTGAGATTTCTTTCGAAGGAAATCAAAAAACTTTCCAAAGCCGTTTGAATTTTTGGGTCGGTTACGGACACGGCCGGCGGCGTCTGCTTCATCACTAACATCGGGTTGGGGGGAGGGTTCTTGCTTGCGTTCTATCGCACGAGAATCGGGAGGGGCAGCGGTATCGGCTGTTTCTCCGTCAGTTTCAACGGTATTCTCGCCGGAATGAGTATTTCTGATCTGTGAGGTACTTCCTGAAAAGCCAACGGATTCGACTTGAGTAAAGCCGCCTGTGGCGGGAGTGAGAGTAGCCAGGCCGGAGTCTTGGCTTTTTTCCATACTAAAAATATCTTCGAGGATTTTTCCCGCAATGGGAGCGGCGACACCTCCGCCCGATTTGGCTCCTTCGACCATCACACAGACAGCGTATTTGGGGGTTTCAAAAGGAGCAAAGGCAATAAACCAGACTCTATTATCTTTAACTCCATTTCGCCAAAATTGGGCAGTTCCTGTTTTTCCTGCCACGGTGGCATTAGGTATGCGAGCTTTACTACCGGAACCTCCTGAGGAGTTTACTACTGCAAACATGCCCTTACGGATGAGGTCGAATTCTTCCGGTTTAATTTTTCCATCAGCGAGAAGATGAGCCCGAATCTTGGAAGGTTCGTGAGAAACCAAGTGGCCATCAGAGGTCACAATGCGGTCAATTAAGCGAGGATAATAAGCGGTGCCACCGTTGGCAATTGCTGCGGTGGTAAGGGCCATTTGAAGAGGGGTTGCCAGGACGAAGCCTTGTCCGATGGAGGTATTGGCAGTATAGCCTGCAGACCAACGTTCTGTAGGACTTATTCTACTCAACCATTCCGGGCCGGGCAGTATACCGGCGGCTTCGGCAGAAAGAGGAACCCCGCTTTTTTGTCCTAACCCAAGCATCTGTCCGACAGTATCGATTTGTTCGATGCCCGCGGCATTTCCATATTGGTAAAAGAAAGCATTGCAGGAAACTTTCAAAGCATCGACGAGTGACAGTGTGCCATGAGGGCGCATATTCTTTTGGTGGACCCAACATTGCATGTATTTGTTTCCATACTGGACCCCTCCATAGCAGGTAAATTTCTTTTGTCCAATTCCACTGCGCAGCCCGGCGAGTGCGGTGACGATCTTGTATGTCGAACCTGGCGCATAAGCGCTGATAGCGCGGTTCGTCAGCGGATCCGTGGTATCTTTGACCAGAGCAGTCCAATCTTTTCCACTGATCGTGGGAATAAATTTATTGGGATCGAATGAAGGAACCGAGGCCATAGCGAGAATGTCGCCATTATTGGGATTGACGACTACGGCGGCTCCTCGACCGATGCTTCGGAGAACCTTTTCCACAATATACTGTATGCGGGCGTCGATAGTCAGGTAGACATTGTCACCAGCTTTAGGGGGAATGAGATTGACTTCGCTTTCGGTAGCTCCTCGGACATTTCGTTGGAGGGTTCTCACCCCTGGGGTTCCTTTTAGCCAATGATTCGCATAGAGTTCCACTTGGGATTTTCCCTCCGGGTCCGATTGGAAGTAGGTGTATTTGGAGGCTTCTTCTCGATTGATGTTATGGGGCATTCCCACATAACCAAGAATGTGTGCTGCCAGGGCTCCATAAACATAGTAGCGAACCGGATTCATGGAGACGGTGACCCCAGGGAGCGCGACATTATTTTCGCTAAAGCGGGCCATCGTATCAAAATCCAGATCCTGCCGGTAATTGAAGGGGATCTCCACGTTGTGTCGGTAATGGAGTTGGAGTTTGCGTGCGTTAAAATCCTGGGCCAGGCCTAAATCTTCGAGGCGCGGGATGATGCTTTGCCTTACGATGGCTACCACGTCATCCTCAGACAGGTCTTTGACCATATTGTATACCGTCGCACGATAAGTGGTTTGTGGTGCTCGGCCATTGATTTGTTTATAGGTGCGCACCATGGTGGGCAGATAGATGTCCACATTAAAGCTCGGGCGATTTTGGACGAGGGGGACTCCATTGCGATCCCGGATTTCCCCTCGTACGGCAGGAATGCGAACAGTGACTTGAGAACGCGTATTCAAGCGGGTGCGATAATCCACTCCTTTAACGATTTGAATATACCAAAGCTTTACCACTATGGCGCTTAGCGCTAAGATAGTGATTGCGCTTAAGGCATATAATCGAAAACTGGCCCGCCTCCGGTACATGGGAATTAATATCCTCGCGGGGGACGTTGTAAATTAGGCAAAGCTCGCTCAATAAGTATAAAAAGAGCTTCGATAAGGGGGGAAAGGAAAAAGGCAATTATAGTGGGTATCAAAATTTTCCAGATTACGGTTTCATTAAAAAAAATACTTTCTCTGCGTAAAGCGATCATAAGGTATTGCAGTGTAAGAAGTAGAAATGTGCAAAGAGCACTTAAAGGCGGATGAAGCCACCAAGCTCCTCTAAAGAATGCTTTTTGTACGCCTTGCATAATTGTGCCCAGTACTGCATAAATGATGATAGACGACCCTAAGCCAATTTCAACTTTGGCATTCACAATTTGTGGAACAGAAAGATCCGTGAGCCCCCCCGCGATGATTGCCAAGACTAGCATAGCCGGAAAGGGCAGGACAAGGGCCCCGTAAGCAAAGAGAATGGGTAGCAACACGATATGAGCGCCCTTTAGGAGAGTGGGTGAAGGAAGAAAGTCCTGTATCACCAAGGCGATCAGCATGGATACCGCCAGGATAATCAATAAAAAAATGGCTTTCATTTTGTGCCTACCACCACAAAGACGTCCTCAACGTGAGCCAAATCCACAGCCGGCTCGATATGCGCCTGCCCATCCAAGTCTCTTGGATGGAAATCCTTAATAGTTCCCAAAAGGATTCCGGATGGGAAAACCCCTCCGCTGATTCCGGCGCTATAGACTCGGTTGCCTAGTTGAATTTTAGCGTCCTTGGAAAGAAAATTGAGTTCCAACAGAGGACAAGAAGGAGAATCCGCTACTCGGGGACCGCTGGAGATGCCTTTTTCCCGGGTTCCCTCAATAGCTGCGGCTACCTTACAGTTTTCATCCGAAAGGAGCAATACCGTGGAAATATCCTTGGCTACCGTGGTGACCTTCCCGACCAAGCCAAATTCGGTAACTACCGGCATATCTGTCTCCAACCCATCTTGAAAGCCTCGGTTGATGGTAACTATGCTCCACCAGGTGGCGGCGCTACGGGAAATGACACGAGCAGGAATCAGGCGGAAAACCGAGCGAGTACGATAATTCAGAGCATTGCGCAATTTGCGATTGTCTTCCTGCAAACCCTGCATAAGTTGCAGCGTTGCTCGCAGGCGGGAATTTTCCATGGAAAGAGCATCGATCTGCTGACGCAATTGAGTGGGAGTCAGAGATTTGAAAGAGCTGTCCGAAGAAACGGCATCCTGGATGGCAGCACTCGTCGTGAGCAAAGGGGAAATAGCGGACAGAAAGCGCGATTGCGCGCATTGAACAAAGTCTGTTTGCATACTCGCGAGAGTTGCCGCCGCAGTTAAGACGAGTACGAGCAAGATAACATTAATTTTGCTCATTCAAATTTTTTAGAGCATTGGGATGATGATGCACGAAAATGGCTGATCCACTTTTTCGCCAGACTGCCTGATGCATATCATGCTTTATTTGGAATATTTTTAAGTTAAAACGTTTTAAGATCACATGCACATTGCCTCCGGAGTTTGGGCTCCCGGGCAAGTGCTTCAAGGGCAATCCGAGCCGCGGTAATCTTAACCTGCCGTCGATTTATCCGTGGAAGCTACTTTACGCAAAAATTTCAGTTCCTGAAGAGCTCTGCCAGTACCCTCCGCAACCGCACTGAGAGGATCTTCTGCAACGTGTACCGGCAAGCCAGTTTCTTCGGACAATAGCTTATCCAAGCCGCGGAGTAAAGCTCCGCCGCCGGCAAGCACCAATCCGCGATCCACCAGATCTGCGGAAAGCTCTGGAGGACACCGCTCAAGAGTGATTCGTACGGAGTCCACGATGGTCGCGATAGGTTCCGTAAGAGCTTCTCGCACTTCTTGAGATGAGATGGTAATGGTTTTGGGAAGACCCGCCACAAGGTCGCGCCCCTTGACTTCCATAGTGGTTTCTTTTTCGAGTTTATATGCGGACCCGATTTTGATCTTAATTTCTTCCGCCGTGCGTTCCCCGATCATGAGGTTGTATGCGCGTTTCATGTATTGGGCGATGGCTTCATCGAGTTCATCTCCTGCGACCCTTACACTCCGGCTAAAGACGATGCCGGAAAGTGAAATCAGAGCGACTTCGGTGGTGCCTCCCCCAATATCTATGATCATGTTTCCTGCGGCGTCTTGAACGGGCAAGCCCACTCCGATTGCAGCGGCCATGGGTTCCTCAATCAGATAGACCTCACGAGCACCGGCATGGGTTGCGGAATCTTTAACAGCGCGTTTTTCCACTTCTGTAATTCCGCTGGGCACGGCAATCACTACTCGTGGACGTACCATACGCCGACGATTATGGACTTTACTAATAAAGTGACGCAACATTTCCTCGGTAATTTCGAAATCGGCAATTACGCCGTCCTTTAAAGGTCGGATTGCAATAATATTGCCAGGAGTGCGACCTAACATGCGCTTTGCCTCATCTCCGACGGCTAATACCTTATTTGTGCCTTGGTGGACGGCTACTACGGAGGGTTCGCGGAGAACAATTCCGTGATCCTTTACATAGACCAGGGTATTCGCCGTACCCAGGTCGATACCAATATCGTTCGAGAAAAATCCCAATAATTTGTCAAACATTTGTCTTTAAAATAGAAAATCTTGATTACAAGACCCGGTGAGTTTGCTTCAAACAGCTCGAGAAAATTGCACAGTCAAGAGGAAACTGATCGAAGAGTGTCGTCCTGTTCTTTGATAGTCAAGGGAAACGTCGGATAAGCGTGCAACAAAATGAGAGAAATGAGGTCTGCGCATAAAAGTAAAAGGGCTGATATAGCAGTGGTCGTCGCTTGTGTGGTATGGCTATCACTATGATTTCATATTTCGAAATTTTCTTACTGGTGAATAGACACATTATACTAATCGGAAATAGCGGCAGCTATGGCCTCACCCATTTCGGAAGTTCCCACTTTTTTAGTACCCGGGGTCCATATGTCCGCAGTGCGGAGTCCCTGATCGATCACAGATCGAACCGCACTTTCAATAGCGGATGCAGCTGAGAAAGCACCGAGGGAATAGCGGAGGAGGAGGGCTGCGGAAAGAATTTGGGCGATGGGATTGGCGATATTTTTATTGGCAAGATCGGGAGCCGTGCCGCCACTGGGTTCATAGAGGCCGAATCGTCCGGATGAAGTGGTCCGAACTCCCAGACTGGCGCTCGGAAGCATGCCGAGTGAACCGGTAATCATCGCCAATTCATCACTCAGTATGTCGCCGAACATGTTTTCCGCGAGAATGGTGTCGAAGCTGCGAGGAGTTTTAATCAGCTGCATGGCGGCGTTATCCACATAGAGATGGTTGAGGGAAATGTCGGGATATTCCGCAGCTACCTCCGTCACTACGCGCCGCCAAAGGATGCCATTTTGCAGCACGTTAGCTTTGTCAATCGAAGTAACCCGTTTGGAGCGTGACCGGGCGGCATCGAAAGCAATGTGAGCGATGCGACGGATTTCGCTTTCCCGATAGACCATGGTATCTATGGCGACTTTTTCTCCATTTTCTTCGTGAATTCCCTTGGGGTGTCCAAAATAAAGTCCCCCAGTGAGTTCTCGTACGCAGAGGATGTCAAATCCCTCACCCACAATTGTCGGATGCAGCGGGGAGGCGTGTACGAGGGCGGGCAAACAAACTCCGGGACGCAGATTGGCAAAAAGAGAAAAGTGTTTACGCAGTGTAAGAAGGGCAGCCCGTTCGGGTTGCTGTTCGGGCGGCAGTGTCTCCCATTTGGGCCCCCCCACGGAACCAAATAAAATGGCGTCCGAAGCTTCACAGGTTTGTAAGGTTTCAGGAGGAAGCGCCTGGCCGGTGGTGTCGATGGCAATCCCCCCAACAGGTTTTTCGGTGAAGTGCAAGTGGAGTCCGAATTGAGACTGCACTTTATCGAGCACGCGAAGGGCCTCTTTGATGACCTCAGGGCCGATGCCGTCGCCTGCAAGTACTGCTATTGAAATTGTCATGATAGTGGTGATGGATGGTTGATGAGTGAGTGGCAGGCAAATATCCACTGCCCCTTCTTAACTGTCCAGTTCAGGGGATGGCTCGCAGCTTTTTTTAGACCGTGAGTTCCGCCCAGGGACTGAGGGGCCGTGAATTTTATGAACAGCCGCTGTGATAAAGGCCTGCATCTTTGAGAGATCCTTGCGTCCCGATGCATTTTCCACTCCACTGGCTACGTCGACTGCAAAGGGGCGCACCATGTGAGCGGCTTGTTGGACATTCTCCGGGCGCAAGCCTCCGGCCAGAATAAAGTGCTTTTGAGGAAAGGCCTGAACGATACGGGCGGCAAGATGCAAATTCATGAGAGTACCTGTTCCTCCGTAGGTATTGGGGACATTGGCATCGAGCAAAATATAGGGAGAAGAGAATGACCCGATTTTTTCCAATGTTTGCTCGGAATCATCGCTGATCCGTAGGGCTTTAATCCAAATTGGAAATCCGGAGTCTTCGCAAAATTTTGGGGGCTCGTCTCCGTGAAACTGAATAGCATCCCACACATTGGCATCGAGCAATGCCTGAATTTCAGCGGAGGTGGGATGAACCACCACAGCAATGCGAGCGGTATCGCGCGGCAAGCTTGTGACGATTTTGAGCGCAGTTGCCGGAGGAACAAAGCGTGGTGAGGAGGGATAAAAATTGAAACCGAGGGCATCCGCTCCTAATTCAACAGCTGCTTGAGCATCCTCAGCGGTTTTTAACCCACAGATCTTTACCCGAAGTTGATTCTTAGAAAAGAATGGAGGGCTCACGCCAGCTATGTCCCCTTATGTGCTAGCACGATTCTTAGGAATCAATGGTCCTAGCATTCGCACGTTTGATTGCCTGATGATGAGTGATAGGGTGGATGCGACCATCACTCGCTCGAAAAAAAGAGCTCAGAATCCACGTCACCATACTGATGACGATGGCTCCAAAAAACGCATTCCAAAATCCTTCCACATGGAAAGGAGGAATCAACCAGGATACAAAACTGAGGAGCAGGGAATTGATGACAAAAATGAATATCCCCATGGTGAGCAAAATAAATGGGATGCTGAGCAACAGAAGTACCGGGCGCACAAAAGCATTGATGATACCAAGAAGGAGAGAGGCTCCCACAAGCGCCTCGAAAGAATCTGAGTGAATCCCTGGAAGTAATCTCGATGCAATATAAACTGCGATAGTGATGGCCAGCCAGCGAATGAGAAATGCTCGCATTCTCTAAGAATAATCTATTGCGCGTAAAAACGCAGCATGTTTATTTTGCAACTTTGGCCCTGGATAAACAGAGCCCATGAACTTTTGTTTTGCAATAATACGTTGACAACTAAGAGATTGCGAGTTTATTCCCTCGATGAAAACAGTCACATCTTTCCCTTCGGAATCCGCAATTTTCACCCATTCTTCCGAACCTCAGGAGCGCTCTGGCTTGACCAATGTCCCGATATCCTCTGAAGGTTCGCAGTCTTTTCTTGAGAGACCCACCTCTCCCTCATTAGGTCGGAGAGTGATTGAGGGAAATCGCAGGTTCACTGATTTCCGAATGGCAAGACCGGATGCGTTTGAGAGTGTTCGGGTCAAAAGAGAGGTTCAATCGGGAGCGCACACAGACGTAAATTCAATTGTTGTGAGCGAAGTAAATGCTGCGCCAGGTGGCACAGGCTATAGGTATTCTACCGGGCCAGAAGCATTCCGAGCGCACAGAGCCGCAATGACAATTTCGGAGAATGGGGAGCTGAGTGTGGATTTGACAAAAGCAAAAAAGTCCTTCTGCTCCGCCGCCACTCATTTGTTATTGGGAAAAGTTCTTTCTAAGCTTCAGCGAAATTCCATGATTTTTCCTTCTCGAGAACAGCTGGAGAAAGTGCTTCCCCATGGAGAAGAGGATGGCGTGGGTTTTTGGGGAAGGGTAAATGCTAATGGCCCAGGTTTCGCTATTCTTATGAGCGAGCTCGGTGCAGGAACAAATTTTTGGAAGCTGAATGCAGCCAAGTCCGGAGATTTTGTAAAGGTATATTGGAATAAACATGTAGGAGTGCGCGAAAGAGGCCATTTAGGAGTTTTTATGGGATGGAAATTTTATCGCGAAGGCATCTACATGGAAATGTGGTCTGCTAATGTCCCCAATGGATTTAGCAAGATGCTCGTAAAAATAAATCCCATCCGAAATAACTATCCCGATATTAATGATCCTACGGAGAGGATTCCGAACTACTATCGGGAGCTCGGTTATTGTTCCTACAATCATTACCCCTCAATTCAAGAGGCGAACGATCGAGGGATCCCTGTTTCCACTCGGATCCTGCAAAGAGCTCTCTTCACCCGTATTACCCATCCGGAGAACATTACAGCAAACATAGAAGCACTTCCTCCACAAAATAACTACCTGGTTACTATTAAAACAAGGGATTCAAACTTCAACCAAGCGTTAGAGAAAAGCGGAGCTGTGGAAAGGCCACGCGAATAACTAAAAACTATTCCCCTCCCCCTCAACTATGCCCCCACCCTCGCTGCTGATTTAAAAACCGTAATCTCTTTCAATATTAAAAACACGTAATCTCTTTCAGTGAAGGTGCAATGTGCTAATGTTCTCTGCAGTAACGCATGAGTTTCAATGCTTTCTCCGGTTGATTGGGCCACTCTGTTTTAATAAGCCCAAAGTAGCTTTCAATCAATTGCTTGTTTTTTCCGGTAGCGAGGATTGCTTCTGTGATGTCCGGATCTCCTCCTGGAGTGGCGACATGCTTGAGCACGAGTAAATAATCCAAGCAAGTTTCTGTCATCTTAGCTTCATATAAGTTTATAAATTTATAAATCTCATCATCCAAAAATTTATTTTTATCCACAGGAGAATTTTTATCACTTTCCAAGCCATCCGAATACAGTTGGCTCCTAAACTGATCAATTAAGAAGCGAGTGTCACGTCGCTCCCTCCAATTAAGATACATGTTCATTCCGATTACTCCGCCATAGAGGCCTGCTCCCAGAGCAATCAGGATGAATATGGGGAGCATTCCCGTAGCTAAGAGGCCAACTGCTCCTAGGATTCCCACAACGCTGACGACTATATTACGAAGGACATTGGTGCTGCTCCATGATATCGAAAACCAAGCGCGGCGTTTTTTTAACAAAAATTCATGATGCATTTTAATGAGTTTGTCCGCTGCTTTATTGGTGCAAGGAGGGCTCTCCGCTTGTAATCTTTTTACAACCTTTGATTTGTAACGTTTTCTATTTATTTCGGTGATACTTCTCTTGAATGGAATCAGAGAGGTCAAGAGGCCCAGAATGCCTCCTACTCCGGATAAGGCTGAAGAAGCAATTTCCACCGATATGGCGTGAGAAAAGGTCATTCCTCCAACGGCAGTATCTATGCACGCGTCTGTCAGTTCTCCAGTGGAGGAAAAAAGATTTTCCTTGGCATGTTTGTAATCCTTGTTTGCGGAGTGTAATTTTGCCGCGTTACTGGAAGATCCTGAGATTTCGGAAGGAGAGGAGAGTGGGGAAATCGAATTGTTTGGAAGAATGCTGTAAGACCCTTCTGCCTCCGAGATCTGATGGGAGATCATGTTTTTTGGTTGTAGTGTTTTATTTTCTTCGGAAATCTCGCGTTTAACTCTTTGTTTATTGATTTTAGCATCCCGAAAATCATGACCTGCTTCATGAACCTCCTTAGCAGCTAGCACGACACCCACTATGTTCAAGGCGAGCCCTGCTCCAGGGCCCACATTTGGTTTACAAGCACCCATCGTACTTGCTGCCTGTAGCGAGGAGCCAGCTGCTTCTAAAACAGTTGCCCCACAATCCGACAGAGAAGCTCCGGGTTCGGTGCCTACTTCTATATTTGATAGCTTCTTGCCTATCGTAGGCAATAGTCTGTGACGCGCCCTGTCTATCTTACCATTTGAATAAACAATGCTCGATGAGGGGTCTGATGTATTTGAGCGACGAATAGCCCAACGAATATCTGTGTCGTTTGTTACAGAGTCGGGAGACATATAGGTCTTTCATTTATTTCAGAGTATTATAAGCGAAACCCGTATAAAATGAGTTCGAATTCACCGTTATTTTTGTTCCCAGCTTTGTCTTTAATCTGATTCTCTTAAGAGGATTTTCTTAGAAGATGTAGGCAATACTACAATTATTTGCAATCAAATTTCCGTGTTCGAATATTTTTTACAAATCGGATGTGGTTGAGAAAATCAGCGAATCGGAGGATGCGAGAATTCCTCGGGGAACTTATCCAGGAAGCTTTGTGTGGGCCAGGCACATGCTTCGCCAAATGCGCAGATCGTTCTGCCGGCAATATTGTCAGCCATTGATCGGAGCGTCTGAGCATCTTCCGGATTCTTTTTACCGGTGAGCATGCGCGAGGTGACTTGCGCCATCCACGCACTTCCTTCGCGGCAGGGAGTGCATTGGCCACAACTTTCGTGCGCGTAGAAGAGATTAAGATTATTGAGTGCCCAGAGCATACTCCGGGAGTCGTCCATTACAATCACTCCGCCACTGCCGATCATCGTGCCAACGGCTGCAAGACTGGTCGCATCCATGGTGACGTCTAACAGAGGCAGTTCTCGCTCTCCGGAGGAACTCTTTACTTTGTAAACTTCTCCGGCGCGCAGGACCTTAGCGGAGCTTCCTCCGGGAATCACCGCCTTGAGCTGCCTCCCTGCTTTCAATCCGCCGCACACATCAAAAATAAGTTCTCCGAGAGTCACCGCACCACAGGGAAACTCATAAACGCCTGGTCGATTAATGTCACCACTGACACAGAGCATCCGTGTGCCGCCATCACCAGGTGTCCCCATACGAGCATATTCCTCGGGACCCAAACGGAGGATATGTTTTACGTGGCAGAGAGTTTCCACATTATTTACCACCGTAGGTTGCATGTAGAGACCTAATACCGCAGGGAAATAGGGAGGCTTAATACGAGGATAGGGACGTTTTCCTTCCAGGGATTCGAGGAGGCTGGTTTCCTCACCACAAATATAAGCGCCCGCCCCCTGATGGATATGGATATCCAAATCATAGCCGGATCCGAGAATGTTTTTTCCTGAAAAGCCCTTTTCGCGAGCTTCTTCCAATGCTCGGTGAACGATCCGGGCGGCATGGGGGAATTCACAGCGAATATAGATATATGCAAGATGGACACCGAGAGCATAGGCAGCAATAGTCATGCCTTCGATAAGTTGGTGAGGCTCTTGATGAAGGATATATCGGTCTTTAAATGTCCCCGGTTCAGATTCGTCTCCGTTGACAACAAGATAATGGGGTTTGCCGTCATCCAGCTTAATAAAAGACCATTTAAGGCCCGTAGGGAAGGCAGCCCCTCCTCGTCCACGAAGATGAGCTGTCTTTATCTTGTCGATAATTTCCTGGGACTTCATTCCCAGGGCCTGTCGGAGAGATTCGTATCCGCCGTGGGCAAGGTAACAGGAAAGATCAGGAGTATAACCCGGTTGAGTCAGATTTTCGAAAATGATACGGCGTTCTTTCGGATGAGGAGGGGATGCAATCGCGGACATAGCTTAAGATATTCTAGAAAACGCTTTCATTCGCATATCCCTGTAAGATGTTCGGAACATTTTCCGGAGAAATATTTTCTACCAACTCATCTTGAATCAGACAAACCGGGGCGGTTCCACAACTAGCTAAACATTCTACAAATTCGATGCTGAATTGACTATCCGGACTGGTGGTAATAAGGGGTTCCTTCTCCTTGGAGCAAGGAATATGCGTGGCCTTACAAAAGGCTGCGTACACGTCTTTACTTCCGGCCATAGCGCAAGAAAGGGTATGGCAGACGCGGATCATAATACGTCCGGCAGCTTGTTGTCGAAACCAAGGATAGAATGTGACGAGTTCCAGAATGTTGATGGGCTGCAGCCCCAGTTTGCTGGCAATCCATTCGATTGCGCTTTCATCTACATATCCGAAGTGGTTCTGCCAAAGATGAAGGATGGGTAAGGAGGCGCTACGGGAAGAGACCGGATAACGAGCGATGACTTCGTCGATATGATTCAATAGTTCGGGAGGAATCCGGCCGACTTGAGAGGAGGAAAGTTCACTCGTCATTTTGGGGAACAGCTGAACTTATTTACCAAATTCGAACGTCCCGTCTATCTGAAAAATCTATCCCTGTGTCTCTTCTTCGAAATCCACCCAGTGAACTAACTGAGAGAGCACCGGAAGAGCATCCTGATGCCAATCCGCAGGAGGAAATTGCATTTTACCGAGAGGGCAAATACGAGAAGCTCCCAATTGAGCGGCGATTTGTGCATATTCCTCGCGAGCGGGCCAAATCCCAATTCCGGAAATCCATTTATGAATGCCCGCAAGAGATACGGAAAGTTCGGTGGGAAGAGGTTTTACAAAGACTGTACGACCTAGCGGTGAAGGACGAAACTCGGGATTCGGATCATGAATCACGGTCCAGTCGCTTGATCCCTCGCTAGCCCAGACCTCAATGTCGGGACGCATGGTTTGAAGAAAATGAAAGTAGTGCCGTTCTGCAAAAATCCCGGCTGCTTCCGCTGTGCTGTGCGCTTCACAGCCTGCATCACAGAGTTTTTTTAAGGCGTTTGCAAGGCGCCGAGCATATTCGCGAGAAGCAAGCGAAGAAGCGACATAGAGAGTATGGGGAGATAAACAGCCTCGTTGATCGTAGAGAAAAACGTCCTTTGCCGCAGCTTCTACAGAGGAATAATGAGGATCTTCGAAAACGATGCCGAAACTGATACTGTGTCCATGCGGTAAAAAAAGACAGTCCGCAGAAACTTTTTTCCGCAAAGTTTCTATGGTTTCATCCGCCCCGAAGACAATGACAGCTTCCGCTTTTTCCAACCAGGAATCTTCCAAACTGCGGGATACATGAACCAGAGAGGCAAGCGAGGGCGAGAGGAGTCGGATAAATTCTTCGGCTTCCGGAAGGCCGGCCGTGGGAATCTTAAGAAAATTGTGGCTTCCTAATAGCAGGCCGCGTACTAGGCTTTGAAGGGCGGCGTGAGGCGTATTGTGACTCACAATGTGAAGAATGGGTTGCAGGGGAATAGCATGGGCTTTCCGTTTGCCATAGGGACGAAAGCCATCCAAAATTTCCGCGTGGCTCAGTTCACGCTCAATAAGGCCGAGAAGAGCAGGAGCCTCCCATCCCTCAAGCAATGGGAAATGACGAAGAGTTTTTTCCAGTTCTTGGGCTCTTTCAGCAGTTAACATCAGTGGATAGTTCCGGGGTATAGCGGAATTCCTTTAAAATATTCTCCTACACGAAGAAAGATCTTGGAGGCAGACTGCAAATCTCGCGAATCAGTGCGGGACCTCGATAAACAAAGCCGGTATAAATTTGTACTAAATTAGCGCCGGCTTCGAATTTCGCGAGTGCATCAGCGCCGGTGAAGATACCCCCTGAACCGATGATGGGAAGCTGAGTGATTTCCCGCAATTGGCGAATGACTGTATTAGATCGTTGCTGCAAAGGTTGTCCACTCAGCCCTCCGATTTCATCGCGACTTGAGCTAATGGAGGAATGGTCCAAGGTGGTATTGGTGGCAATGATGCCCGCAAGGCGCTCTTGTTCGCAAAGTTTTGCAATGGCAATAAGGTTTTCGGAATCCAGATCGGGAGCGATTTTGATGAGCAGTGGTTTGGAGGGACTGCCTTCCCAATCACGGAGGGTGCCGAGGATTTTAGCGAGGGGTTCGATACTTTGAAGACTGCGAAGTCCTGGAGTGTTGGGAGAGCTGATGTTGAGGACGAAATAGTCGCCATGTGCATGGAGGAGGCGAAAACTTTCCAAATAATCCGTATGGGCAGATTCCAAGGGGGTGATTTTCGATTTTCCAATGTTAATTCCGATGGGAATCGTGGGCCATTGACCTGACTCTCGAAGGGTCTCCATCCGCAGAGCAAGGGGATAGGCGCCTTCGTTGTTGAATCCCATACGATTGACGAGAGCTCCGAGTTCGGGGAATCGAAATAAGCGAGGCCGAGGATTTCCAAGTTGTGGGACAGCGGTAACGGTTCCAATTTCTGCAAATCCGAATCCCAATTTTTCCCAGCTCCTGAGGGCAATCCCATTTTTATCCATACCTGCGGCCAGTCCGACGGGATTACGAAATTGGAGGCCAAATAGAGAGAGAGGAATGTTTTGTGGGGGAGATCCAAATACTCGCTTTCCCAAGAAGCTCCAAAGTCGAGGGCGAGAAAGACAGGAGAGGATGAATTCGTGAGTGGCTTCAGCGTCCAGCCGAAACAACACATGGCGGAGGAGAAAGCCATATAAATCCATCACTCATTTTCCTATACAGAAACTCCCAAAGATGGAATCCAAGATTTGTTCATTATCGACTGCTCCGACTACTTCTCCCAGGGCATCCAGAGCGAGGCGGAGTTCAATAGCCGCAAGCTCGGCGCCGGTTTTTAGTTCATCGCCAGCTTGTTCCAGAGCCGCGCATGCTCGCTTCAGACAAGACTGATGTCGGGCGTTGATTGCGGCCAAATGGCAGGAATCGCGGGATCCTAGCCCCCCCACCCACTCTACCATCTGTGAAATTAATTTGGGAATTCCGATACCAGTTAAACAGGAAATCGCGGCGGATCCGGGAGGGAGAACAAAAGGTTCGGGAAGTAAATCTATTTTATTCCAGACTGGGTGGACTCTATCAGCTGGCAAGTCCGCAGGAAGAGGAGGTTGAGAAGCATCCAACACATGCAAAATGATATCAGCCCGGTCTGCTGCCAGAAGTGCGCGGCGCACCCCCTCGGATTCAATCGGATCTCCTGTCTGACGGATCCCCGCGGTATCTATGAAATGGAAAGGGATGCCTTCCAGGCTGGCGCTTTCTTCCAGTGTGTCGCGCGTGGTTCCGGGAATATGACTGACAATGGCGCGCTCGAAACCGAGCAATCGATTCAGAAGACTGGATTTCCCGGCGTTAGGGCTTCCACAAATGGCGACACGTACTCCTTCGCGGAGAAGGCGACCTTGGTCGGCTGTGGCAAGAAGAGCCTCTAATCCGTGTCGAACATGCAGAATCCTATTTAAGAGCGCAATTCCGGTATCAGGATCAATCCCCTCTTCAGGAAAATCGATAAACGCCTCGACGTGAGCGAGGATGCCGATCAATTCTGTGCGAGCAGTTTCGGTTTCACACCCTATTGCGCCTTCCAACTGGAGAGCCGCCGCTCGGAGAGCGAGAGGTGTTTGAGCTCGAATCAGATCCATCACGGCTTCCGCTTGTGTGAGATCCATTTTTCCATTGAGAAAGGCGCGCTGTGTAAATTCACCAGGATGGGAGAGGCGAGCTCCCAGATCTAATGCAGTTTGAAGAATGCGAGCGGAGACGAGGACTCCACCATGTGAGCTGATTTCCACTAAATTTTCTCCGGTATAACTGCCGGGAGCCCGAAAAATTGCACACAATCCCTCATCCAAGATCATTTTGCCATCCATGATTCGGCCAAAATAAAGGTGGCGGGAACGCATTTTTTCAAAGGAGATACTCGCTTGAAAAAGATGAGAGGCGATGGCGAAAGCTTCTGCTCCGGAAATCCGAAGGAGGGCAATAGCCCCTTCTCCGGGAGGAGTTGCAATTGCTGCAATCGTACAATCGGCGGCGGGACTGATCATTGTAACTGACGTTACGCACTTTGAGGAGCTCTGGGAGCAAAAAAACCATTTTAGCCTACAAGGTTTCCCTTTTTTGCGTCACATCACATTTTAAAAAAATCTTTGCGGAGCTAGGACAGGTTGTGGAGAAGTCAGGCGGGTGATGAATTTTTGCCAGCTATCATCACCGCGTAAGATCTCGATCTCGACGCGCATGGAATAAATCGGAACTTTAGGATCTACAATGCGTGGAATGCGGACGGCATCTTTTTCCGTAGTCAAGATGGCTTGGACATCTCGCCGGCTACATCTCCGGATAAATGTTTCCACTTCTTTGAGGGAATAACGGTGGTGGTCCGCATAAGCTATGGCTAATTCTACTTTAGCTCCCAATTTTTTCAAAAAATTCACAAAATTATCCGGAACAGCGATTCCACAGACAGAGCCTATTGCAAGGTTGTTCAGAAATTCCAGGGGTTTTGTTTCACCTGTCCAAAGATTAGTGATGTGCCGCGGACGATGAGTGCATTCCACTATTTCGGCGGTTCTATTGAATTGCCGAATCCGCTCAATGAGAGCGGAATTATCTTCTCCTGTGCACTTAGTAATAAGAATATGTGTGGCGCGTCGCAAATTTTCCGGCGGCTCCCGCAAAGTTCCGCGAGGAAGAAGGAATTCATTGCCAAAGGGAGCTTCGCGATCGATTAAGACAATTTCCACCGCATGACGCATTTTGAGATATTGTAACCCATCGTCCAGCAGTAATACATCGGTGCCAAAATGCTGAATGGCAAAGAGTCCGCTTTTTACGCGATCGCGATCGACTAATACGACCACCCCGCGTAAATTATTTGCTAGCATAAATGGCTCGTCGCCTGCGGTTCGAGAATCTAAGAGAAGTGATTTGCCATCGGAAACGATACGAGGCGCGAAAAGCTCCGCATTGCGAAAAATTTTATCCCGAATTCTTCGGAAGAATGGTTTGGGAATGCTCTTATATCCACGGCTCAGAATAGCCACTTTGCGTCCACCCGCTTGAAGTTGGCGGGCAAGCATCTCCACGACAGGCGTTTTCCCTGTGCCCCCCACAGTGAGGTTGCCTACGCTGATCACCAGGCATCCCATGGCGCGGGGCCGAAAGATTCTCCGTTTAAAAAGATTCAGGCGAAGACGAACCAGAATGAGAGTCAAAGCGGAGAATGTTCGTAATACTGCTCGAAGGATATCGGCACGTCGGCCATATCGACGTTCCAAGATTACGTCGATTGCAAAGGTTTCCAATCCTTCCAGCCAATGCCTCATGAATATATGTACCGCTTTTTATTCAGTGATGTTACGCAAAAAAGAGAAACCTTGTAGGTTAAAATGGTCTTTTTGCTCCCAGAGCTCCTCAAAGTGCGTCACGTCAGTAATTCATAGTGAAAGCCCTATTGCAGTCACATCCGTGATCATTTTATAGGTGCTTCGCTATCAGCAATCAGACAAGCGCCTTGATTATCCGCGATCGTGCGCAAGATATGTGAACCGGAGGGAGAAGCTTTTTGCATAGCATCAGCCACTCGATCAGGATTTTCCAAAGTCAGGCAAGCAATTGTGGATCCCGAACCACTTAACCAACCTCCGAGAGCTCCAGCCTGCTCTGCGGCTTGGATGGTGTCGTTTAAAAATGGCACCAGCGGTGCACGATAAGGTTGATGAAGGCCATCCTCAAATCCTCCACGAAGAATCTCATAATCTTGCAATGCAAAAGCTGCTGTGATCCAGGCTGAGTGGGCTGCTGAAAGAACGGCATCTTTGAGGGGAATCGCAGCAGGCATTTTTTTCCGCGCTTCTGAAGTGTGCACTTCGAAATCTGGGATAAGTAATAAAAAATGAAGGTGGGCGGGGATTTCAATTTTTTGGACCGCAAGATCTCGTCTGCTTACGGTAAACCCTCCAAATGCCGCAGCCGCAGCATTATCCGGATGCCCTTCCAGCTTCGCACAAATTTGATAAAGAAGTTCGTGAGAAAGCGGCATGGAAGTCAAGTGATTTAATCCTAACAAAATACCTAACCGAATGGTGACGCTGCTTCCCAAGCCCCGGGAACGAGGAATATTCCCTTCGACCTCACAGGAAAATTCAAATGGTGTTTGACCTGAAGCCTCGAAAAAAGCCTCGGCTGCTTCAGACATCATTTGTGAAAGAGGCCGAGCGGATATTTTTTTTATTACCAATCTATTATGAATATTTAGTGCAATGCCTAACGAATCAAATCCTGGTCCCAAATTGGCGGTAGTAGCAGGAACCTGGACGACAACTTCTTCTTTCATAACTGAAGTGATGTACTTTTAGGAGCTCTGGGAGCAGAAAAAAACTATTTTCATCCACAAGGTTTCTCTTTTTTTGCATCACATGACTTTTATAAAAAGGATGGGAATATCCTCATATAGCGAAATTCCTCGGAATCGCAACGGAGCGTGTTTGCTTATCATTGACGATAGGCTGTTTCCGGGCCATATGCGAGGGTTGATGAGAAAACCTATCTTAAAGTTCAATTTAAGTATCTTTCTGTGGTGCGCCGCAATTTTTTGTTTTACTCCCATGGGTTTTGCTGAGGGAATAGTGCGAGTGGGTCTGTTTCCAAATGTGACTCATGCACAGGCTCTCGTGGCTGCAAATATGAGTAGGGAAGGGAAAGGTTGGTTTGAGACCCGATTAGGATCTGATGTCAAAGTGGAGTGGTTTGTTTTCAACGCAGGGCCCTCTGCTATGGAAGCCATTTTCGCAAAATCCATCGACCTTGCCTATGTGGGCCCCAGTCCCGCAATTAATGCTTACCTGCGCTCGAATGGAGAAGAGATCCGGGTACTCTCTGGTGCCGCTCGGGGAGGAGAAGCCCTTGTCGTACGTGATGCCAATTTTAAATCCGCTGCTGATCTTCGCGGCAAAATTATTTGTACCCCTCAGTTAGGAAATACTCAGGATGTTGCGTGTCGTGCTTGGTTGATCCATCAAGGGTTGCGGGTCACCTTAACCGGCGGCGATGTCCGAGTGATTCCCATGGATAATCCCAGCATTTTTCTCCAGTTTTCCAACGGCGCCGTCGATGGAGCATGGACGGTGGAACCTTGGGTCAGTCGTCTTTTAGGAGAGGCAAACGGCCATATTCTCTACGCTCCGAAAGATTCGGTGAGCACTGTTTTGGTGTCTCGAGCTGGATTCTTGAAGGACCAGCCAGATCTGGCGAGGAAGTTTGTGGCTGCTCATCAAGAACTTACGGATTGGCTCAAAGCTCACTCGGAAGAAGCACAAAAACGAGTTTGCGAGGAACTTTCGATCCGAATGAGAAAACCCATTCCCCTCGCTCTTATTCATGAAGCATGGGGAAGATTGCGCTTCGACAATAGTATCGAAATTCAACCTTTCGAAAAATTCATGGCTGACGCTCGCTTAGCGGGCCTCTCTCGAATGTATTCTAATCTTTCCAGGCTGATCGACAGCCCTTCAGCTCCTCTCACACCATGAGTCTCGAAAGCGAATTAGAAAATGCGCTCCCGGATCGCATCGAGGTACGGGATATTTATAAGACGTTCACCAGGCGGAAACAAGTCACTGTAGCTCTCCAGCAAATCCGACTCTCTGTTGCTGAAGGAGAATTTGTTTGCCTGGTAGGGCCTAGCGGTTGTGGCAAATCAACTCTACTGAATCTCATTGCAGGTCTTGAACGGCCGGACTCCGGGGAAATGCTGATTAGTGGACAACCCATTAGTGGCCCGGGAAGAGACCGTATGGTAATGTTTCAAGAACACGCTCTTTTTCCTTGGCTCGACGTTTTGGACAACGTCCTTTTTGGTTTAAAACTAAAACCGGGACTTTCCAAAAAAGAGCGTCTGGAAGTGGCGAGATACTACCTTTATTTAGTGGGACTCGAACACGTGGAAAATAGTAATATCCACGAACTTTCGGGTGGGATGAAGCAACGTGTCGCACTGGCACGAGCCATGGCACCGAACCCAAGCGTACTTCTTATGGACGAGCCCTTTGCAGCACTGGATGCCCTGACCCGAGGCCAACTCTATGGCGATATTCAACGGATCTGGGAAGCCAGACGAAAAACCATTATATTTGTGACTCACAATGTTCGCGAAGCTGTATGCCTGGGCGACCGCGTCATCTTATTTTCCCCCAATCCCGGAAGAATCGCTCAAGAATTTGAGATTCCCTTGCCTCGACCAAGAGACATTAACAGCGTCTCCCTGGCAGAGTATGCCTCTCGTATTACCGCGACCCTAAAGGGATTTACTGATCCTACCTCAAAGGAGGTGGCAGAGTGATGAAACGCGGACTGATCTCCCTATTATTTTTTGCGGCTCTGCTCGGTATATGGGAAGCAATTGCTCTTTCTGGTAAATTTTCTCCGATCCTTTTTCCTTCGTGCGGAAAAATTGCGCAGTATCTTTGGCAAACCATCTGTGATGGTTCTCTCCTGAGCGCTACATTCGTCACTCTTCGCCGTCTGATCATTGGATATCTCATCGGTTTGGCATTTGGGGTTCCCCTGGGTCTTTTGAGTGCGCGGTTTCGTTTTCTCCATGATACGATCGGTCTGCTTGCCCTGGGCTTGCAAACCCTTCCCAGTGTGTGCTGGGTGCCCGTAGCACTTTTATGGTTTGGTCAGACCGAGCAGGCACTCCTCTTTGTAGTAGTCATGGGAACTTTATGGTCGGTAGTCATTGCTACTGAAGGAGGAGTGCGTACCATGCCTCCCATCTACGTGCGTTCAGCACTGACTATGGGTTCCAAAGGGCTCCATACCTGGGTTCATGTGATTTTTCCCGCATCGCTTCCCTACCTGGTCGGCGGCATGAAACAGGGTTGGGCATTTGCATGGCGATCCCTCATGGCTGCGGAGATCTTTGTCACCATTTTAACTGGTTTTGGATTGGGACAGCTTTTGCACTACGGACGTGACCTCAATGCAATGGATCAAGTATTTGGTGTGATGTTAGTCATTGTCATCATCGGATTACTCGCGGACCGCATTCTTTTTTCACCATGGGAGGCATTTTTGCACCGTCGATGGGGAACTTCTGCGGCATCCTTATAAATCGAGTGAGATCTTGAGAATAAAGCAGATTGAAGTTTGACCCTTATCGGAGAACCATTGTACTTTATTTGTCTGACCTGGGTGAGGTGGCTGAGTGGTCGAAAGCAGAGCTTTGCTAAAGCTCCGAGCTCCAAAAGGGCTCCGAGGGTTCGAATCCCTCCCTCACCGCCAGGCCTTTTTTCTCCCAGACCTTTTTCTCCCAGACCTTTTTTCTGTAAGAAGTGCATCGCATAGAAAATTTTAAGCCCCAAAAGGGGCCAAGTGCACCCCAAAAACTGTACCCACCGTGATCGTGCCGGTTTTTAGATGTCCCACTTCGACTCTCACGTCAGTAATGGTACCAATCAAATCGGTTTTCATCTTATAGCGGAATTCCTTCAAAATGAGAACGACTGCGCTTGCATGGTCGGAAGAAAAATACCACTAACATCATGAGTGCTATCAAACTGAATGTTGTGGGCAGTAGTATCCTGGTTACGGGGAGTAAGCTTAATACAAGAACAACTGCGGTTGCCGTTCCCACATTGATAAAACTCATTACGGCAGCTCCATGCGACTTATCTTCTACTTTGCTCATCGCAAGTGTGGAAGCATTGGAAATAATAAGAGATACTCCGAAGTAAGTTACCATTGTCGGAATAAATAATAAAATAATCGGTGCCGGGGCTCGATTCGAGGTCAGAGTCATCATCATTAAGACGGAAGAGCATGCCACCAAAAAAATTCCTAGCCCGATGCCCGCGCGGCTGGAATATTTTTCCGAAAATTTCGCCGAGAAAATTGAGCCAACCATCAATCCTATGGACGGAATAATATTTGCCATACCGTATTTGCTGGGTGTCATCCCCATGATATTCATGGCTAAGAAAGGTGCCACTGCAGAGAAAACATAGATAAAACAGGTGCTACCACCCAATAGAATGGCTCCAGTGATGAGTTGTCGGTCTTTCAACTGGGTGATATAGCCATGCAGGAGCTGATTGATTTTAAATGCATCCAAATCTAGCTTGATCTTTGTTTCAGGGAGTCTGGTCACCATTAACAGTAGGATCAATCCGTAAATTGCACTCACAATAAAACAGCTTTGCCATCCATAGTGACTACTTAAAAGGCCACCCAATGCAACGCTCAATCCGGGAGCAACAGCAAAAGATAGCGTGAGATACGATATCTTTTTATTGGCAATTTGGGGTGCGTAGCATTCGTTGATTATGGTGAAAGTCATTTTTAAGCCGACTCCAGACCCTAATGCCGTCAGAAAGCGACCTAACACTAAGAGCCAATAGTGGTCGATGATTCCTCCGACGATACACAACAAGCTGCTGAGAATTTGCAGACTGATTCCTGCGTAGAGCGCTGGCTTTCTGCCAAACCTATTAGCAAGCGGTCCGTAGATCAGCTGTCCCAATGCATATCCAATTAAAAACCAGGTAATTATCTGTTGGGCGGTATTTTCGGTGATGGCAAAGAAATGCGATATCTCCGGAAGTGCCGGTGTGGGAAAAACTGCATTGATCGACGCAAAGGAGATCATAAGCAGTAATGTCAAGAATGATGGCTTCAGTGGTTGCATGATTTAAATTTCGTAAATGGATATTCCTGTGAAACCATCAGATCGCGTGATTTTTATATGCGGCTAAAAATCTACAAGTAGTTTCTATAAAGCTATTTAGATAGATTTATGTAATGGAGGACTGATTTTGGGTTTGCTAGTGATTCCTCTTTGTAAGTGTTGTTAAGGAAACTATAGACAAGCACGGAAAGAATTATTACAATAATAAAGACAATAAATATCGCAAATAGGACAATTATGGCTTGGTTGCAACTTCATGCCCCTTTCGATCCGGACGCACTAGGGGTTCCTGTGGTAAGCATCGCCTCCCATGTGGGACGTCGCGATACTGGTTTTCACCGACATGCGATGGGACAGTTGTTGTTTGCGCAAAGCGGTTGCATTCGAATTAAGTTTTCCAAGCATCTGTGTATGTTGCCACCCACGCGAGTTGCCTGGATCCCCCCCCAGGTCTCACATAGGATCGAGATCATGGAGGTGGTCGATTACCGATCGATTTATCTCGATGCGACCCGATTTGGCGCCCTGCCGGATGCCATCGAGGTTCTGGAAGCCACTCCCTTGTTGCGGGCGATATTGGAACGAATGGCTACCGCCAGTTTTGATACTGACTGGCGGGATGGAGCGGCTTCTCATCTCATCGCTGTATGTCTTGACGAAATTCGTTTAGCCAAACGGGAGCCCACACTCTTCCCATTCCCTTCAGACAGCCGACTGGCTCGAATATCCCTGCATAAAATACCCCCACCGCTGAAGGTATTGGCCACCCAAGTCGGAGCCAGTGCAAAGACCATTGGGCGAATTTTGCGACGAGAAACCGGGCTGAGTTATCAACAATGGCGACAGCAGTGGCGTTTTCTTAAAGCCATAGAGTTACTGGCAAAGAGGGAACGTACTTCCAGCATAGCTAATGCACTCGAATTTTCCAGTGACAGTGCCTTTGTTGCATTTTTCCGTCAAATGACGGGACTTTCTCCTCGTTCCTATATGCTTTTTCCTGAAAAGCGAGTGTAACGGTTTGAGGGAAAGGAGCGAGGCACATGGAAAAGCAGAGGCTCACCTCCTCCTTGCTTTGTCTCCTCCCTCCTTTTGACGTTCGTCTTTCCTCAGGACACCTGTAAAGTAATTTCATCAATTATAGCGCAGCCAGTATAAAATTCATGCTCACTTGATACCGGTTTCGCTATGGAAGTAATATTTTTGATACTTTTTTTTGAAAAAATTTCATCTGCGAATTAAATTACGCAAAACATGCAACTCGCAGTAGTTCGCCGTCTTTCCAAACCACTTTTGTAAGACCGCTCGCTTCTATTTAAACTCAAGGAATTATCGTTAATTTTAACGTGCTATAAAATACAACCGCTACGGTCGCTAGCGCTCAGACATCCATGCCTGCTTTTATATAGCGAAATACTTAACTCCAATCAGCGAGAGATAACAAACCATAAAAAATAATTATGAATAACTATAATATACTATCCACTCCCCTCTCTCTTGCAGCAAAAGATGCGGAATGCAGACGGCCAGAATCTCATTGCGTCAATGACCATCAAAAACAAAAGTGGACCGTCTCCATTCATTTGGATCGGGCTTATGAAATCCGATGTGTGGAACCCCTCCTGGAACCTTCAAATACCACACTGATTGACATTGGAGAATCACGTGCCCGGCGGTTCATCGTTTTAGATGATGGCATTCCGGATTGTTTCATTGAGCAAATCAAACTTTATTTCTCTAGCAACCATGTGATGGCGGAATATTTTACTCTCCGAGGGGGAGAGTCCTGTAAGAATTTCGCGACACTTCAAAACCTGATCGACGCATTGAATGTCTTTGGTCTCAATCGCAAGATCGAGCCAATAATTATTTTTGGAGGGGGCGCCGTACTTGACCTTGCTGCATTCGCAGCAAGCATCTATCGCCGTGGAGTTCCATTCATTCGCGTGCCCACCACATTATTATCATTTGTCGATGCTGGAATAGGAATCAAGAATGGCATCAATTTTGGAGACACAAAAAACCTGATTGGTTCGTTTACCACTCCGCTGGCAGTATTTTTAGATAGAACTTTTCTCTCATCACTGAGCAAACAGGAAATGGCCTCCGGATTTGGGGAAATTCTTAAGATTGCAGTGGCTTGTGATGAAAATATTCTAGATGCGCTAGAAGCAAACGCCGCCAAATTTCAAGCGAAGCATTTTTCCGATGAGGAGATAGGACGGATTCTCTTCCATTCGATTGATCACATGCTTACTGAGCTTTGTCCGAATATCTATGAAAATAACATGAATCGTGCCCTGGATCTTGGGCATACTTTCTCACAGGTTTTTGAATTAAATTTAGGTGAGCTTATTTTACGCCATGGAGAAGCTGTAGCACTTGATATTAATTTGTCCGCCATGATTTCTATGCATCGAGGCATACTTTCGCAAAATGAGACACACCGTATTGCCAGGATCACTGAACTTCTAGGGTTGCCCATGACGGTTCCCAATGTCGCTCCTCAACGAATTTGGGATTCAGTTGTGGAACGGACACACCACCGTGGGGGACAGCAGAGAATCCCCATTCCTGAGCGTTTAGGAAAGTGTCTGTTTATTAACGATCTGACCTACGAGGAACTGGTACATGCTTTAGAGAAATTTGCACACAAAACCTGGAGAGACTAAGTACCAATAAGCGGTTTTTTAAGAAAGAATAGACAAGCGACAGTAATCAAAGTGCCTATCATCAGCGCAGAGAAAAAGGCCACCACATGGTGTACGGTGCCAGGAACAAGAATTGCAAATAATCCCCCATGTGGCACCAACAGTTCCACACCACAAAACATCGAGATCCCACCAGCTGTCGCTGACCCGGCTACTAACGCTGGAATCACGCAGAAAGGGTTTTTTGCCACAAACGGAATCGCCCCTTCGGTAATAAAAGAAAGGCCTAGCACAAAAGCTGATCCAATCGCCGCCCGTTCTTCAATATCAAAGCGATTTTTAAATAACCAGGCAGCTATCGCTAGTCCCAACGGAGGCGTCATTCCCGAAACCACCACTGCGGCAATTGGAGTGCAAATCTTACTGGCAAGCAGACCCAGTGCAAACGTAAACGCTGCTTTATTGACCGGTCCACCCACATCAAGAGCCATCATCCCTCCGAGAAGCATGCCGAATAGCAGTGCATTCACACCCTGCATACTGTGTAACCCAGCAACAAAAATTTTCAGCGCAATATGTATGGGAGGAGCTATAAAGTAGACTATTGCCAGACCGACGCCCAGGGCACTCAAAAACGGCAAGATGAGCACGGGCTTGAGTGCCTCAAATATATCAGGCAATCGAATTTTCTTCGCTAAGAAGTTTGTCAAGTAACCAGCCATGAATCCGGAGGCAATACCTCCTAAAAATCCAGCACCGAGATTTTGTGCAAGTATGCCTCCAATCAGACCCGATACCAGGGCGGGGCGACCGGCGATGGAAAATGCGATGAACCCCGAAAGCATAGCCACGAAAAGCGGAAATGCCGTATCCATACCGATTAAATTCAGGGCCCACGTCAGCGTGCCCTCTTTTTTACCGTTTCCATAAAAACCGCCTAAAGCAAAAGAAAGAGCAATAATCAGGCCGCCGGCATTTACCATTGGCAACATGTGTGAAATCCCTACCATCAAATGTTTATAAGGACTGACATGGGTATTTATCCGATCGGATCTTATTTGCGGCGACGCAACAGTGCTGAACGTACCGTCCCTTCCCCAGGCTATCTGCTCAAGAGTGGTGCTCAGCACCTCTTTCCCAGCGTAAATAGCTTGTTTTATGCTCGTACGATAGAGGGGCTTGCCAGCGAAACGCGTAATATCCACCTGACTCTCGCTGGCAATTACTACGGCATCCGCAGCAGCAATCTCTTCCGACGTAAGACCATTCTTTGCCCCCGCTGAATCTTGCATTTCAATCTTAATTTCATGCCCGAGCGCCCTTGCGGCTTTTTTTAATGAGGATGCCGCTATGAATGTATGAGCAATGCCATCCGGGCATACCGTAAGCGCGACGAATTTTTTAATACGCGGTTCTTTTCTCAGGCATGGAACATCTTCATCACGTACGTTGCCCAGTTCACTTGCGGCTTCAATAAGAGCTTTTGCAAACCGGGCTCTTTCCACTGGCACGTCTGGGGCAAGAATGACCACATCAGCAGCTGCCAGCTCTTCAGCGCTAAGCATCACGTCGCCATTTTCTTCCGCTTCACACTGATTTTTATGCCTGAGCGAAGCCACAATTTTCTTCAGCGCATCCGCTGCCATCAATGTGTGGACTGTGCCGGTGGGTGCCGTTGTAATAGCAATGATACGTTTCATACTCCTAGAAAAATCAGAGGGAGCGGAAACCTACGTGATCTTTTTAAAAACTCAAACTTGATTTCCTGAAAGCTGATGCATCCTGCTGCGCAATCTCTATCGTCGAATTCAAAACGCAAGTATTATTATAATAATATCTCTAAGTTAATATTCGGAGGGAACCATCCGTTACTAACGAAGGTAATAAGTGTCTTGTCTGGCAGATGAGGTATTACTAATAATTAAATTTAGAAAAAATAGCTTCGGAAAGACTGTGCCGACATGGAGTTATCCACTCATATACACACAGAATTTTTTACTAGTCTTCATCATTGATTTACCGGGAATATTCCAAAATATCCAGCAATCGATCTAGTTTAATATCCATTTTTTTAAGTATTTCCGGATCAATTTTATCTTCGATTGATACCAAATAAACTATCGCTTCAAAGGTCTTTGCTTTACTCGAAAATCCTAAGGATTGGTGCAGTACTTCAAATCTTCTTTTCGTTTTAATACTAATATCCAACACGAATTGCACGTGTTCAGGTGTATGATGGTTTTGCATAAATGGTCGCGCAACTTTCTTCCACAATGTCAATGCACTTTTTATACAAAGCGCTTACGTATTTTTAACTTCATCAGAATAATATTCCTCTCATAGCACGCCTGAAGTGCGGAGAACGGTTTTAAATCAACCGAAAATACTCCGTCGCTTCGCCTCCCGGGCAAAGTGCTCCTACCTCTTCCCAAAAAACTGATCATACATTTTAATCGCAAATTAGATTTTCAAGAATGTCGAAGTTCATTGTATCGCCTAAAACCATAACGCAACGAGGATACGATTTGGACCACTAAGTGACAGCAACCACCGAATTGCATTCGAGAATATATGCGAAAATATCTGTCACGCTGGGGGTTGAGCAATTAAAAAATTAAAAATATGCTGCCACCTGTCGCACCGGAAAATTTTAGCGACCAAAAATACTCGCCTGACTTAATTTAACATGGACGTTATTTGTTAACGATTAGTATATCATACCGAAAAACTTTTGAATAATTAAAAAATATATCGTCTGTTAAGATGATTCATTAATGAAATTTATATCACAATAGATATCCTACTATTAAAATCATCAGACTATTTCTTGGGCTCTTCGTCAAATTGAGTGACTCAATGCGTGAAGATAGGGTCTCTGTTTTGCACCTCGCTGGAATCAAAAATCCCAGGAAAATTAATGCTCTTTTTATGCCAGCTTCGCTATACCAGGAGACTTCGGCTCCTTTCTAAACACTGACGGCCCTCATATCCGCACGCTTTTGCCCGTTCAAATTCAGCGAAGAGCTTCTATTCAGTGGAAGGTGAGAAAATGGGTGTTTTTTTACTGAAAAATGGAGGAGAACCCTATGCACTATGAACTCAATTTGCTGAAATGGGTAGCATCTACGCAACCTTACAGGTTGATGGATCGGCGTTTTAGATCTTTACTAATAAAAATGGAAAAAGTCTTATGCCTGAGGTAGGAGGTTTAGGCGCAAGTATTGGTGCAAAAGAGATAAAGCGGTCCACGCCACTACAGCCATTGAAAGGGCAGATAGCTCCTTGTTGTAGCACAACATCTGAAAACCCCTAGAATCCAGCCAAGAGAAACCGCACAAAATACTACCACACCTTTTCAATCTTTGTCTTTTAAGACTTCACCTCCTACTGGGTCCCGTAAAAATATCGCCTCCACAGCGGAGAATACAGCAGCCCCCAAGAAGAGTGAGAGGCAGGATTTTTACCAGGAGCTTATAGAGGAGGAGGTGGTGGTGGAGAGGAAAATAACGACAATTTGTCCTCCAAAAAAAGAAGATAGAACCGTTGAGCAACACAGTAAAAGAGATCATGTGAGGCGCTCCCCACAAGGAGAGCATAAGACAAGGTTCACCCAATGGTCTCAAAATAGGTAATAATTACGTAACTTTGCGAGTTGAATTCTAAAGGCTTTATCCGTTTTCCTAAAGAAAGATAAGTATTATGAATTCTAATTCCATAAAAGGAAACTATGCTAGTATAGTTGATACTAATAGTCCCACAAGGAGGCCTAATGCTAAAAATGGTACTCCCATATGCATAGGCAATTGTAAAACACAACTAACTGCTAGCCCTGTTAAAAGAACTGAGCCATCTAATCAATTAACGAGTGATAGCAGCGCCCATTATGGCCATCCTTTGTCTTCTATCCATTATCAGACATCATCTAGCACGTCCCGTAAAACAAGCGATCCTCATATAGTAACAAGCGCCAATAACCCTTCTACTTCAGGTCTTGAGACACAGGAATATGACATCCCTTGGGATAAGAACATGAATCTGCAATCCAATACCACAAGGATGAGCGGGATAAAGCAGGCAATGCGTAACATGAATATCCCTTCTCAATACATTGTTGAAATAACGGATCTGCAACGGGAAACAAATCCAGCCGTTAAGAAGAAGAAAATTAACAATCTGGCAGATAACCTTATGTTACCCAATGCGCCATGCTATGGTAAAATACCAAGTACTAAGCCAGAGAAAAAAGGGGGACTATTTACTGCTACAACTACCTTTGCAACCAATTTCTTTAAGAAGAGGAAGAGTGCGCCCCAATCTCCCTTGAGTACTCCGTCAGACTCGCCGGAGCCATTGAAAAAGAATCCACAAAATGGAGCGCCAGTACTACCTTCCAGTGGTAAAAAAGAACCTTCTACTACGGTAGTCCCAGCATCTTCCAAGCTATTTCCGCCTACGCCTACGAAGTCGGCACTCCAGAAATCCTCATTCCTTCACACTTCAATATCTTCACAATCTTCATCTTCTGAAAATTCTGTAAATCAGGCATGTGAGACCAATGAATATGAGACGATTCCAGACCCGAATTCCTCTATATTTTCCAGTACTCAGGAGCCAACATATGCTGCCCTATCAAAAAAGAAAGCGAATTCCGGTGACGACACTTCTCCGCCGCCTCTCCCGCCGCCTCTCCCGCCGAAAACGGTTTGGTCCCACTACCATAATAAGGACATAATACTACATGTCGACAAGCCTCTGCCGCCTCGGCCGCTGCAGGCTCCGCCACCCCAAGTCTCAACCGCCACCACCACCGCAGTTAAGCCTCCAAGGCAAGATGCAACACATTCACAATCAACATTTTTAAGCCAAAATCCTCCTGAGTCACCGTCAGGAAAATTCAGGCCTCTACCACCGGTACCCACAACGAGCCCACCAGATGTTAGGCAGGACGAGTCCTCAGAAAAAAGTATTGCTAAGAAAATACAGCTGTTTCACCAATGAAATAGAAATGATTTTGGTGATAGAATGGATTACAGGCAGCTGAAAAATCAGTATCTCACCATTCTTGATGGGGCATATCATCGCAGATTCATGAAGCTTTCTCATAGACCCGGCAGGGAATTTATTTGGCGTGACCGGTGATTGCTGAGGGGTTAATGAGAGAGTATATTAAATCTGAAATGCTCAAGTTGGTGCTCGGTATTTTTGTCGTGATGCTCACCACGGTAGGAGTTTTTGCTGATGGTGGGACTGTACAAATTTCCCGCGAGGAGGGGCCATTTCGTATTACAGTGTTTACCGCTTCCGCAGTGGTTCGGGCGGGACCGGAGGACATCAGTGTTTTGGTGCAGGATCGGAAAACCAATGAACCGTTGTTGAATGCAGGGGTATGGCTTTCTCTTCGGAGATTGGACCTTCAACCAGCGACCACGGGTGAGGCTTGGGTGCCGCCCTGCTGTCGAATGAAGTCCACGGGTGGATTGAATCGATTAAAGGCGGGACATGAAGCGGCAACGAATAAGCTGCTGTATGCTGTCACAGCCACTTTGCCGGCGGCGGGGGAGTGGGAAATCAAAACCGAGGTCCAAAATGGAAACGATACAGCCTCCATTACAGGTCAAGTCAGAGTTTCCCCTCCGACCCCACCCGTGCTTGCTTATTGGCCCTTCTTTTTTTTGCCAGTAGTATCCATTGGGGGATACATCCTTCATTTTAATTTGCGGAAAAGAAGTGCGAAGAGTCAGGATTTTCTTTAAAAATCGGGATTACCGAGATCAAGCGGCCATATTTTTCGAACGATGACTTCTATAACTACACTTTTTTTAGATATTGGCGGTGTACTTTTGACCAATGGGTGGGATCATAAAATACGCCAGCAAACGGCGGCTCATTTTGGGATCGATTTCGAAGAGATGAGTAGTCGTCATCATATTACCTATGACACTTACGAGAGCGGCAAATCCACTTGGGAAGAGTATTTGGAGAAAATTATTTTTTATGAGGCGCGGAGCTTTTCTATCGACGAGGTGAAGCAGTATATTCTGGAGGGAGCGCAGCCTTTGCAGGATACGATCGATTTGATTTGCAAGCTGCGTTCTGTCTATCAGTTAAAAGTGGCTGTTGTGAGTAATGAGGGGAGAGATTTGGCAGTAGACCGGATCGAACGTTTTGGACTGAGAAAATTCGTGGACTTTTTTATTGTTTCTGCATTTGTCCATTTCCGAAAGCCGGATTTGGATATTTACCGGCTTGCTTTGGATGTCGCACAGGTGAAACCTGGGGAAGTTGCTTATGTAGAGGATCGTCCCTTACTGGTGGAAGTAGCATCCAAGCTGGGCATTCGTGGGGTCATTCATCGAAACGAAGCGGAAACGCGCCAGGGACTGGCAAAGTTGGGACTTACCCTCTGAACAGGATTTCATTTTTTGATTTTTCGGAATTGTGAAACCGCTAGGTCTGTGTTTTTTAGATTGATGCTGAAGCAAAAAGCGAATTTTATCGAATTAAGCCTATGAAAAATTCCTGGTGGATGATTCTCAGTGCCGTGGTCATTTTGTTCAATGCCTGTGCTGGGCCTACAAAGCGATCCACGAGTCAAAATCGATTTGGAAGTGGTGCTGCGACGAGGGGGCAAGGCAGCACTGCCGAGCAGGATGCACGGTTCATAGGGGCACAGACGACGGCCGCTCCTTCGCCCACCCCAATGGTTCAGGGAGGGCAGCAGACCACCCCTACATCGAGTCCGACGGTTTCTTCTTCACCTCCGGTGACTACTACGTCGACGTCGGCACCGCAGGAAATGCCCTATGCAACTCCGGTCGCTGGTAAACCTGGTTTGGTAACGAGTCCCTTTGCTCCTTATGCGGGATATGTGGATGTTCGGGGCTATCCGCCAGGACAAGAAGTGAAATGTCCCTATACGGGCAAGCTTTTTAGAGTACCCTGAAAAACACGGTAGCTATTTTAGCTCCGGGTTTAATTGGCGGATCCTTGGCATTAGCGTTGAAAAAGCAGGGAGACTGGGAGATTCGCATTTGGGCTCGGGATCAGGCTTCCCTCCAAGAGAGTGAAGCGATCGTTTGTCCTGCAAAGGCGTCGTGTCGGCTTGAGGAGATTATTCCTGGAGCCAAGATTGTGGTTCTTTGTACGCCGATTGTGGCGATGGGGAGATTGGCTCGGCAAATTTATCCTTTGCTCGATCACGATGCTGTGGTGACCGATGTGGGGAGCGTCAAAACTGCGGTGATGTGCGAATTAGCTCCTATTTTCAATGAGCGTTTTGTGGGGGGGCATCCAATGGCTGGCTCTGAGCAGAGTGGGGTGGGAGCGGCACGGGCGAACCTTTTTGAAGGTGCTGTCTGTATCTTGACACCGCTTTGTTCTCCTGAGGCTTCTTCGTCCAATGTGTCTTTACAAGCTGTACGCAAGCTTTGGAGTGCGATTGGGACGCGAATATTCGAGATGTCTCCTGAGGAACACGATGCCTCAGTGGCGATGATTAGCCATTTGCCTCATGCCGCGGCGGTTGCTCTTGTGCAGTCGATTGGTTCTCAAAATATATCTTTGCAGGAGATCGCTGGCGGGGGGTATCGGGATACGACTCGCGTAGCGGTGGGATCTCCGGATTTGTGGGTCGATATTTTCCTGGGAAATCGAGAGCCTATTCTTCAATCCATTTCGGAATATATGAATCAGCTTCAAACATTGTCGCATTTGCTACGGGATGCTGATACCAGCAAGTTGCGGTCTTTTTTGAAAGAGGCAAAGGAAGCTCGATCTCAATTGAGACCCATTTAAGATTACATGGTGATGTTACGCAAAAAAAGGGAAACCTTGTAGGCTAAAATGGTTTTTTTGCTCCCAGAGCTCCTAAAAGTGCGTAACGTCAGTTACATGTACAAACTGAGCGAGAAGAGGAGAGTTGAGAGTCGCCTCGTTTTTCTGCCATAGCTCTTTATACTTAAAAAAGTACTCTGAAAAAATTTTAGGAACCGAGACATGCTTAAGGTTAAATACAGCGCACCCATTCGCTGTGAGATTACTGTACCGGGGGACAAAAGTATCTCTCACCGGGCATTGATGATTTCCGCGCTTTCTAACGGGTCTTGCAAAATCACTAATTTTCTTCAGGGAGAGGATTGTCTTTCCACGGCGAAGGCCTTGAGTCAATTAGGGGTTCAAATTGAATTTTTCCCCGATACCAATTTAGTCGTGGTACAGGGATGTCACGGGAAGTTCAATATGCCGGAAGGGGATATTGATTGTGGCAACTCAGGGACGACGATGCGGTTATTGGCGGGAGTTTTAGCTGCTCAACCGTTTCGATCTCGTTTGGTGGGAGATGCTTCGCTTTCGCGACGTCCTATGGAACGGGTGGTGCAGCCTCTCTCCCTTATGGGAGCGCGGCTATTGGCCGAAGGCGAAAATGGTTGCCCCCCCCTTCTGATTGAAGGAGGCTCGTTGAAACCGATCACTTATCGTACGCCGGTGGTCAGTGCGCAGATAAAGAGTGCGATCCTTCTAGCCGGTCTCTTTACACGCGGGAAGACGAGTGTCATTGAAGCAGGCCGGAGTCGGGATCATACGGAACGCATGTTGCAGCATTTCTTGGTTCCTGTGCGGCGTGAGGGACAGCAAATTTCAATACATGGTCCGAACACTCCGGAATCTCGCGATTTTAATGTGCCTGGAGATATTTCCAGTGCTGCGTTTTGGTTAGTGGCAGCTGCGGCGCAACCGGGATCCCGGTTATTGATTAAGAACGTGGGGCTCAATCCGACACGGACAGGCATTGTGGATATTTTAGTTCGAATGGGCGCGCACATTCGTGAGGTGGTGGAACAAACCGATGGGGGGGAGTTTTCCGGAACTCTTGATATTAAAGGAGGTCAGCTGCGTGCTACGGTGATTGAGGGCAGTGACATTCCGAATGCCATCGATGAGATTCCCATTCTTGCAGTGGCGGGAGCCCTGGCTCAGGGGAAAACTATTATTCGCGATGCTCAGGAGCTTCGGGTCAAGGAGACGGATCGGATTGCCGCGATAGTGACTAATTTGCGCACTATGGGAGTGGATGTGGTAGAGCGGGACGACGGTATGGAAATCCAGGGGAGACGTCCCTTACGAGGAGCGCGGTTAAGAAGTTTTGGCGATCACCGCATTGCCATGGCATTTGCGATAGCTGGGCTATTTGCTCAAGGGGAGACGGTGATTGAAGACACGGATTGCATTCGCACTTCGTATCCTGATTATGAAAAGACTTTGGCTCGGATTCAAAGAGGAAGTGGTATTTTAAGGCGTCGGCTTCCCATGATTGGAATGCTCAATTGGCGACGTCGAAAATAATCCATAGAACTCACAGTCTGAAAAAAGCTGCGAATGACTTCCAAGAACTGAATGGATAAAGAAAATGCTTTCTTAAAGAAGGCCCGGTTCCCGGGCCCGATGTTTCCGATTATTTCGATCGATGGACCGGCGGCTTCTGGTAAAAGCAGTGTTTCACGGGAAGTGGCGCGTCATTTGGGAATTATTTTCGCCAGTTCGGGAGAACTTTACCGTGCGGTAACGTGGAGGGCTTTGGAAGTGGGAGTAACCGCAGAGAGTCAAGAGACGTTGAGTGCTTTTCTTTTGCAGATGAGAATTTCCAGCCAGGAACGGGCGGGCAAGGTGGTTTTTTTGGTGAACGACCAGGATTCCACGCCGTATTTAAGTGAAGAACGGGTCAATAGAGCGGTTTCTCTTTTTTCCAGGTTGCCGAAGTTCCGCCGGGCATTGCTTCCAGCGCTTCGTGATTTGGGAAATCATTTTTCTCTGGTTATGGAAGGCCGCGATATCGGATCGGTCGTATTCCCGGAGATTCCCTATAAGTTTTATTTGGATGCCTCCGAAGCCGAACGTCAACGTCGCCGTGGTGCCCAAGGAATTGTGGATGCTATTGCAAATCGCGATCAATTGGATACGACTCGCAAGACCGCTCCACTCATTGTCCCACCAGGTGCGCACGTTCTCGACACCACGGATTTGACCTTGGAGGAAGTGGTGAAGAAAGTTTTGAACCTGCTTCAATGCAGTCACTTCCCGGCTAGTTGCTAATAAGATGACACTGGTTTACAATATCGGATACCACCTTTCCAAGCTCATTGCTGCCACATTGTTTCGATATCATGTAGTCCATCCCGAGCGAATGATTGAGACCGGAGGGCTGATTTTAGCAGTAAATCATACGAGCTATTTTGATCCTCCGCTTGCTGGAATTTGTTCCCAGCGCGATGTATATTTCTTAGCCCGTAAGAACCTCTTGAAATGGCCTCTTTTGGGGCCCTTGTTTCCGGACATGAATGTGATTCCGGTGGATCGGGGGGGGGCGGATATGACTGCTTTGAAGACCATTATTCGCAAGATTCGAGAGGGAAATGGAGTGCTGCTCTTTCCCGAGGGGACCCGTTCCAAAACGGGAGATTTGCAGTCTGCGCAGCCTGGGCTGGGCTTGATTATTGCAAAGACCCTATGCCCGGTGCTGCCTATGCGTATTTTTGGCGCAAGCAATGCTTTTCCTCGAGGAGCGCGACTGCCACGTCCGACCCGCATTACGACGGTGATTGGTGAGCCTTTGCATTTTACGGAAGAGGAGACTCTGCCTGCGTCAAAAGAAACTTATTCGCGAATCAGTCAACGGGTCATGGATGCTATCGGAGCCTTGAGGATGGAAGCATGAATAGCGATTTTTCTTTTCGTCTAGCTTTAGTGGCGAGCTGCCTTTTTTTGATATTGGGATATGTGTTGCTTCAAGTACGTTTGCATTCGGAGGACATCATTCAAATTCAAGCCCTTCCCCTTACGTTGCCAGTGGCTTCCGAACCAGGAACTACGAACTAATTTTAGGCCGTATGGTCTACGAACTCACCTATGGATTTATTGGAAGAATTGCAGGAGCACATCATTTGTGGCGATGGAGCGATGGGGACATTGCTCATGGAACGCGGTGTCGCATTGGATCGTTGTTTTGAAGAGTTCAGTGTCCATTCGCCGGATATCATCCATCGCGTCCATGAGGATTACATCAACGCCGGGGCGCGGATCATTGGAACGAATTCATTTGCAGCCAATCAATACAAGCTTTCCCGGTTTGGTTTGGAAAATCGCGTCAATGAAATCAATTGGAGTGCAGCGCAATTGGCAAAACAAGCTGCAAAGGGCCGAAACGTTTACGTGGCCGGTAGCGTCGGTCCCATTGGCCTTACCAGTGTGGACGCGGCTGAACGTGGAATAGATCGGGAAGTCATTTTTCGGGAACAAATTGGTGCATTATTGGATGGAGGAGTGGATCTTCTCTTGTTTGAGACGTTTCAGGACCCCGAGGAACTGGCTCTTGCACTGTATGTGAAACAATCGCTTCATCATCGCCCGGCAATTTGTTCTTTGGCATGTAATGAATCCGGACGTCTTTCCAATGGCGCTTCGCTCGTGGAGGTATCTTGTTTTCTGCGCGATCGAGATGCGGATATCCTAGGAATCAACTGCGTGAGTGGTCCGCATCGTGCAGTGCGATTGTTGGAACTGATCCCCGAAGGAACTCCTCTTGCCGCATATCCGAATGCGGGTCGTCCTCGTTATCATGAAGGACGGTATCTTTATGAAGCGACCCCTGCTTATTTTGCAGAGCAAGCAATTGCTATGGCAGGTGCGGGGGCGAATATTATTGGAGGATGTTGCGGAACGACGCCCTCACATATCGCCGCTCTTTCCACAGCGATTCGCGAATTAGTTCCTGTTCCAAAAAAGAGAGTGCGAGTGGTGCGGGAGATGCCTCCCCCGGCGCCGGCGCCCGTCGACGGGGAGGAAAGCATCTTGGATCTGTGGAAGGACGGAAAAACAGTGATTCTGACCGAACTGGATCCTCCCAAAACGCTTTGTTTAGAAAAGTATTTCACCGCGGCCGAAGCGCTGGTTCGGGCTGGAAGTGATGTGATTACCTTGGCGGATAATTCCCTCGCGATTTTACGTGTGAGTAATCTGGCCGTGGGAGCTATGTTAAAAGAACGAGGCATCGTTCCTTTGCTTCATCTGAGTTGCCGTGATCGCAATTTGCTGGGATTGCAGAGCGATTTAATGGGCATGGCGGCTCTGGGTATGCGACATGTACTGCCTGTGACGGGGGATCCTGCCAAAGCCGGAGATCATCCTGGGGCCAGCTCTGTCTACGATGTTCATTCCATCCGGTTGGTGGAAATGATTCGGCGGCTGAACGAGGGGTTTACTCAGTCTGGTACAGACTTGAAACGGCGGTGTGATTTTGTGGTCGGATGCAGTTTCAATCCGAATGCGAAGAACCTCGACGCTCAAGTGTCGCGGCTGGAACGCAAAATAGATGCCGGCGCACAGTACGTCATGACACAACCGATCTTCGATCCCCAATTAGCTGAAATCACCGCTGAGAGAACCAAGCACTTGGGGGTTCCCATTTTTCTGGGGGTTTGGCCGCTCCTGAATGGTCGGCAGGCACGGTTTCTCCACAATGAGGTGCCAGGCATTATTATTCCTCCTTCCATTCTGGCGCAAATGGAAGGGAAAGAAGGCTTGGAAGGCCGAAAGAAAGGCGTTTCTATTGCACGAGAGATTGCGGGAGCGGTATTGGAGCAATTTCCGGGAATTTATCTGATTACTCCGTTTCTCGCTTATGAAACGACTGCCGAACTGGCAAATTGGATTCGATCCCAATAAAGACAGGACTTACGCAAAAAGAGGGGAAGCCGAGCGAGCTCAGCGTCGTTCAATGGCTATTGTGCAAGCTGGTAATTCATCTCAGTTCTCTCGAGATTTCATTCATTTTGCCTAATGGCCGCGATTCTTTCATGTATGATGATTCCGCCGCTTCGGATCGAAAACAACCAAAACTTACCTGAAAGGTCCTGAAAGAGTTCCACTACTTCCACCGTGTCATGGCAGGCTACAGTGAGCTAGGCGACCAGAGATTTGGCGAGTGCGGATTTTCTGCGATTCACGGAATTTTTATGGAGCACGCCTTTTTTAGCGGCCTTGTCGAGAGAGGAAGATAAGGCGACAAATGCAGAATAAATGGTTTCTTTTTTGCCTTCCTGAACTGCAGAGCGGAATTTTTTTTGCTGAGTTTTTAATGAGGTGACCACGCTTGCATTGCGAGCGGTGTTCACCAGGGTCTGCCGAGAACGTTTGGCTGCGGATTTATTATTGGCCATGGAAATAAGGTTTGTGGAGTTTTGCCAGGGGGGAGAATTGAACTCCCGACCAAGGGCTTATGAGTCCCCTGCTCTACCTCTGAGCTACCCTGGCGTGGGCCATCTATCCTAAGCGGAGAAGTAGCTCAGTCAAGGGTGTTCTACGAGGCTATATGAGTGGGTTACGGATGATTCTTCTACAGACTATTCTTCTTGAACAGCCTTGATCCATTCAGTTCTTGGGGAGGCAATTCGCGGCTTTTTTAGGCCGTGGGGTCTACGAACCGCCAACCACTCACTACGAACTAATTTAGGCTGGAGATTCTGGAAATTACGCATTATTATTATGTTTAAAGGTCTTTCAAGTAGTTCTGCAGGGTCAGAAGGGGAATCTTGTATAGTCAAATATTATGTTTAGCCGTCTCGGAGAAAAATTGCAGGATGTCTTGAAGGACTTACGCGGTCATGGGCGTATTACGGAATCGAATATTTCCGATGCTTTGAGAGAAGTACGCATGGCGCTACTCGAGGCGGATGTTCATCTTCAGGTAGCTAAGGAATTTATTGCAAAGGTGAAGGAAAAGGCGCTGGGAGAGACTGTGCTGCGTAGCATTGCTCCCGGACAACAGATTGTAAAAATCTTTCATGATGAGTTGACCGCATTACTGGGAGGGAATGCCGAGCCTATCAATCTTACTGCTCCCGGCCAAATTTTACTTGTAGGTTTGAATGGGGCAGGCAAAACGACTTCCTCAGCCAAGCTGGCACGTTTTTTAAAGGCGCAGGGTCGCAAGCCCTTATTGATAGCGCTGGATCTGGCTCGCCCCGCGGCCATCGACCAACTGGCAGTCCTGGGACAACAGATTGGAGTTCCCGTGTTTCGCCCGAATCCTTTGGAAAAAAATGTGATGCGCGCAGCAGCTGAGTCCCTGAAATGGTGCGAAAGCCAGGAGGGGAATGTCCGAATTTTCGACACAGCGGGCCGCCAAGATTTGGATGATGCCCTCCTTGCGGAACTACGCGAAATCAAGAATTTCTTGCGTCCTCAGGAAGTACTCCTGGTTTGCGATGCAGCGACGGGGCAACAGGCGGTGCGAGTGGCCGAACGTTTCCATGAAACGGTTTCGCTGACAGGCCTTATTCTCACCAAGTTGGATGGCGATGCTCGAGGGGGTGCAGCACTTTCCCTTCGTCAAATGACCCATCAGCCTATCAAGTTTGCCGGCATAGGGGAAAAAGTGGATCAATTTGAATTATTTTATCCTGAACGGCTTGCAGGAAGAATTCTGGGTATGGGCGATGTGGTGGGATTGGTCGAAAAAGCGGCTGAATCCATCAGTGAGGAAGAGGCTCGTCGGCTGGAGGCACGCCTGCGATCGGCCACTTTTAATCTGGAAGACTTCCTCCAGCAAATGCGGACCATGCGTAAAATGGGTCCCCTTGAAAATCTGCTTGGCATGTTGCCTGGCATGTCTAATATCAAAGAGGCTGGGGTTGATGAAAAACAGCTTGCGAGATCGGAGGCAATACTGCTTTCCATGACGTTGCAGGAGCGGACGCGTCCCGATATTTTAAATGCGCGTCGGCGCCAGCGAGTCGCTCGCGGAAGCGGTACAACCGTCACCGAAGTAAATAATCTTCTTCTCCGTTTTAACCAAATACGGAAATTGATGAAAAATACGGGTAAGATAAAAAAGATAATGGCTCAAATGGGGCGAGTGACCGGCACCGGTCAGGAAGCTCTTCCCATGAAGGCTGTTAAGCAATTAAACAAGCAATTATGGCGGTAAAAATTCGATTAAAACGGGAAGGTGCTCGCAACAGTCCTTACTATAAAATTGTGGTGACTGATCAGCGGAGTCCTCGAGATGGTAAATTCATTGAAATCATCGGAACTTACGATCCAAAAAAGAAGGGCGACAATTTTTCCGTGCAGTTATCACGAGCGGAATATTGGCTCGGCGTAGGAGCTCAACCTTCGGAAACAGTACGGAGCTTGATTCATAAAGCTCGTAAACAACAGCCTGCTATGGCTGCTTAAATATAGAAACTTTTGCTCTGACCAAAAAATTGTCGGGAAATTTCGTAAAGTGGAAGAATTCCTGAGATATGTAATTCGTGAATTAGTGGAGTTTCCGGATGAAGTGGCAATTGCCAAAACGGAAATTTCACAAAGAATTATTTTTCAGGTAGTCATGAGGCAGAGCGATTTGGGAAGAATCATTGGCCGTGGCGGCCATACTGTTGAAGCGCTGCGCAGACTTTTGAATGCTGCTGCGAGCAAACGGGGAATTCGGGCGTCACTTCAAATTCTTGAATAGAAAATCGTATGGAAACCACACTCATTTTATTGAAGCCAGACTGTGTTTTAAACCGGCATGTCGGCAATGTCCTCTCTCGTTTTGAAGGACAAGGCTTTCGGATCTGCGGAATAAAAGTCATGCCGCTGGATTCAGCTTTATTGCGTGAACATTATGCGCACATTTCTGACAAACCATTTTTCCCTGAGGTGGAAGCATTTATGCAATCATCTCCTGTGTTTGCGGTCGCTTTAGCGGGTGAAAACGTGATTACACGAGTCCGTGAACTCACAGGGCCGACAGATTCGCGAAAAGCAGCAAAGGGCACTATCCGAGGAGATCTTGGAAAGGATATTATGGAGAACGTGATCCATGCCTCAGATTCCCCAGAGGGCGCTCGTGCCGAACTGAAACGCTTCTTCCAACCCGAAGAACTTCATTAGTTCCGCAGTTTTTTTAGGCTATGGGGTCCTACGACCCCCTCCCACTACGCGATCTACCCCACTACGACCCCACCGCTACGACACAACTTTGGCGCAATGGATTAACGATGAGGAGGCGATAAGAATCACAAAGCATGGTGCTGTATTCGCCCCTCTTCTTTTTGCTGGGTCCTGGTGGAGTAGAGCTCATGAAGCGGTTGCTCAATTTTGTCATTTTAAAGGAATTCCGCTATAAGATGTCTTTCAGCGATGGAATTCATCTCGCTGAGAGAGGTAACGCGCCCGAGGCTTTCTCGCAAATGTCGCCCCCCACGCAATCCTTTTGTGTAAGCCATCAGACGGGAGCGCATGGACCGTATGGCAAAGGATTCGTCTCCACGCCATGCGATTTCCTGTCGACAGTGATCCAAAATCAAATCCCATTTTTCATTGGGAGAAAGTGGAGGAAGAGCCCATCCTTGGGTCAAAAGAGCACGGATTTCCGCAAAAATACGAGGATTGCTCATTGCCCCCCGACCGATCATTAATCCAAAAACTTTTGTTCGGCGACATCGTTCCAAGGCTTCTTCGGCAGTGGCAATGTCTCCATTGCCAACCACGGGAATGGTAACCGCTTCAGCAACTTCGCTGATGGTCACCCAATCCGCGTTTCCCGAATAGCCTTGAGCCTTGGTGCGACCATGAACCGCTATGCGACGAATACCACTCTCCTCCAATATTCGGGCTACGGAGACGGCATTGATAGAATGAGCATCCCATCCAATTCGAATTTTTGCGGTGACCGGCAATGGTTCCACGGCTTTTACCACCGCTGTTGCGACTTGTTCCAGGAGAGGACAATTTTTCAGAAGAGCGGAGCCGCCCTGTTTACAGACCACTTTGTTTACGGGGCAACCAAAATTGAGATCAATAAAATCCGGATTCACCCAGTCGACGACTTGTCTGGCAGCCTCGGCTAAACGAGTGGGGTCAGCACCAAAAAGTTGAACTCCAATGGGGCGCTCGCTGGAGTCAAATTCAAGATATTGCCGTGTGCGGGCATTTCGATGGGCAATACCGTCCGCCGAAACGAACTCTGTCGTAAGAATATCGGCTCCGAATTTCTTGCAGATCTGCCGAAAGATCGTATTAGTGACTCCAGCCATGGGAGCAAGAAAGAGCTGCGGACCTGGATGGCTGGTAGTGGGTGGTTCTTGGTTCGTAGAACCATAGCCTAAAAAAGCTGCGAATTGTCCTCAAGAACTGAATGGATAAAGAAGTATTTTTCTGAGAGGCAGTCCAGTTACAAATTCTGCGCAAGCAATTCGGAGACTTCACGTTGAATTTCAGGAATTTGGTCAAGCCTCAGATGTGGATGACGAATCAAAAATATTTCTCCTGTGCTAGGATATTCGTAAACCAGGGTATTCTCATCACCGCCTGTTATGGGACGAAGGAGGCGCTTACGTTCCAGAAGAAGAGCGAGAATATAGATCAGGTGGGTATGATTGGGATTGTTTTCGGCAATGAGTCGACGCAAGGCGTTTTCTCCATCCTTCTTAGCCACGGGTTCCGGGGGAGGGGGAGTGGGGGGCTCGTATCGCGATTTCCAAAAAGAAAACAGCTGATTTTTGTCTGCCTTCCCATTAGGAGAAACCTCCTTGGTCATCCATGCTTCTTCGCAGAGATCTTCCCGGCGGAAACCTCCGGCTTCCCGGTAAAGGAGGGTATAGAAGTTCTCTCCCTTTTGAAACTCCTTTCCCGTCCGGGAACAGGTATGGGAGCGGCTCTTAATTTCCCATTCATGCTGCATATTAGGATAGTCCCGGGATTTTGAGCTTTGAGAGGTCTCTACTGGTGGAGCGTATCCAAAGTAGCCAGCATCCTATCAGAAGATATATTATGAGGGGCGTCCAGGCAGCCACAAATGGGTTAATGTGATTTCCTTTACCTAATGCAATAAATACTTTATCTACAAATATTAGAGTAAAGAAAAGCCCCAGAGCGGCAGCGACTCCGCCGAGAATGCCGCGGCGCGAATACACGATTCCAAGAGAACCTCCCAAAGTAACGGCAACCATCACTTGCCAAGGCAGAGAATAGCGATATTCCAAGTGTGTGCGATAGGGGGCTAAGCGTCTCTTTGGAAAATCTTTATTATAGACAAGATATTCGCGCAGTTCCGGCACGGAAAGGTAGTCAGGGTTCATTACGGAACTGGCAATACGCCAAGGGGTTTCATTCCAATGGCTCACTTCCATTCTGTTGGAATCGACGCTTTTCAGAATATTTCCCCGCGGATCCAATTCTACATAACGTGCATTTTTAAAAATCCATACCTGTCTGGTAGGATCATATGAAGCTGCGTTAGCAAACCATTCGCTAGTAATTTCATTATTCTTATTTTGTTGAATGACTTGTACGTTATCTATCGGATCTTCCTCTCGTTCCGGATAAATATGGCACATGAACCAGAGTCTGCGTTGTTCGCGATTGCGAAACATATGACCCGCAATGCCATCTGTCTGGGTATGGGTTCCTTTTTTGATATCATTTAACATCTGTTTTTTTATACGCTCGGCATGCGGGGCGGAGGACCAATTAAAATAAGTGATCACGCCCACCAGCAGAAGGCCAACGAGAAAAAGAGGAGTCAGTATTCTTATTACGCTTCGTCCCGCAGTGAGCATAGAAATGATTTCATTACTACGAGACATCATCGTGAGGCTATATAAGAGAGCGAGAATCGTCCCCGCTGGCAGTGCCAGCAGCAAAATCGCAGGAAGCTGAGACCAGTAATATCGGAATATGACGGGTAATCCGGCCTTGCCTTGAAGAAATTCCGGAATGTTGTCACTAAAATCAAAAATGAACCAAATTGCGACAAAGCCGGTGATACAGTAAAAAAACGGCATCAAAAACCTTTGTAAAACGTAGCGGTCCAAAATCATCATGAGAGTATTTTAAAGGAGAGCGTTTTAAGATTACATGCATATTTTGAGCGAAAAAAATGATTCCGCAACCGCCAGGATGGATCCGGGCGAAACAGTGCAACCCGCGCTTTTCAGAAGGTTGTAGGCCCTGCCCGGGAACTGGGTTTTCTCCAAGAACCGGGGTTTCTCCGGAAACTGAGTTTTCTTTAAGAAAGCCATCCATTCAGTTCTTGAGGGCGATTCGCAGCTTTCTTTAGGCTGTATGGTCTACAATATTAGGAGAGAATTTTTTTGGAAACCGAACATACAGATATCGCAGTCCCCTTCGAAAAAGAAGTCGCCAAAATTTTTTCCGAAAATGGCCTGCTTTCTCAAATACAAGGATTTGAGTTCCGAGCGGAACAACAGGAAATGTCCCGGCAAGTGGCCCGAGCCTTAGCCTTGGGCACTCACATTGCTATTGAAGCGGGAACTGGTGTGGGAAAATCATTGGCTTACTTAATTCCCGCGATTTTGCATGCCACGCAGCAGCGGAGAAGAGCGATCCTGAGCACCCATACCATCAACCTTCAGGAACAACTTGTTTATAAGGATATTCCGCTGGTACAAAAATTGCTTCCCGTTGAGTTCAGCGCAGCGCTTTTAAAGGGACGACAAAATTACTGTTGTGGAACGCGCTTGGAACGGGCACTCACCGGGGCGAAAGGACTCTTTACAAAGGATGAGGTCAAAGAACTCGAACGTATTCGGGAATGGAGTCTGACCACCAAGGATGGTTCTTTGAGTGACTTTGGAAGGCAGCCGGATACGGCTGTCTGGGCCCAGGTTTGTAGTGAGAGACATGTCTGCACACAGAAAATTTGTGGAAAAAATCCCTATTGTTTTTATCAAGCGGTTCGGCGACGAGCTCTCAATGCGGATATCCTGATCTTAAATCACACACTCTTTTTCACGCTTCTTGGAGGCATCGACGATGAGGATGACGATGCCACAGAGGGATATCTGTTCCCCGGAGACTTCGCTATTTTCGACGAAGCCCATACCATTGAATCCGTGGCTTCCCGGCATGTGGGACTGGATGTTTCTCAGTACGCCCTGCGCACCACACTTCACCGCTTATATCATCCTCGCACCAAAAAAGGACTCTTCCAAGTGTTGCGTCACCCGCATGGAGTGCGAGAGGTTTCCGATTTATTGCCCAAAACAGATGCTTTTTTTGAATCTCTGATTTCACAATGCTCCTTTGTGCGTGGACGTGAATTTCGCGTACGAACTCCAGGCATTGTCGAACCGGAATCCGTGGCTAACGCCTTAAGTCGACTCTGTGAATCCATCGGGATCCTCGCTTCCAAATGCGAAGAGCCTGCCATTAAAACAGAATTGCAAGATTCCAGCCGTCGATTGCGACAACAACGAGGGGCCATCCTGGACTTTATTCGCCAAAGTTTTCCGGGTTATGTCTATTGGATAGAGCGCACAGGCAAACGGGAATCGTTTTGTACTCTGAACGCCGCTCCTATTGATTTGTCAACGGCATTGGGACGCCTTTTATTTCGACCCAATACGGCCTGCATCCTCACAAGTGCCACTCTATCCGTGGGCAATTCGGAGTTGGATTATTTCCGAGAACGACTCGGAGCCACCCAATTATCCACCCATCAGATTGGAAGTCCGTTCGACTATGAACGGCAAATGAAAATGTTCTTGGTACGTAAAATGCCGGATCCCAGAGATGCGACTTATGAAGCAGCTCTCGAAAAATGGATCGCGCATTTTACCGAAAAGAGTCAAGGAAGAGCCTTTGTCCTGTTTACTAGTTATCAAACACTCCAAGCGCTTGCTCAACGTATGGAGGCTTTTTTTAAGAAAAAGGGATGGCATCTGCTAGTGCAAGGTGGCTCTATTCCTCGCTCAAAGATGCTCCAGGAATTTAAGAAGAGTCCGTCAGCCGTGCTTTTCGGCACAGAGAGCTTTTGGAGCGGAGTGGATGTAGCAGGCGATGCCCTTTCTAACGTAATTATTACACGTTTGCCTTTTGCCACTCCCGATCATCCCCTGATTGAAGCAAAGTTAGAAGCCATCGAGTCTGCGGGAGGCGATGCTTTTCGAAACTATTCATTACCGGAAGCCATCCTCAAGCTCCGACAAGGGGTGGGACGTCTCATTCGGACGAAAAACGATCAAGGGATGGTGGTTTTGTTAGACAGTCGAGTACTGACAAAGCCCTACGGACGCACCTTTCTCGCAGCTCTTCCCAAATGCCAGGTAGAAGTGATTGAATAATGAAATTCTTCATACGCTGGGGCTCCTTCCTACTCGGAGGCTTTCTCCTCATCACTATATTAGAAGTCACCACTCTGAAATTCATCAATCCCCCATATACTCCTATGATGGGACAGCGTTGGATAGAGGCCAAGCTCTCCGGTTCCCAATCGCCTCCTATCCGCCAGCAGTGGCTGGCTCTTAAGGACGTGCCACCGGATTTCATCCGATTTGTCTTAATTGCCGAAGATCAAAGGTTTTTTGATCATAAGGGATTAGATTGGAAGGCACTCAAATATTGTTTGAAGCGGTCACAGCTCACTGGCAAACCAGTTCGCGGAGCTTCCACTATCACCATGCAGTGTGCTCGGACTGTCTTTTTGTGGCAGGGACGTTCTTATATTCGTAAGGGACTTGAAATCTATTATACGATGCTCATGGAATGGATCCTTGGAAAGCAGCGAATTCTGGAACTATATGTGAACCTGATTGAGATGGGCCCTGGGATTTATGGTATCCGGGCAGCCGCAAAAACTTATTATCATGTTGCTGCCGAAAAACTCAATCGCAGACAACTCGCTCTGCTAGCTGGCATCTTACCAAGCCCACTTAAATGGTCGCCTCTGAAACCCAATGCCACCCTTTTACATCGTCAACATCGGATTTTACGCGAGGCAAATTAAGTGGACAGTTTATTACTATGGGATGTGACGCAAAAAAGGGCCACCTTGTAGGCTACAAATGGTTTTTTGCTCCCAGAGCTCCTCAAAGTGCGTAACGTCAGTTACTATGGGATGTGACGCAAAAAAGGGCCACCTTGTAGGCTGCAAATGGTTTTTTTGCTCCCAGAGCTTCTCAAAGTGCATCACGTCAGTTACTATGGGACTGCTGCACAAGGTGCGGCACCAGATATTACCTTCGTTTGCGGCGGCCGAAGCTGTACCCTTTGTGAGTCCGAACTCCTCGAGCTCCTCGTAATGCGGCTTCCACGTCTTCTTCATTAAACAATGCTGTATAAACATAGGGAAAATTGTCTAATTTGAGCCGGGGAACTGTTTGTCCGATAAAACGTTCAATATCCTTCACATGCGGAAGCTCTTCCGCAGTCATAATAGTGAATGCATCACCCACTTTCTGCGCACGGCCCGTACGTCCGATGCGGTGCACATAATCCTCGGGATGTTGTGGGACATCATAATTGATGACATGGCTCACCCCGGCAATGTCGATTCCTCGTGCAGCGATGTCGGTAGCTACCATCACTTCATATTTGCCTTTCTTAAAGCCCTCCAGCGCCTCCACCCGCTCACTCTGTGTGCGATTGGAATGCCAAATAGCAACTGAGTGTTTTTCGTCTTTGAGTTTGTGAGCGATACGATCAGCACCTTCCTTGGTACGACTGAAGATCAACACACTGTCAAAATGTGTGCGGTCGAGGAGTGCTATCAAAAGGTCGAATTTCTGATCGGCAGCCACAGGATAGAAAGCGTGGTTGACGGTTTCCGCAGGCGAACGGAGGGCGCCAATTTCTATCTTCTCAGGATCTCGCAAACACCAAGAAGAAAGTCTCTCGATCTCTTCCGGAATTGTTGCGGAGAAGAGGAGGGTTTGTCTCTCTTTGGGGCATTTCTCAATGATCTTTCGAACGCTTGGTAAGAAACCCATGTCTAGCATGCGATCCACTTCATCCAGAATGAGTACTTCGACACGGCTGAGATCAGCGGTATGATCCTCTAGCAAATCGAGTAAGCGTCCGGGCGTCGCGACGATCACGTCACTTCCCTTTTGCAAACTTTCTCGTTGTTTCCCATAACCCACCCCACCGTGAATGAGGGTGACCTGCATTTCCATAAAGCAAGAGTAGTCACGAAAAGCCGTTTCCACCTGCATGGCAAGTTCACGGGTAGGTTCCAGGATCAGGCAGCGGGTGAAACCCTGGGCAGTATACAGACGGGTGAGAACCGGCAAGGCGAATGCAGCCGTTTTTCCTGTTCCAGTCTGCGCAGAAGCTACCAGATCCTTTCCGGTAACTATTAATGGGATAGCTTCGAGCTGGATGGGTGAAGGCTCTATATATCCCATACGTTGCGCACCATGTACAACGGCTTTCGAGAGCCCCAATCCTTGAAATGACATAAGCAACCCTTTGTATCAGAGTTTCGGGCAAACCGTCACCGAAAACTGGCGGCGCGCCACTATGGCTCCGATCGTTCCCGGCCATGGGATAACTTCCTTTACGAAAAGGGGTTTTTTATCTCGCAAAACAGACCAACCCTCTCGTGTGGGATCGACGCTCACTTTCCGCAAGCCTTCCGCCAGTCCCTCGCCTGTCATTTTCACGACGGCTTCTTTGCGAACCCATATGCGGAAAAATAGGGTTCTTCGATCCATTTCGGAACAATGCGCCAAGGTACTATATTCGGAGGGTTGGAAATAGCGCCGAGCAATGGCTTCGATGGAAACTTTGCGACTGGTCATTTCTACATCAACGCCGATGTCAAAACGAGCGAATGCTGTGATGAGGTGATCCTCCGTGTGGGCAAGACTCAAGTGAAGGGGCTCATGTTCAAAAACCGGCTTGCCTCCCGGTAAGTAGCTCAGACACACTTCGTTAAAGGATTTTTCCACATAACCCGCGGCAATATGCCGAAGAGTTTCATTACGCATTTTCCGCTCTCTATCGGGTCCTGTCCAAAGATGAACTTCCTCCGATTGCAACCGCGAAGTTTTTTTTATGTCAATTGATGCCACTTGCTAAGGAATATATACGAATAGAGCCATTTCGCTTACGTTATCACTTTTCTTGTCTAGTTCGGAGGCTGCCGAGGTTTTTCTCTGAGAAAACCGAGTGATTCCACATTTCCAGAATCTTCTGTCATCTTATTTCAAGGTCATAAAGCAGAGTAAATTATTCTTAATGGCACTGGGTGGAGATCGCTGAGAATTCGCCCCTTGCGCAGAACAATATCTCATTCGATATTCCTATAAGCTTGTATTAAGGCATTCTTATCAATTTATTACCGAACTCTTACACGATTTCTCGCCAGTATAAAAATTTTTCATCTGCTCAGCAGAAAGCGTCTATTTTAACACATTTTTGATGACGGAAATAGCGTTTTAAAGTCTTTGTTTGCTTCGGCAAGTCGTAAGCAATGTCAACAATAAGCAAAATCTCATACACATCCAATGCAATCCAACATATACGACCCAGCTATTCTTCAGAACCTCTTGAAATTAGCAAAGAAGAGAGAGGGAATCATGAAGGCCCTCCAACAAATCGAAAGTGAAATCGCAGAACTCGTGCATACCAAATCATATGCCGGCGAACGCCTTCCCTTATCTCTCGGCAGGATGATGGGACGCGGAATGCTGAAGCAAGAGATCCTATCCAACCTCATGCAGGCTGGTGAGAAAGGAATGAGCGTGCGAGAACTCTCTGCGAAACTGGGCATGCGCAGCCAAAATATCCATGTTTGGTTCAGTAGTACTGGTAAGAAGGTTCCTGGTCTATTAAAGATAGGCGAAGGCCGCTATTGCTATCAACCGAAGGCATCCCCTATGGCCCAAGTACCCACCGGGCTGCCTCAAGAATGGCATCACTTCTCCACGTCTGCCAGAGTTCTCTCTTGAGGGAAGAAAAGCATACCGTAATAACTCCCCACTCAATGTACCTTGCCAGTGAGACCTTTATTCTTATTTGATTAGAAAATTAAAGTGATGTGTATCGGGCGGTCACTTGACGGTGAAGAAAACCGTCGCTTGATTGCCCGCTACATATTACTGAGTGAATGTTCCGAAAGGATTTAAAGCGCTTTTTAAGGCCCTTAAAATACCTTATTTATTATCCACTAAGTCAAAATACCCTAAAATGTCCCACTCTCACAAAAATGATGCTCATATGGCAGACCGCGCTGAACGTGCTGCAAAAATCATAGAGCAACCAGAAGAATATAAAATTTGCGAAGGCTGCGATTCCATTCTGACTGCTGGCGCAGTGACATGTCCCAACTGCCATAGCTATCGATTTGATACGGATCCACAGACAGTCGTCACCCATGCTCAACTCTTGGGCAGCCGAGCTCAAACCAGCGTCACACGCGAAGATCTGTATTAGGCGGGACTTGCCGAAAACACCATGGCGAGGAAGTGCTGGGGCCCCTCGCTATTGGGAGTGAGGAGAAAGGGAAGGCAAATTAAGAGGAAGGTGGGAAGCGGGAATCAGCCCTGATACGGAAGTAACGCAGATAGGATCTTACACAAAAAGGCCTGAAAACAGTGTGGGAAGAATGACTGGAATCTGAGTCAGTCCTGTGATGTTCGAATGGAACTCCCATGAACAGACAATGCCCTATTTTGCGGGTGTTTTTACTGCGGAGAACGGATCAAGAAACTCGTTGTTGGAAAAAATCGATAGTCGTTTGGATGCCTTTTTCGAAAGCTATCTGAGGTTCCCATGCAAGAATTTTTTTAGCTCGAGAAATGTCCGGTTGCCGTACCTTTGGGTCATCTACCGGAAGCGGATGGAATTCCATGGTGGAAGAGGTTTTGGTGAGGCGAATGATCTCTTCAGCGAATTGTTGAATAGTCATTTCAGCGGGATTGCCAATGTTCACGGGCTGATGGTAGTCGCTCATCATTAAGCGATAAATGCCGTCGATCAAATCCGTTACATAACAAAAGCTGCGAGTTTGTGATCCGTCTCCAAAAATAGTAAGTGGTTCACCGCTCAATGCTTGTCCGATAAAAGCGGGAACCACTCGTCCATCTTTTAAGCGCATCCGTGGACCATAGGTATTAAAAATACGAACGATCTTCGTATTGACTTGATGGTACCGATGGTAGGCCATGGTGATGGCCTCTGCAAAGCGCTTCGCTTCATCATAGACTCCTCGCGGGCCAATCGGATTCACATTTCCCCAGTAATCTTCGTTTTGAGGATGCACGAGAGGGTCTCCATAGCACTCGGAGGTGGAGGCCAGTAAAAACGCCGCACCCTTATTTTTTGCAAGTCCCAGAGAATTATGAGTCCCCAACGCACCCACTTTTAATGTGGGAATGGGAAGTTCCAGGTAATCGATGGGGCTGGCAGGACTGGCAAAATGCCAAACAAAATTCACAGGATCAGGCAGAAAAATATATTCCGTTACATCTTGGCAGATAAACTTAAAATCTTTGTTTCCAGCCAAATGCTGAATATTTGCTACATTGCCGGTAATCAAATTATCGATGGCAATGACTTTGTGTCGTTCAGTCAGGAGTCGATCTGCAAGATGAGATCCCAAAAAACCTGCTCCTCCAGTGATAACGCTTGTAAATAAATGGGCGGACATCGAGTGAGTCGACTATCTTTGACCAGCATGGTTTTTGCGAGAAAGAAATCATCGATATCATGAAAGTCCTATAAATGGGGTTCTTATGGAATTCTCATTCGTTGCCAAAAGAAGAGCGACTGAATGCCCTTTGGTGGTATAGCAAAATTTCTATCAATCGCTCTACGCTCCACGTAATCTCATAGAAAGCGAAAGCCCCTCTGAAATCAGAGGGGCTCATTCATGCTCTCATTTCATAAGAAACGGGAGTGGCTCTATTGAAACGAGAGTAGCCTCTATTCCCTCAGAGGCTCGCAGCACTTCCCGCAGCGGCGGGAGAAGACGCTGGCTGACTGGCGGCCCTCACTGCTGGAGGGCTCAGCTCCGCTTCTGGAATTACGATAGACGGCCATCCTTTTGTTTCCAGAAAATTATTTAAAGAAGTGATCCCCTTTTGTAACCATAGGGTTCGTGCCGGAGTTAACACATCATCTTCTCCCCAAGGGGCGTTTTGGATGGCTTGTAATGCCTTGGGAAGATAATGGGACTTCCAACTTTGTTCCCATTGACTCATATGGGTAGTGCTATTCCAGCACCCCCCCCCCAACCATCGATTAGGAGTGCCATGTTTTACAGCTCGAATCTCATCACTCATTTTTCGAATAATCGCATCCACCACAATACTTCTTTCCGAAACTATTCTCATATATTCATTATTTAACGTTTCCTTATATTTATCAAATTCCAGTTTTGCACCTTCAGTACTTAAAGATAAATGAAGTTTTTTAGTGAATCTCGAATGATAATTATTAAAAATAATATAAGGATATTGATTTAATGCATAAATTCTCGCTTGAGTTCGTAAAATATTAAACAATTCCTGTTTGGGATTTTTCACTGTGGGATTATTCCCCTCACTGGCGATAAATGCTTCCCAACTTGCATAACCCTCAGGAACACTCGGGTTAGGCGCTCCTTCCACGGCTCTGATACAGGCGGGATGAGTGGGGCTCGCGCGGCCCAAAAGAATTAAATGCTCGTATTTCTCCAGAAGATTGTTTCTATTAATACCCGAATGGGTGACGGAACTTATTTCTGATTCCGATCGTTTTACCCTATTTCCAATAGAAAGAGTGAAGATCTTATCCGATAATTTTTCATTATTTCCCCTTGAGAAATTTGAAGCGGATAACGCCGATTCGTCATGCAAATTTGGAAGATGGGAAGCTTTTTGATTGGAAAAATGACTCATGTGTAAATTTTCGGAATTTGGCCTCACCGCATGAGTTGAGCTAATATGCATAGTATCAATGAATGATCAAAATATTTATAGGAAGAAGCAGAGTCATTCCTTTTCATTAAACGGATAAACTTGGACTTCTTGTGCTAGTACTCCTTTGGTTTGTGTGGTTTGTGAGGGCCACGGGCAAGCGCTTGTATTCCTCTGAAATTTCAAAAGCCCTCCATTCTTTTGCCTGGAGATATTCTTTAAAAGAATTTATTCCTCTATCGAGCCATGAATTGCGCGGGCGATTCAATATGCTATCCATCCCGACGGATACCTGGGATAGGGCATCTAATGCTGCGCTCAAGTATCGGTTTTTCCATTCACGATTCCATTGATTGGCATCCGCAGTGAAATTCCAACAATTTCCCTCTATCCATCGATTGGGTTCTCCATGCTTTACTTTTCGAAGTTCCTGCGACATTTTTTGTATTAAGGCCTCGGCAAGGATATTTTTCTGGGACATCATATTTTTATAGACAAGATCCAGATTATTTTTAAAATCATCCAGCACAGATTTAGCATTTTCGCGAGTTGCAGCTAAATTAATAGAACGTTTAAACTCATTGTAATACTGGGTATATAAATAATCTGTTCGCAATAACTCCACAAATGCATAATTGATAGTTGTCCCTTCCAACAGATTTTTCAATTCCTGCTTCGGATTTTTAATTTTATTATTATTGCCATCACTGGCCAGGAATGCTTCCCAATTTTCATAACCCGCCGGCGCCGTCGGATTGGGGCCCCCGTTTGCTAATCTTAAACATGTCGGTTGGGTACGTTCAAAAGCAGGCATCTGAATCATATGCCCATACCGATACAAAACCTCCTCTCTATCTATACTTGATGGATTGGATGGATTGGCTTCCACTGGGGATCCTGGGGATCTTTTCATCCTATTTCCGAACGAAGCATTCAAAAATTTATCCACTAGTTTTTCTTTATTTTCGCTTACAAGACGCGGGATAAAATCTGCACCCCCATCATTTTCTTCCAAATTGGATAGGCTTTTCTGCGCATTTTTTCGATTTAAAATACTCTCTGTGCGAAAATTTTCGGCATTAAGAATGGATGCATTATTTGAGGTAATATTCATGGAATAAAAACAGATTTAATCTGCTGATATAAAAATACTTCTAATTTTATAAATAGCAACTTACGACACCTTTAAATCAGAATACAGCCGTGTATTTTTTTTATAATTATCTTAATAAAAGATTGGGATCGATTTTTGCTGCCACTGCGGATAAAATTGCACTTTCTATGCCTGAAGCTGTTTCAAAAACCCGTTGTCCTCTTGATAGACCCAATGTGGTGGGTATTTTTCATGTCCCTGAGGAATCCATCGATCAGGGAAATAATTATTTGCAAGGGCTAGATGCTGTAGAATTTAGATTAGATCTGTTAGAAAGGCTTCCTCACCGCAGTGAATTGGAGATATACCGGAGGCCTCTCATTATGACGGCTCGTCATTCCGAAGAGGGAGGAAACCCACATTTGAATCAGGAACAACGTCTTCAGCTTCTTACGGAAGCCATGCCTTTGGCGTCTTTCGTGGATTTGGAATTACGATTTTGGAATGAGGCAGTGTCTGAGATGGCTCGAAAATCTGATGTCCGAGTGATTGCCTCCTTTCATGATTTTTCGGCCACGCCCCATCTGTCGGAACTACTGGAAAAATCTCATCAGGCAAAACAACTGGGTGCGGACGTCTTTAAGGTGGCTACGCATTTGACTGGTCCGAACGATCTTGCCTGTCTTCTTCAGCTTTTAGCGGCCGCGCCGATACCTGTGGCGGCAATGGGGATGGGGCCGCTCGGGATGGCATCTCGGCTTGCGTTAGCGCACTGCGGTTCGGTATTGAACTATGGTTGGCTGGGACGGCCTTTCATTGCGGGGCAATGGTCGGCAAAAAAATTTGCGGAACGGCTTAAAGAGCTGGGGCATTCCTAATGCACTCAAAATTTATTCTTTGGATAGCGTTGCTGCCAGCTTGCCTCTATGCCCTCTCCACAATTTTTTTGAAGCAAGCCTTAATTCGCGGGACGAACCCCTGGAAAATCAACTTCTTTGCTAATCTTGCCCTATGGGTTCCGTGTCTCCCTCTTTGGTTCTTTATCCATCCCGCTTCGCTGATAGGGCATGCAAATTTGGCTCTTTGGTCGGGACTGGCCTTTACGACCGGGCAAATCTTTACTTTTCTGGCACTACAGCGAGGCGATGCATCCGTAGCCACTCCGTTATTAGGAGTAAAAGTCCTGGTAGTCACCTTTATTGCAGCGGTCTTTTTTGGTCAATCTCTCCAACCGCGGTGGTGGGAAGCAGCGGCCTTATGTTCATTAGGAATATTTTTTGTCACTGGCTCTCAATCCGCTGTGAAATCCAGAGATCCTCTGATCACCGCGGTCTTTGCCCTGACAGCCGCAGTCTTTTTTGGTCTCTCCGATGTCTTGCTGCTTCATGCAGGCAAGGCAATAGGCACTCTGAAGGCCATTGTGACCATGTTCTCGGAAGTAGGATTGCTGACACTTCTTATTTACCCAATGATCTTTGGAAGAAAAATTTGGATTCTGCGTGCCGACCAAGGGTTAAATTGGTTCATTGTCGGATTGACGCTTCTCACGATCCAATCCCTTGGATTCGCCGCCTGCATAGTGCTTTCCGGAGATAGTACGGCTGCAAATGTTTTATATAGTTCCCGCTGTGTTTGGAGTGTTTTGCTAGCGTGGCTGATGGCTCGTTATTTGGGTTACGGAGAATCAGATGTAAAAAATTCCGCAATGTTCCTCCGAATGCTGGGTGCCTTCATGTTATTTGTAGCTATCCTCATTGTCTTGATTTAGAGCATTTCCATTTGCATGGCGAAATGAACAAGGATCTCAATGCGCAGGACATTCGCGAAGCCTGCAACATGCTTTTCGACCCCGCGGAAGATGTCGTGTCGAAAGCGAATTTTTTGCGTGAACTTCACCGTCGGGGAGAAACTCCTGGAGAAATGGCTCTATTTGCCGAGGAACTCCTGAAGAGAAGCATTGCCCCACTCCCCCCTCTGGCTCCTCCTATTCTGGAAGTCTGCGGAACGGGGGGAGATCGTCTGGGACTCTTTAATATTTCCACGACTGTCATGTTTGTCGCAGCGGCATGCGGTGCCAAAGTGGTCAAAATCGGAAATCGCAGTACCATGTCACTGAGTGGCGGAGCGGATGTTTTGGAAGCTCTTCATATCAATCTCTTCCTCCCACCGGAAAAGATTGTCGCTGTAATAGAATCCGTCGGTTGTGCATTTCTTTTTGCTCCGGCGTATTATCCTATTCTTCGTTCTGTAGCCGGAGCACGTCGTCTGCTTGCCGAAGAAGGCTCTCCCTCTCTTTTTAACTTCTTGGGTCCCCTCCTCAACCCCGTGCGTCCTTCTCACCAATTGGTGGGTCTTTGTAAGCCCACTTTAATAGAAGATTATGCCAGTATTCTCAACCTCCTAGGGCGAAAATCAGCATGGGTGGTCTGCGGCGATGCCGAAGAAGGAGTGATGGACGAAATTTCCACGCTCGGAAAGACCACTGTTTGCTCTTTACAACAAGGGGAAAAAGAAGTTTTCGAGATTCATCCCCATGACTTCGGGATCCCTGTGGCCCATCAAAAAGACCTACTCGGTGGCGATGCCAAAGAGAATGCGCGCATTCTGATCCGTATTCTCAATGGCTCGGATCGAGGGCCTCGTCGTGAAATCGTGCTGGCCAATACAGCTGCCGCGCTCTGTGTTTGTGAAATTGCCGCTGACCTTCCGCAGGGTATTCTGTTGGCCTCAGAAGCACTCGACTCCGGAGAAGCCCTCCGACGATTACATGCTCTCAGCAATTGGTAATTCCCGGATCTAAAGAGCTTTTCTCATCCACAATCGCATGGAAAGAAATCCAAAGATACAACCGCCCAAATGGGCAAGATTTCCGATGCCCGGAGGCCATCCCACCAGGGCGAGAATCAGCGATATGATTGCGATTCCCCATCCAAGAACCTTTGCACTCACCTGCAATGGGATGACAAAGAAAATCAATGCTGTGATCCGTTGTTGAGGATGAAGCGTGCAAAAACCAATGAGCACTGAACAGACTGCCGCGGAAGCGCCTACCAAGACGGCTCCGGCCCCCTGAAAGATTAACTGCAAAACCCCTCCCGCTGCTCCGCCAACCAAATAAAGAACGAGAAAGCGGCGCAAACCTAATTCCCGCTCCATCATTTGGCCGACAAACCACAGAGCTAACATATTCACCACAAGATGAAAAATGGTCGCATGTAAAAATTGGTAGGTCAGCAATTGCCAGACAGCTCCATGCGATAAGCCTTCACGACTCAATGCCAACCATTTTTCTAATACCTCCCAATCGGACCACGGCAGCAACTGAAAGAAGAGGTAGATGAGTGCATTCAGTACGACCAATACGCCCGTACAACCCAAGCGGGCTATTTTTTGGGCCATGCGTGTCATGCTTGTTTCCCTAGCTTGTTAGCATATTGAAGACAGGCAGTGCGAGAAGAAATGGGGCCATCCTGATTTTATAGGAATTCCGCTATATCCCCATCGCCATGGAAGATCCCGACGACTTGAGCTCTCGTATCCACGACAACTTCCATGCCATTCAGACGCTTTCTTCCTGTGGAATGGGGATATATAAAAATCAGGCTTTAACATTCCGAAGAAGTTTTCCCCACTAATTCACCAATGTACTGGATGGCTTTTTCGACACGAAGAGACCAGGTAAGAGCACAGTTGAGGCGCACACAATTTGTATAATTGCCGTGCGCGGAAAAAAGGGGACCCGGAGCAAGGCTGATTTTGGCCTGCACCGCTTGTTGATAAAGGTGAATGGTATCAATTTGCCGATCCAGTTCCACCCAAAGTAAGAATCCTCCCTGTGGTTGCGAAGGACGCGTGGATTTCGGAAAGGATTCTATGACTGCCTCCCTCATCTTGACTACTGAACGATGGTACATTTGGCGAACTCCGCGGAGAAAATGTTCATATCCGCCGCTGCGCAAAAATTCCGCCATTGCAAGTTGTGTGGGAGTAGGGGGGGCGATGCTCCCTGCAAATTGCAACCTCTTGAAACCTTCCAAGAACCGTCCGGGAGCGGCCCATCCGACACGATAACCAGGCGCGAGAGTTTTGGAGAAGGAACTGCAAAGGATGACCCAACCACCGGAATCAAAAGATTTAATTGTCTTAGGGCGCCGTTCGCCAAAATAAAGATCTCCGTAGACGTCGTCTTCGATGACGGGCATCTTCCATGCCGCAGCCATTTCAGCAATTCTCTTCTTTTGAGGATCCGATAACATAGTACCCAGCGGATTGCTGAAATTCGAAGTGATAAGAAGGCACGAGATGCCACAATTTTTGCGGGCCGCTTCCAGTGCATCCAGATCAATACCCGTAACCGAATTGGAAGGAACTTCATAGGCACGTAGTCCCAATGAACTGAGAAGCTGAACAAAACCATAATTGGTAGGCGATTCGATGGCGATTACCGCCCCGGACGAGGTAGTCGTCTGCAGGGCAATGCGAATCGCTTCCAGACAACCTGATGTCACTGAAATTTCATCCGGAGAAAGGGTACAACCAAATTCGGGAGACCTCTTTGAAATTTGACGACGCAACATTTCGGAGCCGGGAGGGAGAGTACAGGTCACACCAGCCGACCCAGCTTCCCGCGCTACACGACCGAGAAGTCGACCCAGTTTTGCAACGGGAAGTATATCGGGATTAGGACAGCCGGGCCCGAAGGAGATCATGTCCGCATCCCCCTCTCCAGTCACCATACGTTCTCTTACTTGATCGAGAGTGACCGGTGTGGAAAGAGGACGCGCAGTCAGAGTTTCCTTAAAGCGTCGCTGGACCTGAGCACGAACGTAAAAACCAGATTTGGGTCGTCCTTCAATCAGCCCAATGTTTTCCAGTTCCAGATAAGCTCGAACAGCAGTCGTCAAGCTGACCCCGTAGTTTTGGCAGAGTTTTCGAACCGATGGGAGTTTGTCGCCAGGGCGGAAGGCCCCGGAGTGAATTAACCTGGCGGCCTCCTCCGCCACCTTTTCATGTAGATATCCGTTCTTAGGCATGGAGGTGGTAAAGATAACCCAGGTGATCGCAGAGAAGTTGGAAATATCAAAAAATCTGTTTATTAATGGGATAACAATCTGTTCATAAGGAGGAATATACATTAAATAGTCAACAGGTTAGTAGGAGCGTCTTTAAATCCCTGCATATTTGTCACGTGTTGATCGCAGCTTTTTAGGCTGTGGGTTCTACGAAGAACTACGAACCACGAACTAATTTAGGGCTACTGACCACGATTTCTCCGTCGGCAAATCGAACGCCGATTTCCGAACAATGAGTAGCCTCGCGAGCACTCTGCAAGAGAGAACCATCCGGTTTCGTGGTAATTGTAAATCCACGCAGAAGAGTAGCCTGAGGACTAAAGGCTTCCAGAAGGGTATGCAGATGGCAGAGACGGTGACGATACTGTTGAAGCACAAAGGGCGCGAGCTCGCTCAAGCGACACGTATGGCGATTCAAAGATTGTCTGACATGGGCGCAAGTTGATACCGGACTTCGACTTTGGAGTATGGCGAAGGCATGTGTCATTTGCGTACGAAGATCCTTCATCCGGTTCTGTAGACTGGAAACGATGGAATTTTCCAAGCGATCCACGCTCTGTCGACATTCAAGAACGATGCGACTCGGCTCACGCACCAGTGAGGAACGTCGCAGAAAAGCAAGCCGCTCATGATTGAATCGAAGGCTGCTCGTCACACTCCGCAAAAGACGGTTCGCCTGTTGATGCAGGAGAGAGCGCAATTCCTCCTGGTCCGCAACAAGAATCTCCGCAGCTGCGCTGGGGGTAGGAGCGCGGACATCCGCTACAAAATCCGCAATGGTAAAATCAATCTCATGCCCTACCGCGCTGACAACCGGGATCGGAGAATCAAATACCGCACGGGCGACTTCCTCTTCATTAAAAGCCCATAAATCCTCGATGCTTCCACCGCCACGGGTAATCACAATCACATCCAGTGCGCCAATTTTAGTGCTTTCCGATCGGCCCAAATCGCGCAGTGCAGTGGCAATTTCCCCTGCAGCCTCCTTCCCTTGTACTCGTACGGGATAAAGAACGACTTCGACAGCCGGATGACGTCTGGCAAGCACATGAAGAAAATCATGTATCGCCGCCCCCGTGGGAGAAGTCACCACACCAATGCGACGTGGAAAACGAGGAAGAGGTCGCTTGCGCTCGGATCGGAAAAATCCTTCTGCTGCCAGCTTACGCTTGATAGCTTCAAACTTTGCTTGCAGTGCCCCAAGCCCTTTGGGTTGTACCAGTTTGGTCACCAACTGGTACTGACCACGCGGCTCATATACAGTCAGCTGTCCAAATAACCGGATTTCCATACCTTCTTGAAGTGGGAATTCTTGAAAGTAACGTGCTTGTTGAGCAAAGAGGACGCATGAAATTTGGGCCGATGCATCTTTGAGAGTGAAATAAGAATGACCAGAAGCTTGCTTCCGCAGGTTAGAGACTTCCCCTTCCACCCAGACCTCGCTGACTCGGGATTCCAATGTCCTGCGAATCAGACGAGTCAATGTAGTAACGGTCAAAATTTGAGGCGCTTCTTCGCAGGTTTCTTGAAAAGATAAATCTAACTGCATAATGAATTCGTAGTGGGTAATTCTTAATATCCAGATGGAACCTTCTCAATGCGCTGATCCGTAAGTCTCAAAAAAATTTCGCCGTTTTACACGGCCCCATCCACTCCCAATTCCCCACGCGTATAACTTACCTAAGAGAAGACATGGATTTCTTTCAGTAAAGATTGCATAGTGAAAAAATATGAAAATTTCCATGAAAATGAATGGTGCACGCACTCCGCGGCTCCTGATCCTGGGAGTACATGGCCTGGATTGGAATTTAATTGCCGAAAAATTGCTCAATGGAACTCTTCCTCACCTTGCAACGTGTGTCTCTCAAGGCGTATCCGGCCCATTGCATTCCGTATACCCTTTAAATGGCGGCAGTGGATGGACTAGTCTTGCTACGGGCAAGCGGGCTTTCCGCCATGGATCCCTCACGCCCACTCCAAGCGGCTCTTCAATGCAACCTGAAGAACTATCGAGGCCTCATGATCCCACTCTCTGGAATATCCTTTCTCAAGCAGGCATTTCTTGCAGCGTAATCGGGTGGCCGGGTATGGGGAAAGCAGAGAAAATTCGGGGCTTAATGGTCTCACCCTCTTTTTTTGAAGCAAATGAGCCTTTTGTACCGGAATGGCCTATTCCCGAAGGTTCCGTAGCTCCTTCGGCAAAAGCAAAGCTATTTTCTTCGTTCCGATTGCATCCCGACAATGTTCCTGAAAGCTGGTGTGGAACGTTCGTGCCCACTTATTTTAGCGAAGAACCCGAGGTAGCAGTGCCTTTGACTACAGTACGTTCGGCTTTGGCCGCAGACCGTGGAAAATTAGATGTGGCCATACACTGGGCCCAAAAGGAGGAATGGAATGTCTTGGGCATCTGCCTTTCCGGTTTGGAAACCATTGGCTGCATTGGATTGCCCTATCACTCTCTCCCTGTCTCGCGAGAACCTCTGTATCAAGCGGAAATTTTTGGAGGCCTCGTAGATCGCGTCTACGAATGGTATGATATTTGGATCAATGAGCTTTTGACAGCTTTACCATCCGATACCAATATACTCATTGTTTCGGATCATGGAGTCCTGAACAATAGCCGCCGCCGCCGTTCCCCCGAAGGCGAACGTTTTCTATCACTTTATCTCGCTCAAGGAGAACGGGGCTGTTTGATCGCTTCGGGACCTGCTTTTGCAAAACAAATTCCCATCCGACGTGCCACGCTTTTAGATATCTGTCCTACGGTTTTGAGCCTTTATGGGATACGACAGGAGCGGGAGATGGATGGTGTGGTGTTGGACAATATCTTAGCTTCGCCCCAACCACCTGAAAAAATAATCAATTGGAGCCAAGCTTTGGTGGGAATTGCAAAACGCCGGGACATTAATAGCCTGGAACTGCAAGAGCTCTGCCGATTGGGTATGGCATTTCTAGATGCCGGACAACTCCTGGAAGCTGTGGACTCTCTGAGTACAGCTTGGAAACGGATGCCGGCCTCCCTAGAAATTGCGGCGGCGCTGGCCGCAGCACTTTTATTCTCTGGACATCGCATGCACGCTGCAACCGTACTGCAAACGGCATTGCAAGAACCACAAGGATCTTCCCTTCCTTGGATTTGCAATATGGGCTTCCGCTTTGACTGGCATCAGGAAGGACAGGAATTGGCATCGCAATTATCTTGGAAAAACGTTCTTGGGACAGTTGCGCAGTGGCTGGCAACCCCTGATGAAACATCCGCAAACCAATTGTTCGAACTCTTCCGGGCCACACCGGAAAGTTTTCTTCTTTCATTAATTTGTGGATTCGCCGCCTCCTGGCTAGGCTATTGGAAAGACGCCCAAATACTCTTAGGCCGCGCTTCAGCATTGAATACTTCAGATCCTGAATCGCTTGTGGAAATCGCTCATATTCATTTGCGCCGCGGAAGGCCCAAAGCCGCCCTCAAGAGCGCCCGTCTTGCAATGGAAAAAGCTCCCCTCCATCTGAGAGGCACCATTGCCTTGGCGAAAGCATTGTTGGCGTTAGGTCACGTCAAAGAAGCAAGGGAGGAAGCTCAAAAAGCCACTCGATTCATTGAGCAAAGGCGTAGCGCCTTATTGATTTTGGCAAGAATTAGCCAATCCCAAGGAGATGCTCAAAAAGCTTCCAGATATCGGCGCATCGCTCGTCGGGTGAAACGAAAGTTAGCCGCTGTAGGCACCCTGTTTTCACTTCCGGAGCCGATGCCTCAACCTGCTTTTTCCAGTATCGACGAAAAAGCATTGCCCGAAAGACGATAGGAGCTGTGAAAACGCATGATGACCTCAGAGGCATCGTACCCTGGAATAGAAGTAACGGGAACAGTCACCCCCATTTTATATCGTTATATAGCGGAAGCGCCCAGTGATCGCTCCCACTGATACCCGCATACACGAATCGGCCTGAAACAAAATTTCAGTGAGATCTACTCAAATAGCATGGCAAGCAGAGACAAAAGCAAAAGTGAAACATACATTTTTGCATGAATCTTATCCGGAATGAGGCCGGATAGTTTGACACCAATAGGAATGCCTATAAAACCAAATGTGGCAAATATTATCACAGCCGGTAAATAGATAAATCCTATATAAAAATTTCCCAAATGGATATGGGCCATCATTCCCGTAATGGCATAGGCAACTGATCCCACAACCGCAACTGGCAAACTGAGTGGATTTGCAAGGGCCACTGCATGCTTCATCGCAAGTCCCAATTTACGCATGAGCGGAACGGTAAGTATACTTCCTCCCACTCCTAGCGCCGCCGCAATAGCTCCTATGAATATTCCCGAATAAATACTTTGCCACATAGTAAGCCTGGAAAGGTCTTTCATCTGATTAATAAAATGCTTTTTGTATAAGCAATTAAATACCACATATGTAAGATAGGCAACAAACAGCCATCGAACGATATTACTCTCTAATTTGCTAGCAATAATAGCTCCAAACACTGTCCCCACCGCAATATAATATATCATAGGGAAAGCGTATTCCCAAAGTATCTGCCCATTCTTATTGTGCCTATAAATCGACACAATGGAATTAATCATCATCACGCATACGGAAGTCGCAATGGCCACTTGCATGCTATATTTCGAGCCGGAGACCAGATGAAAAATTAATGGAACGACAATAAATCCTCCACCAAATCCGAATAGGCTGGAAGTAATACCGGTAAAAATTCCAAATACAATTAAGAGTGCGTATTCCATAATTTAAAAAGTAACTGCCCAAGGGGGTATCGGATACGATACAGATTTATTTTGAAAAGTATGCGGGGCGGTTACCGGTTCCGCTATAGAAAAAAGCCCGACAAATTCCTATCGGAACCTGTCGGGCATAACTCTGGCGACGTCCTACTCTCGCACAACCTATAGATGCACTACCATCGGAGCTGAGATGTTTCACTTCCGTGTTCGGAATGGGAACGGGTGGGGCCACCACGCGAAATCACCAGATGGCTGAAAATTTAGATTTCCAGAATATCTGAGGATTTCTTTGAGTGAATTAAAGATCATTTTCTTTAATATCACCACATCCTCGCCAATTTAAATTTTTAAAGAACATCAGCGTTCGCTGACATCCGCATACAGTGAAATACCTTTAGCTTTAACAGTGATCTGTTTTAAATGAATCAGTTAAAAAAGCCGAACGAGCATTAGTATTGCTAAGCTGAACACATTACTGCGCTTACACTCGCAACCTATCAACGTGGTGGTCTTCCACGACTCTTCAGGGAGAATTCATCTTGGGATAGGCTTGGCGCTTAGATGCTTTCAGCGCTTATCCTTTCCAAACTTAGCTGCCCAGCGATGCTCCTGACGGAACAACTGGTTCACCAGTGGTTTGTCAATCCCGGTCCTCTCGTACTAAGGATTGAACCCCTCAATTCTCCTGCGCCCACAGTGGATAAGGACCGAACTGTCTCACGACGTTCTGAACCCAGCTCGCGTACCACTTTAACCGGCGAACAGCCGGACCCTTGGGACCTTCTTCAGCCCCAGGATGTGATGAGCCGACATCGAGGTGCCAAACCCTGCCGTCGATATGAGCTCTTGGGCAGGATCAGCCTGTTATCCCTAGCGTACCTTTTGTCCGTTGAGCGATGGCAATTCCACATTCAACCACCGGATCACTTGGACCTACTTTCGTACCTGCTCGACTTGTATGTCTCGCAGTTAAGCTGGCTTATATCCATATACTCGTCACCTGATTACCAACCAGGTTGAGCCAACCTTCGTACTCCTCCGTTACTCTTTGGGAGGAGACCGCCCCAGTCAAACTGACCGGCTGCCAGTGTCTTTCGCCCGGATTACGGGCCGAAGTTAGATGTTCCAATTTCGAAGGGTGGTGTTTCATTGTCGGCTCACCACAGCCCTAAAGCTGTGGATCAAAGCCTCCCACTTACGCTAAGCATTAAAATCGAAACAACAGTAACAGCGTACAGTAAAGGTGCATAGGGTCTTTCCGTCCTACTGCGGGTAGGCGGCATCTTCACCGCCACTACAACTTCGCTGAGCTCCTCGTTGAGACAGCGGTCAACTCGTTACACGATTCGTGCAGGTCGGAACTTACCCGACAAGGAATTTCGCTACCTTAGGACCGTTATAGTTACGGCCGACATTCACGGGGACTTGGGCT
>JAHFTB010000033.1 GCA_023269545.1 Verrucomicrobiota bacterium | reverse complement strand
CCTACAGGCAGAAGGGAAAAAAGCCATCTACGAAGCTGATATAGAAGTTTCGGAGGCAATTGACTTTGCCCGCTATTACGCTGCAACCTTTGAGGTCCCTCCTGATCTGCAAGCAAACGCCCTCGGAGTGGTGGTCATCGCCCCCCCCTGGAACTTCCCTTATGCCATTCCCTGTGGCGGCGTCCTAGCCGCACTGATGGCAGGCAACAGTGTGATCATCAAGCCTGCGCCAGAAACCACAGAAATCGCATGGTTACTCACCCAACAACTCTGGGCGGCGGGTATTCCTCAAGAAGTTCTCCAGTTTTTTCCCTGCAGCGACGGAGAAATGGGTTGCCAGCTGATTCGAGATCCACAAGTGGCCGCAGTAGTATTAACTGGCGCCTGGGAAACAGCTCGTTTATTCCAAAGTTGGCGTCCCTCTCTCCGACTTTTTGCTGAAACGAGCGGAAAAAACGCCCTCATCATCACAGCTCAAGCGGACCGCGAACTCGCCATTAAAGATCTTGTCAAATCGGCATTCGGCCATGCCGGACAAAAATGTTCGGCCGCAAGTCTTGCTATCGTAGAAAAAGAAGTTTACGCCGACCCGACTTTTCAACGGCAACTTCGGGATGCCGCAGCCAGCCTCACCATAGGTCCGGCTACCACCCTGCAAAACATCGTCACTCCCTTGATTCGCCCCCCGAACCCAGCGCTGCTTCGCGCTTTAACCGCCTTGGACGAAGGCGAACAATGGCTCCTCCAGCCGCATCCCGACAATGAGGATCCTTGCCTCTGGTCGCCAGGGATCAAACTTGGGATACGTCCCAACTCGTGGTTTCATCGGCACGAATGCTTTGGCCCCGTTTTAGGAATGATGTGCGCCGAGTCATTGGATGAAGCCATCTGCTGGCAAAACGCAACGGATTACGGCCTCACAGCAGGTCTTCATTCTCTCGATCCCAATGAACAAAAAACGTGGAGCAATCAAGTGGAAGCCGGTAATCTCTACATCAATCGAGCCATCACCGGAGCAGTCGTACAGCGTCAACCGTTTGGCGGCTGGAAACGATCCAGCATTGGGCCAAGTATCAAGGCCGGCGGACCCCATTACGTCTTTTCCTTCGCTCGTCTATTCGACAAAGAAGACGTATCCTCCGCCACAGTAAAAACGAGCTACTCCAAAGCATGGAAAGAAATTTTCAGCACTCATCACGATCCCTCTCAACTTCAATGCGAATCTAATATTCTGCGTTATCGTCCGCGGCGCGGGGTCATTCTTCGTCTCTCAGAAAAAAAACCTCAAACCATAGAACGAGCTCAATTAGCCTCCGAATTAACGGGCACCCCCTTAATCATCAGTATCTCCACCGAAGAATCCGATCAGGATTTTCTTCATCGGCTCAAACAGCTAGCCCAGACCACTGACTCTCTCCGCACAGTTGAAACTCCCTCTGATGCCATTCTAAACGCCGCTTACGAACATGGCTTGAATTGGATAGATGCCCCTCTGACCTCCAATGGCTCCGTTGAACTCTGCTTTTGGCTTCGGGAACAAACAGTCTCCCAAACGCGACACCGCTATGGTCAAATCCCAACCTGGATTCCTCAATCGCGTAAAAATTTGTTAGCACACTTTTAGTGCTACAACTATTTTTTCATTTTCTTGCCATGAAAAAAAACCTTCACCTCCCTACACCAGGGAGCCCAAAAATAACTCACGAAAATATTATCTATATTTTTGGGTTGATTGTAATTTTTATCGGGGCAATCTGGATCAGAGCTGCATTGCTACCGATTCCCTTTTTTTCCAAGGACTCTTGGGAGTATTTAGAACCCGCAATGAGTCAGTTGGCAACCGGTACCATCCAGCCCACTTTTCGAGGTTTTTTTTATCCTGCCATCCTCTGGTGCATTTTAAAGCTCTGGCCAAATTTTATTGCCATTGCAGTCATTCAACATGCAGCCGGGTTACTCGCTGGAGTCTTGCTGGTAATTACGTGGGCAAGGATGCGCATCTTCCTTCCTACTGCCCCATGGACCTGGTATGCTTACTATCTCTCAGGTTGGATGATGCTGACAGTTTATACTTTTTCACAGGCTTCGCTTGTGTATGAACACAGCCTGCGTCCGGAGGCAATATTTCCTTTAATTACAATTCTCTGCATTCTGATAAGCACGGAATTCAGTCGTCGGGTCATCATGCAGCCTTCATACGCAATCAGTTTTACAGGGAATATTTTAGCTTTTCTTTTAGTCGTATTAGCATTTGCAGCTTATTACTTGAAACCAGCATGGGGACTGGCTGCCTGTGCAACAATGGCTCCCCTTGTCGTTGCTCCAGGGCTGACAACGCATTGGGTTCGCCGGGCACTACCTGTTATCTTAGGTTTTTCCGTGGTCTTTTGCATTTTCGAAATCCCGGAGCGTCTGATGCATCGTACTGTCAGCGGAAATTCTCTTTTTCTTGCACAAACAATATTCAGTGCAAATGGAGAAAGCATCTACAAGGTTCTTAAGAAGGATCTCTCTCCCTCCCCCTCCAATTCACAGAGGTCCGTCGCGAATCTTCTCCTTCCCTATTTCGACCAGGCCATCCAACAACACCCTCGTCCAGTTCCCTTTGGTTACTCTAAGTTAAATCCGGATGACATCATGTATGGGGGTGCGACTGAAGCCTTAAGTACTTTTTATCATGGAAACTCCCATCGTACAGCCGCTGCTTGTTTGGAGTACTATTGGCGCGCGTGGCTATATGACCCACTGGGGATGCTTCGGAAAATCACCACTCAGCTCTTCTATTTTTATTGTCCTTGGAAATCGGTCACTTATGCACAAGGGATAGATTTCCAGATCTCTGACCGCCTCCGGATATCTTTGGAGTTATTACAAAACCATCCCTATTCGTGGTCTCCTTATCAAGAATATCAAAATCAGATTTTGGCATGGCTAGTCCGCTCACCCCGCCTGTCTATCCCTGAATTTATAGTCGCATTATCCACTATTTTGAATCCGCTCTATATGCCAATTGTACTATTGGCTGCTATTGGGGCACTATGGGTCATATTTTCCAAAAATCCACTTTTTCTTGATCTACGAATCTCCGCTTTCTGGTGTCTCTATCTCCTTTCTTATAACTTTGCTATGTCTCTCACCATAGCTGTGATACACATGATGACCGTAGACCGCTATCACTTTAGTCAAACTATATTTTCTGTTCTCTCCCAATGTTTTTCCGCAATATTCCTAGCTTGCCTGGTCTATCGTATGCTTCATATCCGCTTCTCCAAACAAACTCTTTTTAGCTAGAGCGAAGCCAGTATAAAATGAGTTCGAAGTTGCCTGGGATTTTAGAGCTCCATACTTTTAAAAAAAGTAAATTTCCCATTCCTTACCTTAATAATAATCGCAGGTTTTTGCGGATTGCGATTTTCATCGAAAGTAATAGTGCCGGTAACCGCTGGAAAATTTGTCGTAGCTGCCAATGCGTCGCGTACCTGAATCGGGTCCACCGTTCGGATACGTTGTATAGTATCCGCTAATAACCTTATTGAATCATAAGCCAGAGCCGCAAGCGCCGAAGGAGGAATACCATACTTCTTCCTGTATCCTTCTACGAAATTTCGTACCACCGGAGCCTGGTTGTCTGGCGAAAAATGGTCGGAAAAATAGCTGCCCTCCATTGCCTTGCCTCCCATCTTGAGAAATTCCTCTGAATCCCATCCATCTCCTCCCATAAAAGGAACCTCCAGTCCTATTTGACGGGCTTGGCTGATAATCGCAGACGCTTCAGTATAATAAGAGGGAAGAAAGACGGCTTCCGGATGGGCTGCTTTCACTGCAGTCAGCTGGGCGCTGAAATCCTTATCGTTACCGGTATAGCTTTGCTGCACCACGATCCGGCCGCCCAGTGCCATAAAATCTTTCGAAAAGCTCTGAGCGAGTCCAATACTGTAATCTTTGGAACTGTCCAAAATAATAGCAATATTTTGGATTCCAATGGAATGCGCAAATTTCGCCATGACTTTTCCCTGGAAACTGTCGATAAAGCACATTCGGAAAATGTAGTTCCCAATTTTGGTCACTTTTACATTTGTAGAACCTGAAGAGATCAAGGGAATGCCATTTTTTTGCGCAATCGGCGCAGCTTCCAGAGATCGTCCGGAAGCGCCTTCTCCTACCAACGCACTGACATGCTGGCGGTTAATCAATTCTCGTATCACAATAGAAGTCTCGCCAGCCTTAGATTGATTATCCTTTACAACAAGTTGCAGATGGCGCCCCAAGACTCCTCCATTTGTATTCAGTTCCTCAACCGCCAATTGAGCTCCTTGCAAAGAATCCCTTCCATAACTCGCCTCAACCCCTGTAAGGGGCAAGGCCATTCCTATTTTTATCACATTCCCCCGGGCACTTTGAGATTCCAGCGTGCCCTCATTTTTCTTACATGCAGCTAAAACGACCATTAATAGAACTCCAAGTAACAAGTATCCAAAAATATTGAATACTCTAAAAAGGTTCGCTCGCTGTTTCATATAAACTGACATTTCGGTGGAGTATTCAAAAATACTCTTAATCGCTGCGAGGCACAGGAATAATCAGATTCAGATTTTTGACAACCAATTTTTATCTGAAAAGAAGAAAGCAAAGATTCTTCGTATTCTCCATCTCACGGAGTCTCTCTGCGAACAAAGTTAAACTTTCCATCTTGAATGCGTAAAAGCACCATGGATTTTGAAGGATCTCTCTCGTGGTCAAAAGTAATCTTTCCACTCACTCCCGGATAACCTTTTGTTGCGGCCAGCGCATCCCGAATAGCCCGTGGATCAGTACTGCCCGCTCGCCGTATGGCATCCGCTACTAGCATCAACGCATCGAAACCATTCGCAGTAAATGCCATGGGCTTATCACTGTATTTCTTTTCGTATTTTTCGACAAAAGATTGCACAGTGGGGTCAGGATCCGAAGCGGAAAAGGGATCCGTAAAAATCGCTCCATTAGCGGCATCTCCAGCTACACGTATCAGATCCATTGAATCCCATCCGTCGCTGCCAAAGGTATCTAACTTCAGTCCCAACGATTGCGATTGTTTTAAAACGGAGGCAGCGTCTGTGTAATAACCCGGGTTGAGCAAACAGTCCGCACCGGAATTTCTAATAACAGTGAGTTGAGATAAAAAGTCTTTATCTCCCGCATTATAATTCTGCTCTATCACGATTTTCCCACCTAGAGATAAGAAACACTTCCTGAAGCTTTTAGCAATAGTAGTGCTATTGTCCTTACTGATATCGACCAACAAAGCGGCACGTCTTTTTCCTATGGAACGCATGTACCGTGCAAGAATTTCCCCCTGTTGGCTGTCCCGATAACTTACGCGGAAAACAAAATCGCCAGCTTTCGTAATCTTATCGTTTGAAGCTGAGTTAGCAATCAGAGGGATTCCGGATCTCTGCGCAATAGGCGCTGCTTCCAATGTCCGCCCGGAGGCCACTTCTCCAATCAGGGCCACGACATGCTCCCGACTGATTAGCTCCCGCACTATGGACGAGGTTTCCCCGGCTTTGGATAGATTATCCCGTATGATCAATTCAATAGGACGCCCCAAAACTCCTCCGTGACTGTTTATTTCTTCCTGAGCCATGTGAATTCCTTTCATGGCATCCTGCCCAAAACTTGCTTCCGAGCCGCTAATGGATTGAAACACTCCTATTCGAATAGGCTCGGCGCCTTTTCCAGCATGGTCTACGGTAGACTTCTGACAAGACTGCAGAAAAAAAAGCCCAGGCAATGTCAGAAGAAGCGAGAGAGAGAAAAACCTAAAAGAAAAAGATGCGTACATAAGACAAAAAAGCGGATGTTTCTGCTATAGCAAAATTCCTATAAAATGCGCATGAATTTTCCTGGAATTTTTGATTTCAGGAAAATTCATGCGCATTTTATACTGGCTTCGCTATAGCCACTAACTCCAGTTCTCCTCATGATGCGAAGGAGAGAAATCTTGAACCTCCTCTAAGCTCCTTCCATTCGTTTCAGGCATAATATACAGCGCCCAAATAAGTTGCAAAAACATCAAGAGAGCAAAGAATACGAAAGCAATACAGGGGCATCCTCCGGCTACCATAGGAAAAATCCACGAAATAAGCATCGCCATTCCCCAATGAATGGTAGCTCCAAATGACTGCCCCTTTGCTCGAATAGCATTTGGAAAAATTTCGGAAATAAAAACCCAGATGACTGCGCCTTGAGAAAGAGAAAAAAAGGCAATGAAACCTAATAATCCGAGGAGGATCATGGCTCGATCCCATCCCAGAGGCAAACTAAATTGCCATGCAACAATCAACATGCAAATCCCCATACCGATAGACCCAATACGGATCAGCATTCTTCGGCCCACCACATCAATCATCAGCATTGCCGCAATGGTAAAAAGCACACATACAGCGCCGACAGCGATGGATTGAAGCAAGGAGGAATCTCTTCCAGCCCCTGCCATAGCAAAAATCGCCGGTGCGTAGTACATGAGGGCATTGATACCTGAAAGCTGATTAAACATCGCCAAAACCCACACTAACAGAAGAGGACGAGAATACTTGGATTGAAAAAGATGCTCTCGCCCAGCCAAGGCTTCTTGACTCAAGCTGGCTCGAATCGCAGCCACTTTATCAGTCGATTGCAGGACCCCCAGTTGTGTCAAAATCTCTACTGCTTCGTGCGGCCTGCCCTTCAAGACCAGCCACCTTGGACTTTCAGGAATTAATAAAAGCAATATTAAATACAAACCGGAAGGGATCGCTACCACTCCCAGCATCCATCTCCAAGCCGCTTCCTCACTTTGAGGAGCAAGAGCTATCAGATAGTTGGAAACAAAGGAGGCTAGGATGCCGATCACGATATTCAACTGAAAGATAGAAACAAGCTGCCCTCGTTTGTTAGCCGGAGCAATTTCCGCAATATACAGAGGCACCACCACCGAAGCCGCTCCAATCCCCACTCCACTCAATGCGCGCGCAACCACCAATACTTGCGAACTCCATGCGGTGGCACAGCCAAGAGCGGAAATCAGATAAATAAACGCGATGACCAGGAGCGTCCCTCGTCGTCCAATAAGGTCCGCTAATCTGCCCGCCACCACCGCGCCAAAAACAGTACCAATTAATGCCGAAGCTACAACAATGTTAAACGATAAATCATTTAAGAGAAAATAGTTTTTCAGCGCCCCGCTAGCTCCCGAAAGAACAGCCATGTCAAATCCTACCAGAAAACCGCCTAATGCCGCGATAACGACACTAGCCAAAATCGTGGAATGACATGCTCGATTGCTCATTTCCATCCCGCTTTCCCTTGGAGATCCCCCAAAAAGGCTCCTCTCATTCGGTACCCATTTACCTCATAAAAAGAAAATGCAAGGTAAATCTGATGATTAAAGGGAAGCGGATGTTTTGTAGTGAGGCGTTCTTGCCCGGGAACTGAGCTTTCTTTTAGGAGAACATTGCGTGTGCTTGGGGGGGCAATTCGCGGTTTTTTTTAGGCTGTGAGGTCTATCAATTACCCAATTGGCATCTCATTTTGCATGCCCCCTACCATAGACCAACCGATCGGCTGAGAATGATTCACTACTGCTGCAACTGTGTCTCTTATCTTCCCCGAATAAGGAATCGCTATTAAATCAGCACATGCACCCGCAGCGATGATTCCCAGACGCCCCTCCCAACCAATCGCTTTTGCCGAATGAAGGGTCACCATATTCAAAACCTCTTGTTCAGTCACCTCATGTAGCCGCAAAAAAAGCCTCATTTCCTCAAATAAATTTAAAGAATCATTGCTCGCCAAACTATCCGTACCTAAGCAAATGGAAACTCCGGATTTCCGAAGTTCTGCAAAGTGAAATTTGTCTCTTCCAAAATAGGAATGAGTTTTTGGACAGTGCACGACCATAAAATCTGACGCATGTCGCCGTATGATTGCCCAATCAGCTTCATCCAACGCATTCATATGCACCAAAATACTTCCGCGAGGAAGAAGGCTTTCTTCTAACAAAATCGCGACCGGTGATTTTGTTTTACAATCCCTCATGGGACGTCCCAGCCCTTTAAGAAAATCAAATAAATGGCCGCATCCCTCTCGAAACATTTCTAATTCTTCAGAAGTTTCGGCCAGATGTGTAGTGACAGGTAAATCATGCTTTTCCGCATAACATTTCACTCGCTTATAAAGGTCGCGCGAAACAGTGTAAGGCGCATGGGGAGACAAACCAAAGGCGCCAAGCCAAGTGGGATGTTTTTTCGAAAAAGCCAATACGTTTCCCACTAACTTTTCCATGTAAACAGGAAACCGGATATCTATTAATTCGTGAAACCACCAGGTACGCATGGCAGGAGTAGGCAAACCTTCCATAGCTTCCGGAATGAACCCAATATTAAAAACAGATGTGGTCCCCCAGTGACGAAGTTCTTTGAATCCCTCTTCAATAGCGGCCAAATAATCCTTATGGTTTTGGGCATTTTTAAGTGCAATGATTCTCTGAATCCATTGACTAAAATTTTTTTCCGACGGAATCTTATTCCGCATACCAGTATAGTCCAAATGGCAATGGGCATTAATGAGTCCGGGCAAAAGGATCTGTTCTCCCAAATCGATCCGTTCTTCCACTGAGGCAGAAGCTAAATCTCGGTAAAAACCTACTTTAACGATTTCTCCCTGCTGGATCAACACCGCCCCGTCTTCGATTGGAGGAGTGGTTTGCGTAAGTACCACTCGCGCGCGAATGAGCCGGTGTCCTGAGATCATTGTGTCGAGGAATTACTTTTCACCACACGACGGGCTTCAGAAATATATAAATGACAGGCTTCCGGACAAAGCAATGGGATCTCACGATTCTCCGGATTCAGAACAAGCTCTTGAGAAGTGGCAATTCCCCATCCGATGTGGCGCAAACAGCCTTGCCCACAAAAGTTCCGAATTAAATCCTGAGCCTGAACGTCAGTAATTCGTGCCGCCACACGATACATTCCACTCTGACGTCCCAGGGTTTGCCTGAGAGGAATGGCATGGAACGCATTTCGTAACCATGCCAACCAATGCCCCAAAGCAGCCGGATAGAAAAAATCCAATGCCAAGCGCAATTCCTCAACCGAAGCCAACCTCAATTCCCAATTATGACGCAAGTTGGGAGCCGTCTTAAGGGGACGGTAATTCCCTGCATCGTCATACCGTACAATTTCTCTTACAGCATCCGCTCCTTCATACACCTGCAAGTCCACACGGCCGGCATCATCCTTGTGAAAAACACGAAAATCTCTGGTAAAATCAATCTGTCCAATGCGTAGAATGTCCTCATTCAAGCACGATTGTAAAAGTACGTTTATGCTGTATGCCTTCAACTGTTTTAGGTGCAAATAAAGAATCCATCCGACAAGCAGTCGATAATCAAAAAATTGAATGAAATCTATTACGACATCCTGTTTGTCAAGGAATGATATCTCCTCCGCCAGCTGAACAAGACTTCAGAAAATGCAAAGGATAGCATTCCATACCCAATCAAGATAATTTATTTTTAGAGAAAAATAGATTAGATTGCTGACTATGGACTCTTGCCTCTGTAGCAAAAGCACAAGCACAGGATTTATTCAACAGCCTGAAGCCTGTTGTGAGGACAACAAAAAGTTCTCCACAAGATGGAAAAATCTGTTTAAAAAAAGCACTTCGTTTGGAAGAAACTCCATACATTTGCACCAAAAATCTGACTCTTATAGGACCATGCCAAAGGAGGGGAATCGATCATCCGCCCAGATACCATCTTATAATAGCTCACCAACTTCTTCTTCTCAAACAAAGCGATGGATGTCTGAAGAAAACTATCAGACTGAATTTTATTTATACTATAGAGACTGTGCACCCGAAGCCTGGAAAGCTCTACTCAAGCTTAATGCCTTATTGGACACAAATTCCAAAGAATCTGAACAACTGATACGTGAACACGTGGACAATCTAGAATCATTACGCTCTAGCTGCTCGAACGAAGGAAACGCAGAAACTCCCTCTGCTCTCCCAATAGACTCCACGGACATAAAAAAACCCCTGGAAAGCTTCGCAAAAAAGCTAAATGTCAATGAACTGCCTGAAAAACAAACCATTCAAATAAACACCCTAAAGGTTCTCGAGTTTGTCAAAGATACAGCAGAAGAAATTAAGAAGAAGCAAGGCCATACAGGAAAATGCCATCCTCTGAATCCCCCACAAAAAAATGTTCCCTATACAGAATCTGATTGGAAAGAGATCCTAGACGCCCTGAAATATCTCCGCACAGAAGTACTAGGAAGGCTTTGCCAGCTTCCTAAAATAGGAAATATAATCAGTAATTTGCAATTTTTAGCAACCGGGAAAAATGCCAACGATCTGTTTCCCTATTGTACAATGCTCATTCAGCAGATGTTCATTGAGAATCCACAACTTAAAAAGCTGTGAATTTTCCACAAGCACTGAATAAATAAAGAAATGCTTTCTTAAAGAAGGCAGTTCCTGGGCAGGCGGCGCTTATTGTGACTTCAATGAGTTCTCCGTCGCTTCACTCGGAGTTGAGCAAAGGATTTCTCGAGATTCGCTTGAACAAAAGCCAGGTCCTCTCCTCCTATATAAGGTTCGCGCAGAGCTGCTTCCGCACGGCGAATTGCCTCTTCCACTTGCTGTTCGTCGATATCAGCTTCATTGATAGCTAAGTCGGTGAGGATGGAAACTTGCGTACGCGTGACTTCCACAAACCCCTCTCCGACTGCCAACCTATTTTCCTTCCCTTCCTGACGATAACGTAGTTCTCCCGGTGCAATCTGCGTGAGGAGGGGACAATGCTCAGGAAGAATCCCCAACTCGCCTTCCACTCCAGGAACGACCACGTCCTCCACTTCTCCGGAAAAGATGCGTTCGGTGGGGGTGACAATCTCTAGTAAGAGTTTTGCCATGACTATTTCACCTGGTCGATGCCACCCTTCATATAGAAATTTCCTTCCGGTACATCATCGAGTTTACCATCCAGAATTTCCTTAAATCCACGAATCGTCTCCGCAGTGGAGACATATTGTCCCGTAGCGCCTGTAAAAACTTCCGCCACATGGAATGGCTGACTCAGAAAGCGCTGAATCTTACGGGCGCGATACACGGTTAACTTATCTTCAGGGGAAAGTTCGTCCATGCCTAGGATGGAAATAATATCCTGCAAATCCTTATAACGCTGAAGCACACGCTGCACGCCACGTGCAACGGCATAGTGTTCTTCGCCTACAATCTCAGACGCAAGCGCTTTGGAAGTAGAGGCCAAGGGATCGACTGCAGGATAAATTCCGAGTTCAGCAATAGAACGTTCCAATACGATAGTGGAATCGAGATGAGCAAAAGTATTGGCCGGAGCGGGGTCGGTCAAATCATCCGCTGGGACATAGACCGCTTGGAAAGAAGTAATGGATCCCTTTTTAGTGGAGGTAATGCGCTCTTGCAAGTCACCCATCTCCGCTGCAAGAGTCGGTTGATAACCTACCGCTGAAGGAGTGCGGCCTAAAAGGGCGGAAACTTCAGATCCTGCTTGCGAAAAACGGAAAATGTTATCGATAAATAAAAGTACATCCTGATTTTTTTCATCCCGAAAATACTCTGCCATTGAAAGAGCGCTCAATGCCACACGTAAGCGCGCTCCTGGAGGCTCATTCATCTGGCCATAGACCAGGGCAACCTTGGACTTCTCGAGTGCGTCTTGCACAATGACCCCGGCTTCCGACATTTCGTGATAGAGATCATTCCCCTCGCGCGTCCGCTCGCCTACTCCAGCAAAGATCGAATAACCGCCATGTCCTTTGGCGATATTATTGATGAGCTCCATAATCACGACGGTTTTTCCCACCCCGGCACCGCCAAATGCCCCCACCTTTCCCCCTTTGGTAAAAGGACAAATCAAGTCAATTACCTTGATCCCCGTCTCCAAGATCGTCGCTTTGGTATCTTGATCTAAGAGCGAAGGAGCCGGACGATGGATGGAATAGCGTTTCGTCGCTTTTACGGGACCCCGGTCATCCACGGGCTCACCAATTACATTAAGAATACGACCCAACACGGCTTCACCTACCGGGACTGAAATGGGGGCACCCGTGTGAGTCACCTGGACTCCGCGCATTAACCCCTCTGTCGAGGACATTGCGATAGCACGCACCCAATTTTCTCCGAGGTGCTGTTGTATTTCGAGGATCACCCGGTGGGGTTCGTCTTGTACCGTATAATTCACCTCAAGTGCATCATAAATTTTTGGCATGGGGCCTTGGACGGGATCGAATTCCACGTCGACGACCGGACCGATCACTTGGACAATTTTTCCTGTATTGTTCATGGTACTTGAGTGGGACATTATTCTACAGCAATTTGGGCTGTGGCAATTTCGAGAAGTTCGGTGGTGATATTTGCCTGGCGGGCTTTGTTATATTCTAACGTAAGGTCTTTAACCAATTGCTTGGCATTATCCGTAGCGTTCTTCATCGCTACCATACGTGCACTGTGCTCAGAGGCGCGTGTGTCTAACACCATTTGAAAGACATCAAAATGAATATAATAGGGCAAAATAGCATCAAGCACCTCATCGGGAGAGGGTTCGAAGATAAAAAGACTTCCGTCGTTTAAGGCGACATCTTCTTCCTTATCTTCCATAAGATTCTTTCCCTCCAGATGATATCCGGAAAGTGGAAGAAGCGTCATTTTTAACGGTTGTTGTGTTAAAGTATTTACGAATCGGGGAAATAGAACGCTTACTTTATCGACCTCTTTGGAAAGAAACTTCTCGATCAAAAATTTGGAAACCGTCTTAGTCTGTAAAAAAGAAGGCTTCTCCGAAAGTGGAAATTCCGCAATGAGATTTCGTTTCATGCGGCTCAAAAACTGCGTTCCCTTTTTTCCTAAGGAAACAAATTGGGTTTTCCCCGCATCGAAAGTAATCACTTCTCGAAACAAGTTAGTATTTAAAGCACCGCAAAGCCCCTTGTCCGTACTCAGCAGCAAAACCAACTCTTTGTGTACTTCTCGCTTGGCGAGGAGAGAATGACATGAGGAATCCACTCTTTCTGAGAGACGCACCAACACCCGATTCAATACCCGCGCGTAGGGATGCCCGGCAGTCGCTACTTCTTGCGCTTTGCGCATCTTTGAGGCGGCTACCATCTGCATCGCCTTTGTAATTTGAGAAGTATTTTTAACCGACTTAATCCGTCGACGAATGTCGCGCGTGCTAGGCATAACGAAAGTTTATTGGAAAATTGTGGAAAATTCTTCGCACGCTTGCTTCAGTTCTTTCTCCATCTCTCCGTCAATCGCTTTCTTTTCATCAATTTTCGCTACCAAAGGCGCTTTTCGGTAATCCATAAATTCGATCAACTTTGTACTGAACTCACGGAGCTTCTCTACTTCAATGGGATCAAAAAAGCCATTCTTAACTCCCCAAAGAAGAATAATTTGGTGAGGTACGGCAATCGGGGAATGTTGTGACTGCTTGAACAGTTCCACAATGCGTTGACCACGATTCAACTGTTCCCGAGTTTTTGCATCCAAATCGGATCCGAACTGTGCAAAGGCCGCTAATTCACGAAATTGAGCGAGGTCTCCTTTAATTTTGCCAGCAACCTGCTTCATTGCCTTGATTTGTGCGGCAGATCCCACACGCGAAACAGAAAGGCCCACGGAAATAGCCGGTCGGATGCCCTGATAAAAGAGATCCGTTTCCAGATAAATCTGGCCGTCCGTGATAGAAATCACATTGGTGGGAATATAAGCCGATACGTCGCCCGCCTGCGTCTCAATGATGGGAAATGCCGTTAATGATCCATTTCCCGCCTGTTTGCTGAGCCGTGCGGAGCGTTCTAAAAGACGACTATGCAGATAGAAAACGTCTCCCGGATAGGCCTCACGTCCCGAAGGTCTTTTGAGTAACAGAGAAACTTGCCGATAGGCGACCGCGTGTTTCGAAAGGTCGTCAAACACTACTAAGGCATCCTGGCCATTTTCCATGAACCACTCCCCTATACTCGCGCCGGCAAAAGGAGCAATATATTGAGTGGTGGCGCTTTCTGAAGCCGAAGCACAAACTACAATCGTAAATCGCAAGGCATCTTGGGCTTCTAAGACATCGACGACACGAGCCACATTGGCATTTTTCTGTCCTACAGCTACATAAATGCTGTAAACTGGACGGAAATTAGGATCTCCTGCATTGATCCCGGCACGATTGATCGCAGCCTGATTCAGGATAGTGTCAATGGCGATGGTAGTTTTTCCCGTGGCACGGTCTCCGATAATTAGCTGACGTTGACCGCGTCCAATTGGCGTCATCGCATCAATGGACATGATTCCGGTTTGAAGTGGCTGTGTGACCGATTGCCGTTGAATAATTCCGGGAGCCAGACGCTCCAAGGGATAGAATGCCTTGGCGGCAATGGGACCTTTTCCATCGATGGGTTCTCCCAATGCATTGACTACACGTCCCAAAAGATCGGGGCCCACAGGCACTTGAAGTAGTTTCCCAGTGCAGCGCACTTCGTCGCCTTCGCGGATGCCAGTATAATCTCCCAGGATAATGGCACCCACACTGGTTTCTTCCAAATTCAATGCCAATCCAAAAATGCCACCGGGAAATTCCAGCATTTCATTCAATCTTGCCTGGCTCAATCCCTCAATACGCGCCACCCCATCGCCAATTTCTTGAACCATCCCCACATTGGTACGGGTAAGATTTGAGACTTTGATCCCTTCAATCTTGGTTTCAAGTTCCTGTAAAATATTGCTCATAACGCTCAGTGATTTATTTTAGAATTTTTGGGTAGTGAAGTCCTGAATCCACGAAAGGGATTGAAAAGAAAGCGGTTGCGCTCCTGAACCGAGAATTCGGCGGAGTCGATCGAAAACAGTGCCATCCCAAACTTCACTGCCAATCCGAATACGCAAACCACCCAAAAGATTGGGATTTATTTTAAATTGGATCTCGAGATCGGGTCCATGAAGAGCCCGGAGCTGTGTTTCAATTCGAGATATTTCCGCCGGAGAAAGAGGCAGGGCACATTGAACCTCGGCTTGCCTTTCAGAAAGTTTCAGACGGATGAGGCGTGTCAATTCCCGCAAGATGGAAAGAGAGTGGCGAGGCGGCTTTTTTAATAAAGTATTCACCACCTCATGCACTTGGTCGGCTTGAACCCTTCCTTTGTCGAGACAAAGACGAAAGAGCTCACGGCAAAGGATACGAGCCTCCTTAGACAATTTCATGGATAAAGATATTTAGGACGCCTTTTCGTCGGGCTATTTTGCGGCGCATACTCTTATGACTCGAGGCTCCTAGCTATAGCGAAGCCCATACAAAGTAAGCGTGAATTTCCCTGGAAATTTGGATTCCAGTGAGGCGTAAGACAGAGGTCATATCTGAAGATAGGGACTTTGTTTTGTAACTTCGAACTCATTTTATACGGGCTTCGCTATAGTAACTTCTTGTAATGTTTCTCCGACAAGACGTTTTTGGTCTTCCTCGGTCAGCACTCTGCCTACCACCTTGGCAGCCGTATGAACAACCAGTGAAGTCATTTCATGCCGAACTTCATCCATCATTTTTGAACGTTCATGAGCAATATCCTCTCTTGCTCGTTCCACAATGGATTCGGCTTCTTGCACTGCTTTTTGGAGTTGTTTCTGCGTTTGAGTTTCTGTGGCAGCTCGAGCCGCCTCAAGAAGAGCCTGAGCGTCATCATTGGCTTTACGCAGAATTTCCTGATAACGAAGTTCGGCTTCCGCCAGCTGTTTTTTAATCCTCTCTGCGTTTAATTGAGCTTCCTCAATCCGTTTACGCCTTTCTGCTAATAACTTGAGTACGGGTCCAAAGGCGAGTTTGTTCAGGACAATGTAAACGATCAGAAAAAGAATGACCTGCGATATAAAATGCGGCCAATCCACTCCAAACTGCTCGAAGATATTGTTAATTACATTCATAGGCGATGAGACATGGCAAGTGTGTCAGAGATACTTGGTAACCCATGCACTCCCCAAGAACTGGGCTTTCTTTAAGGAGAGTATTTCTTTATCCATTCGGTTCCTGGAGGCAATTCACAGCTTTTTTTGCCGTGAGGTCTCCCAACGACTAACGTCCTTGAAAGGCTAAAATCAAAGCGTAAATGGCAATGGACTCCGCCAAGGCAATACCCAGGATACCTAACGCTAAGACACGCCCGAAGGTTCCTGGATTACGGCCAACGGCTTCCACCATTTTTGCACCGATAAGGCCGATACCAATTGCGGCGCCGGCTCCTGCTATACCTAAGGTAAAACTACCGGTAATTCCAGCGGTCGCAGCCGCTTCTGCAAGGATTTGAATAAACATAGATCAGATTATTATTTGTTAGAGCGTATTGAGTTTTTGGGATTTGGGGATTTATTGATTAACGCGCACCCAAAAAATATTTGCGCGAAAGAGCGGCGCCACAAAAGCGGAAAAATTTCGTTTCGTCATTCTGCATGAACCGTGGAGAGTTGAAGATAAACCGCCACTAACAACATAAACACCATGGCTTGAAGAAAGCCTATCAGCAGCTCCAGAAAATAAAAGGGCGTGGGAATTAATACGCCCATCAGCATAGCCAGCCACTCCGGCATATGTAAGGTATGCCCCAAATTGATCATGGTATGGAGCAGGCTCTCGCCCGCATACACATTTCCATAAAGTCGAAGAGATAAGGATACGGGGCGGATGAGGATGGAAACCACTTCCAAGACACCGACAAAAAGAAACAGTGGAGTGAGTATCACTAAAACCATTCCTTTCACTCCGCCTTTCACGCCGAAAAGATCTTTCAGGAATCCGGAAAAACCCACTTCCTGTATAGTCCAGAAAAACCAAAAACACATCGAAATGACCGCCAATCCGAGTGTCATATTCAAATCCGCTGTAGTAGGCCGAAGCAATGGAACCTCCACCTCACTGAGCGTCAGAGGAGCTATCCGAGGGCCCCATCCAATCGCCCCGACACCCGGCAACAAGCTAAACCAGTTGGAAAAAAGGATAAAAAGGAATAATGAGGCAAGAAATCCAAAGGCTTTTTTGGCTACGTGCGAACCAACGATCCCTTCAATCCCTTCATAAGTGATTTCCACCAATGCCTCAAAAAGGTTTTGCATCCCTCCCGGCACCATGCGCAGCCGAATGGTCGATTGACGAGCAAACAAGAGGATGAGCCCTACTACGAGGACTGACACTAAAATGGAATTAGTCAGCCACGCAGTATAGCTCAATGAACTCACCGAAAAAAATCTATCAGCCGATTCTGCCTTTAGTGGCAACACAGCAATTACTGAACTGAAAGTGGGAGAGGCAAAAGACATGCCGTGAATTGCAATGAAAAGGATGGGAAATTGACTGGATTAATTGGGTAATATGCCACTTGCCAAGCAATAAATCAAAACGCTCTTTGAAGATCCTTAAGATTCCCTGTGACGGGGCACTTCTCTGCTTATCGCGGGGAGGGCAGGAGGCATCTCTAGTCTGTAGTTCGAGAATGGCAAGCCATTATTATGGTTTTTTGATGCTGTCGTGGGATGTGAAGCCGAATCCCCTCTTCGCAAGGCGGGAAAGTTGAGCCAACCCCACTATTCCTATCACTTGTCCCTTTGGGTTAATCACAGGAAGCACGGTGGTCCGAAGACGTTGCATCAATTCAAAAACTTCCCGGAAAGGAGTTTCCGCCTGAACGGCAGGCACTTGAAATCCAATTTCCAACAGAGCTCGCCGGGGGGCAATTCGAAGCGCTTTTAAAATCTCTTGCCGATTGACCATTCCTCGAAGATGCAATTGGCTATCTACCAAGGGATATTCCAATAGGCTCTCTCTTGAAATTTCCTGTGCAGCCGCCTCAATCGAAAGATTGAACGGCAAAGCAAGGAAGCGCCCAGCGACCTCCCCCACACACAAATCCTGCATCTGTTGAAAAAGAGCCATTTGCATTTCTTGCTGGGCGGCAAAAAAGATAAAAACAGCTATTAGGAATAAAATTACATTGAGTTTTAAGTAGCCGGCAATCCCTAACACTACGGCAAGTACCGCTATCCCTTGGCCAATACGTGCTGCGATGACTGTCGCGCGCGCACGATGCTGATACATAGCCAAGACTGCTCTCAATACACGACCTCCATCCATCGGAAACGCAGGAATAAGATTGAAAGCCACTAAAATGACATTCGCAGCAAATAGTTTGGCCAAAAGGCTGCTTCCTCCTGTTTCAAGAGAGGAAAAATCTGAAATGGACAGCATCCCTCCCATAGCCAAAAGAAGGAGGCACGCAATCGCCACGTTTACGGCCGGGCCGGCCAGAGCGACGATAATTTCTTGAACAGGTTTATCCGGAAGTCTTTCCAATCGTGCCACACCGCCGATCGGGAGAAGTGTAATATCCGGAGTATGAATCCCATATCGTTTAGCTGCAGTAGTATGCCCCAATTCGTGCAAAAGTACGCAGGTAAAGAGGAGTAGGATAAAAACCAAGCCCCATATCATACTCTCGATTCCGCCCATTTCATAATTCATCAAGGCGTACCATGCCAAAAGGATCAGAAATGTGCTGTGTATGCGGATATCAGTACCCGCAATGCGCATGACCTTAAAAGACCAGCAACTTCGTTGCATTCTTTACTTCCTTGTATTCCTCATCACCATAGCAAGTCGAAATGATAAACTGATGTAACGCCACCAGCAATCTGATAAGCATACAAGATAAAAAAACGGCAACCCATCAGGACGAGAGCTCTTGCGGTGCCTGCTTCTACTTTGACGACACTCCCTAATTGTGTCAATCTATGTGTCCAATCCGGGTGGTGACCATACTTGATCCCTGATCACTTGGGGAACCAAATTTCGGTAGAAGTCGTTTTTGGACTTCTTCCTAAGAAGAGTTAATAGGAGGGTATTCTCTTGATGATAGCCGTTTCCTTTGGGATTTCCTGATGGAAAGCCCAATACTTTAGCTCGAATTTTTTCGATAAATCCCGAACGCAAATACTTCAACTCTAGAAACTGCGCCAGCTGATTATCAAGCTATCCTGCCATAATCTCGTTTTGACCGATTTTTTTTCTCAGCATAAGACTCTCCAGCCTCGATGCGCCATCGATTCAGCTGAGGCAAGGTCGTGTTTGGGCGGAGTTCCTTCATTTCGGCCAATGAGAGACTCGACGTTGGGGACCTAATGTTTATTTCTCCAGGTGTCTCGTCCAATGCTCTTTTGGAACGTGTGTGATTTTTCAAAGAAGTTACGTCTCCGCTACTCTGAGATGCATCTTCTTGAAGGTGCTGTTGGGTTCGCTCCACTCCATTCTTGTTAAGTTGGCGTTTTTCTCTTCCAGATAAGATACTTCCAGATGATACATCTGATTTCCCTTCAACCACTGACTCCTGGGTCTGATTCTGAAATTCTGAAGTTTGATTCCGCCCCAAAAGCTGATGATTCGGATTTCCCATCTTCCAAAGATCCCCGTCTTGCTTTCCTTGTTGCGTATCCGGATATGACTGCCTTTCAGGAAGTTAAGTGGTGTCTCTAATGCTTGTTGTATTATTTGGCATAAAGCAAAGTTATGCGTATTGATAAATAAGAAATTTTTTAGTATAAATACTTACCGTATATAGGTAATCTCTGCCATATCTCTTTCTCTTCATTGTCGAAGAGAATATTTAGCCCTCACGGCAGAGGAGGCGTTCGGGGGAATCTTGTTAATTTTCAGACTGTGTTTTTGACAGCTTCCCGCCATCCCCCTACTTTGACGACTTCGATGCATATTCCCAAAGTCCTTATCGCCGATCCTATCTCTCAGCGCGGAATTGATGCGCTTGCCGAAGGCGGCGTTCTCAAAGTAGTCGTCAAAACCGGTTTATCAGAAAGCGAGCTCATTCAAATTATCCCGCAATTCTCCGCTTTAGTCGTTCGAAGCCAAACAAAAGTTACCGCAAATCTATTGAAAGCAGCCACCCAATTGCGGGCGGTGGGACGCGCCGGTGTGGGAGTGGATAATGTGGACGTCCCGGCCGCAACAAAGCGAGGGATAGTGGTTATGAATACACCGGACGGTAATACAATTTCCACAGCCGAACACGCTTTTTCGCTCTTAGTCAGTATTGCCCGTAATATCCCACAGGCTCATGCTAGTATCCAGGCTGGAAAATGGGACCGCAAAAATTTCGAAGGAGTCGAACTTTATAATAAAACTATTGGGATATTAGGAATGGGCCGAATTGGCACGGAAATCGCCAGACGCTGCATTGCATTCGGAATGCGAGTGCTTGCTTATGACCCTTATCTCTCCCCCACCAAGGCACGTTCATTACAAGTGGAACTTTTTGAAAACATCGACGAACTCCTTCCCCGAGTGGACTTCCTTACCATGCATATGCCGCTTACCGGTGAGACCAAGCATATGCTTGATGCCAAAAGGTTAAAGCTCATGAAAAAGAACGCACGCATTGTGAACTGCGCGCGGGGGGGACTTATTGATGAAGCAGCTCTTTTTTATGCGCTTCAACGTGGCGAAATCGCTGCTGCGGCTCTCGATGTTTATGAGATGGAGCCTCTCCCCCAAGATTGCTTACTCCGTACGCTCTCAAATATTGTTTTCACTCCTCATCTGGGTGCTTCCACGATGGAAGCTCAGGAAAGTGTTGGTATTGAAATCGCCCAAGCCATTCGAGCTCTTCTTCTCGAAGGAGAAATTCGCAACGCAGTAAACGTCCCCAGCATTGATGCGAAAACCCTCTCCGTCTTAGGTCCTTGGTTAGAACTTTGCGAACGTCTGGGACGTTTCCTTTCACAAATTGCTCCAAAACGTTGTGAGGAACTTTGGGTGGGATTTAGCGGAGGAATCAGTCAGCAAAATCTGGTGCCCATGACCCGTTCTGTTCTCACGGGCTTCTTACAGCATGCGGGAGGGACTGGGGTCAATCAAGTGAATGCCCCTACCCTGGCAAATTCTCTCGGATTAAAAGTCTCGGAAAGTCGGCACAGTGATTCGGGTGAATTCAGTGAATGGATCGAGGTGCGCGCGACCTCCGGTGAAGAAACTGTCAGTGCAAGAGGCACATTTTTTGGATCCAAACCCCGCTTAGTCATGGTGAATCATCGTTTCGTCGAAGCGGCGCCGGAAGGCGTCATCCTCATGCTCGAAAACCGGGATCGGCCCGGCATTGTCGGCCATGTCGGCAGCATTCTGGGCGAACACAATGTCAACATTGCTTCGATGTCGCTGGGGCGCCTGGAAGCTGGCGGACACGTGCTCACTCTTCTCAATTTGGATACGACTCCGGGTAAAGACCTCATGCAACGTCTGCTTGCAGACCACGATATCTTCTCAGTAAAGCTCATCCTGCTATAGTTCACCTGCCTATTTTGAGATTTTTGAGAGTCTGACGCATGATTTGTGAGTGACTTCGCTGAAAAAAGCTCTAGATCTAACCAACGCACATGTCCGCGGCTAATAGGAGAGCGAGCTTGCATATAAAAATTCAATTTCGCTCCTGCTTGTCAGCATTAATAAATGCGAGCCACACAGTCTTTTTCTCTGCATAGTTTTCTCGATGAAAAATAAAAACTCCACCTCTCAAAAGATCAATCTGCGTCCTTATTCTTCCATTGCCATGGATGGTCCGCATCGAGCCCCTAACCGCTCGATGCTTTATCCCGTAGGTTTTACAGAAAAGGATTTTACGAAACCGCAAATTGGTATCGCATCGACGTGGAGCATGGTCACCCCTTGCAACATGCATATTGACCAGCTTGCGCGGGAAGCAGCGATTGGAGTGGATTCCGCAGGAGGAAAGGCTCTGATTTTTAATACCATAACAATTTCAGACGGTATTTCGATGGGAACCCAAGGGATGAAATACTCTCTCGTCTCTCGCGAAGTCATTGCGGACTCAATTGAAACAGTAGTCGGCTGCGAAAATTTGGATGGATTTGTGGCAATTGGCGGCTGTGATAAAAATATGCCTGCCTGTGCCATGGTGATCGCACGGATGAACCGCGCGGCAGCCTTTGTATATGGCGGCACCATTCTCCCCGGATGTATGAATGGCAAGAAAATGGACATCGTGTCCGTATTTGAAGCCGTAGGACAACATGCCGCGGGCAAGATCGATGATGCCGAACTGCATACCGTAGAGTCCTGTGCTATCCCGGGACCTGGATCTTGCGGAGGCATGTACAGCGCTAATACGATGGCATCAGCAATCGAGGCCATGGGACTCAGTCTCCCTAACAGTTCCGCGCAAGCCGCTGTTTCCGAACATAAAAAGGAAGACTGTCGCAAAGCCGGAAAAGCCGTAATCGACATGCTCAAACGCGGTATTCGCCCCTCCGATATTCTCTCTCTTGAGGCCATGGAAAATGCCATCACCATGGTCATTGCTCTCGCCGGCTCTACAAATGCGGTACTTCATCTGCTTTCCATCGCCCATGCAGCCGGCATTAAGCTAACCATTGATGATTTCAATCGCATTGGAAAACGCGTTCCAGTGCTAGCGGATCTTAAGCCCAGTGGCCGCTATCTGATGTCCGAACTAGTGGAAATAGGTGGAATCATCCCCATGATGAAAGATCTTTTGCATGCAGGCCTCCTGCATGGAGATTGCCTGACGGTCACTGGCAAAACCCTCAAGCAAAATCTGACTCCCTTCAAAGGTTATCCCAAAGGACAACAGATTATCCGTCCCTTAAAAAACCCTCTCAAAAAAGACAGTCACTTAGTCATTCTGCGAGGCAATATTGCGCCCGGAGGAGCAGTAGCTAAAATCAGCGGAAAAGAGGGTGAATATTTTGCGGGCTCCGCCCGAGTATTTGATTCCGAAGAAAAGGCATTTCAAGCCATCCTTGATGGCAAAATCCGCAAAGGAGATGTGATCGTCATCCGTTACGAGGGGCCGAAGGGCGGTCCAGGAATGCGCGAAATGCTTTCCCCTACCAGCGCAGTGATGGGCTTGGGCCTCGGCAAAGATGTGGCATTGATTACGGATGGACGATTCTCCGGAGGCACCCACGGATTTGTGGTAGGACATATCACTCCGGAAGCCTTTGATGGCGGCCCATTAGCAGTACTCAAAGATGGTGATTCTATCACTATCGATGCAACCCAGCGTCTTCTCTCCGTAGATATTTCCGCCAAAGAACTTAAGACTCGGTTAACAAAATGGAAAAAGCCTAAGCCCCGTTATCGCCGTGGAATATTAGCTAAATATGCCTCGCTAGTTAACTCCGCTTCAGAAGGAGCAGTGACGGACGCACAGTTTTAGTGGGCAGTTGCTAGTTCGTGGTTGGTAAAATACTTTTGCGAAGCAGTCAAAAACCACCGCTTATTATATTGGATTCAGGACTTACGCAGATTCCAGAGAAAAATCCGCTCGTTTTCCCCTATTTTTGCGTAAGTTCTGGGATGGTGATGAACCGTATCCGTACGGCTAAGGAACATAGGAAGAATCGGTTGAGCGATCAGGCGGATGAAAAGGATATTAACGAGCAGCCGCCCAGCGATCTGGGGTGAGTTCAGCAACTTTGGGTCTGCTCCAGTTTCCTAGTTTTGGGAGCACGTCGTTAAGGTAGTCCCGGAGATTAATTTTTAGCCGTTTACAGGTTTCAAAAATGGAGAGGATAGCGGCAATTTTAGGACCCACTTTTTCGCTCCCAATGTGAAGCCAGTTTTATTCCGGAAGTAGAAATTCGAAGCACACAAATTCGTCGAGTAAGGCGCTCCCCTTGCTTCCATGAGTTGTTTGGTGGTCATTTGTCAGGTTTTGGCGTAGATTAGGCACTACTTTGTTCTCGTTAATGTTGGTCGGATTTTGAATGCTTTCGCGCCGATTTGATTGGTGATGTATCTGGTTGCTTACACCTTTCCTACAAAAAATTAGCGGCGGTTTTTGTAATTGTACTATGGTTTAATTCAGCGAGTTTTTCGAGTCGCCGATATGCCTCTCTTGGTATTCTTACGCTTAACGTCGCAGTTTTTTTCGCTGGTAATGATTTGATAGTCGTTATGAGTGAGCTCAACATGATGGGTTGCTTCATTTATTATGTGTCGAATGTATTCATTAAATCCCCTCTTCCTCTCGGCGGCTGCTTTTTGCAGTTTTTTGTAATCCTCTCGCAAAATACGCACCGAGAGAACGCGCTTGTTGAGGTCTGGTTGATCTGGCACGTTCAAAATTTCGTAGGTTACTTACACCTTATCAATAAGAAATCCTGGTTTTATTTTCCTGCTCAAATTTAAAGTCATACTTTTCCGATCTTCAGATAATATGCTCAACAATATAGGAGCTTAAAATACCACATCACACATCTCACGCACTGAACAACGCATATCTTTTTATTACTGAACAGCTTGCAAGCCTTCTCGATGCTTCCTGTTGACTTGCCGAAATGATCTCATTTTCTCCAGCGTTGCCTTGGGTTTGGGAATTCCTCAGTTCATGGAAAAATCAAGGTTGATTCGTTTTTTGTATCAACATTGTTGCAACATAAAAATTTATGTAGTATCAGTACTGAAGAACAAAAAAGAGAACATGCAGATAACTATAAAAAAATGGGGGAATAGTGCTTCTGTGCGCATTCCCGCTGCTATCATGAAAGCAATAAATTTGCATCTGGACGACAGTGTAGATGTCCATGAGGAAGGCGGACGTATCATCATCGAGCCTATACGCCGCAATGAATATGATCTTGAAGAATTACTCGATGGCATTACCCCGGGAAATATACACTCTGAATTTAGTTTTGGCTCAGCGATCGGAAAAGAAGCATTTTAATGGCTCCTCGCTATATTCCTGAAGCCGGCGATATCGTGTGGTTATGCTTCAATCCACAAGCAGGCCATAGACCCGCCTTAGTTCTTAGCCCCTCAGCATACAACAGAAAGACGAATCTGATGATTTGTTGCCCGATGACATCTCAAATTAAAGGTTATCCATTCGAGGTATTAATTGCCACTCAGCGCCCGAGTGCAGTACTTTCTGATCAAGTTAAAAGCCTGGATTGGGTTACCCGTAAAGCAATCTACAAAGGGAAAGTTTCTTCTCAAGAACTTGCGGAAGTTCGAACAAAAATTCTTACCTTGATTTCCGCCAAAGGATCAGTGTGCGTAGGCACGAAAATTTTAACTCCCTATGTTGCACGGAAAGGTCAGCAGCAGCATCCAATCTGCAAAATAGAGAAGTAGCATGAGTTTCCTGTAATCCATCTTTCCTCCTGCCAACTTCAGAAAATGTGCAGCCGCTTGCGTGGCTTTCCGCTCATTAAATGGAAGTGCTGGCCTGACCCCAGAGAATGGACACATCAAAAAGGAAGTTTTGCTAATAATTTCGTTGTTTGGTTTTCGTGTCGCCGATGCACATGGACGTGCTCTTGGTTCCCCCTGAACGCCTGCCGCGGCGAGCGGCGCAGGGTTTGGGGCCGCGCAGGCCCCATCAGATTGGTTCCTTTTTTGCTGAGCATATTGCTGTGGTGTTTGATAACCAAGGGCACTATGCGGCCGAAAGCTATTGTGAACTTCCCCCGAAATTGAGGAGAGCCCGAGGCAGTGATAAAGAAAGCACTGCAACATGCCAAAACCACCAAAAAACTACGATCAACAATTCAAAAAAAATGCAGTCAGTCTGCTGC